>CAJUQY010000023.1 GCA_910588815.1 uncultured Lachnospiraceae bacterium | reverse complement strand
GGACATTTCTTGCCGAAGCTCCACTCATTCCGATTATGATTTTTATGCTGGCTATTTGGGGAATTGTGGCATTTGCATATTATCTTGGTTGGCGTAATATACGAAAAATCAACTTAGCTGAGGTTTTACGGGATGATACAATGATGTAAATGAGATGAACAGATTATGAAAAAATACGGTCCCTCGTATTCCTCCGTCATTCTGTCCTCATCCTTTCAGAATAAGCCCATTACGGAATACGAGGGACCTGAAAAAATCCTGGAAGGACCGCCGTCGCTGTCAGACCACATTCAGGCGCTCCCGCTCTTAATATGCACATCCAGCTGTCCATAAGGAATACCGATGCCTTCTTCGTCAAAGGTCAGCTTGATCTGCTCCGTCAGATCCCAGCGGCACCTCCAGTATTCCGAAGTCTTTACCCAGCAGCGAAGACCAAGGAGCACCGCACTTTCCCCCAGCTCAGAAACATAAACAAAATGCTCCTTTTCCGTGATCACCATGGCATGGGCTTCCATCAGCCCAAAAAGTGTCTCTTTTGCTTTTTTTAAGTCCGCCCCATAAGAAATCCCTACCTTCAGGTCAAGCTGCCGGTTCTCCTGGGCCGTCACATTGGTCATGCTGCTGTTGGCCAGATTTCCGTTAGGCACAACGATCACCCGGTTATCCATGGTCGTAAGCTCTGTGTAAACCAGGCCGATCTTCTGGACAGTTCCCTCATTTTTGTGGGTATCCTCGATGATATAGTCTCCCACCTTGAAAGGCCGGATCACCATGATCAAAAGGCCGCCGGCAAAATTACTCAGGCTGCCCTGGAGGGCAAGGCCGAGGGCCACCGTCACGGAACTGGCCACCGTAGCAAAGGCGGTGGGCTGCACGCCGGCCACACTTAAGATCAAAATGATCAGCAGAATGTAACCGACGGCCCGCACCAGGTATTTCACGAACTTCCGCACCGTGATCTCCGCCCCGGCCTTCTCCATGGAACGCTCCGTCAGCTTCACGATCATGTGTATGATCTTTTTCCCGATGAAAAACAGAATCAACGCTGCCAAAACCCGGAGGCCAAAGGACAGGACCCTGTCGGGAAGTTCGTCCATCATCCTCTGGAACTGCCCTCTCTCATAAGCCTGTTCGATCTGTTTTATCGCCTTTGCCACGTCAACGGCCTGTTCCTCCGCTCCCAGCCAAACCATCACTTATGATTCCTCCATCATCGCTTTCTTCACCTTCTCCACCCCGGCGCTCTTTCCCTTTGAGGTCTTTGCCCTGGCTTTTTTCTTCGCCGCAGCATTCCCCTTTACCTGTTCCATCACCGGAATATATCGAAAAATCTGAATGCCGAGGGGTGCTACCTTGACGGAAACGGACTCTTCCCGCTCGTCGCATTCTACCGCCACAGACTGCTTCACTCTCGGATTAGTCACGCCGGTTCCGCCGTAACGCACTTCGTCGCTGTTAAAAATCTCTTTGTATTTTCCCGCATAGGGCACGCCGACCCGGTAGGCCTCATGGGTCACAGGAACAAAATTGCAGAGTACAAGAAGTGTCTCCGCCTTCTTTCTGCTCTTTCTCAGGAATACGGCGATGTTCTCCTTCCCATTGGTGCAGTCAATCCATTCAAAGCCCTCCGGATCGTTGTCCAGGGCCCAGAGGGCGGGACTCTCCAGATACAGATGGTTCAAATCCTTCACATAATTCTGCAGCTCTTTATGGACATCATAGTTCAGCAGACACCACTGAAGTCCCTCTTTTTCATTCCACTCGTCCATCTGGCCAAATTCCTGTCCCATAAACAGAAGCTTCTTTCCGGGGTGGGTCATCATAAAGCCATAAGCGGCCCGGAGATTGGAAAATTTCAGTTCAACGGTATCCCCCGGCATCTTTCCCACCATGGATCCCTTCCCGTGGACCACCTCGTCATGGGACAGCACCAGGATGAACCTTTCGCTGTAGGCATAGATCATGCTGAAGGTCATTTCCCCATAGTGATGGCTCCGGTAAAGGGGATCGCACTGCATGTACCCCAGGAAATCATTCATCCAGCCCATGTTCCATTTGTAGTCAAAACCGACGGCGCCATCCTCCACATCCCCCGTGATCCTGGGCCAGGCCGTGGACTCCTCCGCAATCAGCAGAGTCGGCAGTTTTTTCTTCTTAAAAATCGAATTCAGGTGCTTAAGAAGCTCCAGCGCTTCCAGGTTTTCATTTCCGCCGTAGAGGTTGGGAATCCATTCCCCGTCATTCTTCCCGTAGTCCAGATACAGCATGGAGGCTACCGCATCCATGCGGATCCCGTCTGCATGGTATTCCTGTGCCCAGAAAAGGGCATTGGCAATGAGGAAATTGGACACCTGGGGCCTTCCGTAGTTGAAAATCAGAGTACCCCAATGGGGATGGGCGCCTTTCCTCGGATCCTTATGTTCATAAAGCCCCGTCCCGTCAAAGTCCGCCAGTCCGAAGGCATCTCTGGGGAAATGGGCCGGAACCCAGTCCAAGATCACGCCGATCCCCGCCTGATGCATGGTATCCATAAAGAACCGAAAATCATCCGGGGTTCCGTAGCGGCTGGTGGGCGCATAATACCCGGTCACCTGATATCCCCAGGAGCCGTCAAAGGGATGCTCCATCACCGGCATCAGCTCCACATGGGTATAACCCATCTCCTTCACATATGCCGCCAGGTCCGGGGCGATCTCCCGGTAATTCAAAAATCCGGGCTCCTCCTTCTCCTGCGCCTTCTCTTCTGTCTCTGCTTTCTGTGAGGTTTCTGTCTCTGAAACCGCCTCTTCCGTCTCCGGAATTTTCCAGGAGCCAAGGTGCACCTCATAGATATTCATAGGGCCGGAAGGCGCTTTCCCTGCCTCCGCGCCTCTTGCCTCCATCCATTCCCTGTCATTCCAGACATAATCTTCCAAATTATAGACAATGGAAGCGGTCGCCGGCCGAAGCTCCGCATAGTTTGCGTAAGGGTCCGCTTTCAGGCTGGGACTGCCGCCCCGGAACTTCACTTCATATTTATAGATGGTTCCGGCAGGAAGCTTTGGGATAAACAATTCATAAATACCGGATTCCGAAATCCGCTGCATCTGATGGCGCCTGCCGTCCCACAGGTTAAAGTCGCCCACTACACTCACCCGCATGGCATTGGGTGCCCATACGGAAAAAACCACGCCGGGCACACCCTTTATGGTTTTCGGATGTGCGCCCATTTTTTTATAAATCTCATAATGGATCCCGGCATCAAACCGTTTGATATCTTCTTCCTTATAAGTGGAAGAAAAACTATAAGGATCGTGAAGTGTCTGAACCTCATCGCTGTCCCAAGTCACTTCAAAAACATAAGAAGGAATTTTCTTTCCCGGAATCAGCGCCGCGAAAAAGCCCGCTTCATCTGCCAACTCCATCTCATACCGTTTTACATCTTTACCCGTCACCACCGAAACAGCCTTCGCCGTAGGCAAAAACGCCTGAACCAAAACTCCGTCGTCTGTCAGGTGCGGGCCAAGGATCCCGGCCGGCTCCTGGCACTCCGAATAAACAAGGGCCTCTATCTCCGGCCAGTCCATCAATTCATATAATTTTTCGTTCATTGGCACATCCTCCTTGCTCTCATTTTATCATCTAATGACAGAGGATACAAGGGCGGATTCTCCGAGTTTCTGTATTTGTATTCAGGCCGTTTACGAAAACAGTATCCTCCCATAACAGAAGAAAAGCAGCCCTTCTCACACCTTTTCCCAAAGATGCTTGACAAAACCGCTTTTCTTTCTGTCACTATCATTTTTTCTGTCTGTATAAAAAACTCAGAAACCAGGGCATATCCCCGGCGGGCCCTCCGGATTCATTCAACCCCTTACTCTCCCAGCACTTCCACGTCGATCTTCATCATCTTGCAGATGGTCTTGAGCTCCTCAATATGGTCGCCATAAACCGCATGGGCATGGTTGGCATCAAAGTTGTCCAGGAATACCTTATAGTCAAAATGCAGCTTCGCAAAGTTATGAGGCCATTCCTTGTTGGTCAGTTCCTCCCGCTCCTTGGGCATGGAGACCAGCTCCGCGGTAAACATCACCATGCGGTATCTGCGCTTTCTGTCCTCGTCCATGGAACGGCAGAGTCTTGCGATAGTGCAAAGCCCCGGAGCCGTCTGGCAGTTCACATGGCAGCCGCCGCCCGCGTAAATGTCCAGGCAGGGATACAGGGTCACGTTCTTTAAGTTCTCGTCGGGATCGTCGCTCTTAGCCGCATACCAGGTGGACTCGGAACCGCAGTTGCAGAACTCCAGAACCTGATTTTCTTCGTCCCAGTGGCGGACATCCATGAAGACCACTGGATCTCCTGTCAAAAGCTTTAACATCTGCATGGTCAAGGCCGCGTCGGAGTCTGCCTCACAGGCATAAACTACCGGCTCCTTGGCGCCGTCCCAGTCATAAGGGTCGTTCATAAACGCCGCCGCAATACATTCGGTGCAGTAATGGCAGCTCATGTCGTAATGACATTTCACACCGACGAAATCAAACTCATTGTCTTTCTGGATCTTCTTGATGGCCTCGTAATGGCGGATCTGAGTTTTCAGCTTCTCCGGCGTCAGTTTCCGTCCATCGTACTCGATCGCTTTACATTTCTCCGTCAGCCAGCTGAAGGCCTTCTCCACCTGCTCCTCAGGAACCTCCGCGGCCAGACGGACGATCTCACTCTGATCGCAGTGCTCCACGTCCACGCCGAATTTTTCCTGCCAGTCCTGCATATCCACGGTTGCGCTATACATTCCCAGGGAACGGCCGCCGATGAGGCCGTATTTCTGTCCGCTTAAGCCGTTCACCACGCGGGCGCATTTTCCGAAGGTGATAATCCGCCCTAAAACTTCAGGATCATTGAAATCTCCATAGGCGCGGAAATGAGTAATGCCCTGCTGGTTCAGCGCGCCGCCGGCCGCCAGCATGGCCACCATGCCCGGCCAATCCGGATTTAACTGGGCCGCCAGAAGGAACGGACCCTGTCCATATTTCGCCGCAATCGCCGAAAAATTCGGCCATGCGAATACACCATAGGAAAAAATCGTTCCGTCCACACCCTTCGCTTTCAGCTTCTCTGCCTCTGCCCTGGCCGACGCCACAGAATTCACCAGGTTATCCGCCACGACCACATCCACACGGCCGTCCTTCTCCAAAGCCGCCTTGATCACGTCAAGCTGATGCTGAACCACGTCCTTACTCTTCTCGTGGACGACAGGATCGCCGTCGGACAGACCCATAATACCCAAAAGTGGTTTCCTGTTTGCCATAAAATACCTTCCTTTCCTTTTGACCGCCGCCCCCTGCGGCGCAACCGTAATCGGTTTCCGCCACATACAATTCTGCTCTGCGTCATTTTTGTTCCATTCTTTTATTTCATATATGAAATAGTTGATTTCATATACTACAATTATATCATACCAAAAAAGGATTGGCAATCGCAACTACTATATTTTCCCGCACTGCGCACAAATGACTTCGGCCGCTTCACCAATACCTGTGAAAATCTCTTTTTCCTTTCTCTCTTGACATTTGTCCGATTTCATACTATAATCCCTTTCTACAAGCTGCAGAGGAGTTTTTAGTGATGAACATTCAATTATCCGATCATTTTACTTACAAAAAATTATTCCGTTTCACCCTTCCCTCCATAATCATGATGGTATTCACATCCATTTACGGAGTTGTCGACGGTTTTTTTGTGTCCAATTTTGCGGGAAAGACATCCTTTGCCGCCGTCAACCTGATCATGCCCTTTGTTATGATCCTAGGCGGCGTAGGCTTTATGATCGGCACCGGCGGCACGGCCCTGGTTTCCAAAGTGCTGGGGGAGGGCCGAAAAGAGCTGGCAAACCGATACTTCTCCATGATGATCTATGCGACGCTGATTCTCGGAGCCGTCCTGTCCGTATTCGGCCTCGCATTTATGAAGCCCATCGCCGCCCTGCTGGGCGCTACCGAAGAAATGATGGCGGACTGTGTGCTCTATGGCCGTCTCGTGATTGGCTTCAACGCGGCCTTCATGCTGCAAAACGTATTCCAGAACTTCTTTATTGCTGCCGAGAAGCCGAAGCTGGGACTCTACACCACCGTGGCGGCCGGAACGGCCAACATAGTCCTGGACGCCCTGTTTGTAGGTGTATTCCGCTGGGGGGTGGCCGGCGCTGCCATTGCCACCGGAATCAGCCAGTGCGTAGGCGGAATCCTGCCCCTCTTTTATTTCCTCCGTCCGGGCGGCAGTCTTCTGAGGCTCACAAAGACCAGACTTGAAATATCCCCTGTCCTTCGGGCCTTCGGCAACGGCTCTTCGGAACTTATGAGCAATATTTCCTCCTCTGTTGTAAGCATGCTGTATAATTTCCAGCTTTTAAAATACGTGGGGGAAAACGGCGTCTCCGCCTATGGTGTATTAATGTATGTACAGTTTGTCTTTATTGCCATTTTTATCGGATATTCCATCGGCAGCGCCCCTGTGATCAGCTACCATTATGGAGCCGGGAATCATCAGGAGCTGAAAAGCATGCTGAAAAAGAGCATCCTGCTCATGAATGGCTCAGGAGTTGTCTTATGCGCCCTGGCCTTTTCACTGGCAGAACCTCTTGCACAGATTTTTGTCGGATATGACGAAGAATTGTTGGCACTGACCAGCCATGCATTCCGGCTGTTTTCCTGCTCGTTTCTGCTGGCCGGTTTCAATATTTTTGTTTCTTCCTTTTTTACCGCCCTCAACAACGGAGCCGTGTCCGCCGCAGTCTCTTTCCTGCGGACATTGGTCTTCCAGACCTCCTCCGTCCTGATTCTGCCCGTATTTTTCGGTATTGACGGAATCTGGTGGGCAATCACCGTGGCGGAAGCCTGCGCATGCATAATCTCCGTCATGTTCCTCTTCGCCAAAAGGAAGAAATACCAGTATCTATAGTATTTCAGCAAATCCCTGAAGACGGCCGGCTTACCGGCTCTCCAGGGATTTCCAATCTCATCTAATATAGATAGTTAACGGCTAATTTTTAATAAAGGCCAGTTTATTCGCAGAAACGATTCCGCCATAATTATTTGCCAAAGCTGCGGCGCCTTTCGGCACAAGCACGATCTGGATCCCCTCCAGACGCTTTGACAGGCCGGCCGTTCCCGCCGCCCCTCCGTTCTTAGTCCAGGCCAACCAGCCATAACTCTGGGCATGGACACGGTAATAGATATCATAGCGCTGTTCCATCTCCCCTGTCAGCCTGATCCTGACCGCTTCCAGACGTTTTGCCTTTCCACTGGTTCCGGACATCTGCCCGTTGAATTTCCAGTCCTGCCAGCCCTGGCTTTGTATATGGGTCTGATAAGTAATTCCGCCGGAATAAGGCAGATTGCTCAGGCTGATGCAGATCCCTTCCAGACGCTTTGCCTGCCCGCTGGTTCCGGACACTTCTCCATTGTACCTCAGTCCCTGCCAGCCGTAAGTCTGCACGTGGGTCTTGTAAACAACATTTGGCGTATCTTCCCCGCCGACCACGGGAGAAGCGCCTGATCTCGCGATATATGTTTCTGTTCTGACAGAAGAAATCCCTTCCGCCTTTGTGTCGACCGCCTTCCCTTTCTCTACGATCTGGATCTGAATGGCTTCCAGACGCTTCGCATAGCCCTCGGTTCCCGCCGCTTCTCCGTTCTTCGCCCAGGCAAGCCATCCATAGGACTGGGCGTGGACACGGTAATAAATATCGTACTTATCCTTATCCGCACCTGTCAGCTGAATCTTGATTGCTTCCAGACGTTTCCCTTCGCCCTCTGTCCCGGAAACTTCACCATTTCCCGCCCACGGAAGCCAACCATAAGACTGTATATGGGTCGTATACTGTATGCCAAGATCCGAAGCGCCGGATACAGAAATACAGATCCCTTCCAGACGCTTTGCCTTTCCGGTCGTGCCTGCTGCTTTCCCGTCAGAAACAGGCTCTCTCCAACCATAAGTCTGTACATGGGTGCGATAGGAAACACTGACTGCCGGCTCCGCAGTCCCTGGTTTATCCACTCCCGGTTTTGTTGTTCCAGGATCTGTGGTTCCCGGATCTGTGGTTCCCGGCGTAGTCGGGGGAGTATCCGGATCCGCGGGGGCATCCGGAACATAGTTATAATGTATCGTCACCTTAGACACCGTCTGGCCTGTATCGCCTATTTTTCTTATGCTGCTCCACTGCGCCTCGGTGCCGGTAAAGTATATATCAGTCAGAGGGCAGGCTGAAAATGCAGCGATATCTATGTCTGTCACACTGTCCGGAATCACAACAGCGCTTACACCGGAAGATGCAAATGCCGATCTTCCGATACTCGCCGCGCCCTGGGGAATCTCCACGGCTGCAAGCATATGGCAGTTTTGGAACATCCCCTCCCCAATACAGTCTATTTTTTTTGGCAATATCACTCTCGCCATAGAATAACACTGCGTAAACAAATTATTTCCCAACGTTACCTGCCCGCTGCCTGGCGCAAATACCGCGCTTCTCATGCCCGTGCACTGATAAAACGCTCCGTGTCCCACACTGGAAATAGTCGCAGGCAAAGCTATGGCAGTGAGGTCTGCACAACTTCGGAAAGCATTTTGTCCGATGGTTTCCAAGCCTTCAGAAACGGTCACTGAACTGAGGTTTTTACATTCACGAAAAGCGCTGTCGCCGATAGTCTTCACGCCGGAGGGAATGACTACAGAAATAATCGAAGATCCCCGAAAAGCAGAATTACCTATTGACGCCACACTGGAAGGAATCTTTGCACTGAGGACTCCGCAGTCCCAAAAAGCACAGGCGCCGATACTTGTAACGCCCTCGTCAACGACCACCTTCCGGATCTGGCCGCTCTGGCTGCCCCAGGGCTGGTCTGCAACGCCGCCAAAATCCGGCATGGCGCCGCTGCCGGAGATGGTAAGCGTCCCCGCCTTCGTCAGATTCCAGGTAAGCCCTGTGGCAAGAGTCCCGTTTCCAATTGATACACCGGCATTCGGATCATCCGGCGAAATATAACCTTCCGGGTAACGGGTGATATAATGGCTGGCGCCGGACATCACCCCATCCCTGGATATTGTCCGCCCCCAATGAACTTTTCCCTTATGGTCTCCGGTGCTGATGTTTCCCTCGGCGACCACCACCCCTGCCTCGCTTACCTCCAATACGATCACCGTATGAGCATCGTTATTTACCCGCAGGATATCCCCGACTTTGATATCTTCATAAGAAAACCCGCCCGCCGCATACATCCTGGCCGGCAGATTGCCAAAGGCCGCATCGCTGAGTATAAAAGCGAAAGCCACACAGCCCACGGCGCTGATATTCTTTCCGTCAAGGGCGCCGCCCTTCCAATGATAATATCCCTTTGCAGCCGAGTAAGGCTCATCATTTGTCCAGGCCGTCCCTTCCTTATAGGCATCCTGCCCCTTCAGTGCGGTCATGGCCGCATAGACTCCCGCCGGAGTAAGCTCCGTATTATCCCGGGCATCCGGTCCGGATGTGAACCCTTCCACGGGAACGGTTTCTGTAAGGACATTCTCCGAAGAAACATCCTCCATGAGAGTTTCTTCCGGTGAAGTTTCCTCCTGAAGAACTCCTTCCTGAGGCGGAAAGCCTTCCTGTGATGCGTATGCCGCCGACTGAAAAGAAAGGCACAGGCACAGCACTAACGCAACAGAACGAATTTGTCGTTTCAATTTTACAGCCCCCTTGTTTTAAAATATTGAAATTTATATAGGAAATGTCATAAATCTCTTTTTATGACGTCTCCGGCACAGATTTATTTATCGTTTTCCGTGATATATAATATTCTCTTTTATGAGTGTATCTCCATTGTGCCGCTTTGTCAACGACCTGAAAAACATCTGCCACAATTCCCTTTTCCCCTTTAACAACACAAAACACAGGACTATATCTCTTTTTTACAATATGTATCAATCCATGAAAAACGCAACGAAAAATCGGCCGTACCCCAGCCGATTTTTCGTTGTATTGGACGATCCGCTTCCTTCAGCCTGACGCTTTACTCATCCCCGATCTTTTCCGTCTTGTAAATGAATCTTACGCTTTCGCCTCTGTTTGCGGTTCCGTCTTTGAAGGACTTATAATTTTTTGCCGCATCTGTCACAGCCGTCATTCGGTCCTTAAGCCCCTTGAGATCCCCGTCAAAAGCATCCACAAGAGCCTGAATTCCCTCTTCATTGAATTTTTCTATACCCTCGGAAAGCTGCATGGCTCCGTCCTTTAGCTGCTCCACGCCGTCGATCAAAGCGCTGCTTCCGGTCTGCAGGGTTCCGATCCCCTCATAGAGACTGCCTGCTCCTCCTGCAAGTTCACCGGCTCCTCCCGCAAGTCTTCCTGCTCCGCTTTCCAGCTGGCCGGCTCCGCTTTCCAGCCGTCCGGCTCCGTCCACAAGCTGACCGGCTCCTCCTGCGAGCTGACCGGCTCCGCTTTCCAGTTCACCGGCTCCTCCTTCCAGTCTGCCGGCTCCTGTTTCCAGCCGGGCGGCTCCGTCCGCAAGCTCGCCGGCTCCGGCCGCCAGCTGGCCCGCTCCGTCCACAAGCTGATCGGCCCCGGCAGCCAGCCGGCCGGTTCCGGCGGCCAGGTCATTTACTCCTTCCGCAAGTCTGGCGGCTCCGTCCCTTGCACTGTCCACACCGGCCGTATAGGCTGAAAGACCCTGGCAGAATCCATTGCAGCTGTCGAGCTGGGCTTTTAAATTCGTCAGGCCCAGGCTGTCGAGCACCTGGCCGTAATTTTCTCTGGTCAGTGTAACCCCCGCCCCTGAAGCCTGAAGCTGGGCGTTCGCCGTATTCAAAAGGGCAGTAAAGATCTGATCGGCTCCGGCCCTCAGGTTATCACTTTGGGCTGCGAGACTGCCCAGTCCGGCATCCAGCTCAGCCGCGCCGGCCTGCAAATTGCCGGCTCCGGCATCCACAGCCCCGATTCCGGCCTGTAATGTCTCGGCCCCCGTCTTAAGATCGCCGATCCCTGCCTGAAGATTCCCGGCCCCTGTTTTTAAGGACTCGGCTCCCGCCTTCAGATCACCGGCTCCCGTTTTCACCGTTCCGGCTCCTGTCTGCAGGGCATCGGCTCCCGCCTTTAAATCGCCGGCGCCGGATTTTAAGGAGCCGACCCCGGATTTCACCTGGCCCGCACCGGTTTGCAGATCGCCGGCGCCGCTCTCCAGGCTTCCGGCTCCTTCCGCCAGGGCCTCCGCGCCGGAATGCAGCTTCCCGATTCCGTCCGTCAAATCCCCGGATTTGTCCAAAAGCTCGGACAGTCCGTCGTAAAGGGCGGAAGAGCCGTCCATCAGCTGATCCATGGCGTCGGTCAGCTCTTCCATGGATTCATCCAGCTCATCAAAGGTTCCCGTCTCATCCATATCCAGGTCGGCAAATACCTCCGTGGTAGCCAGAGTCATGGTGGTTTCCAGCCGGAAATCCTTGACATTGGCCGTCACCTCTATATATTCGGGAAGCTCCAGCTTCTCCTTATCCAGTTCCAGACTTTCCTGGAGCCCCGGCATGGCAAAGCCTGCCACGATGGTGCGGTCCCCGTCGTTGATCACACGGCCGTTGGAAACCTCCACGTCCGAAAAGCGCTCATTGTCAAGCATCATACCGGTCATCATGACGAAGGGAACATAGACCCGTTTTGTCTCCCCGCCTATCTCCACATCCCGATACTGCTTGTTGGTGTAATCAAACCGCATGGTGACCTTCCCGCTTTTCCCGGCTATATCCTTTGCCGCCACCGGCTTTCCGTCCAGCTTGAAACTCACGGCCATCTCCACAGGAAGCTCCTTCTGAAGAGTCTCCTGTGTGTAAGTATCCTCCCCGCCGGTGTGCTTCATAAGATCGCTGACAATAATTTTCTGTGCCGTCCCGTCGGCTCCAGCAAGGACATAGACGGTTTCCTCCACGGAACCTCCCGCTTCTGTCTGGCCGGCTCCTGCCTTTTCTTCCGTCTGAGCAGTCTCAGTCAAGGTCACCTGAGGTCCGGAGCCCTCTCCATTCCTCATACCTGCCGCGTAGGCCCCTGCCCCCGTCATCCCGAAAACCAGAGATCCGCCGAGAACCCAGGCCAAAAGCTGTTTCGATTTCCCGTTCAGATACCGGACATTTAAATGTTCCACGCCTTTTAGCTTCTTATTTTTATATTCCACTATGTGTCTCATACCGTAACCTCCACTTTCTTTTTTGTTTTCTTTTTCATTCCCACGCTTGTGGCGCAGATTAACCGGTCAAAAAGCATGAACATGGCCGGAAGCGCCAGAATCACGGAGAACATACTGACGATGGCCCCTCTTGCCATCAGCATACACAGCGAGCTGATCATGTCAATGTCCGAGTAGACTGCCACACCGAAGGTGGCCGCAAACAGTCCCATGGCGCTGACCACCACGGAGGGAATCGACGCTGCCAGGGCTACAGCCACTGCCTCTCGTTTTTTTCTCCCCTCATGCCGTTCATTTTTATATCTGGTGGTCATCAAGATCGCATAATCCACCGTTGCCCCCAGCTGAATGGTGCTGATGCAGATGGGAGCAATGAACGGAAGCGATGTCCCCGTGTAATGAGGCAGCCCCAGGTTGATAAAGATTGCAAATTCGATAACCGCCACCAGGATAACCGGAAGAGTCAGGCTCCGCTCCACAAGCAGGATGATAAAGAAGATTGCCACGATGGAAACAGCGTTTACCACCTTGAAATCCCGGTCCGTCACCTCGATCATGTCCTTGGTGCAGGGCGCCTCCCCGATCAGCATTCCGTTTCGATCATATTTTTTCACGATTTCGTTGAGGCTGTCGATCTGGTCATTGACCTCATCGCTGGCCGTTTTATATTCCGAATTGATTAACATCAGTTCCCAGTTTTCGCTTTGGAGAATGCTTTTTATGGAATCGGGGATGATTTCCTCCGGAACTAACGGCCCCACCACCGATTCCAGCCCCAGCACATATTTCACACCCTCCACCTGCTCCATCTCCTTCATCATCGCCCGTTTATCCTCCGTGGGAACAGACGCATCTGTAAGGATCATGTGGGTGGAACCTACGTCAAAGGTTTCCTGGAGCTTCGTGTTGGCAATGATATTATCCATATCCTTGGGAAGGCTGTCGGACAGTTCATAGTAAACTTCCTTTCCGGTTTCCTTATATCCGATATAAGCCGGGACCAGAATCGCCGCAAACAGCACCAGGAATACGGGAAAATATTTGGTAATAACTCCTGCAAGCTTTTCCGTGGACGGAATCAGGGATCTGTGCCTGGTTCTTTGGAGCAGCCCGTCCAGAACCAAAATCAGGGACGGAAGCGTGGTTACACAGCCGATCACGCCCAAGACGACGCCCTTCGCCATGACGATCCCCAGATCTTTCCCAAGGGTAAAGCTCATGAAGCACAGGGCGATAAAACCGGCCACCGTGGTAACGGAGCTTCCCACCACCGAGGTGAGGGTCCTGTGAATGGCCTCCGCCATGGCTTCCTTTTTATCCGGAAGAACTTCTCTCTGCTCTTCGTAGCTGTGCCACAGAAAAATGGAGTAATCCATGGTAACCGCAAGCTGCAGAACTGCCGCCAGCGCTTTTGTGAGGTAAGAAATTTCTCCCAGGAAGTAGTTGGTGCCCATATTGAGCAGGATGGACATACCGATGCTTACCAGGAACACAAAGGGGATCAGGAAATTGTCCATGAAGAGCATCATGGCCGCGCAGGCCAGCAGCACGGCGATCCCCACGTAGATGGGCTCTTCCTTCTCGCAAAGCTCCTTCAAATCCGTAACCAGGGCCGACATTCCCGAGACAAAACACTTTCTCTCTGTGACACGCTTGATCTCCTGGATAGCCTCCATGGTCTCGTCGGACGAAGTGGAGCTGTCAAAAAATATGGCCATCATGGTAGCGTCCCCTGAATTAAACTCCTTGTAAAGCCTGTCGGGGAGCAGCTCCATGGGGACGGACAAATCCATGACACTGTCATACCAGAGAGCCGTATCCACATGATCCACCTTCTCTATGGCCGCTTTCATTTCTGCCACAGCCTCTTCCTCCATCCCCTCCACGATAATAAAGGAAAAAGCGCCCTTTCCAAAGTCTTCCATCAGGATATCCTGTCCCCTGACCGTGTCCATATCCTCCGGCAGATACGTAAGCATATCGTAATTGATCCTTGTGGCCGCCATGCCGATCACGGAAGGGACCATCAAAAGGATGGCGATCACCAGGATCGGGATCCGGCATTTCACCACTGTCTTTCCGAATTTCATCCGTTTTCCTCCTTCTTATTCTGAATGATTTTGACTGCGCAGAGCGCAACGCACAAATTCAATACTCCCTCTGCCAAAAAGGTAAGCCCGGTCATCGTCATAAGGGCGATGGCGCCTGCAAAGGGATCGACCACCAGGAGCAGCCCGAATACGGCAGATATCAGAGCCGTGGCGGCAATCATCCACCACCGCCCAAGTCCAAAGCGCTTTGCGTCAATGGCTGTCTGCAGTTTGAAAAGCCCATCCGCCAGGGCGATCACCCCGATGATCAGATGCAGCGCCCAGATTACTCCTCCTGTGTCAAACAGAAGCAGCAGTCCCATGACCGCAGACAGAAGTCCGAAGGCCAGGTCAAACTGAAAGGCCAGCCTGTAAAGATCCCTGGAAAAATATCCGATCAGCTTGATGATTCCGCACACAAGGAGCAGAGTTCCCGCCATCCGGCACAGCACCTTCGCGGAAAGCTCAGGCCAGGCCACAAGGAGCACTCCCGTTCCGCACAAAACCAGTGAAGTGACGACGTATCCAAGCTTTGCTGCCTTTATGGTTTTTAAGTTTCTCATAATCACACCTCCCTCACACGCCCTATTCTAGCCCGGTTCCCCGGAAATGAAAACGGACAAAAAAAGCCCGGTGTACAAAAATCATACACCAGGCCCTTTTTGCCCGAAAACCAGACACAGACCGAAAAATGCCCAAAAATCAGACACAAATCAATAATACTCAAAACCAAACATCCTATACGGTGCGGTCCATATTGGCAAAAGCTGTCTCAATGCTCCCCTTCAGCATGACCCCCATCCGCCGGATCACGTCCTCCGGCTCATATTTCATGCCATGGGCCAGCCAGTCCAGAACCATTCCCGTAAGGGCCGCCCGGTAAAAAGACGCCATTAATTTCTGATCCTCTTTGGATATATGAAAACCCTCCGCCGCCTTTTCCACAAACCGTTCCATGACCCCCATCCCGATCCGGTTCAGATACTGCTCGAACACCTCCCTGTTCACAGAATTGTAGATATGGTAGATGCTCTTTTTATTCTCTAAGGCAAACCTGGCGGCGGCGATAAAGCCTTCCTCCCAGGAATCCTCCCCCAAATGCTCTCCCAGCACCTGTTCTTCTTCCTCTTTTAGGATCATCTCCACCAGGGCGGGAATATCCTCAAAATGGTAATAAAAAGTATTTCTGTTGATTCCACAATCCTCCACGATATCCTTGACCGTAATTTTATCCAGAGGTTTTTCCCTGAGGAGCTTTAAAAACGAATCCTCAATGGCCTTTTTTGTAAATGCCGGCATGTCTGTCCATCCTTCCTCGTTACTATCCACTGTTTCTGCGAATCACAGGCGTCTGGGGATTGTAGGTGCTGTTATGCAAAAATTCTCTCCCGATCTCTTCCCCATCCTTCATGGTCACCAGGTCCGTCTCCACCCGGTAGCCCTCTTTGCCGTAGCTTTTGTAGCGTTCCTCCCCTGGGGAAAGGGAATCATCCTCCACATAGGATGGTTCTGGAATGGGGAGCGTCTCCACGACTCTGGAATCCATCTTCACCGTGACGCCCTCCTCAAGAACCGGGATCCCGTAAATATAGCAGATCACCTCCGGCCCGTAAGCATCCAGAAGCACTAAAATATTCCCCGAGGAATTGTTCTCAAATTTCAGGTCGGAATTCCAGTAGGAAATCATGGCATCCTCGCCAAGGGGCACGTAGGAAACCGTCATGCTGTGATTTTTCCGCTCTGTGGTCTTAAGCCCTGCCTGAATCACCGCATTGTAGATGGTGGAGGATACCTGACAGACACCTCCGCCAAACTCCGGCACCACCTCGCCTCTTGCATAAGTGGCCGCCTCCCTGTACCCCTGTTCTTCCGTGGTCTCACCGATCACCGCATTCATGGAAAATTCCTCGCCGGGAGCGATCAGTGTATTGTTGACCGTATCTGCCGCCAGCTTCACATTATGGTCCCTGTCCTCATTGTCTACGCCGGCCTCCGTGCGAAACTTTGCCAAAAGGACATAGGCCTCCTTCGCCTGCTCCAGATTCATAGCCGCAGGAACCTCGGAAACCTCTCCCTCAAGGACTGCGCCGTAATCCCCCGAGGCCACAGCCTTCCCGATCTTTTCCAGAAGATCCTCCCGATTCACCTTCCTCCCGGCCTTTTCCTCGGAAAACAGAAACTTCGTCTCCTCATCATAACCGGTCATGGCCGCATCTTTTGCCGCAATGTCAAACTGATCCCCTATGACATCCACCGCCTGCTTTGCTGCCCCCTCATCATAAGTATCCTTCACGCTGTAATATCTCGGCCAACGCTGCAGGCCGGTAATGTCCGCGAGCCTCTCTTTCTCCGTTCCGGTGCGCCCCAGGGCAAACGCCTCCGCCAAGACCTCGTCCATGTTGTTTTCCATCAGGTTTTCGATCTCATAGTCCTCGCCGCCGCAGGTCACCTTCATCGCCCAGGTACTCTCGGCCGTCACCGTCACAGCCGCCACCTTTTTTCTCGCTTCCTCCATGGTAAGGCCGGAAAGCGGAACATTCTCCACATAAATCCCTTCATAAAAGGTATCCGAGGGAGCCAGAAGTTTCCTGTGTTCCATCATCTTTTTCGCAAAAAACGCACCCGTAACAGAAAGCACCGCCAAAAGCCCCACAAGGCCCATACAAAAAAACGGCGCCCTCTCCCACAGGCTCTTTCTCTTCCTTTTTCCGATTGGTTTCTGCTTTTTTTCCATGAAGCCGCTCCTTAACATTCATACATTTATACTTTACAAAAAATCCCGGAATTTGTCTATGGAACTGTTGCACATTTTTCTGATTTCGTTTATACTGATAACGGTAAAATTTTCGCTTTGCAAAACAATGTGCCGCAACTGAAATAAGGAGGATACACACTATGCGACATCTTATAAGCCCTCTGGACTTCTCGGTGGACGAGCTCGACCGTCTCATGGATCTGGCCGGCGACATGGAAGCCCACCCGGACAAATACAAGGAAGCCTGCAAAGGCAAAAAGTTAGCCACGTTATTTTATGAACCAAGTACCCGCACCCGTTTAAGCTTCGAAGCAGCGATGTTAAATTTAGGGGGCAGCGTCCTTGGTTTTTCTTCTGCCGATTCCAGTTCCGCCGCCAAAGGTGAAAGTGTTTCCGATACCATCCGTGTGATTTCCTGTTATGCCGACATCTGCGCCATGCGCCATCCCAAGGAAGGAGCTCCCATGGTTGCCGCCATGAAATCCCGGATCCCCGTCATCAACGCGGGCGACGGCGGGCATCAGCATCCTACCCAGACTCTGACCGACCTCCTTACCATCCGGTCTCTGAAAGGGCATCTGGGCAATATGACGGTGGGACTCTGCGGCGACTTGAAATTCGGCCGCACCGTCCATTCTCTCATTGAAGCCCTTGTCCGTTATCCCGGTATCCGGTTCGTGTTAATCTCTCCGGAGGAGCTTCGCATTCCCAGCTACATCCGGGAAAATGTGCTGGATGCGGGCCGAATCCCCTATGAGGAGGTCCGCGACCTGGAGACGGCCATGCCTTCCCTGGACATCCTCTACATGACCAGAGTCCAGAAGGAACGCTTTTTCAGCGAAGATGAATACATTCGTATGAAAGACTGCTATATTCTGGACCAGGCCAAGTTAAAAACGGCCCGGCCCGACATGAATATCCTCCATCCGCTTCCCCGCGTCAATGAGATTTCCGTGGAGGTGGACGACGACCCAAGGGCCGCCTATTTCCCACAAGCCAGATACGGCGTTTACATCCGCATGGCTCTGATCTTAAACCTGCTTGAAATCACCGTATAGACTCTCCCGGCGGCATGAAACCAGCGCCGCCGGCATCTTATAACCTGTTTCATCATATGCATGTTTCGGAAAGGATAGACTGTTATGTTAAATATCGGCGGACTGAAGGACGGAATCGTCCTCGACCATATCCAGGCAGGCAAGAGCATGGATATCTACAAATATTTAAGACTGGATAAACTGGACTGCCAGGTAGCCATCATCAAGAACGCCAGAAGCAACAAAATGGGCCGCAAGGACATTTTAAAAATCGAAGGCGGTCTCGATGTAGTGGATCTGGACGTATTAGGATACATTGACTGCAACATCACCGTCAACATCATCAAAGACGAAAAAATTGTAGAAAAGAAAGTGGTCCGGCTTCCGAAGAAGCTGACCAATATCATCAAATGCAAAAATCCCCGGTGCATCACCTCCATCGAGCAGGAACTCCCCCACGTATTCTTCCTGGCCGATGAAGAGAACCGGGTGTACCGCTGTGCCTACTGCGAAGAGAAACACAAGTAAGGCGCGGCTCCTGTGGAGCCGCGCAACCGAGTTCAGAATACCCATGTATCAAAAGCATGGTCATATCTCTCCCGTTTAGACAGCCAGCCCAGAAGAAACTTCTCGGCCAGGCTGCTTCCGGCAATGGCCTCCCTGGCCTCTTTTGGCGTGTACCAGGCGGCGGCATCCACCTCCCTGGTCATGCCGCCAAGGCCGCAGGAATCTACGATACTGGCAAAGTTGAGCATCAGAGTATTGCTCTTCTCGAAATATTCGCTCATATTGAAGGCGCAGGCCGTCACCCTGAGGCCCATTTCCTCCATGACCTCCCTGGCCAGAGCGTGTTCCGCCCCCTCCCCCTTATTGATGTATCCGGCCACCAGAATATTTCGATCCCGCCCGTACTGCTTGATCAGCAGGATCTTCTGCCCGTCCGGGCTGTAGACAATGGTGCTGATCGCGGCGCTGAAGGTGGGAAACCGATATGCCTGGCACCGTTCGCACCAGGGGATCATCCCTTCTTTTTCCAGATACTTCGGCACAAGTTTCGCTCCGCATTCCGTACAGTAAGACATCTGTTCCTCCCCGTCTCTTTTCAAAGCCCACTTTTTTCCCGGTTCTTCTGTTCCCGGACATCCGGCGCCGGGCTTTTATTCTCCCGCCTTTCCCGCCTGCGGTATAAAGATACCACAGCCAGGGCGCTTAAGAAGCCGATGGCCGCTCCGGCCAGCACGTCCGTGGGAAAGTGGACTCCCACGTACAGCCTGGAAAATCCAATCGTTACAGCCAGCGCAAGCATCCCCCAGCCAAAAGCCCGCTTCCCCGTTGGAGGAGCCAGAAGCAGCACCCCCGCCGCCGCAAAGGCACAGCCGGAATGCCCCGACGGGAAAGAAAAATCTTTCTGACGCTCAACGAGCAGAATCAAATCTGAAAACTGATCATAAGGCCTCACCCTCTGCACCAAATTTTTAAGGCCCAGATTCAGGATCACCGCGTCCACCGCCAGCGCCGCCAACACCAGAAAGCCGCAAGTCCTCGTTTTCGGATAAACCGCCAGAATGATTCCCAGGACAATAAAGAACCAGCCGCCGTTCCCCAGGAAGGTGACGGCTTTCATAAAGCCTTCCAGCCAGTCCGCCCTCACGGATTCCTGAATAAAAAGCAGGATCTCGTGTTCCAGGATTGTAACCGCTTCCATAGTCAATCCAAAAATGGCATTTGCTTTCATCTTTTTCCTCCAGTTCTGTTATTCATATAACTGCTTTTGGCAAGTCTATCATAATACAAGTCCGAAAAAATAGATAGTCCCCTGTGCACAAAAAGCAGCCCGGGATATGTTCCCGGCTGCTTTTCAATACAAATAACTATGAATATCAGAAAATTTTTATATGGCAATATCCTTTTTCCATCTACGGCTGTCCGCCGCTTCTTATGCATTCTGAAGAAGAGTAAGTACACTCTGCGGCACGGCGTTGGCCTGGCTCTGCATGGACACCGTGGCCTGCATCAGGATATTCTGAGACGTAAAATTAGTAAACTCATCCGGCATGTTGGTATCCCGGATCCGGCTCTCAGATGCCTGCATATTCTCTGCCGTCACGCTCAGGCTGTTGTGGGTATGGTCCAGATGGTTCTGGGCTGCGCCAAACTCGGAACGAACCACTGTTACCGCCTGGACTGCCTGCGCAATGGTATCGATCGCCGCATTGGCCAGCTCCGGCGTGCCAAGTTCCATTTCGGTTTGGCCGTCCTTCCCCATCAAGCCAAGGGCCTTGGAACTCATAAGATACCGTTTCACATCCATGGTCTCTTCTCCCGACGGACCGATCTGGAAAGTAACTGTATCACTCTCTTCCGGCGGAGTAATCGGAACCGTAGGCTCGCCGGAACCAAACAGCTCATTCTCGTTGAAATTCGTATTCTTGCAGATCCGGTCGATTTCCTCCATGATTTCTTTCTTCTCCAGATCTACGTTCACCCTCGCCACACTGTTAAAAGTACCGTTGGCAGATTCGATAGCCAAAGTCTCCAGACGGTGAAGCATGGCGTGAACCTCCTGCAAGGCTCCCTCTCCGGTATTCACCATGCCGACTCCGTCTTCCGTATTGCGCATGGCCTGATTCAAACCGGCGATCTGGGAACGCATACCCTCGGAAATAGCCAGACCGGCCGCGTCATCTCCTGCACGGACAATGCGATAGCCGGAAGACAATTTCTCCAGAGATTTTCCCAGCTTACCCTTCACGATTCCCTGGTTCCTTGATGTATTCATACCTGAAATATTATGTGCAATACGCATAAATTCTCTTCACCCCTTAATCTTCTATCTTGCCGCCTGTGCCCTCGTGGGTTGCAGGTATCTTTTATTTATCCTATGTTAATTTTATCGGCGGATTTTGGGAAGAGATAAGAAAAATGTTTGAATTCCTTAATAACGAAAAATCACAGGGCCCCCCGGAGCTTTAAAAGCGCCCCTTTCTCAATCCTGGACACATAAGAACGGCTGATGCCAAGGACAACCGCCACCTCTCTCTGCGTGTGCTCCTTTCCCCCAAACAGCCCATAACGCATGGCGATCACCTGTTTCTCCCTGCCGCTCAGAGCCTCCTGATAAGCGTGGTACATCCTGCGAATGTCCTGATCCGTGGACACCTTCTCGGCCATATCCTTACTTTCCGCCTCGATCACGTCCACCAGGCTGATGGCATTTCCTTCTTTGTCCACGCCGATCGGCTCGTAAAGGGAAACCTCCCGTCCCCGCTTCCGCTCCGCCCTGAGGAACATGAGGATCTCGTTGTCAATGCATTTGGCCGCATAGGTTCCCAGCCGGCTCGCCCGGTCCGGGTTAAAGGTATCGACAGCCTTGATCAGGCCAATGGTCCCGATGGAAATCAGATCCTCTGTCTCATAATCTGTCTGACTGTATTTTTTCACGATGTGGGCCACCAGACGCATGTTTCTCTCGATCAGGACATGCTTTGCTTCCTGCTCCCCCTGTCTGAACTGCTCTAAAAAATTTTTTTCCTCGGAAATCGTCAGGGGTTTTAAGAAAGTCTTCATGAAACACTGCTCCGGCAAGTTCTTTCTTATAGTCTATGCCGGGACAGCTTTCGCAGTGCTTTTACACTTTTTTATTTTTTTTGACAGGACAAGACGGCGAAGTCCGAAAGGGCTGCGCCGCCTTGTCCTGCAAAAAACTCCAAATAGGTATCGTTGAAAATAAGCCGGTCCTGTTCAAGATGCGGCCTGCAGTCGGAGAAAAAGAGAGGCTCCGAACAGCTCCAGCCGTCATCGTCCGTCCGATGCACCACCCAGAGGAGGCTGCAGGCCATCAGGTAATACCGGTCTTGCGGATACGGTGTGTTTATGAGACTGCGTCTGACAAAGGCCACCAGCAGATCCTCCACGCCGTCTTCCTTCTGAAAGCCTTCCGGATTCCGTTGATATTTTTTCCATATGACAAGTTTTCCGTTGCGCTGGGAAGCTCTGTCTGATATCCCTCTCCACCGGTATTTGAGGAGCCTGCTGGCAGAGCGGAATCTGAACGTATCCCAGGTGGCTGAACGCTCCAGCCGGGGAGAGTACATCTATCAGGTCTTCCGGGGAATCAAAAATCCGGGGCGGGACGTGGTCCTTTCCATCGCACTGGCCATGGAGCTTACCCTCCCGGAGACTGACCGGCTTCTCAGAATTGCCCGCATGCCTCTTTTGGACGCCAGGAACCGGAGAGATTCCATCCTCATGTTTGCCTTAAACCGCAGGCTCACCGTACCGGACACCAATGACATCCTGTACGAATTTGACGAGGCATGCCTGTAAGCGGCGCCGGTTACGCCCCCGGCCATCACAGCAGATCTGCCAAAGTGATCCCGAAAAAGAAGTCTCTCACCATGCCGTTGAACCGCTCCCACATGGGCAGGGTCCGGCAGATCTGCTTTCTGGCGCAGTCCTGCGCCCCCCTCTCCAGACAGGCCACCACGGCCAGGGTCCCTTCCGTCAATTCCAGAATCTCCCCCACCGTATATTCCTCCGGTCCGCGGGTCAGGCGATAGCCTCCGCCCTTTCCGCTCAGGCCCTTGAGAAGCCCTTCCCTGACCAGGGTCCGGACGATGGCCTCCAGATATTTCTCGGAGATTTCCTGCCTCTTCGCAATTTCTTTTAACGGGACAAACCGCTCTGTGTCCTGTTCCGCCAAATCCGTCATGACCCGGAGCGCGTATCTCCCCCTTGTTGAGATCATAAAACACCTCCCTGCTCCACCCGCCCTGCAAAGATCCTTTCTCCCAGGCGCAATGGTGTTTCACCTATTATAACGCTGGGTGATAGAATCTGGCAAGAGGATTTTACGGAGCCCTCTTTGGTTTCCATGTTTTTTCATTTCCCCATTGACATGGTGGGTAAATAGGTGTAAGATAAAGCACAACAACGCGATAAAATTTTAGGAAAGAAAAGAGGATAAGACCATGAGCGATTACAGATTTGAAACCCTTCAGTTACATGTTGGGCAGGAGAATGCCGATCCGGCCACCGATGCCAGGGCGGTTCCCATTTACCAGACCACTTCTTATGTGTTTAAAAATTCCGCTCAGGCAGCCGCCCGTTTCGGCCTTGCCGACGCCGGAAACATTTACGGCCGTCTGACCAATTCCACCCAGGAGGTACTGGAAAAACGCCTGGCTGCCTTAGAGGGAGGCGCGGCTGCCCTGGCCGTGGCCTCCGGCGCCGCCGCCATCACCTACGCCATCCTTGCCTTGGCTCCCGACGGAGGCCACATCGTCTCCCAGAAGACCATTTACGGCGGCAGCTACAACCTTCTGGAACACACCCTCCCCCATTACGGAGTGACCGCAACCTTTGTAGATGCCCACAATCTGACGGAGGTGGAAGGCGCCATTCAGGATAACACGAGAGCCATCTACCTGGAGACCCTTGGAAACCCCAACAGTGACATTCCCGACATCGATGCCATTGCCGACATCGCCCACAGGCACGGCCTGCCCCTGGTTATCGACAATACTTTCGGCACGCCTTACCTGATCCGCCCCATCGAGCACGGCGCCGATATCGTCGTCCATTCCGCAACAAAGTTTATCGGCGGACACGGCACAACTCTAGGCGGTATCATCGTGGACTCCGGCAAATTCGACTGGAAAGCAAGCGGCAGATATCCGGCTATCGCCGACGCCAATCCAAGCTACCACGGAGTCTCTTTTGTGGATGCGGCAGGTCCTGCGGCCTTTGCCACCTACATACGGGCAATCCTCCTTCGCGACACCGGTGCAGCCATCTCTCCTTTCAATGCGTTTCTTCTGCTCCAGGGTGTGGAAACTCTCTCCCTGAGACTGGAACGCCACGCAGAAAATGCGAAAAAGGTGGTGGAATACCTGGCGAAGCACCCTCTGGTGGAAAAAGTCAACCATCCTTCCCTGCCGGATCATCCCAACCACGCTCTCTATGAGAAATACTTTCCGAAGGGAGGCGCTTCCATCTTTACTTTTGACATCAGGGGCGGGCAGGAGGCCGCCTATGCTTTCATCGACCACTTAAAAATTTTCTCTCTCCTTGCCAATGTGGCCGACGTAAAGAGCCTGGTAATCCACCCGGCTACCACCACTCATTCCCAGCTCACCGCCCAAGAGCTCGCGGAGCAGGGAATCCATCCGGGAACGATCCGCCTTTCCATCGGCACGGAGCACATTGACGATATCCTTGCTGATTTGGATCTTGGTTTCGCCGCCGTAACCGCCCTTTCTTAACAACCGGGCAGAAACCATGTGCACACAGAACGGCCCCGGCAAACACAGCGCTTGTCGGAGCCGTCCTGTATTTTCCTAAAGACAGATTTTCCGCGTTCCCTCTGGCAAGGCAGCCCCTCTTTTTATACATTTTTATATCTTCGCCGCCGTCTTAATCCCGCACCTTAATGTGGACTTCCCGAAGCTGCTGCTCCGTCACCTCGTTCGGGGCGCCGCACATGAAATCCTGAGCCGTCCCGCTCATGGGGAAGGCGATGACTTCGCGGATATTCTCCTCGTTCCGAAGCAGCATAATCATCCGGTCCACTCCGGGAGCCATACCCGCATGGGGCGGAGCCCCGAACTGGAAGGCGTGGTAAAGAGCCCCGAACTTGCTTTCCAGAGCCGTCTTGTCATACCCGGCAATCTCAAAGGCCTTTTCCATAATATCCATATCGTGATTTCTCACCGCACCGGAGGAAAGCTCCACACCGTTGCAGACGATGTCATACTGATATGCCAGAATTTCCAAAGGATCCTTGGTGTTTAAAGCTTCCAGGCCGCCCTGGGGCATGGAGAAGGGATTGTGGGTGAAGCCGATTTTCTTTGTCTCCTCGTCCAGCTCATACATGGGAAAGTCATTGATATAGCAGAACCGGTAAGCATTTTTCTCAATCAGATCCAGGCGTACTCCCAGTTCATTCCGGATCTGCCCCGCATATTTGGAGGCCCGTTCCTCACTGTCGGCGATGAAGAAGATCACGTCGCCGTCTGCAAGCCCTGCCAGCTTTGCCAGCTCTCCTTTCATCTCCTCCGGAATAAACTTGTCGATGGGTCCTTTATAGGAGAGATCCTCCTTCACCTCCAGGAAACCGAGTCCCCCCATGCCGATGGACTGGGCAAATTTAAGCAGCTTCTCATGGAAGCCCTTGGACAGAGCCGCATGGACTTTGACAGCCCGCACCGTTTTCTTATGGAAGGGCTTAAAATCGCATCTTTGGAAAAATTCTGTCACGTCGAGGATCCGTAAGGGGTTTCTGAGATCCGGCTTATCCGTCCCGAACTGCTCCATGGCCTCCTTGTAGCTGAAGACCGGATAGGGAGCCTCCGTAACAAAGAAGCCCTCCGGAGCAAATTTTTTAAAGGTGTCGGTGAGCACTTCCTCCCCGACCCGGAACACATCCTCCTCCGTGGCAAAGCTCATCTCAAAATCAAGCTGGTAGAACTCCCCTGGCGAACGGTCCGCACGGGCGTCCTCGTCCCGGAAGCAGGGGGCGATCTGAAAATATTTGTCAAATCCGGAAGCCATCAAGAGCTGCTTATACTGCTGGGGCGCTTGAGGCAGAGCGTAAAATTTCCCCTTGTATTTTCTGGAGGGGACGATATAATCCCTAGCGCCCTCCGGAGAGGAGGCGCAGAGAATCGGTGTTTGAATCTCCAGAAATCCCATCTGCCTCATTTTCTCCCTCAGATAGTTGATCACTTCGGAGCGGAAAATAATATTCTCCTTCACTTTATGGTTCCTGAGATCCAGATAGCGGTATTTTAATCGGACATCCTCCCGGATTTCTTTGGAAGCTGCCACCTCGAAGGGCAGGTCCCGATAAACCTTTCCCAGGATATCAATCTTATGGGCCTCCAGTTCAATGGTTCCCGTAGGAATCTTCGGATTATAGGTCTCCTCATCTCTGTGTTCCACCAGGCCTTCCACAGAAATACACTCTTCCTTGCGGATCCCTTTTAAAAGCCCCGTATCCCGGAACACCACCTGCATGACTCCGTACATGTCGCGCAGGTCGAGAAAAGATACGCCGCCGTGGTCCCTGATATTTTCCACCCATCCGGCAATCCGAAGCTCCTGCCCCACATCCCCTTCTCCCATCTGATCCATGGTTCTGCTGCGATAAATATCTGACATCTTTATTCTCTCCTTTTTCATAACATAAACGGGCAGAAGCGGCTTTTCTCCTCTGACCGCCGCGCGGGGCATATGCCGCGGCGCAAAGCCAGTCCTTCAGGACGCCGGCATCAAACTCCCTTGCGGGGGCCTGCGCATAAAAACAGAGCTGTCCGTCCTTAAAATTTTTCAGGACGAACAGCTCTTTCTGTCCGCGGTACCACCTGATTTACTGCCTGGAAGGCAGTCCCCTCATGGCTGCCGGTTGACGCCCGGCCTACGGCGCACCTACTGCCCGGATCCTCCGGGGTTCAGATTGCAGCTCGGAAGTGTTATTCATACGGATTCACTCTGCGGGGTTCCCACTGTCTCCCGCTCACTGGGAGCGATAATCGGTACTACTTCTCTTCGTCGTCGCTTTTGTTATTATCGTATTTTATAATAGGGCGCTTCATTTGTCAATTCTTAAATTTTCCTGAGTTTTAAGAAATTTCCCTCTGCTCCATTATGCACAATTTCCACAGAAATTATGATTCCGGCAAAAAACAGCCCGTCCCCACTCTCCAACATTCTGGATAAAACTGCCGGCACCCGTTGCAACTTTTAAAAAAAAAGGGTATACTAAAACCCAGATTGCCAGAGAAAACTCGCCCAAGGAGTATACTTCATGAAATTATTATCAATCGTTGTTCCCTGCTACAATTCGCAGGACTATATGGAACACTGTATCGAATCTCTTCTTCCCGGCGGAAAAGAGATTGAAATTTTGATCGTTGACGACGGGTCAACGGATGACACGGCAGCGATCGCCGACCGTCTGGAGACGGAGCATCCGGACATCATCCGGGCTATCCACCAGGAGAATGCCGGCCACGGCGGCGCCGTCAATACGGGACTCGCCCATGCCTCCGGACTGTTTTTCAAGGTGGTCGACAGCGATGACTGGGTAGATGCAGACGCTTACCGGAGTATTTTACATTTTCTACGCACCGCCGCGGAGGAAGACCGTCTGCCGGACCTGCTGCTCTCCAACTATGTTTACGAAAAGCAGGGAGCTCCCCACAAAAAGATTATGCATTACCGGAATTATTTCCCCGCAGACACCTACTTTACCTGGGACGACGTGAAGCCCCTGCCGCCCACCACCTATATCCTGATGCATTCCGTCATTTACCGGACCAATGTGCTCCGTCTCTGCGGCATGAAGCTGCCGGAGCACACCTTTTACGTGGACAATCTCTTCGTATTTCAGCCCATGCCTTATGTCCACACCATCTATTACATCGACGTGGACTTTTACCGTTATTTCATCGGCAGAGAAGATCAGTCGGTCAACGAATCCGTCATGATTTCCAGGCTGGATCAGCAGTACCGGGTCAATTACCGGATGATCGATGTCCTGTTAAAATCCGGCATTCACTTTAAAAGCGACACTCAGTGCAAAAACATGTGCTCTTATCTGAACATTATTATGAGTGTCTCTTCCATTATGGCGATCAAATCCGGCACCCCCCAACACCTCCGCTGGAAGAAAGAACTGTGGCAGTATTTAAAGGAGGCAAATCCTTCCCTCTACCGGAAATTCCGTTTCCGCACGATCCTCGGTATCTTTATGAACCTGCCGGGTCCTGCCGGCCGGATGATCTCTGTGATTGCCTACAACATTACTCAGAAAATTTACGGTTTTAACTGATTCTTTTTCTCTTCATTTTGGAAAAGCCGGTGAGTCTGCGCTCACCGGCCCTCCTTTTGTCCAACGATCCATTGCTGGGCCGCCTTGACGTCCGAAATATAGGGGACAAATCCGTCTCTCACCCGCTGGGTCACCTCTGCGCCTTTCCCCGCCAGAATCACCACGTCTCCCGGTTCCGCCGCCGAAAGCGCCGTCCATACGGCCTCCTCCCGGTCGGGAATGATCCGGCAGGGCTTCGTAATATGACGCTTAATTTCTTCGCAGATATCCGTCACGCTCTCATAACCGGGATCGTCTGCGGTCAGATAAACATAATCCGCATATTTTTCCGCCAGCACGCCCACGTCTCTTCTACGCACCGGGGACCGTTCTCCCTGGCTCCCGAACACGGAATGGATATGCTTCGGCGAAAAGGTCTCTTTTACCGCCTGGTAGACGTTCAGAAAACTCAGGTAATTGTGGGCATAGTCCACCACGATATGGATCCCGTCGTATTCCATCAACATCATCCGTCCCGGAATGTGGACGGAACGGATCCCCTCCTGGATGGTTCCGGCGTCCATGCCCATGACAAAGGCCGCCAGAATCGCCGCCGTCAGGTTCTCCACATTAAACCTTCCTACCAGGCTGGTCCGGAACGCATACCACTGTCCCTCATACCTCAGCTCAAACCGGCTCCCTGAGGCATCCGATACAATATTCCGGAGCATCCCGTCGCAGGAAGCGTCGTGTCCGTAGAGGAGCACCCGCTTCCCCGCGCACCCGGCCATAACCTGATCAAAGAAACGGGTCTCCCGGTTGACAATCACCGTATCGCACTGGGCCAGAAAAGCGATCTTACAGTTCACATATTCCTCCAGAGTGGCATGCTCTTTCCCGCCGATGTGATCCTCGTCCACATTGAGAAAAATCCCCACGGGGAACCGCTCCCCATAGACACGGGAAAGCTTCATGGCCTGAGATGAGACCTCCATGACCACATGGTCACAGCCGTTTTCCACCGCCTCCCGGAAATAAGACTGAAGCTCGGCCGGCTCCGGGGTCGTCAGGTGGCTTACCCGGGACTCCTTGCCCGTAAACACTTCCATGGTGGAAAAGAGCGCCGTTTTTCCCGGCCGTTTTGTATCCAGGATCGACTTCAAAATATAGGCCGCAGTGGTCTTCCCTTTTGTCCCGGTGATGCCCGTGACAAAAAGTTCCTCCCCCGGATTCCCGTAAAACCACCGGGCTGCCAGAGAGGCGGCTTTCCGGATATCCGACACCAGGATCCTGGGCAGCGAAACGCCGTAATCCGTCTCCGCCATATAGAGGACGGCCCCCTGCCTCACGGCCATCTCCAGGTAGGCTTTTTTAAAGGTATAGCCTTTGCAGATAAAAAATGTTCCCGCCTTTGCATCTTTGGAATTTGTGGTAAAGCTTTCCGGGACAATCCCCGCAATCCCCTCCGAAGCATCCGCCAAAAGCCCGGCCCCATCTAAAATCTCCAGAAGCCCGGCCACACCGCCCTGCTTTCCTTTCTCTTTTGCCGTCCCTTCCTGCCTTTTTGTCGTTCTCATCTCCATGCCTTATCCCTTTACTTTCTTTCCGGTATGATCTCCAGCCAGTAGCCGTCCGGATCCGAGATAAAATAGATTCCCATGGCCGGATTTTCGAAACATATGCAGCCCATTTCCTTATGCTTTTCATGGGCTGCATCGAAATCGTCCACAGAAAAAGCCAGATGGATCTCGTTGTCTCCCAGGTTATAAGGCCTGTCCATATCCCGAAGCCAGGTCAGTTCCAGCTGATGCTGCGTCTGCCCGTCCCCCAGATACACCAGGATAAAGCTTCCGTCCTCTTTTTCCTTCCTGCGCACCTCCTTAAGCCCCAGGGCTTTCTCATAAAAATCCAGGGATTTTGACAGATCAAATACATTCAGATTGTTGTGGATAAATTTAAAATTCATAAGCATCTCCTTTCTCATATTTCCTATCTCGTTCCAAGCCTTCCCCGCTTATACCAAAATTCCCATGATAAGATGCGTGAGGAACGCACATCCCCAGGCAATCAAGCACTGTCCGGCGACCACGCCGGCCGCCCATTTTCCTCCCAGCTCCCGCTTGATAGAAGCAACGGCCGCCACACAGGGTGTATACAGAAGGCAGAATACCAGAAGGGCTCCCGCCGCCGCCGGAGTGACAGCTCCAAAGAGGGCCACAGTTGTCCCAAACAGCACGGACAATGTGGATACCACGCTCTCCTTTGCCATGAACCCTGCGATCAGTGCCGTACAAATCCGCCAGTCGCCGAAGCCGAGCGGCGCAAAGAGGGGCGCGAGCCTTCCGGCCGCCGCCGCCAGAATGCTGTCCTTTGAATCGGTCACCACGTTCAGACGGATGTCAAAGGTCTGCAAAAACCAGATCACAATGGTGGCCACAAAGATCACGGTAAATGCCCGCTGGAGGAAATCCTTGGCCTTTTCCCAGAGAAGCCTGGCCACATTTTTGAAACCCGGCATCCGGTAATTGGGGAGTTCCATGACAAAGGGCACCGCCTCCCCCCGGAACATGCTGTTCTTGAGCAGGAGCGCCAGAAAAATCCCCATGAGGATTCCGAAGAAATAGAGCCCCACCATAATGAGACCGCTGTATTTCGGAAAAAATGCCGCCGTGAAAAATCCGTAAATCGGGAGCTTCGCCGTGCAGCTCATAAAGGGTGTCAAAAGAATTGTCATCTTCCTGTCCCGCTCCGAAGGCAGGGTCCTGCTTGCCATGACTCCCGGCACCGTGCAGCCAAAGCCGATCAGCATGGGCACGATACTCCGCCCGGACAGGCCGATCTTCCTGAGCAGCTTATCCATGACAAAGGCCACCCTGGCCATATACCCGGTATCCTCCAAAAGGGACAGAAAGAAAAACAGGGTCACGATAATAGGCAGAAAACTCAGCACGCTCCCCACGCCGTTAAAAATCCCGTCGATAATCAGAGAATGGAGCACCCGGTTTACATTCCAGGCGGCAAGGGCCTGGTCGATGGAGACGGCCAGCCGGTCAATACCGGAAGCCAGAAGATCCTGAAGCCAGGCGCCTATCACATTGAAGGTCAGGAAAAACACCACCCCCATGATAACTACAAAGGCCGGGATCGCCGTATATTTTCCCGTCAGGAGCTGGTCGATCCGGCGGCTCCTTTCCCGCTCCTTGCTCTCCCTCGGCTTCACCACCGTCCTTTTCACCAGCCGTTCGATAAAGGAAAACCGCATGTCGGCGATGGCCGCCGCCCGGTCAAGGCCCCGCTCCTCCTCCATCTGGCAGATAATATGCTCAATGGTCTCCTTTTCATTCTGAGAAAGCTTCAGAGCCTCAAGCACCCGCCCGTCCCCCTCCACCAGCTTTGTGGCTCCGAACCGGACCGGGATCCCCGCCGCCCTGGCGTGATCCTCAATCAAATGGCTGATGCTGTGCAGGCACCGGTGCACGGCGCCGCCCATTTCCTCCGGGCCGCAAAAGTCCACCCTTCCCGGCCGCTCCTGATACCTGGCAATATGAAGGGCATGGTTCACAAGCTCCTCCGTCCCCTCGTTTTTCACCGCGGAAATGGGCACCACCGGAATCCCAAGCATGGCCTCCATCTCATTGATATAGACGGCGCCGCCGTTGCCTTTTACCTCATCCATCATATTGAGGGCCAGAACCATGGGCACCTGAAGCTCCATGAGCTGCATGGTCAGGTACAGATTTCGTTCAATATTAGTCGCATCCACAATATTGATGATCCCTGCAGGTTTTTCCTCCAGGATAAACTTTCTGGACACGATCTCTTCACTGCTGTAGGGCGACAGGGAATAGATGCCCGGCAGATCCGTTACCATTGTATTTTCATGACCCCTGATGGCCCCGCTCTTCCGGTCAACCGTCACACCGGGAAAATTCCCCACATGCTGATTGGCCCCGGTCAACCGGTTAAACAAAGTTGTTTTCCCGCAGTTCTGATTTCCCGCCAAGGCAAAAGTCAGACAGGTTTCCTTCGGAAGCGGATGTTCCCCTTCTTTCACATGGTAGCGGCCGCCCTCGCCAAGTCCGGGATGCTCCCGGCTGCTGACCCTGGTAAAGGACGACATCCTCCGGTCAGCTTCCGCCCTTTTCCCAAATACCCCGCTCCGGTCCGACAGCACATTCCCGCTCCCGGCCGCCTTTTCTCCTGAGTGTTCCACCTCGATCTGCTCTGCGTCCGCAACCCGCAAAGTCAGCTCGTAGCCGTGGAGCCTCAGTTCCACGGGGTCTCCCATGGGCGCATATTTTACAAGTGTCACCTCTGCTCCCGGGATCACTCCCATATCCAGAAAATGCTGCCTCAGGGAGCCGACTCCGCCGACCGTCTTCACTACTGCCGACTGACCGATCTCCAGATCTTTGATTGTCATGGCCTTCTGCCTCCCATTTTCCGCCAGATTTCATCCTGTCTTCCCTACGGATATTCCGATACGCACTCCCTGCATTCCCCGTCCAGGCTGCAGGAAAAATCCAATACCTCGTCCGCACATCGGGTGCAGGTACTTTTCGTAATCCAGAGCGTATGAACCGCCCGCCGGCCGTCAAACGGGCAAGTCTGACCCTCATAAACTTCCTGATATTGTTCCTTCATAATATAAATATCACCCAATCTCAAATTCCATCCCCGTATACAGGCCCTCCACCGTATCACCCAATTCTTCCTTAAGAAGCCTGAAAGCCCGTTCTCCGGTACAGTGCCCGGTAATAACCTTTTTGATTCCGGTTTCCCGGATCCGGCCGGCCAGGGCCCGCACTTCCTCCTCAGTGGAACGGTACAGATGGAACCCGCCGATCAGGGCGCAGATATCCCTTTCCGGAAAAGCCTCCGAAACCTCCCGGATGATATTGTCTGCGCCGCCGTGGGAACAGCTGTTAAAGATCACGAGGCCCGCCTTCGTGCTGAGGACAAAGCTCTGCTCGTGGGCAAAAGAATCCGGAACCAGTTTCCGTCCTTTCTTCACATAAAGTCCCGCCCGTTTCCCGATACGCTCAAGTCCCGGGGTAGTATGCGGCAGAAGCCACACGCCTGGAACCAGCTCGAAGGTTCCGTCCACATAAACGATCCGATCCCTGTATTTTTCCAGAAGCCCCTTCGCGATCCCGGCATATTTATAAAAGATCCACCGTTTTCCGTAACAATTCTCTCCAGCTTCCTTCCTCAAATAGAACTTCGCCGTCCGGTTTTTTTCAAAAAAGGCCTCCATTCCGTCGGAGTGGTCGTAATGGGCATGGGATAACACGCCATACTCCACATCCTCAAGAGAAACACCCATGGACTCCGCGTTTTTCACAAATACTCCCGTTGTCCCCGTGTCCAAAAGAAGCCTGTGGCCCTCATATTCCAGATACACTGCCAGCCCCCATTCACAGACCAGCTCGTTTTTCGACTGATTGTCGATCAGAATCTTCGCAAGCATCTCATTTCCTCCCAGCCTCCGACGCCGAAAGCATCCTGCTCTGGCACTCGGGGAGCGTCAATAGAACGTCGCCACGGGATCCTCCGGCGGCTTCGCCTCCTCCATGGAGAGTACCGTGAGCACCGGCCCCCGCCGCCCGTAAAGTTTGTGGAACTTAAACTCCATCTCAAAACGCAGCCGGTACCATTTCTTATTTTCCGGCATATGCTCCGGATCGCACAGAGCCAGAAAGCTTGCGAACTGGATATCCTCTACGCAGCAGGTCATGACCTTTCTGCCAAAGGCAAAGCTTCCCGCCTTGAACCGGGAATTGACCACGGCCATTCCCAGACACTCCACCGTCTTTTTGTTATATTTCTTTGGTTCCTCCGAAACATCCCGGTACCAAATGGCATAATCCTCATCGCCAACCGTAATGACCGGGGCGTCGATATCATAGGGAAGAGGATCCTCAATATCGTCGTACTCCACCGTCCCCTCCGGCGATTCATAGACGATGGCTGTGCGGCGGCTCACTCCCCGGACAATTTTGTGAAATTCCAGCTTATCCATGCCCGGCAAAAACCGGTTGAAAACCGCCAGTTCACAGGTGGTAAGCTTATCCACCACAAGTCCCCGCATGTTGGCGTTGTAGTTTAAAAACGTCCCCGCGTCAATAAACAGGAATTCCTGATAAATGGCCCAGGCCTCCGGCATACTGTCACAAAATGAAGAAATCTGCCACATGCCGTTATATTCCACCATAGCCCGCTCCGCCCGGTGCTTTTTTTCCAGATAATCAAGCACCCTGGGCGTCAAATCCGACTCGTTTTCTATGACCTCAATAAACACATTCTCCATACACGGAAGGTCCGTATCGTACTCGATCTCCCCCTCCTCGCACAGAAGGAGAAGCGTCCGCTCCCCTCCATTAAACCTGGGATCCTCCAGCGTCTCCTTGATGAACCTGGTTTTTCCCGACTCTAAAAATCCTGTAAACAGATAAACCGGAAAGTCTTCCATCTCACTCCTCCTCAAGCGCCCTTAAGCAAACAGCTTTTTAAGAGCTTCTTCTTTGATATGGGAGCCGATCACGCACAGACGGCCCATGACAATGGACGAACCGGTACGGATACTCTTTTCTTCCGGAACAAAGTCAAAATGCAGAAAACTCCCGTCGGTCCCCTCCACTATGCCCTTGGCCCGAAGGACCATACCGTAGGTCTTGCTGTCCGAAAGGGCTGTAAGGGCCTCTGCCAGCTCCTCCTCCGTAAATTTGCGGGTGGTCTCAATGCCCCAGCTGGTAAAGACCTCGTCGGCATGATGGTGGTGATGCCCGTGCTCTCCGTCATGATGACAGTGTTCGTGCCCCTCCTCGTGATGGTGGCAGCCGCATTCCCCATCATGGTCATGTTCATTCTCTTCGCCGTGGTGATGGTGGTGCGCGTGCTCCTCCCCATGGTGGCAGCCGCATTCCCCATCATGGTGATGGTAGTTCTCATGCGTCTCCGTCTCCAGCTCCTTAAGCTCCTCCTCCAGGGTATTTCTCTGCTCCATAGCCTCCAGAATCTGCCCGCCCGAAAGCTTCTCCCATGGTGTGGTAATAATGGTGGCCGTCCGGTTGTGCCCCTTAAGAAGCGCCACGCACTCCTCCAGCTTTTTTTCCGGCATCCCGCCGGTCCTGCTTAAGATAATGGAATTGGCATGTTCCACCTGATCATTGTAGAACTCGCCGAAATTCTTCATATACATTTTACATTTTCCCGCGTCGGCCACAGTGGTGAAGCTGTTTAAGGAAACCTCCTCCATGTGCAGATTCTTGACCGCCCGGATCACGTCGCTTAATTTCCCGACACCGGAGGGCTCAATCAGGATCCGGTCCGGATGGAACTGGCCGAGCACCTTCTTAAGCGCCTCCCCGAAGTCCCCCACCAGGCTGCAGCAGATGCAGCCGGAATTCATCTCCGTGATCTCAATCCCCGCATCCTTGAGAAACCCGCCGTCAATGGCGATCTCGCCAAATTCGTTTTCAATCAGCACCAGCTTTTCTCCCTGAAAAGCTTCCTCAATCAGTTTTCTGATCAGCGTCGTCTTTCCCGCACCCAAAAACCCGGAAAAAATATCTATTTTTGTCATGGTAAACTCTTCCTTTCTCCAAAGATATTCCATCTCTTCCATATCATACTACAAGTCAAATTCAAATTCAAGGCAGGCTCCGGAATCCGGCTTCATTTTCTCATTGAAAAATTCTCCCGTATCGTATACAATGGTAACAGGGGCAAAAAAGGAAAGACTCTGTGTTTTCCTTATATATTCTCAGTTTTTGTCGATATCTTTTTAGAAAGACTATTTTTCTGAGAACACACAAAAAACGAATGAAGGCGGTGTTATGTAATGGATAATGGTATGGAAGCCATGCTCGAAACATACCTTTACGAGACCAACTCTTTGCTGGATGCTCTGGATGAATTGTTGGTGAATGATGAAAAAATCGGAGATTTCTCATCAGACGACGTAAATGAAATTTTCCGCAGTATGCATACGATCAAGGGCTCCTCTGCTATGATGGAGTTCAATTCCCTTTCCACGATCGCCCATCACATCGAAGATCTATTCTTCTATATCCGTGATAAGGGCATCGAATCACTGGATCCGGAACATAAAAAGGAGCTTTTCGACCTGATGTTCCGTTCTGGCGATTATTTAAGGAGTGAGGTACAAAAGGTTGAGGAGGGTTCTCCCCTGTCTGCAGAAGCAGAAATCGACTCCTTCGCCAATGAAATCAACGCATTCCTGAAAAAGATCAGTAATGTGGCAGACGAAAGCGCCGAAGAAGCGGCCCCTGAGGCACCTGCTTCCGGAGAGAAAACCGCTGTGCCCGGTATGCCGGACGACCCGGATGCCGCCGCCTTCCTTCATATTTATCTGGAAGAAGGAAGCGGCATGGAAAATCTGTACGCATTTATGATCATCAATGCGCTTCAGGACGCTTTCGCATTCCGCTGCTATCCGCCGGATGTAGAGACCAATCCGGATACCAGTGCGGAGATCGTCGAGAACGGATTTTATATTGCCTTTGATTCTCAGGATGATGTGGAACAGGCAGAGTCCATATTAAAATCCCAGGCACATATCCGTTCTTATGAAATGTTGGAAAATCCCGGAAAGAAGGCAGAAGCTGCCGCTCCGGTTGTTTCCGATACAAAAGCGCAGGAGGCTCCCCCTGCCAAGAAAGAGACTCCGGCCTCTGCCGGCCAGGCGGCCGCGGCTCCGGCTAAAGCACCTGCGGCTCCGGCTAAGGCCCATGCACCGGTAAAGCAGAATCTGATCAGTGTCAATGTCATGAAATTAGACAGTCTGCTTGATATCGTGGGCGAACTTGTGATCACGGAATCCATGGTCACCTCCGCGCCGGAGTTAAACCAGCTTTCCCGGGACAGCTTCGATAACTTCATGAAGTCTGCCAGACAGCTCCGGAAACTGACTGACGATCTGCAGGATATTGCCATGTCCCTCAGGATGGTTCCCATCTCCGGCGTATTCCAGAAGATGAACCGGATCGTCCGGGATATGAAGCAGAAATTAAATAAAGATGTCCGTCTCATTATCGAAGGCGAGAACACCGAGATGGATAAGAATATTGTGGACAGCATCCAGGATCCCATCATGCACATTGTCCGCAACAGCATGGATCACGGCATTGAGGAAACGGAAGATGAAAGAATCCGTGCCGGCAAAGACCCTCAGGGCACCCTGATCCTTGCCGCCACCCATACCAGCAGCGAGGTTGTCATCACCGTGACCGACGACGGCTACGGTATGGACCCTGCAAAATTGCTGGCCAAGGCTGCCGAGAAGGGCCTGCTCACCAAGCCTGCGGAGGAGTATTCCAAGAAGGAAGCCCTGAACCTGATCATGCTTCCCGGTTTTTCCACCAATCAGACAGTCACGGAATATTCCGGTCGAGGCGTCGGCATGGACGTGGTAAAGAAAAACATCGAATCTGTCGGCGGCACCTTTGCCCTGGACAGCGAACTTGGTTCCGGCACCACCGTCACCATGCGCATCCCTCTTACTCTTGCAATCATGGACGGTATGAAGGTGACCGTGGGTAAATCCATTTTCACCATCCCCATCGCCAACATCATGCAGTCCTTTAAGATTACTACGGATGAAATTATCTATGATGATTACGGCAACGAGATGGTTGCCCGCATGGACAGCTTTTACCCCGTTGTCCGCCTGCACCGCTTCTTCAATCTGGATACAGATATCACCAGCTTGGAAGAAGGAATCCTGCTTTGGGTGGAGGCGAATGACCGTTCCTACTGTATTTTCGTAGATCAGTTGATCGGAGAACAGCAGGTAGTGGTGAAGCCGTTCCCCACCTACTTAAACTCCTTTGAACTTAAGAACTTTGGTATCAACGGCTGTACGATTCTGGGAGACGGCAGTATCAGCATTATTCTTGATGTGCTGGGCCTTTACGGCGCCGCCGTCACCGAAAAATAGCAGGAGGAAGAAACATGTCAGAACAAACGACCAATGTGAATTTAGATGCGGAAGAAATGTCCGCCCAGGAAGAAGCAAGTACCGTCAAACGGTGTCTTTCTTTTCAGGTAGATGATCTTATCCTGTTTCTCAGTACGGATTATATTGTAGAGATCGTAAATGATTACCCGATCACTCCTCTTCCCATGGTTCCTTCCTTTGTGAAGGGAATGATCAATCTGCGGGGCCAGATCCTTCCGGTTCTGGATATGCGCCTGTGTATGGATAAACCCCCCGCAGAATACACCGGCAAAACCTGTGTCATCCGTCTGGATATCGATTCCGTCCCTCTGTGCATCGTCATCGATTCCGTATGCCAGGTTCTGGACATTGACTTCCAGGAAGTCCGTCCCATCCCGGTTAAGCGGCAGCAGAAGCTGTTAAACGGAATGATAGATCTGGGGGACGGAAAAGTAATGATGTCCTTTGATTGCAACGTTTTACTGGAAAAGCGGTATTGATCCGCTTTTCCTCCTTTTTCGAAGGATAAAAAAAGGGGTGCTTGATTTATGATAACTTTAAGTTTAAGTGATGCCGATTTTCATCGTCTGTATACCTATATACAAAAAAATTACGGGATTGACTTAAGCAAGAAAAAGCAGCTGATCGTCAGTCGCCTGTCCAATACGCTGCGTGCGGAGGGCTATTCCAGTTTTACGGCCTATGTAGACGAGATTGTATCCGGTAAAAACCATGACCGCACGACGGTGCTGCTCAATAAACTGACTACCAATTACACCTATTTTCTGCGGGAGGAGGAACATTTTGAGTTTTTACAGGAGACGGTCCTCCCGGCTATAGAGCGCAGACATCAGACGGATCATTCTATTTCCATCTGGAGTGCGGGGTGCTCGTCCGGAGAAGAACCCTACACAATCTCCATGTATCTGAAGGAATATTTCGCAAATAAGGGCGGCTCCTGGGATACAAGAATTCTGGCCACAGATATCTCTCAAAATATCCTGAGTTCTGCCATGAATCCCTCCTATGAAGCGGAAGCCCTGTCAAAGCTTCCAGCCACATGGCAGCGGAAATACTTCACAAAAAAGCCGGACGGTTCCTTCACAATCTCTCCTCAGATTCGAAACAATGTAATCTTTCGGACCTTTAATTTGATGGATCCGATCCAGTTCCGCAGGCCCTTTGATTTAATCTTCTGCAGAAATGTCATGATCTATTTTGACCAACCCACCAAAGAGGCTTTGGTACGCCGTTTTTACAATGTCACTGTACCAAACGGGTATCTCTTTATCGGGCATTCCGAAGGGCTAAATAAGGCCACCTGCCCTTACAAATATGTATTGCCCGCCATTTACCAAAAGGTCTGACAGCGGGCTGTTTTTGAATTAGATAAATGCAACAGGATTTTTTACATGCAAGGGGGCATGATGTTATGAAAAAAACCAGAGTAATGGTCGTTGACGATTCCGTAATGTTCCGGACGTTATTGATAAATGCCCTGTCTGGTGATTCCCGCTTCGAGGTGGTGGGGTTTGCCGTCAACGCCATGGATGCCATGAACAAAATTCCGCTTTACAAACCGGAGGTCCTGACACTGGACATTGAGATGCCCGGAATGACAGGGCTGGAGTTTCTGAAACGACTCCTGCCCAAGTATCCCATTCCCGTCGTTCTCGTGTCTTCGCTCAATGTGAAGGTATTTGATGCTCTGGCTGCAGGCGCCGTCGACTTCGTGCGGAAACCGGATGACCAAAATCATATCCGCAGAGACGCGTTTCTCGCAACCTTGATCAACAAAGTCGTAGTCGCCTCTCATTCCCGTGTCCGCCTCCCTACGGCGGAAGGCTTTATCATCGCGGACGGCGCAGTCACTCAGAAAACTTCCGGCGGAATCCGCAGTTATACCGCGCCCGCCCATGCCGCCGGTACGGCGATAAACAGCAGGGTGCCCATGCCCCTGAAGGGAATCCATCCCAGTGACGACATGGTTCTCGCCATCGGGGCCTCCACCGGCGGCACTGAAGCGATTCTCGCCGTCATGCAGCAGTTTCCCGCTGCAATGCCCGGAATCGTTATTACCCAGCATATGCCGCCGGGATTTACGGCCATGTATGCGGAACGTCTGAACAGGCTCTGTAAGGTAGAAGTCCGGGAAGCCAAGCATGGGGATCGTCTACAGCCCGGTTTGGCCTTACTTGCCCCCGGCGGAATACAGATGCGTCTGGTTCGTATGGGAACCGGTTACTCAGTCAGCTGCTCCGGCACGGAAAAGGTCAGCGGTCATTGTCCCTCTGTCGATGTACTGTTTGACTCTGTCGCCAGTATCGCCCGTGACAAGGCAATCGGCGTGATCCTCACCGGAATGGGCGCCGACGGCGCTGCCGGCTTACTGCGAATGCGGAAAAACGGCGCCTATACCATCGGCCAGGATAAGGAATCCTGTGTTGTCTATGGTATGCCCATGGAGGCCTACAAAATCGGAGCCGTATGTACTCAGGTCTCTCTAAATTCTGTCGCCTCCACTGTGATTGCAAGACTTGCTTCCCAGAAGTAATGATTTCACATATCACAGCCCTATAAGGACTATTGAACCTATGAAGAAAAAAGATTTTTGGGATTATGATAAATCCAATAAGGCTTCCGGACATTCGCTCGGAAGCCGTTTGATTCGTATCTTTCTGATCGGCGGCTGCTTCCTTGCTTCTGCTACCATCGCAGCCAGCCTATTCTTTTATTTTTATCCTGCCCAGGCAATTCGCTCTGCCCAGGCAATTCAGGATTTTGCCGAACATCTTGCGGAGGTAATCGCCCCTCCCGAAGAACAGTCGCTCCAAAGTGTTTCTTCTCCCCGGAATCTGCAGCAGACCTCGGTGCATCATACGTCTGCTGCTGTCTCCGCCGCAGATGCCGCACCTGCAGTAATTGCGGCCGCGGAAACCGCTTCGGTACCTCAGCCGGAACCCCAGACGTCTGAACCGGAGATTCCTCTGATCACTTTCTCTTCCTCTCAGGGGGATATCAATCAGATCGGCCAGTCCGACGCAGAAATATTTCTGAACGATGACTACCTGGTCATGCTGGATTCTTCAATGGGGCCCATGCTTTACTATAACCAGGGAGACAGCCGTTGGAGTGATTATCTCTACGGTGACACAGATCCCATATCCCAGTATGGCTGTGGCCCGACTGTCGCCGCCATGTTGATCAATGCGTTTACAGAATATACTGTTATACCTCCAAATCTGGCGGACTGGGCTGCTATCAATGGTTACCATTCTCCCCATAACGGTTCCCGTCACGGAATTATCCCCGGCACCCTCTCTGCCTACGGGCTTCATGTGGAAAGCGCCGCCGGAGCCGACTATGATACAGCCGCCGAACTGCTCCGCTCCGGCCATGTACTGGTCGCACTGATGGGAAAAGGGACATTTTCCAACGACGGACATTTTATAATCATAACGAATATCCTGGAAAACGGAAACGTCCACATCGCAGACTGCTATAACTTTGAGAACACTAAAATGGAATGGGATTTAAACCTTCTTCTCTCCGAGCTGAAGCATTCCAGAGATGACGGAGCCCCCTTGTGGGCTGTCACCTATCCGTAAAACAAATATTGTTGGATTGTTTCCATGGCGCTTATAACGGCATATCCCGTACAAACATCTGTATGAAAAATATAATAAGACCTGCATTTTCCTGTCTGTCAAGAAAATGCAGGTCTTCGCTTTCTGTTACAATTACTTTTGGTCTTTTATCTAAATCCCCAGCGGATTAATAACTGCTTTCCTCTTTCAACTGGAACTTCTCCAAAAGGTTGCGAAGTACCTGTGCCTGGCTGGAAAGCTCTTCGCTGGCCGCCGCACTCTCCTCTGAGGTCGCAGAATTGCTCTGTACAACACTGGAAATCTGAGAGATCCCTTCGCTGACTCCACCGATGGATTCTGCCTGCTCCGCTGAAGCCTTAGAAATCTCATGGATCTGTCCGATCACCATCTGCGTACCCTCAACCACGTCACTCAGTGCTTTCTGAGTCGATTCAGTCAGCTGCACACCGTTGGCAACCGCAGTCAAAGTCTTGACAATCAGTTCGGAAGTGCTCTTCACCGCCTCGCTGCTCTTCGCCGCCAGATTCCGCACTTCATCGGCAACCACGGCAAAACCCTTGCCGGCTGTACCTGCGCGCGCCGCCTCAACAGCCGCATTCAACGCAAGAATATTCGTCTGGAACGCGATATCGTCAATGGTTTTAATAATATGCTCAATCTCCTTAGAACAGTCGCTGATCTCGTCCATCGCCCTGGACATCTCATGCATCTGCTGGTTACAAAGCCCTACCTGCTGATCCACCCGATCCACCTTATGGCTGGTTTCATCCGCATTCTTCGCATTGTCACCAATCTGTGATGAAACTCTCTCCACCGTCTCAACCAGCGTATCGACCTCGTTGGCCTGCTCCGTCGCACCCTGGGCCAGCGCCTGTGCGCCGCTGGAAACGTGTTCGGCACCGCTTCCCACCTGAACAGCAACCGTTTGAATCTGCGACATGGTATCATTTAACTGCTGCAGGATAACGTCAGTAGAATTCTGGATCTCCACAAAATCCCCGATATAGCTAAGCTGAGGTTTCCTGGCCAGATTGCCCTGGGCGATCGCGTTCAAGTTTTCTGAGATATCCGAGATGTACAGGGACAATGTCTTGGCCGCTTCATTCAGGCTCTGGGCCAGCACGCCGATCTCATCCGTATTATCCACCTTGATCTCGAAATCCAGTTTACCCTGAGAAAGGAGCTTACTGTCCTCCGTAATCGCCACAATGGGACGTACAATCCGTGACATCACGTAGCGGATCAGAGTCAGGCTGGCAATGATAATCACCAAAACCGTCCCCAGTGCCACAATCGTCGTGATAAGAATCGCATTGCGGAGGGCCACCTGGTAGTCCGCCATATCCGCGCTGGAATCGCTGACCACCTGTTCCAGAAGGCCTACCAGTGTTGTGACATTTTTCTTTGTCTGTTCCACATACATCTTACTTGCCGCCTCAGGATCTGTCTCGTTCAAGGCAAGAATTTCGGTGGCCGATTCATGGATCGCCTGATGGATCGGAATCATCTGATCCATCAGATCACTGATCTTTGAGCTCTGGAGAGTGGAACGGTCCGTATCGTACAGCCAATGTCCCAGGTCACAGGCCGTATAATCTGTGCTTCCCGTAAACTCCGTGCCCAAGCTGATAGCAGAGCTTAAGTTCTCCAGCCAACTGAAATGTGCTTTTTCCGCCGCCAAAGCCACCGTATGTATCTCCGTCGCCGCCTCCGTGTCGTCCGTATAGCCGCGTATCATCGACAGACCTACGGAGGTGGCTGCTCCGCAGATCACAATCGCCACAAAGATCACTGCCATCCGCACCCATACCGATTTTTTAATCGAACTTCTCATAACATCCATCCCTCTTTTTCTCGTTTTTTAAGGCTGCCTGAAAACCTGGACAGCCCAAAATTCTGAATGTCTCTCATATTCTCTTATTATACTCGAAAACAGTTTTTCTTTCAACTGTTTTTTCTTTTTTGGAAAAATGCCCCTTCAATGTTTTCCCTCCCATTTTTAAACTGAATTTCAGACAAATACTTCTGCAGAAAATATAAAAAAACCGGAATTCACTGGGGCTATACCAGCAACTCCGACTCTTCTTCCCTGGAAATGAGGAACAAAAGACGCCGGGACAATTTCATCAAGGTTAATGGCATTATCGAGAAGTTCA
>CAJUQY010000022.1 GCA_910588815.1 uncultured Lachnospiraceae bacterium | reverse complement strand
GGCAAAAAGGAAGCTGCCGCTTCACGATTATTCAATCGTTAAAGCGACAGTTCCTTTTTCCTTATAAGGAATACTTGCCAGAGAAAGCAGGTTTCGGTTACAATAAAAGAAGAAAGAACGGGGGAGGGCAGATGTGATGCTGCGTGTAATGATTGCAGACGACGAGGAACGGATCTGTAAGCTGATCGCGGCGCTGGTGGACTGGAAGGCGCTGGACATGGAGATCGCAGGCGTTGCCGGGAACGGCCCGGAGGCCATCAGGCTGGCAAAGGAGCTTCATCCGGATATTCTGATCACGGACATTCGGATGCCCGGCTGCAGCGGCCTGGATCTGATTGAAGAGATCAAAAAGAGCGATCCGGCGCTGGAGATTGTGATTATCAGCGGCTATGCCTATTTTGAATACGCTCAGACGGCCATTAAATTCGGGGTGGGAGACTATCTGTTAAAGCCCATTGATCAGGAGGAATTAAATACCACGCTCCAAAAATTCAAAGATCGGATTTTTGCCAGGCAGGCCATGACGAAGAGCGGCGGGGGGCTGTTCAGGAAAAGCGAAAAGGATTTAAAACGGCTTCGGGCGGGGCTCATTGACCAGCTGGTATCCGGAAAGGGAGAAACCCTGTCCGTCGCCGCTCTTCAGGAGGCCTACTATCTTCCGGTGGAATCCGGAATTTTCCAGGCGGTCTGGCTGAAGCTGGACGGCCCGTCGTCGGCCTTCACGGAAGCGGGGCTTTCCGTCATTATGGAAAAGGCGGACAGCATTTTGGAAAGCAGTTTGCGCCCCAGGTGCACGGAACTGGTATTCGGCCGTGCCGGCTCCTCCTATGTGGGATTTTTGAACTATGAAACAGGGAAAAAGGAGGAAGTGAGAAGGGGGCTCAAGGACTGCCTGAACCAGCTCAAATCTCAGCAGGATCTCTACGGGCCGGTGAAGTTTTCCCTTGCCGTGGGGCGGGCGGCGGCAGATCCGGAGGAGCTTAAGCTGTCCATGTATGAGGCGTCGGTGGCCGTCAAAGAGCGGCTGGTGAAGGGGAGCGGCAGGATTTTGGAACGGATGCCGGAGCCTTCTGCACTCCATGAGCGGAAGCTTCTGGACAAATATCTGAGAAACATTACCCATGCGGTGGAGGTGATCAGCCTCGAAGAGGCGAAGGCCGCCGTCCTGGAGCTTTCCGGCGCCGTGAAAGCCATGCGGGAGGTGCGGGGGTATGAGGTGCTGGAGATGGTCCATTCCTGCGCCAGCCTGTTTTTCAGCCGTCTGGAACTCACCGGCCGCACGGAGCTTTTGCGGGAATTTGACGAACAGTGCGAGTGGTGCCACAGCACGGAAGAGCTGTTTCTCCTTCTCGAGGCCCTTTTGGAGACTCACCTTGGAACCCTCCGGAAAAAGCATGAGAATGATGCGGACCGGCCCATTCGCCAGGCGAAGGAATATATCCAGAACCATTTCAGCGACCCGATTACCCTGGAGGAGGTCAGTGGCCATGTGGGCCTGAATCCGGCTTATTTCAGTGTCCTTTTTAAAAAGACGGAGGGGGAGGGCTTTGCGAAGTACCTGATCCATCTCAGAATGGAACAGGCCAAGCTTCTCCTGCGGGAAACCAACGAGCCGGTGTCAGCCATTTGCCGGAGGGTCGGTTATAACGACATCAAACATTTTACCAGAACCTTTGAAAAGGATACGGGAGTGAAGCCGGCTACTTACCGGAAACTATACGGGTAAAGGAGAGAAGCGTTGAAAAAAATATCCAGGCTCCATTATCTTTCTAACCGGGTGTTTTTCATGGGAGGGGTTGTCTTGGGAATCCTGCTCCTTCAGTCTGTTTTTTCCCTGTTTCTTTTTTTCCGGGGCGAGGCGGAACTTTGGCCCTTCTTCCTTTATATGGGACTGTTTGTGGGAGGGATTTTTGTATTCCTATTCTGGATCGTCCGTCCCTACCTGCGTTCCGAAATGCTTGCCGGACGGTTCTTGGACGGCTATGTCCTGGATGGCAAGCAGAATCTGCAGATGGCCCTTTTAACCCCTTCCTCAAAAGAGCAGTGGGAGGCGGTGGAGCGGGTGCTCCATTCTCCGCAGATGATGGAGTTAAACAAACGGCAGGCCCAGTATCTGGCCCTCCAGAACCAGATCAACCCCCATTTCCTTTACAATACCCTGGAGAGCATTCGCGGGGAGGCGCTGATCGCAGGGCTTGAGGGGGTGGCGGATATGACGGAGGCCCTGGCGAAATTCTTCCGGTACACGATCACCAAGGTGGAAAATCTGGTATCCGTGGAGGAGGAGCTTGACAACTGTGAAACTTATTTCCGCATTCAGAAATACCGGTTCGGCGACCGGCTGGAGCTCCATGTGGAATATGAGGCGGAGGAGTTTGAGGAGATCATGAGCTGCCGTATCCCCAAGCTGACCCTCCAGCCCATTCTGGAAAACAGCATCATCCATGGGACGGAGCCGAAAGTGGGAACGGGAAATCTGAAAATTCAGTTTGAGCGGACCGAGAGCCGCCTGATCATCCGGATCTCCGACGACGGCGTGGGCATGGACGAGGAGGCTCTGGCCAGGCTGAACCGTCGTCTGGGGAGGGACGGGAAAAGCCTGGACTGCCACAGGGAGCCGGAAAAGGGCGGGATCGCCCTGGTAAATGTCAACAACCGGATTCATTTGATCTTCGGGGAGGAATACGGCATGCACGTCTATTCCATGGCCGGGGCGGGGACGGACGTGGAGATCACGCTTCCCACCGCCGTGGATGAGGAGGAGATCCGGCGGAGGGGGATTTTGTGATGAGGCGGGAGATATTTCGGATGGAGCGGGTCACCTGTATCGAACAGGGAATCACCCAGCTTGAGGATTTTAATCTGCAGATCTATGAGGGGGAGATCATGGGGCTGCTCTTAATCAATGCCTACGGACTGCAGACTTTTTTGAGCCTCCTGGAAGCCAGCCTCCCCCTCTATGACGGCTACATTTATTACTGCGGAAGGCAGGTCAACTCCTGGAGGAGTTTTGGGAAGAGCTATAACCGGATCAGCATTATTCAGAGCCAGAGCAGTCTGGCGGAGGGATTGACGGTGGCGGACAATGTATTTGTCATGCGCAGGGGTTTTAAACAGCGTATCATCCGGCCGGCCCTTCTGCGAAGGCAGCTGGAACCATTTTTCAGGGAAACCGGCATGGAGCTTTCCGCCGGTATGTACGTGGAACGGCTTGATGCCTTTGAACGGATTGTGGTGGAGATCCTGCGGGCGGTCATTCTGGGACATAAGCTCATAGTTCTTCATGAGGTGGGTACCATTGTGAGCGGGACAGAGCTGGAGAAGCTCCACGAGATCCTCCGCTATTATGCGGCCCAGGGCATTTCCTTTCTCTACATCAGCCTACATTATGAGGAGATTTTCCAGATCGGCGACAGGTGCGCCCTGTTCGCCCATGGGCGGATCCAGAGGGTGACTGGCCGGGCGGAGATGGAGAAAGATATGGTGCAGTTTTACTGTGGGGAATATGACCAGATGGTCAGGGGGCGTCTGGAACGGCTGGGGCCGCCGCCGGAGAACAGAAAAGCGGTGGTTTCCTTTCAGAACGTCTCCTGTGAAGGGCTTGACAGCCTGAATCTGGAAATCCAGGAGGGAGAATGCCTGACCATTCAGAGCCTGAGCGAGACCGTGTTTCAGAGGCTGGTGGGGATCCTGGAGGGGGAGGAACCCCTCACCGGCGGCAGGATCCTTGTGGACGGGAAGGCGGTCGGGCCGAGGGAAAGCAGAAACATCGCCGTCTTGAAGGAACAGTCCACCAGGACGATGTTGTTCCCGGAGCTAAACAATATGGATAATCTCTGCTTCGGCCTTTCCAGGCGGGTGGCCCATGTGTGGTCCGGAAGAAAAATCCGGGCCAGCATCCGGCAGGAATACAGGGAGGTGTTCGGGGAAGAGTTTTTCTCTCTCTATCCGGATCAGCTTTCCGAGCGGCAGAAATGCAGGCTGGTCTACACGAGAATCCTTCTGCAGCGTCCAAGGGCGGTATTTTGTATTCAGCCCTTTAAGGGGGGCGACCTGCCCCACCGGATGTTTATCTGGCAGATGTTAAAAATGCTTTTGGACAAAAGAATTGCCGTGGTGATCCTGGCGGTGAATCTGGCGGATTCTCTGTCCCTGGCGGAACGCCTGCTGCGGATCAATGCCTCCGGCGTGGCAGAGGAAATCGACAGAAGCGCCTTTGGTTCCCTTCCGGCGACGGCTCCCTGGAAGTATTTGTATCAGGAGCATGAGGCCGGGTGCACGCAGGGGAGCGCAAATCCTCGGCCGGGGGCTGGGAGGAACCAGCCGCAGGCCGATGCCCGGCCCGGGCAGAGTCGGCCCTGGCCATCAGGCCGGTGACCAGAAAGCCGACCGCGCTTAAAAACAGGCAGAACAGAAGATTTTTTCCTGTGGGAAGAGACGGCAGGGCCGCAAAAATATCCCAGAGGGATGCCGCGGCAAAGCCGAGGATGACCATATAAGTGTGCTCCGGATGCTCTTTCATGGCCCGGTCCAGAAAGCGGGTCAGGAGGAGGACGCCGATGATGCCGCCGGCTAGGAAGGGAATCAGTAAAAAGATCTGCCCCGTCCCCATGGCGTTCAGGAGAAACTCGTAAACGCCCATGAGATAGAGCATGGAGGAGAAGGAGATTCCCGGAAGCACAAGAGCCAGGGCTCCGAGTATGCCGGTCACGAACTGGAGGAGGATGCCCTTTATAGAGGCGCCTCCGCCCTGGAAGAGATTCGCCGGCAGAAGCCGCAGAAGGAAGACAAGGGCAATGCCGAAAATCAGCGCCGCGGCACAGGAGCGGGAAATGTCAGGTTTCCCTGCCGCCTGATAGATAACGGGGACGCCTCCCACCATGACGCCGATCACGAAAAAGCCCATTTCCCGGGGATAGCTCTGGCTGAGAGCGGCCATGGGTGCAGAGAGGAGCAGAAAGGCGGCTCCCGCGCCCAGAGTGAATCGGAGCAGGAAGAGCAGGTCTTCTTTTTTGTGGGCATTGACCGCGGCAATCAGACGTTCATAGACTCCGAAGATCATGGACATGGTGCCGCCGCTGACACCGGGGATCAGCATGGAGCCTCCAATCAAGAAAGCTTTGAGCGAGAGGAACCGATCCATGGTTTTCTCCTTTTGTTCCTGTGGATGATATTTTTTATTTTATGTGGGCGCTCCCGGGGATATACCTTGAAGGTCTCCAGGACGGCCTGCGGCAGAATTGGCGGGGAGTGCGTCCCCGGGGACGCACGCCTCGGATAGGAATTTAATTTTTCATCTTCGCCGCTTTTTTCATGGATTTCTTAGTTGAAAGAACCTAAGTTTAATGATATACTTGTTTCCAGTATGTAAATCAGACTTAAGGAGAAGACAGATCCATGGAAGCATATAAGAAAGAATTCATTGAGTTTATGGTGGACTGCAATGTGCTCAGATTCGGGGATTTCGTGACCAAGAGCGGGAGAAAGACGCCGTTTTTTATCAATACGGGATTTTATCGGACCGGCGGACAGTTAAAGCGGCTGGGAAGCTACTACGCGAAAGCGATCAGGGATAAGTTCGGTACGGATTTTGACGTACTTTTCGGACCTGCCTACAAGGGGATTCCCCTGAGTGTGGCGGCGGCCGTCGCCGTCTCGGAGGAATATGGGGCGGATATCCGTTACTGCTCCAACCGGAAGGAAGTGAAGGACCATGGGGACAGAGGAATTCTTCTGGGCGGCCCCGTGGGGGACGGCGACCGGGTGGTCATCATTGAGGATGTGACTACGGCAGGGACTTCCGTTGAAGAGACCCTTCCGATCCTGAAAGCCCAGGGAGCGGTGGATGTCCTCGGCCTTGTGGTTTCCGTGGATCGGATGGAGCGGGGAAAAGGGACAAAATCGGCCCTTAAGGAGATCCATGAGATATATGGCCTTGAGACTGCGGCCATCGTGACCATGGCAGAGGTGGTCGAACATCTCTATAACAGGCCCTATAAAGGCGAAATCATCATTGACGATACATTAAAGCAGGCGATTGACGCATATTATAAACAGTATGGTGCGGAAGAATAAGGAGACAGCTTATGAATGAAAAGGTATATAAGACCATGAAACATACAGGCGGCTTTTCCATTGCCATGGGGATCGTGATTATAGTGGCGGGATTGGTAGTGGGAGTCGGCAGCATCATAAGCGGTGCGCTTTTATTGAAACGGAAGACGGACATCACGTTCTGACAAGGGTGGATGGGATTGAAAACTCGTATAAAGACGGAAACCATCCGGACGGCCGGCTGGGTGCTTTTTGTGTTTTATCTGGCCGGACTTGTTTATTTTATGTTTTTTGCGGAATCCCTGGGACGGACGGAAACGTCGGAGGGTTACCGCTATAATCTGGAACCTTTTTTGGAGATCAGGCGGTGCATCCGTTATTGGGACGTGCTGGGGCCTTTGAATGCGGGGATGAACCTGTTCGGCAATGTGGCCGCTTTTTTGCCCTTTGGCTTTATCTTACCCATGCTTAGGGTTTCAAACAGGAAATGGTATGTGATCGTGCTCTTGAGTTTCCTCTGCAGTCTCTGTATTGAGACCCTGCAGCTTTTTTCGATGCGGGGAAGCTTTGATGTGGACGACTTGATGCTCAATACCCTGGGCGGTTTTTTCGGATACTTATGTTTTCGGATGGCAGTATTTTTGCGGTGGAGGCTTCCGGATCAGATAGAGGAGAGTTTACATTGAGCGGAAAAAGAAGAAAGCTTTTGAGAGATAAATTTTCCACGGCCGGGATGGCTTCCGTGCTGATTTTTGTGGGCTCCCTTTTGATTTTGCTGGCGGCTTTTTGGATTGCTTTCAGAACCTATGGCCATGGGGATACGAATATTGCGGCATTGGGATTTCTCGCTCTGTTTTTTAATATCCTTGGGATTTTTCTTCCCCTCCATGATATGAAACGGCGGGGAAAAGAGGAAGGGATTCCGGTTCTTTCAAAGGTTGCAATTATTTTAAATGTGCTGGTGATATGTGGGATTTTTGGGATTTATATTCTGGGAATCGTTGTTTGACGGAGATATGGGGGAAACAGGATGAAAACAGAGGAGCGGCTGAAAAAGCAGCTTGATTTTCTGCTGGAGGCGGATAAGAGCAAGCAGGTCTTCAGGCAGACCTATCTTTCCGACGGGAGCCGGAAGGAGAACGATGCGGAGCATTCCTGGCATCTGGCGCTTATGTGTGTTCTTTTGGGCGAATATGCCGGCGAACCCGTCGATAAGCTTCGGACTATAACCATGGTGTTGATACATGATATCATTGAGATCGATGCCGGCGATACATATGCTTATGATGAGGCGGGAAATGCCACGAAGAGGGAGCGGGAGCTTCGGGCGGCGGAGCGGATCTTCTCCCTTCTGCCAGAGGACCAGGCGGCTTATGTCCGGGCGCTCTGGGAGGAATTTGAGGAGGGAGAGACACCGGAGGCGAAATTTGCGCTGGCGTTGGATAAGTTCCAGCCGTTGCTCCTTAACGATGCCACGGACGGCAGGGCCTGGAGGGAACATGGGATTCGTGTTTCCCAGGTGTTGAAACGGAATGAAAGGACGGCGGAGGGGTCTGCCAGGCTTTGGGAGTACGCGGCCGGACTGATTGAGAAGAACGCAGAGCTTGGAAACCTGGAGGACGACAGATAAGAGGGAGGAATATTAGGATGGGAGACAATTTTCATCTGCTTTGGAGTGTGTTGATGGCGGCAGTCTTTGCTTTCGGGGCCTTCCAGACATGGAACGGAAAGCCGGATTTTGTGGGAAAGAACGTGGAAAATATCAAGCCGGAGTTTCGGACGGCTTATTGTAAGGAAATGAGCATACCCATGTTTGTGCTGGCGGGAATTGAGGTCATCGACGTGGCTTTACAGCTCACCATTGATTTCAGCGCGTGGTCTCTGATGCTGCTTGGCGGAGGTTTTTTGATCGGAGTTATCTGGATTGTCATGATTCAGCGAAAATATAATAAATTGTAGGAATAGGTGAGGAGTGGAGAATTTGGAGCATTCGATATTAGAAGAACGATATGGACTCTCCATGGCCAGGATTCGGGAATTCGCGGGGGAATGTGAAGAATCCCCGGGACTCAGAAAGGAAGCGGCGGCGTACTTTAAAGAGCAGGCCGCTTTTATCCTTTTTTTGGATCAGGTGAAGGGTGAACTTGCAGGAGAAAAGACAGGGCCCCTTCCGCCCATGGAGGTTTTTAAAGAGCGAAACAAAAGGCTTTACGGGGATATTCTGGGAGCGGCCTATGAGAAGAGCTTTGCAAACCCGGCTTATGCGGTGAATCTTTTGGGAGAGGAGGCCGGAAGGCTGCTCTCTTTCCTGGCGGCAGAGGTTCGGGGCGGCATTGCCTATGTCTATGAGGGCCGGATGGAGGAGTGGGTTCCCTGCCTGGAAGTTTTGATCGAGATCTACAATCTCTTCGAGGCGGAGGGGAACGGGGAGTTTACGGAGGAAACGCTCCTTGCAGAGATTCGGGAGGCCCTGTATTATTATGTGAGCGACTACTGCGATGTGACGGTGGCAAGGCGGATCAGAGAGCAGGTGGATCCGTCCCTGGATTTTGCGGTACGCATTGTCATGGACAGCGACCTTTCGGATCTGCGTTATCTGTACCGGTTCGGGGAGTATATTACGGAGACTGAGGAGAGGACGGCGAAGTTTCTGAACGGACTGCCGCAGGAGACCATCCGGCAGATGGCCTCTGTCTATACAGAGGGGTACCGCAGAGGCTTTGAGCTGGCCGGAATCGACCTGAAAAAAAAGAAGACCGTGGAGCTGCGTTACTGTGTGGGGTTTGAGCGGATCCTTAAGGAGGCTGTGGTGCAGTTTGCGGCCATGGGCCTTTCCCCCGTCCTCTTCCGTGCGGCCGTGGGGGCGACCAATAAGAGACAGCATTTAAAAATTGGATATTACGGGGCTTATGCCAATAAGCAGTACGAGTATGACCACCGTTTTGACCAGGCATTGTTTCTGGATAAGGCTTTTAAGGAGCGGAAGCTTTCCGTTATGCGGGTGGCCTATGAAGAATGCAAGGAACTGGCATCGGTCTATGCGGGGCCGGCTGTCATGGAAACCTTTGGGGAGGAGCCGTTTTCTTATGAAAACAAGCCGGAGGCGTGCAGTTTAAGTGAAAAGCAGAAGCGGCTGTCGGTGGAGCTTTCTTCCCAGTCGGCGGAGCTTGTGAACCAGTACATCAAAGGAGAGGAGCGCAGCTTCACGATTATTTCCTGGCCCACGCCGGAAATCGGCGCGGATTTTGAAGAGATTTTCCGGGAGACTATCCGGATCAATACCTTGGATTATGAAGAGTACAAGGTCATCCAGGGGACATTGATTGATGCCCTGGACGAGGGAGAATTCGTGGAGATTCGGGGGGCAAACGGAAATCGGACGAATCTCAGGGTGGCGCTCCACCCTCTTTCCGACCGGACGAGGGAGACGAATTTTGAAAACTGTCTGGCGGATGTGAATATTCCTCTGGGAGAGGTGTTTACTTCTCCCAGGCTTTCCGGGACTGAGGGAGTGCTCCATGTGTCCGGAATTTATTTAAACGAGGTGGAGTACCGGGATTTGGAGCTTGTGTTTCAGGACGGTATGACGGTCTCCTGCTCCTGCCGGAATTATGAGTCGGAGGAGGAGAACCGGAAGCTCATAGAAGAATGCCTCCTTTATAACCACAAGTCTCTTCCTATGGGGGAGTTTGCCATTGGAACCAACACGGCGGCCTATGCCATGGCGAGGAGGCACGGTCTTCTGGGACGCCTGAAAATTTTGATTATCGAGAAGATGGGCCCCCATTTTGCCATCGGGGACACCTGTTACAGCCACAGTGAGGAAGTGAAGGTCCATAATCCCGACGGGAAAGAAGTGACTGCCAGAGATAATGAATGTTCCATAAGGCGCAGAGAGGACCCGTCGTCGGCCTATTTCAACTGCCACACGGATATCACTATCCCCTATGACGAGCTGGGGGAGATTGCAGTTCTCCGTCCGGACGGAACCAGGATACCGTTAATCAGAGAAGGGCGTTTCGTCCTCCCCGGAACGGAAGCCCTGAACGAAAATCTATGAGCCCCCTGTGCTCCTTCGCGCAGACGCAGGGAAGGTTTGGCGGAATTTGCGAGCATAGCGCAGGGGCCCCGACGACAGTATTTTCGTCCTTGTGCCCTGTGGCTCTTTGTGATACGATAGTAGCGTGATTTTTGAACAGTGAGAGGAGAATGATTATGGCAAAAGTGGGAATTGTGATGGGAAGTGATTCGGATCTGGCAGTCATGGGCAAGGCGGCCGATGTCCTTGATGAGCTTGGAGTGGACTATGAGATGACGATTATTTCTGCCCATAGAGAGCCGGACGTGTTTTTTGAATATGCGAAATCCGCGGAGGCGAAGGGATTTAAGGTGATCATTGCAGGGGCGGGCATGGCCGCACACCTTCCCGGTATGTGCGCGGCGATTTTTCCCCTTCCGGTCATCGGGGTTCCCATGCATACCACATCACTGGGCGGAAGAGACTCCCTCTATTCCATCGTTCAGATGCCCTCCGGCATTCCCGTGGCCACAGTTGCCATTAACGGAGGCGCCAATGCCGGGATTCTGGCGGCGAAGATGCTGGCAGTGTCGGATAAGGCGCTGCTTGATAGGCTGAAAGCCTATTCGGCGAACCTGAAGGAGCAGGTGGCTGCGAAGGCAGAGAAGCTTTCCGGGCTCGGCCGCAAGGAATATTTGAAACAGAAATCAAATACCTCGCAGTAAGGCGACAGGGTACTAAGCGTCCTTCGGGTACACTGCCTGCGCGAGAATAAGATATTTACAGGAGGAAGATATGGATTATAAGAAAGCAGGGGTTGATATTGAGGCCGGTTACAAGGCCGTGGAACTGATGAAAAAGCATGTACAGGGTACTATGCGCCCGGAGGTTCTCGGAGGGCTCGGAGGTTTTTCGGGAGCCTTTGCCATGGATGCCTTTAAGGCCATGGAGCATCCGACTCTGGTATCCGGGACGGACGGGGTCGGCACGAAGCTTAAGCTGGCTTTTGCCCTGGATAAGCATGATACCATCGGTATTGATTGTGTGGCTATGTGTGTGAACGATATTGCCTGTGCAGGCGGCGAACCTTTGTTTTTCCTGGATTACATCGCCTGCGGCAAAAATGAGCCGGAGAAAATCGCCACGATTGTGAGCGGTGTGGCGGAAGGGTGCAGGCAGGCAGGGGCGGCTTTAATCGGCGGGGAGACGGCGGAGATGCCGGGCTTTTACCCGGAGGAAGAGTATGACCTGGCCGGATTTGCGGTGGGAATCGTGGACCGGAAGGCGTTGATCGACGGGAAGGCTCTCGCTGTGGGGGACGTACTTATCGGTATGGCCTCTTCCGGTATTCATTCCAACGGTTATTCCCTGGTGCGGAAGGTCTTTTCCATGTCACAGGAGAGCCTCAGCACCTACTGCGAATCCCTGGGAGCGACCCTGGGAGAGACACTGCTTACGCCGACGAAAATTTATGTGAAGGCGTTGAAGAGTGTAAAAGAGGCCGGGGTGAACGTGAAGGCCTGCAGCCACATCACCGGCGGCGGTTTTTATGAAAATGTGCCCCGTATGTTAAGGGAAGGAACCCGCGCAGTTATTGAGAAGGGCAGCTATCCGGTTCCCCCTGTTTTCGGACTTCTGGCAAAGGACGGAGACATTGAGGAGAAGATGATGTATAACACCTTCAACATGGGAATCGGTATGGTGCTGGCGGTGGCCCCGGACCAGGCGGACGCAGCCATGGAGGCGGTGCGGACGGCCGGAGAGAAGCCTTATGTGATCGGAAGAATCGAGGCCGGGGAAAAGGGAGTGACCTTATGCTGAGGGTCGGCGTGTGCGTCTCCGGCGGAGGAACCAATCTTCAGGCGATCATAGACAAGGTGGAGGCAGGCGCGGTTACGGGGGTGGAGCTTGCGGCGGTGGTGAGCAACAACGCCGGCGCCTACGCCCTTACGCGGGCAAAGGAGCACGGGATCCCGGGAGTATGCGTCTCCCCGAAGGATTATGAAACCAGGGGGGCATTTCATAAGGCATTGGTGGAAACCCTGGATGAATTCCGGCTGGATCTGATCGTGCTGGCCGGTTTTCTGGTGGTGCTCCCGGAGGAATTGATAAAGAAATACAGGAATCGGATTATCAACATCCATCCGTCCCTGATTCCTTCTTTCTGCGGAACGGGAAATTACGGGTTAAAGGTCCATGAAAGCGTCCTGGGGCGGGGCGTGAAGGTGACGGGGGCCACGGTCCATTTTGTGGACGAGGGAACGGACACCGGCCCCATTATTCTGCAGAAGGCGGTGGCGGTGCAGGATGACGATACGCCAAAGAGCCTGCAGCTTCGGGTCATGGAGGAAGCAGAGTGGGAGATCCTGCCGGAGGCCATAGGCCTGATCGCGAACGGGAAGATACGGGTGGAGGACGGACGGGTAGTCCGGGTGTAAGGAGGAACGGATGAATATATTGATTGTGGGAAGCGGCGGCAGGGAGCATGCCCTTGCCTGGAAGATTTCAAAGAGCAGCCGGGTGGAGAAGATCTACTGTGCACCGGGCAATGCGGGGATTGAGGAGTATGCCGAATGTGTGCCCATCGGTGTGCTGGATTTCCCGGCGCTTGTGACCTTTGCGAAGGAACACGCCGTTGACCTTACGGTGATCGGCATGGACGATCCTCTGGTAGCCGGGGTCGTGGATGCTTTTGAGGCGGAGGGGCTCCGGGTGTTCGGCCCCAGGAAGGCGGCGGCCATTTTGGAAGGCTCCAAGGCCTTCTCCAAGGATCTGATGAAGAAATACGGGATTCCCACGGCGGCCTATGAGAATTTTACCGATGCGGATGCGGCTCTCGCCTACCTGGAAACGGCAAAATTCCCCATCGTGTTAAAGGCGGACGGCCTGGCCCTCGGGAAGGGCGTTCTGATCTGTAATACCCTGGAAGAGGCGAAGGCGGGGGTGAGGGAGATCATGCTGGACAAGAAGTTCGGCACGGCCGGAAACCAGATGGTCATTGAGGAGTTCTTGACGGGCAGAGAGGTGTCGGTGCTCTCCTTTGTGGACGGGAGCACGGTGCGGATTATGACCTCCGCCCAGGATCACAAGCGGGCTGGGGACGGCGATACAGGCCTTAATACCGGCGGGATGGGAACCTTTTCTCCCAGCCCCTTCTATACCAAAGAGGTGGACGAGTTCTGTCAGAAGTATATTTACCAGGCGACGGTGGACGCCATGGGGGCAGAGGGCAGGAGCTTTAAAGGAATTATTTTCTTCGGCCTTATGCTGACCGAGGACGGCCCCAGGGTATTGGAGTATAACGCCAGGTTCGGGGATCCGGAGGCCCAGGTGGTGATCCCCCGGATGAAGAACGATATCGTGGACGTGATGGAGGCCTGCATTGACGGGACTCTTTCGGACGTTACGCTGGAGTTTGAGGACAATGCCGCGGTCTGCGTGGTGCTGGCCTCCGAGGGATATCCGGTCAGGTACGAGAAGGGCTTTGCCATTGAGGGACTGGATACGGTGAAGGCGAAGGAGGAAGAGGGCTATTATGTGTTCCACGCAGGGACAAAGCGGACCGACGGGGGGATTGTCACCAACGGTGGACGGGTGCTTGGCGTGACGGCCAAGGGCGAGAACCTGAAGGCGGCCCGTGCCAACGCCTATAAGGCCGCAGAGTGGGTGAGCTTTCGGAATAAATATATGCGCCATGACATTGGGAAGGCCATCGACGAGGCGTAGGCTGGAGGAATAGAAAGAGGGGCCGGAAATAGCAGAAGTATAGAAAACGGAACGGGTCAGCGCAGTCCTGTTCCGTTTTCTATGTACACACGGGCGCTTTTAGGCCTGGGGATTGTAAACAAGGAGCCGCCGGCCACGGAAAAGCCGGAGAGAGGTAACGTTTTTAAACATAGCAGTCTGTATCAATGGACAAATCCCTTTATTGACAACAGAAACGAAAGCTTTATAATAAAATATAGCAACATGATACAACATAAGAACGATATTTGCAAAAAATTGGGAGAAGAGGGCTTTGACTTGACGGTCGGATACTGTCCCATGGTGAATATGTGGTCACAGCTTACGGACGACGAGGACAGGATTTGGCTGCTTTGAGACACGGCCTGTTCCATGTATGGTAAAATCGTCGATAAAAAGGGAATGCATTTTGAAAAAGCAGAGGCAATCGCGCAGGGATGTGGAGCCTGCCGGCTTCGGTTTGGAAGGGAGTAGGCAGAATGGATTTTTTGAGTCTGATCCGGCAGGATATGAAGCCGGCGCTCGGCGTGACGGAGCCTGCCGCCATTGCGCTGGCCTGTGCAAAGGCTCGGGACTTAAGCGGGGAGGCGCCGAAGAAGGTTACGGTCCGCGTCAATTCGGGCATCTTTAAAAATGCGTTTACCTGTGGGATCCCCAACACCAGCAAAGTGGGAAACGAATATGCCGCCGCCCTTGGCTGCTGGTTCGGGAAGCCGGATGCGGGGCTGTTGGTTCTGGACGCCGTTACGGAGGAGGACGTCCGTTTCTGCGAAGGGCAGATTGCCCTTGGGAATGTGACGGTCTCTCTGGGCGAGATCAGCCCGGATATTTCCATTGAGGCGGAGGTTGCGACAGAGCATGATGTCTGTGAGGCGCGGATTTTCGGAAGCCACACAAATGTCTGCTTCCTGCGGAAAAATCAGGAGATACTTCTGGATGAGCGGGGACAGAAGGGCGCTTCGGAGACGGGGAGCGACATCAGGCGGGCATCCCTGGCGGAGATGACAGCCTTTGCCATGGAGGCTTCCCGGGAGGAGACCGAGTTCATTGGCGAGGCTTACCGGATTAATCGGGAGCTGGCAGAGGCTGGCTTTTCCTCGAGGCGGTGCGTGATCGCGGGGGAGCTGCTTAAGAAGAACGGCGGCCGGCAGATTTCCGGGGATGCGGAAAAGACTGCAGTGCTTCTGGCGGCGGCCGCCGCCGAGGCAAGGGTCCTGGGTCTTGACTGTCCGGCGATGAGCATCACAGGCAGCGGAAACCACGGCATCATCAGCACGCTGCCCCTGTACGGAGTCAAGGAGGCAGAGGGGCATTCCGGGCTTATGCTTTTTCGGGCGACGGTCCTCAGTTATCTTGTTACCATGTACATCAAGCAGTATTCCGGGCTTCTGTCCGCCCTCTGCGGCTGCGGCGTGGCTGCGGGAACCGGGATGGCCTGCGGCCTTACCCTGCTTCGGGGAGGGGATCCCGAGGCGGTAGTCCGTACACTCTATAATATGGCAAACTCCATTGTCGGCATGATCTGCCAGGGAGGGAACCATGGATGTGTCATGAAGGTTATTTCTGCTGTAAAAACCGGATTTTCGGCGGCAGAGCTTGGACTTTCCGGCATACAGATCGAGGCGTGCCACGGCATCGGCGGGGAGACGCCGGAGGAGACCATGAGGAATATAGGGCGGATCGCCAATCCCGGCATGGTGGGAACGGAGGAGACGATCGTCGGGATCATGAAGGGGAAGACGGCAGTGTTCTAGTCGTTCAGATTGTTATCATACGACCGAGGAGGGGGGCGAATCCATGGAGCTTTATAAGATCATGATCGTGGATGACGAGGAAGAGGTTCGGAAGGCGATCGTGAAAAAGATGGACTGGGAGGGGCTGGGCTTTGAGGTGGTGGCCGATGCGGAAAACGGGATCGAGGCATTGGAAAAGGCGGAGACTCTGGATCTGGATGTGATCCTTACGGATATCAAAATGCCTTTTATGGACGGGCTGGAGCTTGGAAGGGTGCTGCAGGAAAAGCATTCCCCCATCAAGCTGATCGTGTTTTCCGGTTTTGATGAATTTGAGTATGCCAAGGAAGCTATCCGCCTCAATGTGATCGAGTATGTGTTAAAGCCGGTCAATGCGGAGGAGCTTGGCCAGGTGCTCACCAGGGTAAAACAGGAATTAGACACGGTGATTGCGGAAAACAGGAGCATTGAACGGCTGAGGAAAAGCTATGAGGAAATGCTTCCGGTGATCCGGGAACGGTTTTTGACGGATTTTGTCCGGGGGCTTTTCGAGGAAGGAGACGTGGAGGGCCATCTGGAGGAGCTCCAGATTCCGGGCAGGGAGAAGGCATTTCATTTGGCGGCGGCGGCCAGAGTCGGCCATCCTCCGGAGGGAAAGCGGACGGGGAAGGAGCAGGAAATGCTGCGGATCTCCGTGGGGAAATTTTTGGAAGAGCAGCTTTTGCCGGACTTTGTTCCGGCGCTCTGGACCTATAAAGCCTATCTGATTCTGATTATTTCCATGGATTGGGAGCAGGAACCTTCCGGGCTTTTAGATATTCTGGAGAGCGCCTGCAGAAAATGCCAGAGGATTTTTGGGGTCAGTCTGACAGTGGGGCTTGGCGGAACGGGAGAGGGGTATCAGAGAATTCCGGAATCCTACAGGGAAGCATTTTCCGCTTTAGAATACCGGGCAATTCTGGGAAGCGGCCGGGTGATCTGCTATCAGGACGTGGATGATTCCGTATCTGCGCCGGTGTGTTTTGGAGGCGAGGAAGCGGCGCTTCTCACAAAAGCGGCCACCTTTGGGGGAGGAGAGGAGAAAAAAGTCCGGGCGGCGGTGGAGGCCATTGTGGAGAAAGCCGAGGAGACGGACGCTCTGGCCAGGAACGACCAGCTCTATATGATCGGGCTTTTGAATACGGTGACGCAGATTGTGGAAAAATACGGCCTCTCCATGGAGCAGATTGTGGGGCACGGCGGCAATTACCTGGATCTGATCACGGCTTTCCAGAGTGCGGGGGAGTTGTCCGGGTGGCTTTTTGACACCTGTATGAATTTAAGCCTTGCCATTGAAAGGAAGCGGGCGGCAACCACCAGAAATACAGTGGATGAGGCCAGGGAGTATATTGAAAAGAACTATGCGGATCCGGGACTTTCCGTGGACAGGCTCTGTAAAGAGCTCCATGTAAGCCCTTCCTATTTTTCTACGATTTTCAAGCAGGAGACAGGCAGCAGTTATGTGAATTATTTGACGGAGGTGCGTTTGAATAAGGCGGTAGAGCTTTTGCGGACCACGGAGGACAAGACCTATCTGATCGCGTCCAAGGTGGGGTATCCGGAAGCCAATTACTTCAGCTATGTGTTCAAAAAACGATTTGGTGTCTCGCCGACCAAATACCGGAGCAGGTAGGCCTATGGAGAAGGGAAAGAAACAGGGGGTTCTGGCCCGCATCTTAAGCCTTCACGGAAGGAGCAGTATCCGCTACAGTGTCTTTTTGACCTTTACGGTCAGTGCGGTGCTGGTTGTGATGCTGACGGCGTTTTTCTTCTATCGCCGGTTTTCCGACCAGCTGGAGGAGAGCATGCTTTCGGAAAACCAGATTTTGATCTCTCAGGTCAATCAGGCTCTGGAAACTTACCTCCGGGAAAAGATGCGGATCTCGGATGCTTTCTATTACAATGTCATTAAAAATACAAACCTGGATGATGAGGCCGTGACGGAAAAGCTGCAGCTTCTTTACGAAGCGAACCAGAGCAGTGTGGAGAACATGGCGATCTTTTCCATGACGGGGAAGGTCTTAGCCACGGCACCGCCGGCGACCCCCAAGCAGAATGTCAATATCATGGGACAGGAATGGTTTGTAAAATCTGTTCAGAAGACAGAAGATCTGCACTTTTTTAACCCAATGATCCAGAATGTGTTTTTGGATACGGTCAGCCCCTTCAAATGGGTCATCCCCCTAAGCAGCTCTGTGGAGATCACCAGGGACAAGAGTACGCAGCAGGGTGTTCTTTTGATCAATCTCAAATACAGCGGCCTGGAACAGATCATGAGTAAGGCAACCCTGGGAAACCGAGGGTATATTTATCTGACGGACCGGGAGGGGAATATCATCTATCATCCCCAGAAGCAGCTGATCTTTTCGGGCCTGGCTAAGGAGAGCAACCTTGAGGCTGCGGCTCTTTCCGACGGGAACCATAAAGAAACCTTTGAGGGAGAAGCGCGGGTTCTGACCGTGAAGACGGTGGGCTATACCGGTTGGAAGCTGGTGGGAGTTATGCCGGGGAGAAGATTTTCCTTCAATACCTTTCAGAATCGGATGTTCATCGCCTGCATCATTCTGGCGCTGCTCTTGGTGCTGGTGGCGGTCAATTCCAGGGTTTCCTCCATGCTGACGGATCCCATTCGCAGGCTGGAGCAGAGCGTCCATGAGATGGAGGAGGGAAATCTCGAGACGGTCATCTATACGGGCGGTTCCTATGAGGTTATGCATTTGGGGCGGGCCATTCAGGATATGGTGGACGAGATGAAACGGCTCATGGAGGCCACAGTGGCGGAGCACGAGTCCAAGAGAAAGAGCGAACTGGACGCCCTCCAGTCGCAGATCAATCCACATTTCTTATATAATACCCTGGACATTATCGTGTGGATGATTGAAAATGAGCGGCATCAGGAGGCGGTCCGCATTGTGACCTCCTTGGCCAGGCTGTTCCGGATCAGTTTAAGCAAAGGGCGGAATATTATTCCCGTCCGGGATGAACTGGAGCACGTGCGCAATTATCTGACCATCCAGCAAATGCGCTTTAAAAACAAATTTGAGTTTTCCATTGAGGCGGAGGAAGAGGTCTGCGCCATGTCCACAATTAAGCTGGTGGTACAGCCTTTGGCGGAAAATGCCCTTTACCACGGAATTGAATTTATGGATGAGGACGGGCGGATTGATGTGCGGGCCAGGAAGGAGGGGGAAGACGTTTTTATCAGTGTAAGCGACAATGGTCTAGGCATGACGGAGGAGACCATAGAAGCGCTTTTAAGGGGGGAGATTTTGCCGAGGACGAGGGGCTCCGGCATCGGGTTTGGCAATGTCAACGAGAGGATCCAATTGTATTTCGGAAAAATATATGGCCTTCAGGTCGAGAGCGAGCCGGATGAAGGAACGACAGTCACGATCCATATTCCGGCGGTGCCTTACGGGGAGGGGGCGGACAGATGGGGAAAATAGAGCGTGCACTCATGTATGTGCTGGCGGCAGCCCTGGCGATCGCCCTGGCGGTCACCTTTTTAGGGGGAATCCTGAAGCAGGGGGAGGACGCGGTGACGATTTCGGTGATTGTCCATGATAAGGATGACATCCAGTGGAAGAAGTTTAAAATGGGCATGGATCAGGCGGCTGCCGAATACAATGCGGAGGTCAATTTTGTAACTCTGTATGACCGAAATGACGTGGGGCAGCAGGCAGAACTTATGGAGCGGGAGGCAGAAAATGGTGCGCAGGCTATTATTCTCTCCCCGGCGGGAGATGGGGAACTTCTGGAGGCCCTGGAGGAAGCTTCTGTGCAGGTGCCTTTGATCTTGATCGGCGGAAGGTTAGAGAGCGAAAAGGTAAAACGGGAGATTACGGCAGACCAGAGGGCCATGGGCTATGATCTGGGTATGGCAATGAAAAAAGACGGCGTGGAAAAGTGTGTCATTTACACGGGAGACGGAACCCAGAGCTTTATCAAGGACCGGCTGGAGGGGATGCTTCAGGCGTTTGAAACCTCCGGGGTCTCCTGCACGGTCACAAGGGAACAGCCGGAGACTTATTTCTGGCAGGGGATCGAAGCCGTTGCAGCCCTGGATGATTCTCTGACCATGGAGCTTTGCACGGACGGGATGTTCTATTATTATGGAAAGAAGGTTTACGGGTTCGGCTCCTCCGACCAGCTTCTTAAGTATTTAGACGACGGAGAGCTGGAACTTTTGATGTATGTAAACAGCTATGACGAAGGCTATCTCAGCCTAAGGGAGGCAGTCCGGGAGATCAAGAAGGACAAGAGAGGGGAGGAGAGTACAGTTCTTGCTTATTATGAGATCAGGCGGGAGAGGATTTATCAGAGCCGGTATCAGAAGCTTTTATTTCCGGCGTCGTGAGGAGAGGGGAAATGTTGAAGAGGAGAAAGCAGATGGTTCTTCTGGCGGCGGGAGCGCTCTTGTTTGCGGCGGCCGTCGGCATTATTTGGCTCGGTAACAAGCGCAGCCGGAGGGAGAGGTCGGAGATTTTAAAGATCGGGGTGCTGATTTATAAAGAAGACGATACCTTTGTGAGCGGCATTGTGGAGGAGATGAAAAGGCAGTTTAAAGATTATGAACGGGAGAGCGGCAGCAGGATCCGCCTGGATTTTTCCTATGCGGAGGAAAACCAGAGTATCCAGAATGAGCAGATCGACAAATATCTGTCTCTGGATTATGATGTGCTCTGCGTGAACCTGGTGGATCGGACGGAGGCGGCGATCGTCATCGAGAAGGCGAAAAGTGCCGACGTGCCGGTGGTGTTTTTTAACCGGGAGCCAGTGGCCGAGGACCTGCAGCAGTGGGACAGGCTCTATTATGTCGGTTCCGACGCGAAGGAAAGCGGAACTTTGGAGGGGCTCCTGGTGGTGGATTATTACAAAAAATATCCGGAACAGCTGGACAGGAACCAGGATGGCGTGATCCAGTATGTGCTCTTAGAAGGGGAGAGCCGCCATCAGGATTCCCTGATCCGGACAGAATATTCCGTGCAGACTCTGGTGGATGCGGGTCTCATCTTGGAGCGGCTGGACGGGGGGATCGCCAATTGGGTCCGCAGCCAGGGGGAGGCGCTGACCACCCAATGGCTGAAGGAATATGGAAACGAGATCGAACTGATTATCAGCAACAACGACGACATGGCCCTTGGCGCCATCGATGCCGTGGAAAACTGGCATATCAGCTTTTCTAACATCGTAGGGATTGACGGCACGCCGCAGGGAGTCGCGGCGGTGGAATCGGGAAAGATGATCGGAACGATCGTGGCGGGACAGGAGGACTACGCCAAGGTCCTTCTGGATCTGGCAGAACGGGCGGCGAGGGAGGAAACGCTGGACGGCCTTGATATCCGGGAGGACAAATCTGTCCGGATTCCCATGTACAGCATAAACTGTGACGGGGAAATTCGACGATTGGAGGAAAGCAGAAAAGAAGAAAATTAGAGGAATTGCCTAAAAATCAAATAATTTCTAAGACGGACAGTAGAATTTTGTATAGAAATTCTACTGTCATTTTTATATGATGTAGGTGCAAGAAACAAAAAATATATCACAGGAGGAGAAACATGAGAAAAGTATTAGCAGCGTTACTTGCATCTGCGATGGTCTTCTCTCTGGCTGCCTGCGGCGGCGGAGATAAGAAGGAGACCGAGGCGGCAACGGAAGCAGCCAAAGAGACTGAGGCGGCGACGGAAGCGGCAGGGGATACCGAGGCGGCGACGGAAGCAGCCACCGAGGCGGCAGGGGATACCCAGGCGGCTCCGGCTGCAAACGGCGAAGGCTTAAAGATCGGCGTCTGCATCTACAAGTTTGACGACAACTTCATGACTCTGTACCGTCAGGAACTCCAGAAATATCTGGAAGAGACTTACGGCGCAGAAGTGACGATCGTGGACGGCAAGGGCGATCAGGCCGAGCAGACCAACCAGATCGACAACTTCATCTCCCAGGGCGTGGACGTTCTGATCCTGAACCTGGTACAGGCTTCCGCTACGGAGACCGTGGCAAAGACCTGTGCGGATGCCGGAATTCCTGCAGTGTTCATCAACCGTGAGCCCGATGCAGCCGAGCTTGAGAGATGGGAGAGCGAAGGCGTGGCAGCTACTTATGTCGGTGCCGACGCAAGACAGTCCGGAACCTTCCAGGGCGAGATCATCCTGGATACTGCCAACAAGGGCGACATCAACGGCGACGGCAAGGTTTCCTACATCATGCTGATCGGCGATCCCGAGAACGTGGATGCCCAGTACAGGACCGAGTTCTCCGTGAAGGCTCTGACCGACGCAGGTGTGGAAGTGGAAGAGCTCTTCGCACAGCGTGGTGACTGGGATCAGGCCAAGGGCCAGGAGCTGACTGCCAACGCTCTGGCACAGTTCGGTGATCAGGTCGAGGTCGTGTTTGCAAACAATGACGCCATGGCTCTGGGTGCGATCGAGGCCATCGAGGCTGAGCAGCGCAAGATGAACGAGGACATTTATCTGGTAGGCGTTGACGCTCTGGACGAGGCGACCGCAGCCATCAAAGAGGGCAGAATGACCGGTACGGTTCTCAACGACCACATTGGACAGTCCCACACGGCGGCCGACGTTGCCATCAAGATGGCAAACGGCGAGAAGGTTGATACCAAGTATACCGTTGACTACGTAAAGGTTACCGAATAATCCTTCTCCGGATTGTTTCAGGGAATCAATATGGAAAGGTCGGGTGCGTCTCCCAGGCGCACCCGATTCTTGAAAGAGGAGGTTTGAGCATGGCTGAGTACAGACTGGAGATGAAAGGGATCAGCAAGAGCTTTCCCGGCGTCAAGGCCCTGGACCAGGTATCCCTAAAGGTGCGTCCGGGCACGGTTCATTCCCTCATGGGAGAGAACGGCGCAGGAAAGTCCACGCTGATGAAATGTCTCTTCGGAATCTATAAAATGGATGAGGGCGAGGTCTATCTGGACGGGGAGAAGGTTCAGATCGCCAATGCCGACGATGCCCTGCACAAGGGGATCGCCATGGTGCACCAGGAATTGCAGCCCATCCCGGAGCGGAGCATCGGGGAAAATATTTTCTGCGGCCGCTATCCGCTTAAGAAGCTTCTGGGATTTATCCCGGTGGTGGACCATAAAAAAATGTATGAGGAGTCGGAGCGGCTTTTGAAAGAGGTTCGTATGGAATACGATCCCAAGGCGAAACTGGGCTCCCTCTCGGTGTCCCAGATGCAGTCGGTGGAGATTGCGAAGGCCGTTTCCATGAATGCGAAGGTGGTGATCCTGGATGAGCCCACCTCGTCGCTCACCGCCAATGAGGTGGAGGCGCTGTTCCGCATCATCGACGACCTCAGGGAAAAGGGCGTGTCCATCATCTACATCTCCCACAAAATGGACGAGATCCTCAGGATCTCCGACGATGTCTCCATCATGCGGGACGGACAGTATATCGGCACCTGGGAAGCCAAGGAGCTGACCACCGATATGATCATCACCAAGATGGTAGGACGGGAACTGACCAACCTCTATCCGCCCAAGCACAACGAGCCGGGCGAGGTGGTCCTTAGGGTCTCCGGCTTTACCAGCATCCACGACAAATCCTTCAAGGATTGCGGATTCGAGCTGAGAAAGGGTGAGATCTTAGGAATCGGCGGTCTGGTGGGCGCCCAGAGGACGGAACTGGTGGAGGCCATCTTCGGCGTCCGGGCGATCGTGGACGGGGAAGTGGAATACAAGGGGCAGAAACTGAAGATCAAACGGCCCAAGGATGCCATCGACAACGGCATCGCCCTTCTCACGGAGGACCGGAGAGGCTCCGGCATTTTCGGCGTGCTTTCGATTTCCGACAACGTCGCCATATCCTCCCTCAATAAATATTTAAGCTTCGGCGTCATGATCAACGACAAGAAGGTTGAAGATCTGGTCAATGAAAACGTGGCCAAGTTAAGCATCAAGACTCCCAGCAACAAGACGCAGATCCAGTCGCTCTCCGGCGGCAACCAGCAGAAGGTGATCATTTCCAGATGGCTGGCCAATGACCCGGACGTGCTGATTCTGGACGAGCCGACCAGGGGAATCGACGTAGGCGCCAAGTACGAAATTTATACCATTATGGCGGAACTGGCGGCCCAGGGCAAGAGCATCATCATGATTTCTTCCGAGATGGCAGAGTTAATCGGCATGTCTGACCGGATCGTCGTCATGTGCAACGGACGCGTGACCGGCGAGGTGGCGAAGGAAGACGCCACCCAGGAGAACATCATGAGCCTGGCGACCAAGTTCAATTAGAGGAGGAGAAGCAGATGAATAAGAAATCAGGAAAAGATATTAAGAATTTTCTGCAGAATAACAGCATTATCATTCTGTTGGTGATTCTGGTCATTGTCGTGGCAGTCCTTAAAGACAATTTCTTCGGGAAGAGCAACATCACCAATACCGCTTCCAACGTGGCGGTCCGCATGTTCATCGCCCTCGGCGTCAGCGGCTGTCTGATCACCAAGGGCACGGACCTTTCCGCAGGCCGTCTGGTGGGCCTCTCCGCCTGCCTTTCCGGTATCCTGCTGCAGACGACGGATGCGGCCAGCAAGTTTTATCCCAACCTGGGAGACATGAACATCTTCCTGGTGCTGCTCATCGTCATCGCCATCACGGCCGTGTTCGGCCTGATCAACGGCCTGGTCATCGCCATTTTGAAGGTTCCGCCCTTTATCGCAACCCTGGGCATGCAGCAGTTGGTGTACGGCATCTGCCTGATCTACACCAAGGCGACTCCTCTGGGCGGATTCCGGGAGGATTACACCAACATCGCCAAGGGCAAGATCCTGGCCGGATGGCTCCCTTACCTGGTGATCATCGCCCTGATCGTGGGCTTCCTCATGTGGTTCCTCTACAATAAGACCAGACACGGCAAATACATGTACGCCATCGGCGGCAACGAAGTGGCCGCAGAGGTTTCCGGTGTCAACGTGACTAAGACCAAGATCCTGATCTACGTGCTGGCGGCCATCCTTTATGCCTGCGCGGGTTTCCTTCTGGCGGCGAAAACCGGCGGTGCGACCGTCAATGCCGGACAGGGCTATGAGCTGGAGGCCATCGCCGCATGTACCATCGGCGGCGTTTCCACCAACGGCGGTATCGGCCGCATCTCCGGCATCTTTGTCGGCGTGCTGGTGTTCGAGCTCCTGAAGGTCTGCCTGCAGTTCCTCGGCGTGCCTTCGGACTACACCTATGTGGTGCAGGGCCTTGTCATTATCGTGGCAGTTGCACTGGATATCCGGAAGTACCTCAGCAAGAAATAAGACGGAAGACAGCGTATGGACAGGTCTGCCGGATGAGGATCCGGCGCATCATCTGCCAGCCATGCAATAGCTTTTTATATAAGGAAGGAGGGGCCGTCGGCTTATGCCGATTCTGGCCCCTCTTTTCCGCTCAAGGATGATTTCATTGCAAAGAACGAAAGGTTGATATATACTGTTTTTTATAGGGCGCCTTGTAGGGCGGGGAAAGGCCGGTTCGATCGGAGGTGGCAAACGTGGCAGGGAAAAACGTGTATGAAATCATGCATATGGACAGAAGAGTGGCAAGGGTCAGCGATTCGGGGCAATGCAGAATCTACTATCCGTCATTTATGCCGTACAATTTATATTTCGAGGAATCAGAGGATCTGGACACCCTGGTGAATAATGTCACTAATTTTCATTACTGGTGTGCGACAAGGGTTCTCACATTAGACCGAAAGTACGCAAAAGAGATCCTGAACAGCATCGGGATGCTGCAGGCCGTGACGGACAGGGAGAGGGCGAAAATTGCATTATCCTATCGGTGCGCCTCCCTGACCGATGTTTTTTGGGTGAGATTAAGAGGGGAAAAGGTCTCTTTTCGTGACATCAATCTGTACGAAAATCATTTGGACAACACCTTTATTGATATCGCATTGAGGGGAAGGCAGTATACCGTGCAGAACGAATGCCTGGCCAGGGACCTGTCGACCCATGGATGCTTTCCCAAGGCCTGGCAAAGGCTGGACGGGGGATTCCGGCTGTTGAAGGACGGCGGCTCGGACGCAGTGGAAAGGGAACTGCTTGCAAGCCAGATCTGCAGATGCTTTGACCTTTCGCAGGTGCTGTATGAAATGGATTATTTTGACGGCGAAAAGGTCAGTGTCAGCGGCAATATCACATCGAAGGAGTATTCCATCGTCTCCATGGAGAACTTTGAGATCCATGCGGCAAATCATGGAAGAAACACAAAAAAATACATCCTCTCTTTGGACAGATACAATTATCACATGATGAATATTGTGGACTATCTCATCGGGAATACGGACCGGCATTGGGGAAACTGGGGCGTATTGGTCAACAATGCCAATAACAAGCCGGTGAGACTACATGCTCTCATGGATTTCAATCAGGCGTTTCACGCATATGACACAATGGACGGAGCCAATTGCCAGACGATGTTCGGGGAGCGTGTAAGCCAGAGGGAGGCTGCGGTCAAGTCCGTTGCAGCGATCGGCTTAAATCAAAGGAGAGAGGTAAGTAGGGCGCATTTTGAGGAATTGCCGCAGTTTTATCCCATGTTTTGCAGAAGGTTGGAATTGTTAAAGTCCGTAAAAGTTCCGGCCTAAAGTTTTATGGAAAATGAGAAAATATATCAGAGAGATTTTTAGAAGTTTATCATTTGTCCGTATTTATTGCTTTAACGTAAAAATTTAACATTTCAGGACGGAACTGTAAAATTAGAAACACCAAACACAATAAATGACAGATAATTTTGTGGATTATTGCCTTAACAGTTTCTATCTATCTCTTTTTCGATAGCAATAACAAGTGTACTCATTTTTATCTCTAGTGCAAGGCTTATTTTATAAAGCGTTTCTAATGTCGGTTTTCGTTCTCCACGTTCTATTGCGCTTAAATGTGTACGTCCTATAGCTGCTAATCCGCTTAATACTTCTTGTGTTATTCCCTTATAAGTACAGATACGCCTGGCGGTAGCGGGGATGAAGCAGAAGAGAGCAAGGGTACAGAACTGACTACTGACAATTATGCTCAGTATATCAATCTTGACATAAAGGCTTCGGCCGGTGATCCCCTGTTCACATGCCCTGATGGTGTGCGAATTTCAGAGTCTTACATGGCTACGATGTTATACGGTTCAGTGTTTGTTAATATGACTGTCTCTGGAGCCTCAACAAACTTCAATTACAATGATGTTACGATTAAAGTAAAAGCAACCGTTACTTATAGAACTGATACATATAAAAATTATTTTGCTGATATTATGGAGAGCAAAGAAACGCAAGAATTTGATTTGGAGGCAAAAACGAACATTTCCGGAAATTGCGATGTAATTGTTGCGTACTATGAACTGCCGGAGGGTTATTATACACATGACTATCTGATTAGTGTAGACTATGAAATGGTAGAAGTTACGGGAACAGTTACACCGGCATGAACATAAAAGATGACTCCCTTTTGATAAGAATCAAGATATGGAGATTCTTATCAAAAAGGAGTATTTGTACGTCAGTGGTAAAGGAACAGATGCGGCATCCGTCGGCCCCTGGGCACAGGGCGTCGGGATAAACCTGGCGCACGACTTTGGCAAAGGCACACAGGCTTTCGGTATGCCGCTCCTGGGTTTCCCGGTAACATCTGCTGTCGGCGGCGCACATCTTCCGGACGTCCTCCCTGGAAGACAATATCTGGAGGTCGAACAAGGCGGCGGCATCAAAGTCGCTTGCCATCTGCCGCAACTGCTTTTTATATAAGGAAGGAGGGGCCGTCGGCTTATGCCGATTCTGGCCCCTCTTTTCTGTTTGTGAAGCGTCACGCCGTGTTTCGGATAGGCTGTTCCATCTCCGCCGTCTGGCCGGCGTAGACCTTCCCGAAGGCTCCTTATTTCCCAAACAGATCCGCATGACTGCCAGTTGCGGTAGCTGAAAGGATAAGCGTATCTTCGTAAATCTGGTACAGAAGCAACCAATCCGGTTCTATATGGCATTCCCTAAAGTCATGGAGGTTCCCGGTCAGAGAGTGGTCCCTGTACGGAGCAGGTAGAGGAACGCCGCTGGCCAACAAGGAAAGCACATTGACAAGTTTGTCCATATCCTTGCCGCGTTTTTTCATAGACTTAGCGTCTTTTTTCATGCGGTTCGTGTAGACGATCTTATACATAGGTCAATCCTCCAACATGGAGGCGACGGCATCTTCCGCATTATCAAAAGGACCATTAAGATTCCTTCGGAACCGGCTGTCATAAACAGCCTCCTGAAGCTGATGGGGGATCGCCCTATGTTGTACGGAGAAAGGGATTCCTGCGTTTTCGATAGCGGCATTCAAAAAAATACGGATCGCTGTCGACGTGTCCAGCCCCAGGCTGGAAAATAGTGTGTCTGCTTGTTTTTTTATGGTATCATCAATGCGCACTTGTAATGTGGCCATATTGCACCTCCAATAGATTAATGGTACAATTGTATCATATGTGCAATATAAAAGCAATGATAATTTAGCTGCTTAGAGCTGGACTGCATATGGAGAGAAGAGTGGCAAGGATTGGATGATTCCGGACAATGTAAAATAATGTAAAATTAAAATCAATCAACGTTCAGAAAAGGACACAGGCCGTGTAGGCGATGGTTTTTTCTCCATAGTAGTAGGGGACGCCGACGTCCCGGCAGACCTGAGTCACGAACAGGCCGTAGCCCTCCATGCTGGACATGGCCTTTTGCGGAAAACGGCATTCCGAAGGATAAGCGCATTCTTTGCAGATGCGGCAGCCGCCGGCGCCAAGACACAGGGCATCCGGATAAACCTGGCGTATGAGCCCTGCAAAGGAATGGAGACTTTTGCTGTGCCTGTCCTGCGTTTCCAGGTAACATCTGCTGTCGATGGTCTTTCGCATATGGCCGACGGATTGGAGCAGGATCCCCTGCCCATAGCTCCTCATCCGTGCCTGGCATTCCTCGATGGTGCCGCAGGCGGGGGGGCAGGTCCAGTTTTTTCCGTAGGCCTTGCATTTGTCGGCGGCACACATCTCACGGACATCCTCCCTGGAGGATAGTATCTGGGGGTCGAAGAACACGGCAGTGTCAAATCCACTTGTTTTGGCCTCTTTGATCCAGTCATTCATTGGGGTTCCTCCTGAAAATTCATCGCTTTGGCAAAGGTTTTAGGGAATTCCGCCAGGCTGGCCAGTTCCAGGAACCTGGTCCTCGTGGTCAGCTTTTGGGTGAGGGGAAGCAGGGCCTGGTCGCAGGCCAGCATTTTTGCTCCGCTCCCAGCGGCATTGCCCACCGTTACGATCTTGTTGCAAAGTTCATGGGGCAAGAGACCGATGCGGCAAGCGCTTTTGGGGGTGAGGTAGTTTCCGAACGCACCGGCCAGCAGAACTCTTTGGATGTCACGGATATCTGCCCCGAGCTGCTTTGCCATCAGGGAAATGCCCGCATAGACTGCCCCTTTTGCAAGCTGCACCTGCCGGATGTCTTCCTGCGTAAGAAAAATCTTTTCGGTGAGTGGAAACGTATGGGATTCGTTTCGGATGCGCCCCCGTTTGTTCAGAAGGCCCATGTTTAATCCTGTGGCAACTGCGTCAATGATGCCGGAACCGCAGATGCCCTTAGCCTCCCCGCCGCCGATCACGGAATAGGTCACTGCCCCGTTTTCCAGCCATACGTGGTCAATCGCCCCGTCCGTACCTCGCATGCCGAACTGGATATTGGCTCCCTCCAGAGCCGGGCCGGCGGCAGTGGAGCAGGCGACCATCCGATCCCTGTTGCCGAGGACCATCTCCCCGTTGGTGCCGATATCCACCATCAGGGTGAGTTCTTCCCTCTGGTAAAGCCTTGTAGAGAGGATACATCCCATGGTATCGGCACCGATGTAACCGGAGATATCTGGAATTACCAACAGTTCGGCATGGGGGCAGACAGGCAGATAATCTGCGCAGGGGATGTGCTTTGCCTCGGTCAGTACCGGGGCGAAAGGGACGCCGGCCAAATTCTTCGGGGAGATTCCCAGAAATAGCTGCTGCATCGCCGGATTTCCCACCACGGACACGACACCGATTTCGTCCGGCCGGATTCTCGCATTGCGGCATACCGCCTGGATCCGTGCGGTCATTCCCCGGCGGATTGCGTCTGTCTGCTGTTCCAGTTCGCCGCACAGTGCGGACTGGATCCTGGAAACCACATCTGCGCCGAAGGCCGTCTGCGGGTTTCGCATACTGCTGCGGGCCAATTCCGTTCCGTTTGCCGGGTCCAGAAGAAAGCAGACCACGGAAGTGGTGCCAATGTCGAAGGCGAGCAGATATCCGGGGCGGACAGGTCTCAGTTCCTCCTGTTCAGCCGGGATGCCCGCCTGCAGGACATTCAGCCCTGTATCTTCGGGGACCGTTACCGCCAGATCCCGTTCTACGGTTGTCTGGCAGGCCAGAACCTCTGCGCCGTCCACAAGAACCTTGCATTTTTTGCAGGTTCCGTTTCCTCCGCAGGGGGTATCTAAAAAGATGTGATTGTCCCGCAGGGCGGACATCAGGCTTTGGCCGGGGGGAACCTCCCGTGTGATGCCTGCCGGCAGGATCAGCAGCTTGTACATGGCGTTCACCTCACATATTGCGTGAAATAGAAGCTGCCCACAGGAAAAAATCTCCTGCAGGCAGAATTCTATCAACTGTTATGCACTCAGCTCGGAAGCCCAGTCGGTGCAGACCTTCACCGTTTTCTGGGGGCTGTATGCCCACTCGTCGGCGCCGATTGTCCTGGCGGCGTCTTCGGTGACGGGGCAGCCGCCGATGATGATCTTCACGTCATCCATTCCGGCCTCCTTGAATGCGGCGACGGTTTTCTTCATGGAGTCCAGGGCCAGCGTCAGAACACCGGACAGGGCAACGATGCGGATGTTCTCCGCTTTGGCCGTCTCTATGATTTTTTCGGGCGCCACGTCAATGCCCAGGTCTAAGACGTCAAAGCCTGCGGCCTCCAGCATGGAGCGGACAATGTTCTTGCCGATATCATGCAGGTCGTCCTTCACCGTGCAGATAATCATCTTGGATTTCACACCGGAGCCCTCGCCGGAGGCCAAGAAGGGTTTCAGAACCTCCACGGCGTCCGTCATGATTTCCCCGGCAAAGATCAGATCGCCGACAAAGTACTCTTCCTCCTCGAAGAGCTTGCCCACGGTGTTCATGCCGATCTGGCAGGCTTCCATGGCCTTGCCTGCTTCCTCTGCGGTTTCGACGGCTTCTAACTGTTCCCTTACGGCATCCTCATCCAAATCGCCCATGGCAGCAGCCAATTTTTCAAAATCAATCATAGGTCAAATCTCCTTTGCTATTTTTTCTTTCCAAACTTACCTTGACGGTAAGCACGGTTATACTTCCTACCGCCCTTGTCCTTGCCTCGGAGTGCTTCGCAGGCAAAGATTGTGCCCATCATATCCTGAGAACAGGGATCCATGATGGCACTGTCCAGCCCGGCGGCAATGGCGTAGGACATACAGTTCATGTTCACGTATTTTCTTGCGGGCATCTCAAAGCTAATGTTGGAAATCGCACCTGTCACCTTGACCTCGGGGGCGTAGGCGTGGATATTTTCAATGCAGTAGCAAAAATCCGTAAGGGCGTCCGGTTTGGTCGCCAGCGCCATGACGCAGGGGTCAATGTGGAGCTGATTCAGGGCTACACCGTACTTGTCCGCCTTGTCAATGATGCGTTTGGCGATTTCCACTTTTTTTGCGGGGTCGGCCGGAATGCCGTCCTGGTCACAGGTTAAGCCCACGACCTCCCAGGGAGTGCCGGCGATCAGAGGAAAGATGGTCTCACATTTGGTTCCTTCCTCGTTGACGGAATTCACCATGCCCGGCTTTTTTACATGTCCCTCTTCCAGAATCCGGGCCAGCAGGGCAGCGTTCGGCGAGTCGATGCACAAGGGTACGTCAGTGCAGCCCTGCATGAGGCCGATGAGCCACACCATGGTGTCGTATTCGACTTCCGTGGCCGTGGAGGGGGCGCAGTCCAAGAAGTTCGCCCCGGCTTTGGCCTGGGCCAGCGTCCGCTCCAGGATCAGGGCCTCGTTGCGCTCTGCGATCGCCTGCTTGACGGAGGGGATTGCCCCGTTGATTTTTTCACCGATGATGATCATGTCTTTTCTCCTTGTCTTTTACAGTCCTAAAAGGCCCCATTCCAGGTTTGCCACAAGGAAGAAACGCATCTCGGGGGGCAGCTCCCACTCGGTGTCAGCCATCAGTTCTGCAACAATCGAATCCAGATATTCCAAATTTGTCATAGAAAAAACCTCCTGTCCGTTATTTCTTAGAGTATTCGTGGGCAAAGTTAAAGCACTCGATCAGGGTGGGGTTCACGTCGCCGGGGGTCAAAAAGCCCTTGTCGGTCGAGAAGATCAGGCCGCCTCCCGGGGCACAGGTGTCGATGATGCGCTTGATGTCGTCCTTGATTTCCTCAAATTTTTTCAGGCGAGTATCCGCAAGCTTCAAACCGCCGCAGAGGATCTGGTGATCGCCCAGGACCTCATGGACTTTCAGGAAGTCGTCGTCGTCCACGGCGAGGACCACGGAATCCTTCGGAATCTCCAGGAAGCAGTCCATGATTTTCTCCCAGCGGCCTTCCATGATGAGGAAGATCTTGCCCCCGGCACTGGAGACCCATTCGATCAGTCTCTTTTCATAGGGCCAGTACAGCTCTTTGAATTGCTTGGGGCTTAAGTAGGCGGGGATGTGGCAGGGCTGGAAGGGGAAGCCCTTGGAGGCGTCGTAGGGTGCGGCCATCTTGGGTGCGCTTTCGTATTCCCAGATGGCGTCCAGGGCGGCCCGAACCTTGTCCGGCTGGCGGCGCAGGTCGGTTAACGTCCCCCTGAAGCCCCGGAAATAGTCGAAAATATGGTCCAGGGGCGTATTGATCATGGAGCCCATGTTCACGCAGTTGTGGACTCCGTAGTGTTCCGTCATATACTTGTTGGTATAGGCCATCTGCACCACAAGGATCTCCAACTGCTCCTCTGCATAGATTTTCAGGAGCTTCTTGGCAGCGTCCCGGTCTTCAAAGAGATAGGGATATTTGCGGGGCAGCAGCACATTGGCGATGAAGGCCCTGGGATCGGCGATGAGCTGGTCATATTCCTCCGGCTTCATCATGGGCGTCTGTAAATGCGTCAGGGTGCCGTCCGCAGCAAGGCGGTTTTCCGCTGTGGGGAAGGCGGCGTCCCGGCGGGGGCTCGTGGTCAGGCCGGACAGGATGTTGACATCCAACCACATCTCGTCCAGGAAAGAGGTGATTGCTTTCGCATACGCCTCGTGGTCGCCCGCCACGTCGAAGGCGGTTTTCCCGCCCCAGAACAGACCGCCGCCGTTGTTGGTCATGGCAGTGGGGATCCAGGCACCTTCCTGGCGGCTTACGGCCTTCTGGAAGGCATCATACTTCTGTTCGTACAGCTTACTCATTTCCATGCGATTCCTCCTTTGGCGTTTTGTCAAAAAAGCACATTTGAACGGTGCAGATTGACACGTTTTTTACATTATGATACAATATAACATGGAAAATGTAAATATTTCTTGTGCATATCATACAAATCTAAACAAAGGCGAGAATCTGTCAAAATTCATTCGGGGGCGGGGCAATGGGACATTATGAAAACGGTATTTTTACTCGGAAAGCGGTGGTGCAGGCCTGTAAGCGGCTCTTTTATGAAAAGGGGTATCATGAAACCTCTTATGTGGATATCTGCCGCCTTGCCCACGTAAACCGAGGTACTGTGTATTACCATTTCCCGTCCAAAGAGGCCATGTGCTATGAGGTGATGTGGGAATATGCGGTTGACAATAAGCGTATCGTGGAAAAATACTGCCGGGAACCACAATACCATTATCTTTTGGCGATCTATATGTTTTGGAAACAGATGCATGAAGACGGACAAATGCGCCGCTTCGGTCTCCAGATCTGTACCGACCATCCCGTTTATACCGGAAAAAAAGATATTTCTTATTTTTATTATGCGGTTTACGATCATATGTGGGGCGCTTTCTGGGCGAAGAAGGACATTGCGCCGCTTGCCTTTGCCTCTGTTTACGGTTATGTGGTTTGCTGCATGAGGATGCTGTGCGAGTATCCGGAGAAATATGAGCCTATGGAATTGTTTGTGCACTGTGCCGATTCCAGCGCCTCCATCTGGGGGATCCCCAAAGAAAAAATGGAGGAGATATGGCCGCAGGTCCGCCGTTATCTCTCACAGATACCGGAAGAAGAGATGAAGGTACGGTTTGCTTGAATGGAAACTCAAGTGGAAACTGATGGTTATCAAAAACTGTATTTTATGGTATACTGGAACGACGACCGGAGGACGCTATGTTAAAAAACTATAAAATGATCATCAGCTACGACGGGACCCGCTATGACGGCTGGCAGAAACAGAAAAATACGGAAAACACGATTCAGGGAAAGTTGGAGACGCTGCTTTCCAGGATGGCCGGCACGGAAATCTCCGTCCACGGCTCCGGCCGCACCGACGCCGGTGTCCATGCCCTGGGACAGACGGCCAATTTCCGGATGGACACGGAGCTTTCCGAGGAGGAGCTTTTTGCGGCCATGAACGAATATCTGCCGGATGACATCGCGGTGCGTTCCCTCCGGGCGGTCTCGGACCGGTTCCACAGCCGTTTAAGCGCCGTGGGGAAGGTATACCGCTACCGGCTCTATGTGGGAGAGGGAAAACCGGTCTTTGACCGGAAATATGTGTGGCAGCTTCCTGAGAAACTGGATATAGATAGAATGAGGGAGGCGGCCGCATTTCTCACAGGACAGCATGATTTTAAAGCTTTTTGCAAAAACCGGCGTATGAAAAAATCTACAGTGAGAAGACTTGACCGTATAGAGATAGAAAAAAGCTTTGACGGAACCAGGATCGACCTGACCTTTGAGGGAAACGGTTTTCTTCAAAATATGGTGCGGATCCTCACGGGAACTCTGGTGGAATGCGGACTGGGGCTTAAGAAGCCGGAGGAAATGGAACAGATCCTGGCATCGGGGGAGCGGAGCTTTGCCGGGCAGACGGCCCCGGCAAAGGGACTTGTGTTGATGGAAGTAAACTATTAGCAGGCAGTGGGATATCAAAAAGCAGGAGGAAGGGAATTGACAGAATTACTTGTCCGCAAATTCGTGAAGGACTATAATCAGGTAAAGCGGGCAAAGGTCCGGACGGCTTATGGAGTGCTCTCAAGCGGGGTGGGTATCTTCTGCAATCTGCTCTTATTCCTGGTAAAGCTGCTTCTGGGGCTTTTCCTGAACAGCATTTCGGTGATCTCCGATGCGGTCAACAACCTTTCCGACGCGGCATCCTCGATCATCAGCTTGGTTGGCGTGAAAATGGCGGAGCGGCCCGCCGACAAAGATCACCCCTTCGGACACGGCCGGATGGAATACATTGCGGCCCTGATCGTGTCCTTTCTGGTCATTGAAGTGGGCTGGACATTTATGAAGACCTCCTTCGGAAAACTCCGGAACCCGGAGGCTCTGGGCTTTCATGTCCTTTCTCTGGCAATCCTTTCTTTGTCCATCGGGGTGAAGCTGTGGCTGGCGCTCTTTAATAAGAAGCTGGGGAAGCGGATCGGATCGAAGGTGATGGAGGCGGCTGCCGCGGATTCCTTGGGGGATGTGCTGGTGACCTCGGCGACGGTGGTGTCTGTGGCGCTTTACGGCCTTTTGGGTATTAATATTGACGGTTTTATCGGGATGCTCGTGTCCGTGGCAGTTATTTTGGCAGGAATCGGAATCGCGAAGGATACCTTAAAGCCTTTGATTGGTGAGGCAATTGACCCTTCGCTCTATCGGAGAATCAAGGAGTTTGTGGAAGGATACCGGGGGATACTGGGAACCCATGACCTTCTGGTCCACAGCTATGGCCCTTCCACTAATATGGCTTCGATCCATGCGGAGGTGGATGCCCGCGGAAGTATGGAGGAGATCCACGAAATCATAGACCGGATTGAGCGGGAGGCGAAAGAACAGATGGGGGTTCTCCTGGTTATTCACATGGATCCGATGGAGAATGAGGATCCGGACTGGGAGGAGTGGAAGGGGGAGGTGCTTGGGCTCTTAGACGAGCTGGACGGACGGATTACCCTCCACGATTTTCGCGTGGTGAGGGGACGGGAGCGGATACGGCTGTTTTTTGACATTGTGGTTCCTTATGAGATGAAAGAGGAAGAGGCGGAGGAAGTAAAGAAAGAACTGAACCGACGGCTGAAATGCTATGATGACCGTGTGGAATGTGTGATTACTGTAGATAAGAGTTATGTGGGCGGAGAATGAGAAAGGAGAACCTATGGGCGAGAATATAAAGGGAGAGACAGCAGGGGAAGAAGTGGCCGAGGAGATGTACAGTGGTTTCTGCAAGGCTCTCAATGAGACCAGGACCGTGTTCTGTGAATATATTGAAAAGGGAGGGGAGCGTTTTTTAAGCCAGGCGGACTGTGCTTATGGAACCTGTCCCCACACGCAGTCCTGCCTGCTCATGAAGCAGGCGAACAAAAATATGGAAACTTGGAGTTAATGCTTCCAAACTTCTTATTTTCATGGTATAATGCTTCAAACAGAAGCGATTTATGAGAGGATGAACATAGGATGTTTAGAAGTAAAAATCGGTGGAAAAGGCTTCTGGCAGTGGTTTTGGCGGTTTTACTCGGCCTGGCGGCAGTTCCCTTTTCCGCTTTTGCTGTTCCGGAGGAAACTCCTGAAGAGAACCAGGAGGCGAACCAGACGGCAGACTGGACGGAGCTTACGGACCGCAGGGAGCTTGCCGGCAGGACTTTTTCGTCGGGGAGCGGCAGTGAAGTGGTGGCTTTGTATCCTTATCCGGTCTTTTATCAGGACGGGGAGGAGGGAGACCTCATTCCCTATGATTATCGCCTGGAGCTTGTTTCCGGGGAGGAGGATGTGAAGGAATACCGGGTGAGGGACGGCAGCATGGAGTCCTCCGTCCGGCGTTTTTTCAGTGGAGGAGAATTTATAAAATTCGGGTTTGAGGGAGGGACGATGGCCCTCTCCCTTCCGACGACAAACAGTACCAGAGCCAGGATTCCGGAATTCAAGGTACAGGCAGGGCTCTACGGGGAAAACGGGGGGACGGCCGCAGAGGACACGGTGGCGGCCGGCCATATCCGAAACTACGGGCTTTGCGAGGAAGCCTTAAGCGGAATTGATATCGGCGTAGAACAGTGGCCCGGCAACGTGGTCATTACCGCAGAGTTTCAGAAGGCCAGCCGTGCGGGGGAAGGCCTGGTGCTTGCGGCTGCCATGAAGGGACTTAGCATGACAGAGGCGGCGGACGGTTCCTTGCATTTCAGCTATCAGGGAGAGGAAGTGGCTGTGCTCAAGGCTCCGGTGGTTTATGACGCAAAGCGGGCGATGGGAAAAGCCTCCTATATGCTTTCCAGCCGTGAGGATGGGGCAACTCAGATTTTGGTGAAGCCGGATGACGAATGGATGGAGGATCTGTCAAGGACCAGCCCGATTACCATACATATGAACTTTATGCAGCCGGGCATGGAGGCGGGGATCACCACAGAGCTTCAGAGCACAGAAGGATATTTTGCCGGTGTCCCGGTGGCCGCGGGAAATACGAAAGAGACGGTGCAGACCCGGGTCGCGCTTCCGGTCCTTCCTGCCCTATCGGAGGGGAAAACTCTGGAGAAGGTGAGTCTGGTCCTCAGCCGGGCAGAGGATCTGGAAGAGCCGCAGAGCAGTCTGGAGCTGGGAGTTTATCAGAAGACGGATTCCGGGGAGCTCCTTTTAGATTCCGTGAAGTACGAGGCCGACGACCGGGCAGACGCCTGTATTCTGGATGTGACAACAGCTTATGGGAACAATGGTTCCGGGGAACAGGAAGTGTTGTTAAAAAGTGTGCAGACGGAGCTTGTGACGGGGGTCTACGGATTCGATTTTTTTGTGTCGGATATGCTGCTCCCGATGCTCCTTGTGAGCAGCGCAGGAGAGAAAGAGGAGGCGGAAGCCGGTCAGCAAAGGATTGTCGGGGAGGACAGGGAACTGAGGGATCCGTTTACAAAGCATTTCCTGACGGAGGCGGGGGGCCGGCTGGCCGCCGTCTATGAGGTGCCGGTGCACTTTCGAAAAGACGGGAAATGGGAAGAAATCGACAACACCCTTGTTTTGGACGAGGAAGAGGAGGTTTATAAAAATAGAGCCTCCGATTTGGCGGCGGCATTTGCCAAGGATTCTGCGGCGGGGGATCTGGCGGCGCTGCAGTTTGACGGCGCCGGCTGCTCCTGGGCCTTTTTGGAGGCAGAGAGCGGGGAGGGGAAGGAATTCGTGCCGGAGACCGGGACGGAGGAGAAGGAGCCGTCCGGAGACGAACGGTATCTGGAGCTTTCCGCAAATGCGGACGGAAAGAGCGTCTCGGCCTACAATGCGGAGTTGATGAGCCGGGCGGGCCTCACAGGAGGAGGCGTGTATCCGGATGTGTTGGAGCATGTGGACATCCGGTATGTGCTGGATTCGGCAGGACTTACGGAGAGCATTCTGTTTCGCACAAAGGAGGCTGCAAAAACCACCCTCCGTTTTCTTGTGCGCCATCCGGGCCTTGAGATACGGCTGGAGCCGGACGGAAGCGTGGCGTTTACGCGGGCAGGAGAGACGGTCTACACCTTTGCGGCGCCTTGCCTCTACGACTGGTCGGGAGATACCAGCAGTGAAGTCCGATTCCGTCTGGAAAAGGAGAGCAGCGATGCAACCATCCTTGTGATAGAGCCGGATCAGGAATGGCTTTCTGAGAGCGGACGCACATATCCGGTGGCCATAGAACGGACGGTGGAACCGGAGGGACGAAGGGCGCTTCAGACGGCTTTTGTCCGGGAAGAGCAGCCGGGGGAGCGGTCGGAAGAGACGGTTCCCCTGCCGGTGGGAGTGCTGTCCGGTTACGGGATCAGCAGGACATTCTTAAAATTCCTTCACCTTCCGAAGCTTCAATATGGTGAACGGATCACAAAGGGAATCCTGAATCTGTATCAGAGTCAGTATGTCTCCAGGAGAACCTCGGATTTTACGGCAGCCGCCCACCCTGTTTCGGAGGAGTGGGACAAGACGGTGACATGGGAGTCGCAGCCCTCTGTGGCGGAGACTGTTTTGGACAGCCAGAAGGCAGAAAATCTGAAAACGAAAGACGCGGGGACGGTTGTCTTAAAGCAGTTTGATGTTACCGGACAGGTGAGCGCTTGGTATGGGAAAGAAAATTACGGCCTGATGCTTGCCTCCATGAAGGAGGGGGTGAAGGCGGGGGCAGCTTATACGGTCTCCAACCGTTCCACCAGGAGCGTTCCCTATCCGAAGGCCCTGTATCCCACGGGATTATTCTATTATCAGACAGAGGGCAGCGTCCCGGGGACGGACAATGTCAGCAGACAGGACGCGTCTCAGGCGGGAACAGGATATGTGGGCAAGACCGCCGGGAGCCTTATGTTTGTCCACGAGGATCTGGGCGGAGCAGGCGGGCGTCTCCCGGCCGGTTTCGGTCATGTATACAGCCTGGCCCGTTCCGGGGAGGCCTCGTCCTTTGGGAACGGCTGGCGTTTGACTGTGACGGAAGAGCTGGAGGCCACAGGACTTTCAGAATTGCCTTACCGCTATGTGGATGATAAGGGAGAAGAACATTTTTTCCGCCCGGATGAGAGTGATGACGGCTCAAACCAATATACGGATGGACAGGGGCTTGTTTTGAAGGGGGAGAGCTCTGAGGGAAACGGAGAACGGATTCTTTCAGGGGAGGACGGGAGCGAACGGATTTTTGATGCGGCGGGAAGGCTGCAGCAGAAAAAGAGCACAGACGGAACGGTTCTCTTTTATAATTATGGAGATGAGGACAGACTTGTGAGCCTTTCGGATACAGACGGTGTGATCGCAAGTTTCACCTATGACACGGAGAGCGGGAGGCTTTTGTCTCTCACGGACGAGACGACGGGCAAGACGCTGAGCTATCAGTATGATTTTGCGGGGAATCTGACCGGGATTCTTCATCCGGATGGAAGGAGAAGCATCTATGCTTACGATGAAAGAAGGATGATTTTAGCGAAGGCCGCGGACGGGACGGCAGTGGAATATCTCTACGGAGAAGATGCAGGTACCAGGCGGGTTTCCATGATTCGGGAATGGAAAGGGGGAAAGGCGGGGATCACATCGCTTTCTTATGGGAAAGAAAGTGTTTCATAGGCAATTGGAAGGTGTTTGGAAATAAAGGAAGGGTTTTTTTATGAGTCAGGGACGTAAACAGACGATTCTGGTGGTAGACGATTCCGAGATGAACCGCTCTATTCTGGCGGATATGCTTGGAGATGAATATGAAATTATCGAAGCGGAAGACGGCGTAGAGGCTGTGGGAGTCATGCAGCAATACGGGCCGCAGCTTTCGCTGGTGCTTTTGGATATTGTGATGCCCAGGCTGGACGGCTTTGGCGTATTGGAAATGATGAATAAGAATCAGTGGATCGAGGAGATCCCGGTGATCATGATCTCCGCCGAGAGCGGCTCTACCCATGTGGAGCGGGCCTATTCTCTGGGGGTTACGGATTTTATCAGCCGGCCCTTTGATGCGCTGATTGTCCATCGCCGGGTGGTAAACACGGTGCTGCTTTATGCCAAGCAGAAAAAGCTGACAGACATGGTAGCGGAGCAGATGTATGAGAAGGAACAGCGCAGCAGCCTCATGATCGACATCCTGAGCCACATTGTGGAGTTTAGAAACGGGGAGAGCGGCCTTCATGTGCGGAATGTCCACAGACTGACAGAGATTCTGCTTCAGCGTCTGGTCCAGAAAACAGACCAGTACAATTTAAGCCCGGAGGATATTTCTCTGATCAGCACCGTCTCGGCACTTCATGATATCGGGAAGATCGCTATCGAAGACTCTATTTTAAATAAGCCGGGAAAGCTGACGGACGAGGAATTTGCGATCATGAAAACACATACCCTGGAGGGGGCGAAGCTTTTGGAGAATCTGCCCATTCACCGGGATGAGCCTTTGGTGCGGATGGCTTATGAGATCTGCCGCTGGCATCATGAGCGCTATGACGGGAGAGGCTATCCCGATGGTTTAAAGGGGGAGGAAATTCCCATATCGGCTCAGATGGTGGCTTTGGCCGACGTATATGACGCGCTCACCAGTGAGCGTGTCTATAAAAAGGCGATTCCCCACGAGAAGGCGATTGCAATGATCCTGGATGGGCAATGTGGCATTTTCAATCCTCTGGTTCTGGAATGCCTGACGGATATCGCCGACAATATCCCTGAGGAGATAGGAAAGAGCGGTTCCGACAATGCAGATAAGAGGAAGGGCTGGAATCTTACGGAGGAAATGCTCCGCCATAAGGAAGCCGGCGCTTCGGAGCGGACGCTGCAGCTTTTAGAGCATGAGCGAATGAAATACAGCTTTTTTGCTTCCATGTCCCAGGAAATCCAGTTTGAATATATTCTGTCTCCTTCCATACTGACGATTTCCGCCTGGGGAGCGGAGAAGCTGGGGCTTGCGGAGACCATTATGGATCCGCTTTTTGACCGGAACGTGCGGAAGCGGATGAGGCTTTCCGACTGGCAGGGACTGCTCAAAATGTTAAAGCAGGCTACGCCGGAAAAGCCGGAGTTCAGCTATGACTGCAAGCTGAAGCTGGATGGTGAGTTTCGGTGGTATCGGATCCTGGCCAGAGTGACCTGGTCGGCGGACGAGCCTCCCTGCTTGATGGGATTCCTTGGAAAGGCGATTGATATCCATGATTCCAGAATGAAGCTGGATACCCTGGAGCGTCTGGCATCCCATGATCCCCTGACAGGACTTCTGAACCATGCCACGGCTAAGAAGCGGATCATGGAGCGTTTGGAGGACTGGAGAAGAGACGGAAAGTATGCGCTGGTGATTTTTGATTTGGATCATTTCAAGTCGGCCAACGACAAATTCGGACACAGCTTTGGAGACCGGGTTTTGATCCATGTGGCGAAGAAGCTGCACCAGAGCATTCGAAGCGGTGACATTGCTGCCAGGGTGGGCGGAGACGAGTTTTTGATCTTTTTGGAATACAAGGGAGATTTAGAAACCGTAATCCAGAGGATTTTTTCCGGTTTTGCCGGAAATTATGAGAATTTTCCCATATCCCTCAGCATGGGGGTTGCCCAGGCGGAGGTGATCGGTACGGATTATGATGTCCTGTTCCATGCGGCGGATCAGGCCCTTTACTCGGTCAAGCGATCCGGCAGGGGACGGTACTGTTTCTATGACGACTCTATGGATCAGATGTTTTCTGTGATTTCACAGATTGACGGCACCGAAGGAGAAAAAGAAAATCCGGCTGTGGAAGAGGCGGGAGAAAGAGGGGAGGATCAGCGATGACATTAAAAGAATGTTATGAGAATCTTGGAGGCAACTATGAAGAGGTGATCGGCCGTTTAAGAAGTGAACGGCTGGTTCAGAAATTTACTTTGAAGTTTTTGGAGGATAAAAGCCTGGAGCTTTTAAAGAGCTCCCTGGCGGATCAAAATTACGAGGAGGCTTTCCGTGCCGCCCACACAATCAAGGGCATCTGCCAGAATTTGAGCTTCGATAAGCTCCTGACTTCTGACAGTGCGTTGACGGAGGCGCTCAGAGAAGGGAAGAGCCCGGAGGCGGACAGCCTTGTGGAGCAGGTATTTGCAGACTACGAGCAGACTGTCTCTGCTATCCGGGCGTTCCAGGAGTCCCTGGCATAAGGGGGTTAGTTTGCCTGCCGCTTTACCTGTCCAATTGCCTTTTTTACGGCCGGAAGGGAGAGCAGGACCGCTGTGATTATGAGCTCCGGGAGAATATAGGTCAGGTTATATCCAAGGGTATAGATCAGGGGATTCATTCCTTCCGGAGCATAGGCGGCGAAGAACACATAACCGGAGATCACATGGAACAAGTAGCGGCCGATGACGCCGATGGCATATCCCGTCACCAGGCCGTGTTTTCTGTTGTGGAAAAAGCCGCTCAGGCCCAGGGCGCCGAAGGCCAGCGGATAATCGAAGAGCACCTGTAAGGGGGCATAGATGTAAGGATCTATGATCAGCTGCAGGATGCCGTAGGAAACGCCGGCGGTCAGGCCGGTTTTCGGGCCGTAAAAATACCCGGTTAAGGAGACAAACAGCATGCTGAAAAGGGTGGCAGAGCCGCCATAGGGCAATTTTGCGAACTTTATGAAGGAAGTGGCCGTGGACAGGGCGATAGCCATGGCACAAAATACAAGCTCTTTTGCCTCCAGTCTTTTGGAATTTTGTTTTCCGGCAAACAGAAAAATGCATGCAAGAAGAGCCAGCAGAAGGGCCGTCAGGATCACATAGCCCAGGGGCTGTAATAGATACTCGGCGTTTTGAGCATCATAGATCAGGATCGCGGACATAAAAAAACCTCCTTTGCACAGGAGGGACGCAGTGTGGAATGATGTCCATTTTTTAAAAGCTTCCTTACGCCGGTATTATCCGGGTCAAGTATTGAGGGTCAGGTACGTCCGTGAAGGACACAGGCGTACCATTCTCAGCATTGCGCGCCCCTAGCGTGTGATTGAATTTTCTAAAAGTATACTACCGGCGTTTTTAAATGTCAAGAGGCGGAGGGCAGATGATCCAGGGACTCAAAACGATACCCCATCTCCTCCCATTTTGTGAGCAGTTCATCGAGAATTTCCCCATTGGTCTTTGAAGTGCTGTGGAGGAGGACTATGGCGCCGGGATGAATGCGGGTTAAAAGCTTGTCAAAAGCCTCTTCCTTTGTCGGCTGGTCGTTTTCATACCAATCCACATAAGCCAGACTCCAGAAGAAGGTGGCGTAGCCCATGTCCTTTGCCATCTGGAGATTGGACTCGCTGTATTTGCCCTGGGGCGGACGGTAAAACTTTGTCATGTCCTGTCCGGTTGTCTTTTTGAAAAGAGCCTCCAGGTCGGTAAGTTCCTTTTCAAAGGCTTCTTTTGTGGAAATTTGAGACATGTTGGGATGGTGGAAGGTATGGTTTCCCACAGTGTGCCCCTCTTCAATCATACGTTTTACCAGCTCCGGGCTGGTTTCTATGTAGTTGCCCACCAAAAAGAA
>CAJUQY010000021.1 GCA_910588815.1 uncultured Lachnospiraceae bacterium | reverse complement strand
AGAGCGTGTCTTAATAACGCATACACTAAGCACCTGCTATTTCCGCCAGTGCCGCCTTATACGAAATGTCCCCTGCAAAATTCTTTTTTGTCACATATCTTATCCGATCACATCCACCGCACTACAGGGAGTTGTCCAATACATGGACGAGATCCCGATGCCGTGTGCCTCGTCGATGGCATGAATAACCCGGCCGCCGCCGATATACAGGGCCACATGATAGATCCGCCCGCCGCTGGCGTAGAAGATCAGATCTCCCGGCTCCACACTGTTCAAAGGCACCTGCCGCCCGTCTCCGGCCTGTGCCCGGGAAGTCCTCGAAAGACCATAACCGAAATGGCCCAAAACACCTCTCGTAAATCCGGAGCAGTCCGTGCCGTTTGTCAGGCTACCGCCGCCCCATACATAGGGATTGCCGATGAACTGCTTCGCATAAGCCACAACCGCTTCTCTCTTGGAACTCTTCTTCGCTGCTTCCGCTTCCTCCTCACGCCTCTTGGCCTCTGCAATCATCTCCTGCTCTTCTTCCAAAGAGATCGCCTTGTCAAATTTCACATAAACCTGAACGTATTCCTCGGCAACATATCCTGTCACCGGATTTCCGTCGTCATCATCGCCCAGTGAAAGCTTCACAAATCCGTCCGCCTGCTCCACAACCGTATATTTCTCACCGGCCCAGAGGGTAGTAATGATATCGCTCTCTGTAGTAGGCTCCGTGCGCACTCTGAGTCCGCCCTCTTCCACATAACCGAACATCTTGCCGATTTTCAGCGCAAGCTCCTCTGCTTCTTCGCCTGTAACAAAATACTCGGCCTTGATGTACCCATCCACAGAACCGGAATGGATCTTGTACCAGGTACCGTCTTCTGTTTCCACCGTCTCCTCAATGGTCGCCGCACAATTATTATAGATCTTGCCTAAAATCTCACCGTCCACATTGGCCGCGTCACGGATATTCACGTAATCATCGTCACCGTTTACCTGAGAGACCGCCACGTCTTCATAAGGTGACGGAGCTTTGGTCGGCGCCGCCGCCGCCATCTGCACCGCTGCCTGGCTGACCGCTCCCTCCGGTCCGGAAGCAGCGACCGACACACCGGAAGCCGCTGTCAGAGATGCCGCTCCTACCGCCACCTTGTTCGGCTGTTCCGACGCCGATTCCGCCTGAGCCGGCTCTGCCGGATTCGCCGCCGTGGTCTCCGGTTCCGGAGCGGCCGTGGTCTCCGGCGCTGCCTCAGTCTCCCTTGAAGATTTCTCTGTATCAGTTGAAGAGGCCGACGATGTCGTCCTGGGCGTTACCGTCACCAAACTTGTCGCACCGGGCATGGCAAATGCCGTTGTCCCCATAGCCATCGCCGCACAGACACAACCCACTGCAACCAATTTCCTCGTTTTTCTCATTTTTTCCTCCAAATCACTGCGGTATATCCCCGTCATTTATTACAATTTTGTTACAATTCTAGGTTTTATTATAACAAGCACAGAGAGTCTTGTCAACCTCTGGCTCAAAAACTGAATGCTTGTTTCCTCTGCACGGCCTTTGCACATAAAAACGGTACGGCTGTCCGCCGTACCGCTCTGTACTTTCTGATTTAGAAAAGAGATACTGCCGTATATACCCTGCCGGTATTCAGGCCGGTGATACCGATTCCCTGTGACTCATCAATCGCATGAATAATCTGGCCTCCGCCGATATACATGGCCACATGATAAATCCTGGACCCGTTCGCATAGAAAATCAAATCGCCGGGCTGCAGCTCACCGACAGAAATCCGTCTGCCCACATTTGCCTGAGAACCGGAAGTCCTCGGAAGGCTGATACCAAACTGCGCATACACGCCCCTCGTAAATCCGGAGCAGTCCGTACCGCCGGACAGGCTGTTTCCGCCATAGACATAAGGGCATCCCACAAACTGCTTCGCATAAGCCACAACCGCATCTCTGCTGGCATTAGAGACATCCACTGCAGGCGGTTCCGGAGCCTGTGTCTCGGGAGCCTGCGTTTCCGGAGCCCGTGTTTCCGATGTCTCATTTCTGGAAGCTTCCGCTCTCCGCTCCTGCTCCCTGACTCTCTCAAGCTCTTCCGCCGCTTCCTCGGCTTCCTTTTCCAGTCTGGCTTTCTCTTCCTCTATAGCCTTCTCTTCCTCAAGGGAAATGGCCTCGTCAAACTTCACATATGTATTCACGTACTCTTTCGCAACATATCCTGCCACGTCATTTCCGTCGTCGTCCTGTCCGAGAGAAAGCTTCACAAAATCATCCTGCTGCTCTGTCACCGTATAGATATCGCCCTGCCACAGGGTATCGATGACACCGCTCTCCGTGGTGGGCTCCTCTCTCAGCCTCAGGCCGCCCTCGGATACCTCCGCATAGCTCTTGCCAATCTCCATGGCAACCTGCTCTGCCTCATCGCCGGTCACAAAATAATCAGCCTTCATGTATCCTTCCACAGAACCGGATTTGATCTTGTACCAGTCGCCATCCTCTGTGGAAATCGTATCCAGAATGGTCGCCGCACAATTGTTATAAATCTTTCCCACAATGTCCGAATCAACATTTGCATCTGTCCGGATATTCACATATTGTTCATCATCGCCAACCTGAGATACCGCGATATTCTCATAAGGGGAAGGCTCTTTCTCAGGCTCAGGCTGCTGCTCAGGCTCCGCCTCTGCAGGCGCCGGTGCCGGCGCCGGTGCACTCTGCAGATAATCCTTTAACTCGTCCTCCGGATTCTCCGTCCCGGCATAAAAATTATTCATCGCCACGGAAAGGCCTGCCACCGCGGAATCAATCTCAACCTTGTTTGCTGCCTTTACAGGAGAAGCCCCCACTATCATTACAGATGCACACACACAACCCACTGTGACTAAAATTCTGTTTCTATTCACAAATTCAACCTCCAGTACTTCTGCCATTTGTTACGAATTTGTTACGTCTGTAACCATTATAGCCTCTCTTTTGGCTGCTGTCAACCGGTTTTCTCTTAAAAAATCATCCAAAACTTTCCGAAACAGCCCTGAAGCCTCAGGTTCCCTTATCCTTTTGTAATATTTTTGTCATATTTTGTACAGGGCAAAAAACTCGCCGCATGTCATAAATTATACCAACTCCCTCATACAGTGTCAATAATTTTGTAATAATTTCTTGGATTTCTAATACTCCATGTATCTTAACAGATCCTCTTTGTTTCTCACTATGACAATGCGCGCTCCCGGCTTCAGAAGCTGCAGCGCCGTCTTCATCTCCCACTCCCCGATGCCGACACAGCCGGACGTATACAGAGCGCCGCCGGAACAATGAAGGAAAATGGCCGACGTGGAATCCTTCCTGCACTGGGGGTTCACCTCAATGTTCACAGAATAATTGTAGTGGGGCACGTAATCAGACAGATGCTCCCCGGAACGCCATCCCTCCGGAACCTGCCTGCTGTCGATCAGCTGATTGTAATAGGCGCTGCCAAGATCATCGATCCAGTAGTGATAGGGGTTCACATCCACCCACGGAAGCGACGTTCCCGGATTCGGCTTATTTCCAAAGGCAATTCCGAGGTCGTAGCAGCCAATCGGCGTCGTTTTATCTCCCTCAAAGGTGTGGTCAGAGAGTCCGTTCCTCCCGAGAATCGCATCGGCATGGATCTTCTGTCCCCATCCGCTTTCCTGTTTCTGCCAAAAATCCAAGGTAGCCCCGGTGCGGGTTCCGTCTCCCACCACGGTAATGATCTGGGAACCGTCCCCAATTCCCTCCGTGATATCCATCAGATTCTGCAGGCTTTTGAATCGATAATAATCGGCGGTGGAACCGGGTGCCGCCGCCCCCTTCTTCTTCAGGACAATTTCTATGGCCTCCAGGCGTTTTGAGTAACCGGCCGTCCCCGCCGGCTGGCCGTTCTTTGCCCAGCCCAGCCAGCCGTAGCTCTGTGCATGGACACGGTAATAAATATCATAATACCCTGCCATTTCTCCCGTCAGCTTAATCTGGATAGCTTCCAGGCGCTTCGACTCCCCGCTGGTTCCGCTTATCTCCCCCTCCTCTGCCCAGTCCATCCACCCATAGGACTGGACATGGGTGCGGTATGTAATGCCGCCGGACATCTTATTATTCTCATCCAGGGAAATCTGAATCGCCTCCAGTCGCTTGGCCTTCCCAACAGTCCCTGCCGTCTGCCCCGAACTCACCTCAGGCTGCCAACCATAGCTCTGGACATGGACAGAATATTGAAGGAGATCCGTCGTCATGTAGGGTCTTTTGCCGTCATCCGGCAGAAGGGTGCTTTTGGGAACCAATTGGATCTCAATGGCCTCCAGACGTCTCGACATCCCCGCCGTCCCCGCCGACTGTCCGTTCTTTGCCCAGCCCAGCCAGCCGTAGCTCTGCACGTAACCCCGGTAACAGACATCATAATGATTTGCAATCTCTCCGACCAGCCTGATCTCAATGGCCTCCAGGCGTTTCGCTTCTCCGAATGTTCCGGAAATCTGCCCGTTGGTCTTCCAGTTCTGCCAGCCATAACTTTGAACATGTGTGCGATATTGGATATTTCCGGAATAGGAAGAATTCAGACGCATCTCAACAGCCTCCAGGCGTTTTGACTGCCCGGTGGTTCCGGAAAGCTGCCCATCCTGTCTCCACGCCTGCCAGCCGTAAGTCTGGATATGGCTGCGATAGGTCACAGAAGCCGCTTTCTCCCCTTTGGCATGCACGGTTCCGGCAGACAAACAACTGACCGCCAACAGGAGCATGATAAAAAATCTTCTCTCTTTTCTTTTCATTTCACTCACTCCCTGTCATCCTCTGTTTCGCCGCACATCGCTCCGCCACCTTCTCAATATACTCCGGTGTGGTTCCGCAGCAGCCCCCGATGATGTCGGCCCCGGCCTTTACAAGCTTCTCCATATGGCGCGCAAACTCATCGGCCCCCATGGAATAAACGGCCTCCCCTGTATCCGTAATGGTCGGCATGCCCGCATTGGGCTTCACCAGGACCGGAACCTTCACCTCTTTTTTGATATTCCGCACCACAGCCTCCAGCCGGTCCGGCCCCACGGAACAGTTGATTCCCACCGCATCGGCCCCCATTTCCGAGAGCGCCGCCGCCGCGTCAAAAATATTGCCGCCGAAAAAAAGGCTTCCGTCGGATTCAATGGTCAGGGAACACAGAACCGGAAGGCCGCAGACGGCCCTGGCAGCCTCCAGCGCCGCCAACGTCTCCTCCAGGCCGAGCATGGTCTCCACCATCAGAAGATCCACGCCGGCTTCTGCAAGAATCCCGATCTGTTCTTTATAGATATCCATCAGCATCCCATAGTCTTCCGCCGTCTTTCCCGTGGTGGTCAGATCCCCGCCCACCAAAAAATCTTCTCCGACAGCCTCTCTGGTGATCTCCACCAGCCTTCGGTTGATCTCCCCGACACGGTCCCCGAGCCCCCGGTCCTCCAGATTCATCCGGTTGGCGGAAAAAGTCGGTGCCAGTATAATCCTGGATCCTGCTTCTTTGTAGGCCCGCTGCAGGTCCTTGATCACCTGAGGATTTTCGCAGATCCACTCCTCCGTACAGACCCCCCTCGGCATCCCCGCCGCCATCAGGTTGGAACCGGTGGCCCCGTCCAAAAGTACAAGCCCCCTCTTTGTCAGTCCATGGAATTCTTCTCTTGTCATAATTCCCTCCTCTGTCTGTTCTTTTTCTTATTCTGCTTTTCCAGTCTGCTTTCCTGTTTTATTGCCGCTCTCTTCTGCCCTTCAGATTTCTTCTTCCTTCTCCGCGATGGCCAGAAAATCTCTGTCTTTATTTTTAAGCCTGGGGATGAAACGCTTCGCAAAGCTTCCCTTCCCTCTGCTCTTCACATAAAAGAAGCCTACCGCAGAAAACACGACGGCCCCGATAAAATTTACGAACAGATCTTTCATGGTATCGTAAAGGCCGATGTCCAGATATCCGCCCAGGCCAAGGCTCTGCCCGTCAATGGACATGTCCCGGATTCCTGTTATGACCACCGGTATGTTTTGCCCGCCCGGATTCAGAGCGACGGAACTGATCGTATGGAGGACCGTATCCTTCTGCATATCCAGGTGAAAAAACATGTCCATTCCCCATTCAAAAAATTCCCACAAAACGCCGATCGTCATGGAAAAGCAAAAAGCCACCACCGCCATAAATACCGGAGACATCTGAAAAGAAAACCGCTCATGGCGATTCAGGATATCCACCAGAGAAAAGCCGATGGCCGCCATCAGAAAGCCATTCAAGGTATGAAGAATCGTATCCCATGCAGGAATCCGGATATAGAAGGCATTGATTTCCCCCAGAATCTCTGCGGAAAAAACAAAAAGCAGCATGACGATCTCCAGTCCCGTGGGCAGCTCCACCTTCATGGTCACCTGCACCAGGCTTGGCACCACCAGCAGAAGGAGCGTCAAAAAGCATACATACACATTTTCATAATTCCCGTTAAAAAACTGCAGAACCATAGTCACGACCACGAGAAGCCTCAGCACGGAAAAGACTAAAAACGAACTTTTATGCTCCCGAAGTTCCATCTGCAGCGCCTGTTTCCATGCCTCCAGCCTCTGGCCGCTGCCCCTCTTTTTACTCTGCTTCTTTTTTTCCTTTTGTCTTTCCGCCATGCTTCCTCTCCATTCAAAATGTCACTTTCTGTCTCCATCCCATTGTAACGCCTTTTATAATCCCCCGCAAGCACATTGACATTCTTTTTCTTTTGTTCTATTCTATTCACAGGAATTTTTCAAACATCATCGGGAAAGAGGATACCATCATGACATATATTGATTCTCATCTGCACACCAGCTTCTCCGCCGACTCCGACACGCCGCCAGAGCTTCAGATTGAGCGGGCCATCGCCCTGGGAATGCCGGCTCTCTGCATCACCGACCATCAGGATTTCGACGGACCGCCGGATGTCATGGATTTTACCTTTGACACAGCTGCCTACAGGAAAACCCTCCTCTCTCTGAGGGAGCAATACCAGAACCGGATCGACCTGCGAATCGGCGTGGAACTGGGGCTCCAGACGGACATTCCCACCGACCTGGTTTCTTACGTATCTGCCAGCTCCTTTGATTTTATCATCGGTTCCACTCACTTTTGCGACGGAATGGATCCCTATTATCCGATTTTCTTTGAAGGCCGTTCGGAGGAGGAGGCCTACCGCTCCTATTTTGAGGAAGAATTAAAAAACATCACTGCCTACGACTGTTTCGACGTGGCCGGCCATCTGGATTTTGTCGTCCGTTACGGCCCAAACCAAAATACATATTACAGCTATGAAAAATATCAGGATGTGTTCGATGAAATCTTAAAGATACTCATTGAGAAGGGAAAGGGAATCGAATGCAACACGGCCGGCTACAAGGCCGGTCTCGGCCACCCACACCCCACAGAGGCAATGCTGAAACGCTACCGCAAGCTGGGCGGCGAAATCTTGACCATCGGTTCCGACGCCCATGTCCCCAATTATGTGGCTCACCATTTTGACCGTATCGGCGAAATCTTAAAGGATTGCGGTTTCCGTTACTATACCGTTTTCAAAGACCGAAAACCGGAGTTCCTTCCATTATAATATGATAAAATCTCCTGGAATCCCCCGCTCCCGTTCCGATGGGACTGTCCAGAACAGGACCGGAAGCTTCCTGTTTTTCGGTGGCTCCTACAGGTCGCAGACCGTCAGACCTTCGCAGGCGTTCAGGGCATCCTCATTTCCGACCACGCACACGGCCCCCTCTTTTGCCAGCCTTTTTAACGGGCCGCACCATTTAAGAAGCGCCGCCTGATCCGTATCAAGCATTTCTTTCCGCAGCTTTTTCATGTCTTCTTCTGTGATGCCGGCAAACCACAGACTGTCGGCCGCCATGCCTTCCTCCCCGGGAGTCCTGAGGGGCTCGGCAGCCGCCACAGCGGCGAGAATGAACTTGTCCAGAGTCTCGCCCCTCTCACAGAATTTCTCCACATAGTCCGCCATCTGCCGGTAAACAGACAGGCTTCGCTCTGGGGAAGGATCCCGGTAGGAATAGCAGGACATTCCCCCCTCCTGTCTGACAGAAAGCCCGGTGCCGTAGGCTCCTCCCTGGACCCGAATCTCATTCCAGAGATACCCCAGCGAGAGAATGTGGGCGGCTATTCTTAAGCTTCCGGAAAAGGTCTCCCCGAAGGAAGAAAGATGGCTTCCCTGGGCTGCGTAGGCGATGGGGGCAGGAATGCGGATCCCAAGCCGTTTCGGAAGCTCAATCTCATAAGCCGCCGACTCCGGCAGCGCTGCCCCCTCCGGCAGTTCCTCGAGAAGCCCGGAAAGCAAAGGTTCCTTCGAGGCGGTAACGCCGGCCGTCATGCTCTTTCTGCAGACAGACTCCTCCCTAACTCTTTTCGCCAGCGACAAAAAGCCGGCGATCTCTCCGTCAAAATCCTTGGCAAAGCGATGTAAAAACTGCAGGGAGGTATAGCCTCCCACGGCCTCGGCAACCGCTCCCCTGGCCGTATAATGGGACTGGACGGCCGTCATTCCAAGCCCATGGCCGTTTCCGATCGCCCCCTGCTTTGCAGATTCCTCCGACTGGAGGACAATCTCTTTTATCTTGTCCTTCTGGTCAAACCTGGTCTTCGTCAAAAGTTCTGCCAACAGCTTTTCCGCCTCCGGAAGACTTTCCTCCAGGATCCCGGCATGGACACACAGATGCGGCGCACAGGTTCCCCTCTCATCCTTCTTCCCATAGGCGAAGATTCCGAAGCCCAGACTTCCGATATGGGTCTTTATGGCCTGCTGCAGTTCGGAAACACTGTAATTTTCCGTGGGCAGCTCCCCGAAAAGAGCGGGAAGCAGGGACAGCCCCGTAAGCTCTTCAAGGGTGAAATTCGTAAGAGGAAAATACAGGGAAAGGTATATGATCCCGCGGGTAGGCACAGGGTGGTAAAGCACCGTAGCTCCCTGCACCTTCTTCTCTATGGTCTTCGTATACTCCGGACCCTCCCCCGCCTCGCCCAAAGAAAGGGTCGGAATGGACGCGGCGGCTTCCGGCGAATCCGGCTCTGTCTGCCATTTTAGAAGAGCCTCATTATCTTTCTTTAACTGTTCCCGTTCCGATTCCTTAAGGGCGGCATACTCTGCCTGCACCCGCTTCTCTTCCCGATCCGCCTCCTCTCTTCCCAGCGTCACGGAAGGGAGCATATGCAGGACGGAAAGTCCCTCTTCTTCGCCCAGAAGCGCACCGAGGAGTTCTTCAAACTCGCCGGTCCCCACCATCTTTCTGAGAGCGGCAATGGTCTCGTCATAGAGCAGGCTTTCCAGCGGATCTCCCCCATAAAGCCAACTATTAAAGGCCGAAAGTGCCCGGTACAATCCCTGAGGCTCACTCGTCTGCCTGCACCGGAAAGCCAGACGGTTGATGGAAGCCTGCAGCGCTTCCCGGCTTAAGCCTTCCGCCTGAAGTCTGTGGACCGTGTCCCGGACCAGAATCTTGATCGCCTCGCTGTCCTCATCTTTCATTCCCCGGAACACCAGCAAAAGATAGGGCTGCTTCACGCTGTCCATCACCGCCATCTCCACATCCTCGGCAAGGCCGGAAGAAAGAACTGCCCGTTTTAAAGGAGCTTCATTGGAATCCGCCAGCACGTCGCAGAGAATATGGGCCGCAAACAGCCGGTTTTGCTCCTCCCAGGTGCCGATGATCTTCCCAAAAGCCAGTGCGGCCTTGCCTGCGTCTTCCTCTTCCCCGGCAGCCTCATAATACTCCGTCGCCTCCCTTGCCACGGGAACCTGAGCCGGAATATCAAATTTCTCCTCCATCCGCCCATATCGGCTCAGATAGGAATCCATAAGCTCCAGCGTCCTCTCCAGAGGAACGGAACCGTCCAGGAAAAACTTCGCATTGGAGGGATGATAGAACCGTCTGTAGGTCTCCGCAAATTTTTCATAGGTGAGATCCGGAATTGCAGCCGGATCTCCGCCGGAATTGAAACGGTAGCAGTTGTCCGGGAACATCAGGCTGCAGATCCCCTGTTCGAGCCGGTCGTCGATTCCGGACATGGCCCCCTTCATCTCGTTGAACACCACGCCCTTGTAATGAGGCTCCCCGTCCTCTGCATCTATATGGATCCCTTCCTGATAAAAAATATTTTTATCCGTTAAAAGCCTGGGGGCAAAGACCGCGTCCAGGTAGACAGAAACCAGATTCAGAAAATCCTTCTCGTTGCAGCTGGAAACCGGATACACGGTCTTGTCCGGATAGGTCATGGCATTTAAGAAGGTGTTCATGGAGCTTTTCAGCAAATCCACAAAAGGCTCCTTCACCGGATATTTTTCAGAGCCGCAGAGAACGGAGTGCTCCAAAATATGGAACACTCCTGTGCTGTCCTCAGGCAGCGTCTTGAAACCTGCCGTGAACAGCTTGTTCTTTGCCCCGTTGTCCAGGAAACAGAGCTCCGCCCCTGTTTTGTCATGGGTCATCTCCGCGAAAGAGGCCTCCAACTCCTTCACCTCACGGAGCCTTTTGACAGTGAAACCGTACAGCTTCATCCCCTCTGATAGTTTTTTCATTTGTCTTCCTTTCTTACAGATTCTTCTTTCTCAGGTTTTTTGATCATCTGCTCTGCCAGATATTTCACGGCGGAATGTGCGGCAACGTTCCCCTCCCCCACAGCCTTTGCAATCTGGTAGGGAGTACCGGTGCAGTCCCCGGCGGCGTAACAACCCTTTACATTGGTCTCCATTTTGCGGTTCACCTCCACATGGCCCGCCTCCACCTTCAGCCCCCGAAGAAGCACCGCCGGGGAGACAGATTCCTTTAAGAAGAACACGCCTTCCACAGAAACCTCTGTTCCGTCTTTCAGGCAGATACCGCTCACCCGTTTTTCACCCAGGATCTTGACCAGAGGACCGGAGAGCTGCTCTGCGTTCTCCGCGGCAAAGCTGCTGCCCTTAAACAGCGGCCGGTAATAAAGCTTCCCGGCAAGCTCCGCCAGATAGGAGACCTCCTCCTCCATCTCGGCATTGTCACAGATGACCGCAATGGTCTTTCCCCTGTACAGATTTCCGTCGCAGGTGGCACAGTAGCTTACGCCCCGTCCGAGAAGCTCCCGCTCTCCCGGAACCGGCCGCACCGTCTCCACGCCTGTGGCGAGGATCACCGTCCTTGCTTTAAATTCCTCCTGATCTGCCAGCAAGGCAAAATACGTTCCCATATTGTAAATCCCGGTAATCCGTTTTTCCGTGATCTCGATTCCCGCCCCGGAAAGCTGATCTGTAAACTTCTCATAAAGTTCCATGCCCCCCACATCCGCGACTCCCGGATAGTTGGAAATACACTCGGAACGGCGCACCTTGTCGCTGAGGGCCGACGTTCCGAAAAGATAATAGCTCTTATTCCTGATCTTGGCATTGAGCGCCGCCGAAATTCCCGCCGGACCACTCCCCACGATTGCAATATCTGCCATATTCATATCCCATTTACCTCCTGCTTCTTCGCCACACTGTTGGTATCCAGTGAGTCCCGGAACACAAAGAACCGGTCATAGAGAAATTCCAGAACAAAATTGGCTATCATGTTGAGGCCTGTCACCAGATATTCGTTCCACAAAAGCGACTCTGCCAGATAGTTTCCAAGAAAGGTGGAAAACGGTGTGAACACACAGTAGAAAACCGCCACCTTGGCCATAGCCACCGGAATATTGCCTGCCGACTGGAAGGTGTAACGTCTGTTCAGAGTAAAATTCCACAGCACCGACAAAATCAGGGCGATCAGATAACAGGGCCAATAGCTCCATCCGGACAGTTCATTGAGCAGAGTGAACGCCCCGATCTCGATCACTCCCGCCGAAACGGAAAACGCCAAAAATTTCAGAGAACGAAGCAGCTCTTTTTTTTCATCGTTTTTCATACAGGTTCCTTCCCCCGCCTTGCCCTTCCAAGCAGACAGTAGTTCTTTTTATTGGCCTTGTAGAGCCGTTTAAACACGGCATAATACTGATCGTAAAGGGCCTTTTCCTCTCGCCTCGGTGAAAAACGCTCCGTCACGGGAATGAAGGCTCCGGCCGCCTCCAGATTGGGAATCAGCCCGAGTCCCACGCCGACCACCGCCGCCGCCCCCACGGCTCCCGCATTCTGGGGGCTCTCCACCACCTCCACGACTCTTCCCGTCATGTCGGCAAGCATCTGGGCAGTCACCGCAGACAGAGCCCCTCCCCCCACAAAACGAAGTACCCGGGCCGTTTTCAGCTTTCTGTCCTGGCATTCGAGCATCCACCGCAGATGATAACAGATTCCTTCGAGCACAGCCCGTATCAGCTCACGTTTCCCCGTCTCCAGGCGGATGCCGAAAAACATCCCCGCCGCTTCCGGATCCTCAAAGGGGCAGCGGTTCCCGTGGAGCCAGGGCGTAAAGATCACGCCGCCCGCGCCTGCCGGAACCTTTGCCACCGTCTCCGTCATATAATCGTAGAGGCTACGGTAAGCCGCCTCCGTCCCCTCCGTCACCTGCTTCTTCTCCAGATAAATCCCGATCTCATCCAGAGCCAGATGGTCTTTCACCCATTCCAGGCACTTCCCCGCCGTCTCCATCTCCGCAAAATAATTGTACTTCCCGGTCTGGGCGCCCACAATGGCGGCAATCATAGCCGACACGTCCACCATCTGCTTCTCCGTCACCGTCGTCACCCAGCCGGAGGTTCCGCAGTAAATATGGGTATCCCCTGCCTGGACACAGCCGGCCCCCACGCCGATGAGGGATGCGTCCCCGCCTCCGCCAAACACCGGGATTCCGGCGGGAAGCCCAAGCTCTGCAGCCGGCCCCGCGAGGAGCCTCCCCGCTTCCTCCGAAGATTTGATAATCTTTGGCAGATGGGACATTTCGATGCCGAACATCCGGCAGAGTTCTTTGCTCCACCCCTCTCTCCCCTTCCTGGTGTCGTAAAGGAGCGTCGCATAAGCGGAATCCTCTGTCATGACAAATTCTCCGGTCAGACGGCAGATCAGGTATTCCTTCACGTCCAGCCACTTATAGGCTCCGGCAAAATTTTCCGGCTCGTGGGCTTCCAGCCATTTGTACTTCCACATGGGGTCCTTCACGCTGGTGGAGACAGCCCCCGTAATCCGCAGGCTCTTTATCAGCTTCCCCACATTGGCCCCGGCAATTTTAAATCCGTGGGCAATGCCTTTTTTAATCTCCTCCGTCGCCCTCTGGTCCATATAGCTCATGGGCCGGTGGACCGGAACTCCCCCCCTGTCCACCAGCACCAGTCCCTGCATCTGGGAGCAAAAGGAGATTCCGGCAACCTCCTCCGGCCGTACCTTCACCTTAGCAAACAACTCCCTGGTGGTCTCCCCCATGGCCGCCCACCATTCTTCCGCATCCTGCTCCGCCCCGCCGTTTTCCAGGATATAAAGACCATAGCCTCTGCTCACTCCCGCCAGAAGCCTGATCCGTTCTTCAATGGAAAACAGGCATGTCTTTACACCCGTTGTCCCGATATCATAGGCAAGTACATAAACCATAGCTTCCCCCCTCCCGGATTTCTTTCCGCTCTCTATACCCAAGGGCATACTCATTTGCCAAATGATTTGCTGGCCAGCCTGATATCATAAAGGGTATGTTGTCAAATCATTGGGCTCACGGGTATAACTCTGCCCCTCTGCCCCCGGCTCTCTCCTGCACACGGTAAAGGCCGACTCAAAAAATTTCAGTAATTCATTCCGGACGTACCCGTCCCGCTCCTGCATATCCTCTCCGCAGTAGATCCGAAACCGCTCTCTGTAATAGTCGCAGGTATAGGAAAACTGCAGCATCATCAGAAGGTTATCAAAAAAGAATGCGAACAGCCTGGCGTCCATATCCCGCCTCGCCGTTCCGTCCCGCTTTGCCGTCTCCATAAACCCGGTGTACACCCTGGCTGTCAGCCCTTCGATCTTCTCCACCCATTCTTCCCCGCCAGGGATACCTCCGGCCGCCAGCTGGTTGTACAGGCGGATACAATCCCCTTGCTCCCTGGCGTGCCTCTGCAGAGCCTCGATGAGACGATCTGCATAGACCAGGAGCCGGTCCTTTGGCTCTGCCACCGCCGTAAGCACCTGCTCCAAATCTTCCATGCACTTTTTTAAACAGGCTCCGAAAAATTCTCTTTTGTCCGCGTAATATTTATACAGCGCTCCCACGCTGATTCCGGCCCGCCCGGCAATACCGTTCATACCGGCATGGTAATACCCCCGCTCCGCAAACTCTGAAATGCCGGCTCGCAAAACCTCTTCCCGTTTTTCTTCTGTCAGCTTTTTCAGCATGCCCCATCCTTATTCCTTATCTTTCTTTTTGGAATACTTCTTCCGGTAAATCAATCTCTGCAGACGCGCGTCGGCCTCCCCCAGAGGCAGGCATTTCTCCAGGCCGCCAGCCTCGTTCCGTCCATTCCACGCCCTGGCCAAAAGTCCTGCCTCACAGCCTTTTCTCAGAATCATCCGCACCGCCGTCACGTCATCGGCCGTCTTTCCGGTACAGAGAGCGCCCCGCCCCCGGACCAAAACCGCGTTCCTTCCTCTCAGCGCCTTCCTGACTCCCTCCGGGGACGCTCCCGAAAACCGCACGCTGATTCCGGCGATCTGCGCCAGATCGTCCAGATAAGGAAGCAGCGGCTCCCCCAGGCTGCAGAAAGCAGTGACTGCAGGAGCCGTCTCCCCCGCCGCGTAGCAGACATCGCTGTTTCTGTAAATCTCCCCGTGGATGGCCGCCTCCAGCGGAAGCTCCTCCGGCCGGGTACTAAGGTCGTAAATCCTCCTCTCCCCGTTTAACAGGAGACAGAACCGGTTGCCTTTTCTCTGGCTTTTTCCAAGCTCCCCAAAGCGTTCCTGCCCACATCCGTCAAAAAGCTCTTTTTTCCGGCTTTCACAGGCCTTCTCCAGCTCCCTCGCCACCAGAAAGGCTTCCGCGTAATCCTTCCCCATGCATAGCGCTCCGTGATTCCTAAGCAGTACCGCCAAAGCCTCCGGCTCCTTCCGGAGCTGTTTTGCCACTGCCTGCCGGAGCTTTTTCGTGGAAGGAAGCCCATACTCCGCACAGGGGATCAGTCTCCCCAAAACAGAGTCATTGTCTTCCGTCTCCAGGGGCTTTCCCAGAATTCCGAAGACAGAAGCCTGATCCTGATGGGTGTGAATCACGAAATTCACCTCCGGCCGCAGCCTGTAGGCATCGGCGTGGATCCCCTTCTCACTGGAAGGCTTCCGTTCCCCCTCGTAAGAACAGTCCGAAATCCGCACCGGCACCAGATCGTCCGGCCCTATCATGTCATAGTCCATCCCGCTTGGCGTGATCACAAACTGCGTATCTGAGATCCGGGCGCTCAAATTCCCCCAGGTCCTGGCAATCAGTCCTTCCCGTTTTAAGCGCCGCCCCGCCGCCGCAACCAACTCCCTCGCTTCCGATTCCAAATAAGCCATTCGCTCCTCCTCCCGTCCCGCCGCCTTCTTCTTGCAATCTCTCCTCACCATAAAAGGTTCCGGCGCATCGTCGCACTTATTTCAATTCCTTCTTGTCAATCTTCCCGCAGGAAGCAAACACCCGCTCGAACCGGGACAGGACATCGTCGATCATCTCCTCGGTGTAGGCGGCGCTGGTATAAAGCCTGGAACCGGCCAGGGTCACGATTCCCTCCGCCATATAGGCGGCCCCCATATGTTCCATCTCCTTTTGGCGGATGCCGGTCTCCTTCAGCACCTTCGGAACCCTCCAGAGCTTTTTCCAGTCCACGATAAAATGCATGGTCCCCACGCTGTCCAGATGGCAGATGGAGCCCTGATTGAAGGCCACAAAAGGCAGTTCATATTGTTTGATCAGCCTCTGTAAGCCTTTTGTGAGACGGTCGCCCATGCGGCCCGCCGTCTCACAGGCGTTCGTCCGCTCAATCTCACAGAGTGTATAATAACCTGCCACACAGGAAATGGGGGTCGCCGCCATGGTTCCGCCGCACATGGCCTTTTTCACCTTTTTCCCGGAGGAATCCAGGCCCGCGCCCAGATGCGCCATGCAGTCTCCGTGGCCGCCTACGCCGCCGGCCCCCGGATATCCTCCGGCCACAATCTTTCCGAACACAGTCAGATCCGGATCCACCCCGAAATAACTCTGAGCGCCTCCCGGCCCGATGCGGAAGCCCGTCACCACCTCGTCGAAAATCACCAGTGCGCCGTACTTATGGGCCAGCCACACGGCTCCCTGGATAAACTTCTTCGACAGGGGCCTTGTGCCGCTCTCCGGCCCCACAGGCTCCAGATATACGGCGGCCGTCCCCCCCGTAAGCCGGTTCCTCTGTAGCTTCCTCTCCAAATCCTCCAGATCCCCCGGGAAAAACTCGTCCGTATGCTTAAACACGAAGCCGGGCACTCCCTTGGACATAAGGCCCTTCGTTCCCGGCACCCGCATGCCGTAGGCCAGCTGGTCCGACCAGCCGTGATAAGCCCCGCCCATCTTCAGGATATTTTTCTTTCCTGTCTTCAGCCTGGCGATTCTGGCGGCGCACATGCACGCCTCCGTGCCGGAACCGAGCATCCGGAATTTTTCCACGGAGGGCACCATCTGCGAAATCTTCTTCGCAAGCTTATATTCATACTCATGGAACAGTCCCGTGGAAGGGCCGCAGGTCTTCAGAAGCTCGATCACCCGTTCCCGCACAGCCGGCATATTGCTCCCCAGAATCGTCGGCCCTCCGGCCTGTAAAAGGTCATAGTACCAGTTTCCGTCAATGTCGTAGAGTTTCGCGCCCTCTGCCCGCCCGATCACAATGGGAAAGGGGTAATTAAAGGCCAGATTGTGCTGCACGCCTCCCGGAATCACCGTCTTCGCCTCTTCGATCATCGCCTTCGACTTCGTGCAGCGCTTATTAAAATAGCTCTCCACATAATCGTTCAGCTTATCCCTTTTAATAGAATAGACCGGCTTTTTAATCAGCTCGTCCAGCTCCTTCGTCACAGCCTCCGCATCTAAATACTGATCAATTGCAAATCCATTGTACGCCATAGCACACCCTCCTGTCATTCTTTTGTGAATTCCCATTCACGTCTTATGTTTATTTTACCACCAGCCATGGCGGCCTGTCAAACCATAAAATACTTTTGCCGGATGCAGAAATGCCCTTTGGCGTATATGCGATTATCTTACTTTCTGCAAAGCTCCCGCTTCCCGGCCGACGCCATAAACTGCCGGATCTGTTCCTCCGACTGAATATAATGATGAGCGCCGATGCCCTGAGAATTGAGGGCCCCGGCGGCGCACGCAAACTCGGCGCATTCCTCCGGCGCCATGCCTTTCAGGAGGCAGTGGAGGAACGCCGCCACAAAGTTATCGCCGCAGCCGGTGGTATCCACAGGGTCGATCTCATAAGGATCTGTAAAGAACCTCTTCCCGGCATTCTTGAAAAAGCAGCCCTCGCCCCCCATTTTTAACACTACATTCTTTACTCCTGCCGCCAGAAATACGTCGGCGATCTTGTCCGGCTCCTTCTCCCCGGTCACATAGACCGCCTCTTCGTAGCTGGGCATCAGGTAATCAGTATGAGGGTAGACGCTGTCAATGGCGTGGGGCCCAAGTCCTTCCGTGTCGAAATTCATATCCGCCAGGGTAATGGCTCCCTCCGCCCTGGCTTTTTTGAAAATCACGGCCAGTCCACCTGTATCCAACTCTCCAAGCCCATAAATGCTTCCCGCCGTCACGGCCCTGGTCTCCTCAAACACCGACAGGTCAATGTCCGACATCTTCAGCATAAAGTTTTCACCTGGTCCCTCCAGGAAGGTATGGGTCCCGTCTTTTTTCACCACCACCACCGTGGAAAAATTCTTACAGTCGTCGGGGCGGATCAGAAGTGAAGTGTCCACTCCCTCTTTGACCAAATCCCCACAGATCATCTCTCCCACATTCCGCTTATCCAGCCTGGTGAGAAGGGCCGAGCGGTTCCCAAGCCTTGCCATCATACAGGCTTCGTTTACTGCATCCCCGCCGGAGGCTAAGAGCACCTGGCCCGCCAGGACCGTGTCCGACTCCCTGTTAAGCGCATCCTCCGGAATATCCGTCACCATGATATCCTGCACCACCTGGCCGATGCAGATGGCATCGTATTTCTTCTGATTACTCATACATTCCCTCTCTTTCTTATATGGTCACAGGAAACCGAGAAACAGGAAATTATGGAAAGCTCCAGGTTTCCCGATCGCCTGTCATCTGTGAAACGGGGGCTGCAGCACCGTTTCGTGCAACAGCCCCCATTTCAATTATCGCACCTCTTTTATTTTTCTTTATACCCGGAATCTTCCCAGGATATCCAGCTTGTGGAGCGCCACCTTTTCCACGGCTTCTCTCGCGGCCGCCATCACCTCGATCACGTCGCAGCCAAGGCCCTTCTCCGTCATCACATCAAACATGGCCTTTTTGTAGGCGTCAAAGAAATCTGTACCCACGTTGAGCTTTGCAATGCCGAGACGAACCATTTCTTCCACGTCCGCATCCGGCGTGCCGGAACCGCCATGGACCACGATGGGACAGCAAACTGTATCGATCAGCTCTTTTAACAGATCGAAGTTGATCTTCGGCGTATGGGCATAAGTCCCGTGGGCCGTTCCTACAGATACGGCCAGGCAGTCCACCCCCGTATCCTTCGCAAACCGTCTCGCCACCTCCGGGTCTGTATAGCCGGCGGCGATCTCCTCCAAAGAACGGTCTGCGTCCGCGATGACGCCCAGCTCTGCTTCCACAGAAACACCCTTTGCATGGGCCAGCTCCACCACCCGCTTTGTTTCCGCCACGTTTTTGTCGTAATCCTCAGAAGCCAGGTCGATCATAACGCCTGTGTATCCTGCCTTCACGCAGGTTTCCGCCTGGGCATAAGATTTTCCGTGATCCAGGCCCAGAGCAATGTTTACCGACGCATGCTCTGCCGCCACGCCGTAAATAGCTCTCATAAAATCAACGCCTGCGTAATCGGCATGTGCATGGTAAGTCTGTGCGATCAGCGGAACCTGCTTTTTATCCGCCGCCGCCACAACGGCCTGCATCATTTCCATATTAAAAGTGTTGAAAGCCCCAATGGTTACTTTGTGCTCCTTTGCAAAAGCAAGAATATCTGAATAATTGGAAATCATGATAAATCCCTCCGTTTTATAATATTATTTCTGTATGTGCGGCCAAGGTTTTTCTATGCCTCTGCCAGGGCCGCACCGTCTTCTACAGCCCGTGGCTGATCTTTGCAATGGCCGGATAGATCTGCCGATATAAGGTTAGTCTCTCCCGGTAGATCCGGCTCCGCTTTGGATCCGGCTCGTAATGGTCTCCCAGCGTTACCATGGCTGAGACAGCTTCGCACACATCCTTATAGGCTCCCGCAGCTACGGCTCCGAGGATCGCGCCGCCGAAGGCTCCCGTCTGTTTGTTCTTCACCGTGTCGATCTCTATGTCCAGCACGTCTGCTTTGATCTGTAAAAGCTGCGGCGACAGGGCGCCTCCGGTGGAAACCAGACGGTTCACCGTAAGTCCCGCTTTCGTAAGGCCTTCCAGGATCAGGGCCAGCTCCATGTTGGCTCCTTCCATCAGCGCCTTATAAATATCCTCCCGTTCTGTATCCAGGGTAAGGCCCAGAACCGCGCCCTTGGACTTCCCGTCGGAATAAGGCGTGGCCGCGCCCGAAAAATGAGGAAGGACAAGGAGGTCTGTCGGCGCCTCCTTCATCCGCCCGTTGAGCTTCCCGAAGGTAGCGATCAGGTTTTCCGGTTTCTCTTCCTTTACAAATTCTTCCGCAAACCAGCGGAGCAGGACTCCCGACGTATTTTCCCAGGCCACCGTGTTGAAAAGGCCGGGACGCACAAAAGGCTCGCAGGAGATCTGATACCGGTTCACATACTCGGAAGAAAGCTGTTCCCTCCGAAGGACAGCCGTCAGCCCCTCCGTGGTTCCCACCGTATTGGCGCAGCTCCCCACCTCGCAGACTCCGCTGCCCAGGGCATTGCAGATATGGTCATGGGTGCCCGCCACAATCTTTACAGAAGAACGAAGCCCCAGCTCCTTTGCGATCTCAGGCAGGATTTCACCCGCAACACTTCCGGCAGGCACCGGATCAGAAAGCTTCTCCCTGTCAAGTCCGGTTTCCGAAAGAAGCTCTTTGGACCAGTCCAGCCGCCCGATATCAAAAAGCTCCGTCCTGGACGCGCTGGAATAGTCGATCACCGCCCGGCCGCAGAGACGGAAGATCACAAAATCCTGAAAAAGCGGAATCTTCCAGGCCTTCTCATAAATCTCCGGCATTTCCCGTTTCAGCCAGATGAGCTTCCCCGCCGAATAGATCGGCGTGGGGTTCTGCCCGGTAATGTCAATCAGACGCGTCAGCCCGACCGCTTTTTCAAAGGCGGCTGTCTCTTCGATCCCCCGCCTGTCCGTCCCGGTAATGCTGGGAGCCAGAGGTTCTCCATTCCGGTTTATGGGAATGACCGCCTCTCCAAGAGTTGACACCGTGATCGTCTCCGCCTCACCGAAGCTTCCCAAAGCTTTCAGGCAGGATTTTACCCCATTCCACACCTCCTCCGCGTCAAGCTCTCTGCGTCCGTCTGCCGTATCCGAAAATCCATAGCTTACCTGAAAGCTCCCGGCCACGACGCCCTCCGCATCCACGATCGCCGCCTTCGTTCCCGATGTCCCGATATCCAGTCCGATATACATATGTCTCTTTCCTCCGCCTCAGTACCCTCGTTTCGCCGGAGCCGTCCTTCAATCAGATCCGTCTCCGGCAACGTAAGAAGACACCGGGGCCGCCGGAAATCCCTCTGAATCTTCCAGGATTCCTGCGCGCCGGCGTCTTTTCTCATTTCACTTATTCCGTTTTATTTCTTGCAGGTCATGAAAAGCTCCATGGCTTTCTTCGCTTCTTTCTGAAGCACTTCCATAGCCACATTCACCATAAGGGTGTAGTTCAGAGGCCTGCCCTCATAGTCGTCGATCATCTGCTTTAAGACAGGGGCGACCGCCGTATCCATGGCCGTAAAGTAATTAATCTTCTTGATGCCGGCATTGACGGCGGCAACTACCTGATCCGGCTCCGTGCCGGAGCAGCCGTGCATTCCCAGATGAACATTTTCATCAGTAACAGCGGCGCGGATAGCCTTGATCCTTTCAATATCCAAATCCGATTTTGCCTTGTACATGCCATGAACCGTACCGATAGAAACAGCCAGTACGTCGACTCCGGTCTCCTCGGCAAATTTCTTCGCCTCGTCCACTTTGGTGAAATACACGGTCAGGTCGCTTAAATCCGACTGCTCCTGTCCCGGCACCTCCGTGGGCATATTGTTGGGCATGGCGCCAAGCTCCGCCTCCACCGTAATACCGAGGGGCTTCACCAGATCCACAAATTCCTTCGTCAGCGCAATGTTTTTCTCCAGAGGATACTCGGAACGGTCGCACATAATAGAAGTAAATCCGGCTCTCACTGCCTTCATGCAGAAATTGATATCCAGGCCGTGGTCGATATGCATGGCCACCGGCACCTTTGCGTTCTCCGCATACATCTTCATCAGAGGCGCGATAGTCTCCAGATGAACCACGGGCTCATGGCCCTGGGCGTGGTTGATGATAATGGGGCAGCCAAGCTCTTCTGCCGCGCCGATCACAGCACGCAGAGTTTCCAGATTCGGCGTGTTAAGAGAACCGATCGCATAATTATGCTTCTCTGCATCCTTTAACATATCCCTCATGTTTACAAGCATTTCTTTTCCTCCTCATGATGTAAAACTATGATGTTTATCAAAAAATTCCGTGCGGCGGCTCTAATGTCCGCCGCCCGGAATTTTTCAGCAATATTATTCGCTTCTGGACTGCTGCTTATTCTGACGGATCATGTCGATATAAACAGCCAGCAGGATGATCAGGCCTTTTGCCACATACTGCCAGTTGGAGTCCACATGAAGCAGAGTCAGGCCGTTGGTGATAACGCCTATGATCATGACGCCTATGAGCACGCCTCCGGTGTTGCCGACGCCGCCGTACATACTGGTTCCGCCAAGCACGCAGGAAGCGATAGCGTCTGTCTCGGCGCCGATGGACGTACCGGGCTGTCCGGAAGCCATACGGGCCGACAGGATGATACCTGCAAATGCGCCCAGGAAACCACTGATGGTCCATGCCATGATCTTGACCTTCTTGATATCTACGCCGGAAAACTGGGCAGCCGTGGCATTTCCGCCTACTGCATAGATATAACGTCCTGCCTTTGTCTTATTGAGCAGCAGGTACTGCAAGAAAAAGAAGATCAGCATATAGATAATCGGATAAGGCACGATTCCTGCAAGTCCCGTACCGATAATCGGATAAGTTGTATTGGCGTACAGAGAGATCGGCTGGCCGCCGGCGATCAGGTAAGCGGCGCCTCTTAAGATACTCTGCATGGCCAAGGTAACGACAAAGGGATGGATTCCGCTGTATGCAATGATCCAGCCGTCGATGAAACCAGCCACGATACCAACCAGAAGGCCAATGGCGATAGCCGGAACCATGGGCATGCCCCAGCGCTCCATAGCCGTAACCGTCAGACATCCCACACAGGCGATCATGGCGCCGCCGGTCAAGTCAATACCGCCAAGCATGATGGCTAACATAACGCCGATGGCAAGACAGCCGGTAGTGGAAACAGTACGTAAGATCGTCAGCCAGTTATTCACCGTCATAAAGTTCGGAGCCATCGCGGTGATCAACAGGCACAAAACGATAAAGGCAGCCAGAATACCAAGGTTTGCCTTTAAGTAACGGACAAAGGGCCCTAAAATTGTATGATCCTCATATTTACTCATATCAAATTTCTTATTCATACTCAAATCTCCTCTGCAATCGCATAATGTAAAATCTTCGTCTGTTCAAACTCGGATTTATCCAGCTCGCCTCTGATCTTTCCGCCGCTCATGATCAGCATCCGGTCGCACATATTCACGATCTCCGGCATCTCGGAAGAGATCATAATGATCGCCATGCCCCGCGCCGCCAGCTCATTCATAATCTTGTAGATCTCCGCCTTGGCGCCCACGTCCACGCCTCTGGTGGGCTCGTCAAGCACCAGGATCTCAGGCTCGGAGGCCAGCCACTTTGCCAGTACCACCTTCTGCTGATTGCCGCCGGAGAGATTTCTCACCGCCTGGTTCCTGGAAGGCGTCTTTACTGCAAGGGATTTAATTCCGTTGTCCACGATTTCTTTTTCTTTTTTATAATTAACCCGCAGCTTCCCAATAAAATTTTTAAGTACAGAGATACTGATATTAAAAGCAATGGTATTCTTTAAAATCAGTCCCTCCAGCTTCCGGTTCTCCGGCACCAGGGCGATTCCCATTTCCTGAATTTTCCTGGTGGGAAGCTTCGATACATCTTTTCCTTTTATGGTAACCGTTCCGCCGTCCCTGGGATACAGGTTCATAACCGCCTTTAAAAGCTCGGAACGGCCCGCGCCTACCAGGCCGTAGAAGCCCAGAATCTCGCCCTTCCTCACATTAAAGCTGCAGTCGATTACCCGCTTTCCGGAATTTATATTCTTCGCTTCCAGGACCACTTCGCCCGGCTCATTAAAGGTTCTCGCATAGTAATTATCCAATGTCCGGCCAACCATCATAGATACCAAATCCGATTCTTCGCTTTCTTTCGTAATGATGGTGCCTACATAGCTTCCGTCTCTCATAACGCACACCCGATCCGTAATGGTAAAGATCTCGGAAAGCTTATGGGAAATATAGATAATTCCGATTCCACGCTCCTTAAGGGAATTGATCATCTTAAAGAGCGACTCCACCTCGTTCTCCGACAGGGAGGAGGTCGGCTCATCCATGATCATCAGCTTCATGTTCAGGGAACAGGCCTTCGCGATCTCCACCATCTGCTGGCGGCCGATGCTTAAGCGGCATACCATCGTCGCCGGATTGACGTCTAACCCCACCATGTCCAGCCACTGCTTTGCCTCTTTATACATCCGCCTTTTGTCCACCATGCCGGCAGATTTGAGCTCTCTTCCCAGAAAAATATTTTCCGCAACCGACAGATAGGGTACCAGAGCGATCTCCTGGTGGATAAACGCCACCCCCAGCTTCTGCGCCTCCACAACGCTCCCAATGGTCACTTCTGATCCGTCGATCTTGATATTCCCCGTATCAGGCTTATAAATACCGCCCAATACATTCATCAGGGTAGACTTTCCTGCCCCGTTTTCCCCCAAAAGACCTAATACCTCTCCTTCGTACAGGTTAAGCTGCGCATTGTCCAGTGCTTTCACGCCAGGAAACGATTTCGAGATATTCGTCATTTCTACCAATGTTTTCGGCATCTTTCCACCTCTACTTTTAAATAGGAGCAGCCAGAACGGCTGCTCCCGCATTTTTGCTAATCTTTATCCGGTTGTCCGAACCTTCGCCCGGTCCAGGATCTTACTGCCAGCCGTCCGTACCGAACTCGTCTACGTTCTCAGCAGTGATTAAGAAAGTATCAACAACGATCTCGGGTTCAATGCTCTTTCCTTCCAGAACATCGAAAGCTGCCATCATGGAGTCATAACCCAGAGTCTCAGGAGACTGAGAACCAGTTCCTTCCATGTCGCCGTTCTTGATCATCAGCTTGGCATCAGGATTTCCGTCAACGCCGTATACCATGATTTCCTTCTCAAGCTCAACAGTCGCCTGCTGAATTGCGTTTACAGAGCCCATGGCGGAAGGATCGTTTACTGCGAAGATCACGTCCAGATCGGGGTCAGCTACGATTGCGTTGCTGACAACGCCTAGGGAAACTTCCATATCGCCCTGGCCGTCCAGGTCGTTGATGATGGTGTACTTCTTGCCGCTCTCGTCCAGAGCATCCTTGAAGCCCTGCTTACGCTGTACGCATGCGCTTGCACGGTCAGAGTTGAGGATCAGGATCTTGGCATCCTCGGGCATCTTGGAAGCGGCATCCTTGCCTACCACGTAGCCCGCATTGTAGTTGTCGGAAGCGATGATGGTCTCTACGATTCCGTTGGTGTTGTCCACGGGAGTATCAAAGTTGATCACGGGAACGCCTGCGTTCTTGCACTCTTCCAGAGCGGACATTGCCGCGGTGGAGTCAGCAGGAGCTACCAGCATAGCGTCACAGCCTGCGCCAAGCAGGTTGCTGATACCGTCGTTCATCTTTGCCTGGTCGCCGCCGGCATCAATGTCAACCAGAGTTACCTCATAACCGGTTCTCTCTTCGATGGCCTTTTGTACGCCGTCCTTTACTGCCAGCCAGAACGCATTGTTCAGTGTTGCAGGAGCATAGCCGATGGTGATCGTCTTGGTCTCGCCGGAAGCTGTAGACTCAGCCGCATCAGCCGCAGCAGTCGAATCAGCCGCAGCAGTCGTATCGGCATCCGCAGCCTCTGTGTCCTTTGCCGCCTCAGTCTTTGCCTCTGTCTCCTTGGGAGCCTCGGTTTCTTTCTCGCCGCCGCCGCAGGCTGCAAGAGAGAATACCATCGTTGCTGCAAGCAGCACACTCAAGATTTTTTTTCTCATTTCTTTTTTCCTCTCCTTTTCTTTTTTTATAATGAACAGCCGCCGCCTTCCGTTTCATAAACCTCCGGCCGCCCGCTGACACTACCGCTCTGAGATCTGATTCTCAAGTGGAACTTTCTTTTTTTTTTCTTTAGTTACTTTATTTTTCATTTTTTTGTTTATTGTTTTTCTTCTCTTTCATTTTTATATCATGTTATCACATATTTGTCAATAATATCTTTATATTCCTTTTGACTTTTGGTAAAAAAAAACAAGAGCGCCGATCTGGCACTCTTGTCGCTCTCCTAATTTCCATTTTATTCCTGTTTCGTTTTCTTTCCGTTTTTTATTCCGCAAATTCCAGGTTTGTCTTTTTTTCCAGGACGGAATAATCAAAATCTCCCAGCCGTTTATCCGTGATCAGGCCGTCCGTCCCTTCCGTCAGCCCCTCCACCTTAAGGAAGGAGGACTGGCCGAATTTGGTGTGGTCCGCCAGCACGAATTTCTGCCTGGACGCCTCCAGAATCGCCTGCTTGGTAGACATCTCCAGAAAGCTGCTGGCCATATAAAATCCTTCCGGATAGATCCCGTTGATGCCCATAAAACATTTGTCCGCCTGCATGCCGCCAAGCGCCCTCTCCGCCATACTGCCAAGGACCGCGTTGGTCTGGGTCGTAATGGGGCCGCCCACCATGACCACATTCAGGCACCGATTCGCCAAAAGCACATTCACCGCCGGAATCGCAATGCAGACCACGGTCAGATTGCTGTAACTGCCCGATGCGATAAGCTTCGCAAGCTCCAAGGCCGTCGTGGAGTCATCCAGAATAATGACGTCGTTGTCACAAACATATTTGATGGCTCTTTTAGCGATCTTTCGTTTTTCCTCAATCTGAAGAACCGCCAGCTCCTGCCAGGGCAATTCATACTGTCCGTGGTTCAGGATCAGAGCTCCTCCATGAGTCCGATACAGCTTCTGCTCATTGTGCAGCTCGTCCAGATCTCTCCGCACCGTCACCTCTGAAGTTTTTAGAACCTCACTCAACTCCGAGACCTTCACCGACTTCTTCCGGTTCACAATCTCCAGTATCTTTTCCTTCCTCTCCTCCGAAAACATAAAGGGCCTCCCCGGTTTCACTCAATTATGCATCCATTATAACCGGTTTCAGCCCAATAATCAATCAGGTATACTGTGCAATCGTTTCCTCTATCCTGGCTTTTACCAAAGCGGCGATATCATTTGTGCGCATGCCCTGATACTCTTCGCAGAGAATGGGCGGGAGATAGTGGAGCTTCACGGTCACGGGGCGGATGGAGTTGGTGTCGAAAGCCTGGTAACTGTCAATCACCGCCACCGGGACGATGGGGCAGCGGGCATTCACTGCACTTTTGAAACTGCCGCCCTTAAATTCCAGCAGGCAGTTGCCGTTTTTACTTCTGGTGCCCTCCGGAAAGATCAGGTAATTCCTTCCCTCCTTCACTTCCTTCGTCATCTGATTAATGACCCGCAAAGAATCTCTAATATCCTCCCGGTCCATACACTGGGCTTTCAAAAGAATCCTTACCTGTTTGAGCAGGAAAACATTCTCCACCTCTTTTTTCATGACCACCGTAAAGGGCTGCGGGGATGTCTCCAGGAATCCCAACACGTCAAATAGTCCCTGATGATTGGGAAACATAATGTAGCCCGGCTCCTCCGGAAGATTCTCCAGGCCGTGAGGCTCGATTGTCACGCGCCCTGCCCGGTTGGCACGGGTTGTGACATGGCGCAGCAGCTCGAACTTTTCCTTCTCTGCATGCCGGTCATCCCTGCCCCAGCTCCAAATCTTGAAAAACCAGACAGGCGCCATGAAAAACAGCCGCATCACCATCAGAATAATCCGCTTCATCCCCTGTACCTCCATCGACCCGGTCGGCTGAAATCGCCTGAGCTGCGCTCATGAACTCGTCCAAATTGCCCTGCCGTCTTCCGGAAAATACTGCCCGGGGGGGCTCCCCGGGCAGCCTTGAAAAAGGACTGATTTTCTTCTGTCTTCCCTTCTTACACAAAGGGATTCTCGCCGGGATACAGCATACCCTTCGGCCGGTTGAACCCGATGTCCTCCACTCCAAGATAGCGGAATACGTCAAAGATCGCTTTCCCGTAATGTCCGAAAGCCACCGCCCCGTGGTGGGGGAAATTCTTCTCAATCAGCACATGGCGATAAAAGCGTCCCATCTCCGGGATCGCAAACACACCGATGCCTCCGAAGGACCTGGTCGCCACCGGAAGGACTTCGCCCTCCGCCACATAGGCCCGAAGCTTTGCGTCGGCCGTGCTCTGCAGACGGAAGAAGGTGATGTCGCCGGGTACGATGTCGCCCTCCAGAGTTCCCTGGGTAGATACCTCCGGAAGGGTCCTGGCCATGATAAGCTGATACTTCATTTCGCAGGACACCAGCTTGCCGGAAGCCGTATTGCCGCAGTGGAAGCCCATAAAAGTATCTTTATGGGAATACTCGCAGCATCCCTTGATGCTCTCCTCATACATATCGTCGGGAACCGTGTTGTTGATATCAAGAAGCGTCACCGTATCCTGGCTGATCACGGTTCCGATGTATTCGCTCAGGGCTCCGTAAATATCCACCTCACAGGATACCGGGATCCCCTTCGCGGTCAGCCTGCCGTTCACATAGCAGGGCACGAAGCCGAACTGGGTCTGGAACGCCGGCCAGCATTTCCCGGCAATGGCCACGTAAGGCCTGGAGCCTCTGTGGGCCTCCACCCAATCCAAGAGGGTGAGCTCATACTGGGCCAGACGGACAAGAACCTCCGGCTTCTTGTTTCCGGCGCCAAGATCTGCCTCCATCTCCTTCACCACCTCGGGGATCCGTTCGTCGTCCTCGTGGTTCTTAAAAGATTCAAAGAGATCCAGCTCGGAGTTCTCCTCAATCTCCACTCCCAGATCATAGAGCCGCTTGATGGGCGCATTGCAGGCCAGGAAATCCTGAGGCCTGGGGCCGAAGGAAATAATTTTCAGATTCCTGAGCGCCACCACGGTTCTCGCCACCGGCAAAAACTCCCGGATCATATCCGCGCACTCATTTGCCGTCCCCACCGGATATTCCGGAATGTAGGCGCGGATGTTTCTGAGACTTAAATTGTAGCTGGCGTTTAACATGCCGCAGTAGGCGTCGCCCCTTCCCTGGATCAGATCCTTCTGTGTCTCCTCCGCGGCTGCCACAAACATGACCGGACCGCCGAATTCTTTCGCGAGAAGCGTCTCGGAGCTTTCCGGACCAAAGTTTCCAAGATACACCACCAGCGCATCACAGCCGGCCGCCCGCACCTCGGAGAGGGCCTTTCTCATATGCAGCTCGTTCTCCACACAGGTCGGGCACTCATAAATCTCCCCGTACTTTTTCTCATAGGCCGCCACCAAGGCTTTCCTCCTGGTCTCGGACAGCGTCATCGGGAAACAATCGCGGCTCACCGCCACGACACCAATTTTGATTTCAGGAATATTGTTCATGTTCTTCCCCTCCTAATTCCTATATTTGGCAGGCAATTGCGAAACTCAACATTGCAGAGCGGATTCTGACAATTGATCCATCCAAAGCCTGCTGCGCCAGCCATTCCAATAAGCCCATAAGAACAGAAACCCCTCGGGCACGGGCCCTCCGGTTTTCCATGGTCTCATTACGAAGTATCCAGGGAAACGCACCAGTGATGCGTTTCATCGGATTTCCATGGCGCAGAGGGCTTTTCCTGGATGCAGTCGTCAGAATCCTTTCCAATGTTTTACAGTTTCCCAATCGCCCGCCCCTTCTATTTTACACTGTTTGGCAGAACGCGTCCATGATCAGCATGGCGACCGCCGCTCCCGGGTCCTTTAAGCTTCTGGAAGCCTCGCCGCGGGTCGCCGCCCTTCCATGGACTGCCAGCATGGTGGTGGTATCCTCAAATCCCTTCTCGGCAGCCGCCTTTGCGTCTGCCGCTGCAGCCTTCAGATCCTTTCCGGCCGCTTTCGCCTCCTTCAGGGCTTCCACAGCGGGAACCATGCCGTCCAGGAACGTCTTGTCTCCGATCTTTGCTTTACCCAGATTCATAACACCCTCCGCATAGCCTTCAAAAAGCTCCACGCTCTCCGAAAGTCCCGTTTCCGTCTTTCCGCGAAGCCTCTTGCCTGCCTGCATGAGGCCGGAGGCCATCAAGGTCCCCATGGTGGAAGGAACCGCAATGGACATGGCCTTCCCCGCCGTATACAGGAGCTTTCCGGAGTCGGCCTCCCCGGTCCCGGCCACCGCCTTGTAAGCCGCCGCAAAGCCGTCGGACATGGTAAGCCCCAGATCCCCGTCACCCACCACGCTGTCCAAATCGATCAGATAATCCCTGTGGGCCGCCATGATCTCACTGGTCTTTTTCAAGAAACCCACCAGGCTGTTGACATCCTCGCCCTTCTTTCCCTCTGCCGCTTTCTCCGGGGCCTTCGCCGCCCTGGCCGCATCCATCTTCACCGTGCCCTCCGAGGACACGCTTCCCTGGTGGAAGAAGGGTGTCTGGGCCGGCTCCCCGAGAAGACGCTCCAGCTCTTCATCCAGCTTCAGCACGGAAATGGACACACCCGCCATCTCCAGGGCCGTGGCATACTCGCCCACATAATACTTCTTCACGGTAATGTTTCTGCTCTTTAATACCTTGTCAATCTTCCTGGTAACGATATACTGTTCATCCAAAGTGGTTGCCCCAAGGCCGTTCACAAGTACGGCCACCCGGCCGCCGTCGATTTCGTCGAAGTCTCCCAGGATCTTCTCCAGCATCTCCTCCACGATCTGATCCGCCGGTTCCAGTTTCCCGCGGCGGATTCCGGTCTCCCCGTGGATCCCCATGCCGATCTCCATCTCATCCTCGCCGATGGCAAAGCCTGCATGCCCGACTCTCGGAACGATACAAGGTGTCAGGGCCACGCCCATAGTGCGCACATTTGCGGCCGCCTTCTCGGCAACGCGCTTCACCTCATCAAGGCTCATCATCTCGTCGGCGGCGGCTCCCGCACACTTATAGACGAAGAAAATGCCGGCCACGCCGCGGCGGATGCTCTTCTCCCCCGGCGCAGGCAGAGGACCGGAAGCTACGTCGTCCGCTCCGAGAACCGTCTCCACCCGGATCCCGTCCTCAAATTCCGCCATCTCCGCAGCCATATTGAAATTGAAAATGTCTCCGTTGTAATTCCCGTAAATGTAAAGGACTCCGGCGCCGGAATCAATGGCTTTCGTCACCGCCAGCATCTGCTCGGAGCTGGGAGACTGGAATACATCGCCCACGCAGCAGCCGTCCAGCATCCCTCTTCCCACATATCCCAAAAACAGAGGAAGATGGCCGGACCCGCCTCCGGTGGCAATACCTACCTTGCCTTCTTTCTTGTTTGCCGTAACTAAGCAGCGCAGATCGTCCGCCACATAGGTCACCAGATCCGGATGAGCCGTATAGATCCCCTCCAGCATCTCATCCACATAGTGTTCTGGTGCATTAATGATTTTCTTCATGATTTAACCTCCACTCCCCATAGCCGAGCTAAATATTTTAGTCTTTTTGCTATAGCTTTTGTATTTATAGTAGCAACTTCCTCTCTCATTGTCAACATTTCTATATCAAATTTTTTAATTGATTCCCCCTTTTTCTCCGCTTTTTTATCTATTATTTCCTATCGTTCTTTATTTCTGCTTAATCCGGAAAATTTTTGCTAAAATCTCTTGCATTTAAGTCCTCTGTATGCTATAGTTTTCCCTAAAATATAAGACTATTTTTCTAAATCAGCAAGGAGAAAACATGAAAGGTAAAAAACCGTTGCAGGACATTGCCGCTGAGCTTGGAGTTTCTCCAGCCGCCGTCTCTTTCGTTCTGAACAGCAAAAAGGGCGTCAGTGACGCTACCCGTGCCAGAATCACGGCCGTTCTGAAAAACTACGGATATCAAATCCGCAAAAATACGGCAGAATATCCGGGCGCCGCAGAACGCATACCCAGGAGCATCCGCTTTCTGAAGTACAAAAATTCTGCTATCCTTGTGGAAGAAAACGGAAATTTTGTCTCTTCCATCATTGATTCCCTGGAAGAAGAATGCCGCAAATTGGGCTTTGATCTGATCATCACCACCTTCGGCCCGGAAAACAGAAAGGAGATCTATTCCATTGTATCGAAAGAGCCCATGGACGGAATCATCGTGCTGGGCACCGAGCTTGACTCCGCAGATCTTCCGTTCTTCGAGACCCTTTCCGTTCCGGTCATCTTAGTGGACACCCCCGCGCCCGGCCGTCCTCTAAACTGCATCACCATGAATAATGAAGAGATTGCGGAAAAAGCCGTAGACTATTTCTACCAGCTTGGACATCGGGAAATCGGATATCTCCACAGCTCCATGGCCACAGGAAATTTCCATGCACGCATGTGCGGCTACCGCAATGCCATGGCCCGGCTGGGGCTGCCCCTGCGCAAAGAGCAGATTTATTCGATCACTCCGTCCATGACGGGCTCCTACGAGGAAATGTGCCGCCTGTTTGAGAGCGGTATCCGGCCTCCCTCTGCCCTTCTGGCGGACAATGACATGATCGCCCTGGGATGCAGCAGGGCTCTGAAAGACAAGGGCCTCACGCTTCCCAAAGACTGCTCTGTCATTGGAATCGACGATATTTCCTTCAGCGCCATCTGCTCCCCTCCTTTGACATCCGTGCGGATCCCCTGCAAGGAGCTGGGGGCCATGGCAGTGCAGCTTCTGCACTATAAACTGATCCATCCCGGCACCCCCGCAGCCAAAGTACTCCTGAGCGGAGAACTGATTGTCCGCGGGAGCGCCGTCGCCATAGAGCCGGACAATTAAACAGACTCGTCTGCCGGCGCAGTGTGGTTCCCCCCGGAGGGCATTTTCCACACAGGAAAACCCACAGGACTTTCCTATATGACAGGAAAGCAGCCATGTCCGGATACATTATCCCGGCATGGCTGCCTTTTTTCAATCATTCAAACAAACGTATCACGCCGAATCGGTACGGCAGCGCATTTCTCCGTGGGTTACAGTTCAAATCTTCCGCGCATAAGAATCCTTCCGTCCCAAAGAGCTTTTCTGCCTCTGGCAAACAGGCCGTCAATTTCCAGATCTTCGGATAATACCAGCAGATCCGCATCGGCCCCCTCGGCTACACAGCCTTTTACGCCGACCTTGCCCAGCACATCGGCCGGTGTCGATGTCACCAGTTTTAAAGCCTCCTCCAAAGCCCGGCCCCGTCCGGCCAGACAGCGCACCGTCTGATGTAGGGACCCGGGAGACGCATACGTCAGCCCCACGCACTCGCCCAGTTCGTTAAACCGCGGCTGGCTGCCATAGCCGTCGCTGGAAACTGTGACGTGCTCTGCACTGCTCCCTTCCTGGTCCAGAGCATATTCGATCATGTCGGCCATCGCCTCTACCTCGGCCGGATCACAGCCTGCCGTGACATCTATATATCCGCCGCGGCGGACCAGCTCCACACCCTGGTCAATCAATGTCCGGTTCCGCCCCATATGGGTGGGCAAAAGATTTCTGGCCGGAAGATCGGAATGGTCCAGTGCATAAAATACGGGATCAAGCCCCCCCTTTCCGGCTCCCATGTGCATAGTCACCACCCCCGGCTTGTTGCTCAAAAGGCCGGCCCTTCTGGCCGCCGTAGCCAGACGGATGAGCTCTTCTCCCGTAGGATTGGAGCTTCTGTGGTCACTGACAGCTATCTTGACTCCGATAATAGGTTCCACCATCATGATGTCTTTTTCCAGATTCCCGGTGAGAGAAACAGGAGGGTAGACATAAGAGCTGCTGAGCGCATAGGCAGTAATCCCCTCATCGTTAAGGGCCTGGGCCTTGGCAACCAAATTTTCCATGCTGCGGGTAATACCGTCAGTTCCCAGAAGCCCGACCACGGTGGTGATTCCGTTCTCGACAAAGACACTCAGCTGTGATTCCGGAACCCGGGAAGCCGGCCCCTGCTCTCCTCCGCCTCCCGTAATGTGGACATGAAGATCAATATATCCGGGAACCAGCTTCCTCCCGGAAAGGTCAAAAACCTCCACGTCCGGCAGGCCTTCATAGCCCTCAATCCGATCATCAATCCGGCACACCTTGCCTCCGGCGATAAGTACGTCCTTTTCCCCCAGATGTTTCGGAGCATATATATCCGCATGTTTCAGCAGTTTGATCATCGCGTTGCACCTCGCTTCTCACAATATCCGAAAGATGCCTGCGGCAGACAAGACTTCTTTCCGTTCTCAATATACTCAGCCTTCCGATCCGCCGATACGGTTCTTTTCCTCGTCGCTGAGCTTTGCAATACCGAATCCGGTATATCCCCAGATAATAGCAAAAATGAATCCGGTATAACACAGGATCGCCCATGGCAGATAAGACAGGGTAGCTACACCGGTCGTCGCCGCCATATAAGCTCCCGCCGCGGACCAGGGCACCAGGGGTACAAATACCGTACCTGCATCCTCCAGCGTCCGGGACAGGTTCTTGGCCGCCAGGCCCCTCTCGCGGTAAGCATCCTTAAACATCTCTCCGGGAATCAGGATTGACAGATAGGAATTGCCGGTGCAGAGCGCCATCGTAATACAGGACACCACAGTTGCCAAAATCAGAGAACCGGTACTCTTCGCGATGGACAAAATTTTGTGGAGCACCACCTCCAGAAAGCCCGCCTTGCTCATAATGCCTGCAAAGCAGAAAGCACAGAGCACCAGAAGCGTCGTGGTCATAATACTCATCATGCCGCCCCGGTTTAACAGCTTGGTCACGCTCTCCGCGGCATTCGCCGGATCAAAACCCGCCCGGGAGATCATGGAAACATCAAAGCCGTTGACCGTCGCCCCCAGGACATTCTTCAATGAGACGCCCTGCAGGAAAATCCCCTCAAGGCCTGCCACCACACAGCTTCCCAGCATAACGGGGATCGTAGGCAGACGCAGCAGCGACCCGGCCAGGACAATAATAATCGGCAGAAGGATCAGAATATTCCAGTGATACATGCTGTCCAGCTGACCGAGCATGGTTGTAACCGTATCCGACGACACGCTGACACCGGTATTCGCATTCATGCCCACGATCGCGTATACGATCAGGGAAACGATGGTGGCAGGAATGGTGGTATAAAACATATGGCCGATATGCTCATAAAGCTGGCTGCCCGCAGCCATAGGCGCCAGATTCGTGGTATCAGACAAAGGAGACATCTTGTCGCCGAAATAGCTGCCTGCAATCACTGCGCCCGCAGTAGCCGGCAGAGAAACACCCAGCGCCTCCGCAATCCCCATCAGGGCCACTCCCATGGTTGCCACGGAGCCCCAGGAGGTTCCGGTCACCACAGAAACCACGGCGGTGATCAAAAACGCGGTCACCAGCAGAAACTTCGGACTGACAATCTGCACGCCGTAATAAATCATCATGGGAATGGTGCCCGAAGACATCCAAGTTCCCACCATGGCGCCCACGGTAATCAGGATCAGTATCGCCGGCATTCCCTTGGCGATCTTCTGGCAAATCTCATCCATCATCTCGTCCCAGGTACACCCCACTCGGAAAGCGATGATCGCCGCCACGCATGCCACCAAAATCAGCAGCGGTTCCGTGGCGAAACCCAGCACGCCTTTGCCGATGGTCAGGATCAGCAGCATGGCGACAATGGGGATCAGGGATTCCACAAAGGTCGGGGGCCGTTTCGCCCTCACCTTTTTGGCCTTTTTGTCTTTTTTCATATATGTAACCTCCTTCTTTTTGGTTTTGCGCCAGGACATTGTTGCTTTTTTATATTTTTTTTATTTTCCCTTCTACTATTTGGTATTTTTTACAACGCAGACGGCGCAACATGTTAGTATTATATATTTTTTTTCACAAACTGTCAATTTAAAGGCAGGAGGATTATATTTATCCGACTGATTTTTTGTCTCTGTCCCTCCGCTCCGCACCCGTGTGCAATCGAGTGGGAAAGCATATAAAAAACCGCCGCATCGGATATTTTCCGATACGACGGTTTCTTTTCGGATCCGCCCATATTATTTCAGAGTAACCTTGGCTCCCTCGCCTTCCAGCTTTGCCTTCAGATCCTCGGCCTCTTCCTTGGTAGCCTGAGCCTTCACAACCTTGGGGGCTCCGTCTACCACTTCCTTTGCCTCCTTCAGGCCAAGGCCGGTAGCTTCGCGGACAACCTTGATGACCTTAACCTTGTTAGGGCCAACCTCAGTCAGCTCAACATCAAATTCTGTCTTCTCTTCCTCGGCTGCCGCGCCGGCGCCGGCCGCTGCCACAACCACACCTGCCGCCGCAGATACACCGAACTCTTCCTCACAAGCCTTCACCAGCTCATTTAACTCTAACACGCTTAACTCTTTGATCGCATCAATAAATTCTGCAGTCGTCAACTTTGCCATTTGAATTTACCTCCATCATTTTTATTTTTTTCGTAAATAGTTTTCGTAAAACACTGTGCAAACCATGGGGCAAAAAAATTATTCTGCCTTCGCTTCCGCGATCTGGTTGAGAACGCGGGCCAAGTTTGCAATCGGAGACTGGATACTTCCAAGCAGCTTGCCAAGCAGCTCCTCTCTTCCGGGGATCGTCGCAATCACCTTGATACCGGCCGCATCATAGTAGGTTCCCTCAACCACACCGGATTTCAGCTCCAGTTTATCTGCCTTCTTGCTGAACTCGTTGAGCACACGGGCAGGAGCCGTCTCGTCCGTGGCAGATGTCGCCAGCGCGGTGGGCCCTTCCAGATCTGCCTTGAGAGGCTCAAAATCCGTACCCTTGATCGCAAAGTTAATCATAGTATTCTTGTATACCTTATAATTAACTCCGGCCGCCCGAAGCTGTCTGCGCAGTTCTGTGTCCTGTTCCACAGTCAAGCCGCGGTAATCTACCAGCACTGCAGATTTCGCATCCTTCAGAAGGTTGGAAATCTCTTCTACGACAGGCTGCTTTAATTCTACCTTCGCCATTCTTTTTTCCTCCTTTTCCATATATTTTCCGCCGATACGAAAAACCTGCCAGGCAGCTTTTTGTGCCATGGCAAAAGCCCCCGCATGCAAAGACATACGAGGGCACAAGGATTCACCTATTGTCAATCTCATTTCCTCGGCAGGCGCATCCGCTTACACCCAAAGGGCATACCCCAACGCATGCGCTTCGCGCTGCAAAATGGAGATATACTCTACAGTACCTGCTGTCTTCGGCGAGTGTACGCATAAGACGTACCTGTATACATTACCACAGATTAGATTCTGTGTCAATCTCTAAATAATTAAATTTCCGTATTTCCTGTATCAATAAAAATGCGGAAACAAAATGCGCTTTTCCAGCACAACCCTCGGTATGTGGTGTCCCAATGCCCGCTTTCCACTTTCCAGCGTTCCGAATACAAAAACTATATCCCCTTGAAGTTTCCTATACGACAAAAAAGAATCCTGTTCCAGTAGGATTCTCTACAAACATTATTCTCTGTTACATACTATGCAGACTCGCCCGTGCCGCTCCAGAGCTTCGCTCTGTCGCTGCGGGCGAACTCCTTTTGGATTCCTCTGTCCGCCGTGCCGCTCCAGAGCTTCGCTCTGTCGCTGCGGGCATTCGCCCTATGGGATTCTTCGGTGGCAATTCCGTCCGCAAGCGGACGGATTGCCCTCGAAGAATCCCGCACGGCTCATTGCTTACGTCAGTTCCCCATGAGTTTCATGGGATTTACTTTCACGCCGGGGCCCATGGTGGAGGTCAGGGTGACGCTCCTCAGATACTGGCCCTTCAGGGCGCTGGGTTTTGCCTTTATAATTGCATTCATTAACGTCTGGAAGTTCTCGGACAACTGCTCCTCGGTAAAAGAAGCCTTGCCAAGGGGTACGTGAACAATATTGGTTTTATCCAGTCTGTACTCAATCTTACCGGCTTTGATATCGGCGATAGCCTTTGCCACGTCCATGGTCACGGTTCCGGCCTTCGGGTTGGGCATCAGGCCCTTGGGACCCAGCACACGTCCCAGACGGCCGACCACGCCCATCATATCGGGAGTCGCGACAACCACGTCAAAATCCAGCCAGCCTTCATTCTGGATCTTCGGGATAAGCTCCTCCGCGCCTACGAAATCAGCGCCGGCAGCCTGAGCCTCGTCTGCCTTGGCGTTCTTCGCAAACACCAGAACACGGACTGTCTTGCCGGTTCCGTGAGGCAGCACCACCGCGCCTCTGATCTGCTGGTCTGCATGACGTCCGTCGCAGCCTGTCCGGATATGTGCTTCGATCGTCTCATCGAATTTGGCAACCGCGGTCTTCTTGACTAAGGCAACCGCATCTGCCGGATCATACTGGATTGTACGGTCAACTAATTTAGCAGCTTCTGCGTATTTCTTTCCTCTTTTCATGAAATAAACCTCCTAGTGGTAATTGCGGGAATATCCCTCCCACAGATCAATGACATCGTCCAAGTCAGTCCTCAACAGTGATTCCCATGCTGCGGGCCGTACCTGCAATCATGCTCATGGCAGCCTCAACGGAAGCCGCATTCAAGTCGGGCATCTTCATCTCGGCGATCTCCTGAAGCTTCGCTTTGGAAATGCTGGCAACCTTGTTTCTGTTGGGAACGCCGGAACCGGATTTGATATTGCAGGCTTTTTTTAACAGAACGGCCGCGGGCGGAGTCTTGGTCACGAAGCTGAAGCTTCTGTCCGCATACACGGTGATGACGACGGGGATGATCAAATCGCCCTTGTCTGCCGTTCTCGCATTAAATTCCTTGGTAAACTGGACAATGTTCACGCCATGCTGACCCAGTGCGGGGCCAACCGGCGGAGCAGGTGTCGCCTTGCCAGCAGGAATCTGTAATTTAATATAACCTGTTACTTTCTTTGCCATGTCAGGCACCTCCTAAATACTTGTGGTAATGGACGGTCTCCCGTCCGGATTAACGGCTTACGCCTCCCACGCGCTGCCTCAGAACACTTCTCAGACAGACGCTTTCAGTTACATCTTTTTCACTTCTGTGAAATTCAGTTCCACCGGAGTTTCCCGGCCGAACATATCCACATTAATCGTGACGCTCTGTTTCCCTTCATTGATGCCCTTGATGTTGCCTACGGTCCCTTCCCAGGCCCCGGAGGTAACAATTACCGCATCTCCGAGCTCGAAATCCAAGGTAATCTCGCCTCCCCTGATCCCAAGGGGCCGCATCTCTTCCTCCGAAAGGGGAACCGGTTTAGAACCAGGGCCGACAAAGCCCGTCACGCCTCTGGTGTTTCTCACGACATACCATGTTTCGTCATTCATGACCATATTGATCAGGACATAGCCGGGAAACATTTTCTTCTGAACTTGCTTTCTCATGCCGTTCTTAACCTCGACAACATCCTGCATCGGCACGGTCACTTCCAGGATCTGGTCATGGAGGTTCCTGTTTTCGATTGTTTTCTCAATGTCAACCTTCACCTTGTTTTCATATCCGGAATAAGTATGGACCACATACCAATTCGCCTCTGACATATCATCACCTTATCCTTATATCACGAAATTGATCCCGAATTTGATCACCAGATCCAAAAGTGCAATCAGCGCACCCAGGAACACAGATGTAAGTATCACTGCAATGGTCTGTCTTGTGAAAGACTTCTTGTCCGGCCAGATCACTTTTTTGAACTCTGCCTTCAAGCTTTTGAATAAGCTCCTTTTCTTCTTTGCGCTTTCTTCCATGTCCTTCTCACTTTCCTTGTCGCAGCGACTGCTTACTTCGTTTCCTTATGCATGGTATGCGTCTTGCAGAATCTGCAATACTTCTTTGTCTCCATTCTCTCAGGATGCGTCTTCTTGTCCTTCGTCATGTTGTAATTCCGCTGCTTGCATTCCGTACACGCCAATGTAATCCTTACACGCACAACTTCCACCTCCGTTATTTTTTTTGTAATTCAAGCATAAAAAAAAAGCCTCTCGCTTCCACACGCCCATCTACTATACCATAAAAATGGCCGTGCGTCAAGAGGCTCCTTTCCTGTTTTTCCGGGTATACCTTAATTATTCACAGCGCAAGGCGCATGCATTCAGGTGTGCCCTTCGGGTATACCTGAATTTTTACAGCGCAGGGCGCATGTGTTACTTTTGGACATATCCTATCTGCAGTGTCTGCCGCCATGCCCATGATGCCCTGAATGGTGTCTTCCCTGTCCTGCGCTCCCCCACACAATATTGCAGTAGTCACAATATCCGTCACCGTTTTCATCATAATGGTTCACGCAGTAACCTCCCCCATTATAACAACCGGCAGGAGCTGCCGCCTGGGCCTCAGCAGGCGCTTCTGTGGGAACTGCTGCCGGTGCCTCCGTGGGAACTGCTGCCGGCGCCTCTGTGGGAGCCTCCGTCTGCAGCGTGGCCTGAACCTCCCCTTGGACCGATGCGGACACCTCAGACCGGATAACTGCCTCTGCCTGCGGCTCCGGCTCTGAAGAAGCCGCCCCCACACCTACAGATAACATACTGGCAATTCCAATTAGCAACATCTTTACCATCTCACTACACCTCTCTGATTACATATAATACTTGTTACCTCTTTCAAAGTATATCTTAACCTCAAAGCGTCTTTTATGCAAGCAGAATTTACTTCCGCGCATAACTGCAAATAAGAATGTCCGCAATGCGGGTGGGGGCCGTCAGCGTCCGTCCTTGAATTCCGTCATATGCTTCCGATACCAGACCGGCAGGAAATTCCTCTGGCACTTGGGATTTTCCCGCTCTTTGATCCCGATGGTATGAAAAAAAGTCTTCCATAAGTCTTCGTAACCGTCAGAAGCCCCATATACCTCCAGAAAGGTATCCACCTGTACTCCGGGAATCTTCGCGGTTATCCACTCTCCGCCGGCCACGTGGATGGCGGCCTCCTCTCTGACATCATCATAGATCACCCAGTTTTCCCCGGGAAAGCGATCTGCAAAATGGGGGGCCACCAGCATAATCACCCGGCTTTTTGGAGAGATGGCGGCAAAAAGAACCCCGTTTTTCAACTGCTCAAAACGGATGAACTCTAAATACTGATGCGCTTCATTGGCCACCTTCCTGGAAAGCGCGAAAACACCTGCCACTGCCGGATTCTGCAGCAGCCTCAGGACAACCCCGCCGTGCCGGAAGCCCTCGATCAAAAACCGGTAGATCACGTCTGCCCGTTCTTCCTTTGATGAAAATGCCGCCCGGCAGACTACCCGGAATGCCTCTCCTGAAATTTTTCTCTGTATGGAACGGGCTACCTTCTCCGACTTTTCCCCGTCCGGCGCCACCTCTTCGTATTCCACGAAAAATTCCGGCACATACTGATCTTTCATCAATAACCGCACCTGTCCATGTCCGAGGCCCGAGGCCCACGCATCATAAATCCCTGTAAAAATCCCCTCCAGGGAGTCCTCGCACAGAAATGCCCTCATAGCAAAATTCCTTTCTTTACATCTGCCCGCCGGCGGCCTTGTGGAAATCCTCCGCCTCAGGCGCCGCCTGAAGCTTCATATCGTCAAAAAGATTGAGCTGGCGATAGCATTCGCTGTGGGAAAGCTCCCAGTTTTTCTTCCGGTTGTCGGCAATGAGCCCGGCCGTGATCCGGTTTTCCTCCAGGCACACCGGAAACATCTGCCGCCCCCTGAGAGTGATAAAATAGTGGGCCCGCTTCAGCACCACGCCCATCCGCTTTAAATCGGAGAAATCCAGGCTCCCAAACCGTCTGGCGTTGTAAATCCTCCTGGCGGACTTGGCCCCGATCCCCGGCACCCTGAGAAGCATCTCATAACCGGCGCTCATGATCTCCACCGGAAAATACTCCAGATGGCGGACCGCCCAGTCGCATTTAGGATCCAGGAGCACATTGAAATTGGGCCTGTCCTCCGACAAAAGCTCTTCTGCCCGAAACCCGTAGAACCTGAGCAGCCAATCGGCCTGATAGAGCCTGTGCTCTCTGAGGAGAGGCGGCGGGCTGCCGGGGGCCGGAAGGGCGCTGTCATCATTGAGCCCGATGTAGGCCGAAAAAAACACCCTCTTCAGATCATATTGGCGGTACAAGGCCTGGGTCACCATCATCATATGATAATCGCTCTCCGGGGTGGCGCCAACGATCATCTGAGTACTCTGGCCCGCCGGGGCGAAGGTGCGGATATCCAATCCCCGTTCCGGCGGACGCAGGATGCCGCTTCCCCTCGCCGGGGCCGCCCTGTCTCCCCATGGCTCCAGAACTTTCGTTCCGACTCCATCCTTCCGGCCGCTGCCGCCGTCTTCAAGCCCAATGCCCTCCTCCCCCGCCAGCCGCCTTCGATACTCCTCCTCCCCAAACAGCCCGTTCGACAGGCCCTTCACCCCCCAGGCCCGCTCCAGTCTGACTGTCTGTCCCATGGACTGTCTGGAAGCCACAATATTTTTCCGGATCCGGCTCATGGGTTTTAAAATACTGTCTCTGCTCTTATGGGGTGCCAGAGCGCGCAGGCTGTCCGCCGTTGGAAGCTCCAGATTGACACTCATCCTGTCTGCCAGAAGCCCTACCTCGTCCAGGACCGAATCGTCCGCGCCGGGAATGGCCTTCACATGGATATAACCCCGAAAGCGATGATTCCGTCTCAGCTTGTAGACTACCTCATAGATCTGTTCCATCGTATAGGTAGGCGACCGGAATACGCCGGAACTCAAAAACAATCCCTCAATATAGTTTCTCCTGTAAAACTCTATGGTCAAGGTACAGATCTCATCCGGAGTAAAAGCAGCCCGCTTCACATCGTTGGACCGACGGTTCAGGCAATATTTGCAGTCATAGATACAGTGATTGGTCAAAAGAATCTTGAGCAGGGAAATGCAGCGTCCGTCCGACGCAAAGCTGTGGCAGATCCCCGCCGCCATGGAATTGCCCAGGGCGCCCTTCTTCCCCGCCCGGTCCACGCCGCTGGAGGTACATGCCACGTCATACTTGGCCGCGTCCGATAAAATCCGCAGCTTCTCTTCCAATTCCATAAATCCCGATTTCATCTTCTCTCTCCATTACAGAATGTATGTTTGTATTATTATAGCATGTATGTTCGCTTTTAACAACCTCTTTCTATATTTTTTTCGTGATATAACCGTTATCTTTCCCGGCCACTTCCTGTCAGAAGAACAAATCGTCTATGGTAAGCAATACCGTCCCTTCTTCTTTTGCGCGCCGCCGTACCGATTCCGTGTACCCGCTTTTAATGGAGGGGTTCTCCCCGGCCATAAAAGAAAACTTGTCGATCATCAATCTTTAATAACCTTTATTAAGTTTGTTATCGACAAGCCATTGAATATCATCTTCATATATGGTTTTGTATTTTAATGCAAATCTCATATCTGACGGGTCGGTTCCATTGGTCATATATGCAAAATTGATTTTGTACCGCCATTCTCCTGGATATACGGCTAATTCTGTATCTATGTCAACCGTATCTTGTATCTCTGCTCCCTCTTTATAAAATGAATAGGCAACTTTGCCCGACGGGTCGTATACTTCAAAACTTACAAAGGATGTATCGGTAATAGGCTTCCAGTAATGATGTCCAGTCCCGTCTATAAGATTTTTTAGAGTAATTGAAATATTTATATTATTATCATGGTTCACATAAAAGCCGGTTCCTCCTCCACTGGTTACTATGGGCATAGCCCTTTCAGAAAAGGAAACACCTGTATTAACGATATAGCCATTTTGAATATCCGCTTTCGTTTGCTCGTAAGTTCTGTAAGAATCATACGGCTGAGCAGACAATGGAGAATCATCGGCAATCTGTTCCTCCTCATTTTCAGCAGAGGAAATATCCGTATCAGATGAAAATCCCCATACAAATGGGTCAATCAGCTTTGCGGTTACAGATGTTTTTTCAGTCGGCGTTTGATTTGTGCTTAACCGCACATACCAAGTGCCGGGATACACAACATCTGTCACCATAATCATTTCATCCCCATAAAGATATTCTTCATTTCCTGATAGAAACCCATCTTGAGTAAAGGTATATGTTCGTACCACTTCACCATTTGGGTCGATCACTTCAAGCGTTCTATGGCTATCCCCATCGGCGGCTGCATTTAACTGAATTTTAACATCATCTTCTGTGATACTAATTGCAACCTCCTTAGTTGTTGTCTGCCCGCCTTGTGTAAAACCAATAATTTCAGCCGAATTTGTACGCAAAGAAATGGTGTCCGTTTTGACATTAGGCTTTGTCTGATTATGCCTATTAGCTACATATGCTCCCGAAACGGTAAACCCACAAACAAGCATAACCGTAAGCAGCAAGGATATAAAAATCCCCCATTTGGTTTTTTTCTTAAAATTCATAATTGCATTCAACCTTTCTTTTAATTGTTCTGCTCCCTCTGTTAAAGTGACGGAAGCCAAAGAACT
>CAJUQY010000020.1 GCA_910588815.1 uncultured Lachnospiraceae bacterium | reverse complement strand
TATCTAGAAGAAAGAAAACTCATGCTAAAAAAGTGGGAGTTTTTCAGTGCCCTCGTTATACAAAGGATGCGAACGGGAATGAAGTCCGCACCTGCGGCCTCCTTCAGGTGGAAGAGCATATCCACAGGGAGGACTGCTTTGAGACCATAGAGGTGGAGGTTGAGGATACGGAGCTTTCCGGTGAGCCTGTATCTGAATCGGAGAGCGCAGACGCGGCGGGAAGCGAGACGGAGACAGAGAGTATCTCCGGGACGGAAACGGCCGAAACGTCTGAGGCGGAAAGCAGCGAAGCCGGGACGGAGGATCCCGTCTATATCTGCGGCCTGGAGGAGCATATCCACGGTGAGGAATGCCGGGATGAAAATGGGGAATTGACCTGCGGGCTGGAAGAACACGCCCATGATGAGAACTGTGTGGAACCGGAAGAGGAGAAAGAGTACATCTGTGGCCTCACGGAGCACGTCCATTCGACAGAGTGCTATGACGGGAACGGAGAGTTGATCTGCGGTCTCACAGAGCATACGCATGATGAGGGCTGTCTGGCAGAGACAGAGGCAGCCGTGCTTACACAGACGTGGCGCAATGAGAAGTATGCGATCACGGCCTCCTATACTGCGGCGGCAGAACTCCCGGAGAATGCCCTGCTTCAGGTGGAGGAGATCACAGAGGAGAGTGACCCGGAGCGTTATAGCCAGAGAGATTCAGAGGCACAGGAGCTGTTAGAGGAAAGCATGAGGATGAAATGCCTGTTCAATATCGGTTTTTTTGCGGACGGAGCAGAAGTGGAGCCTCAGGATAAGGTTACTGTGACGGTTCAGTTCCTGGATGAAAATGGTTATGCCGAGGGGGCCCCTATCACCATCGTACACTTTGCGAAGGAGAAAACAGAGGTTTTAGAGGGAAGCCAGATCGACAACAACGGTGTCACCAGCTTTGACACGGAATCCTTCTCCGACATGGCAGTTTATACCCCGGATGACGGGCTGGTTAAGGATTTTTCGGATTTGAAACGAAGGCTTGAGAACGCCGCAGATGGAGAAGAAATTGTATTGGGAGCGGATTTTGAGGTTACGGAGGAAAATCTTGGAGATCCCAACAATTCTGATGCCGGAGGAATTACGGTAAATGCAAAAGTCCGTGTCACTCTAGACCTGAACGGGCATACCATCACGGTAACGGGAAATAAAACCCTTATAAACGTGATGAATGAAACAGAACTTACGATTAAAGACAGCACCTGGAAGCCGGAGCAGGACAGCCGGGATGCTGGAGCAGCCTGGGGTGAGTATGGCTGGAAGGGGCCCGGAAGCTATGATTCTGCCACAGGGACGCTGACTTACTATGAAATTGACAGCCAGAAAGCAGGGACGGGAACCAATGAGACCTTATATACTCATACGGTGACCGCCGGTGGGAAAATTGTCTGGAACGGCGATGGAACCGGAACAGAATCCCTGATTTTTGTAAGCTGCGGGAAATTGACCTTGGAAAGCGGTATGCTTAATGGCGGCGGAGGCAGAAGGGCCATTCTTCTGGCATCGACCACGACCTCGATGAATGAGTTGAATTTAGCGGGGGGATATATTTGCAATAGCGTATCAAGGCTGACAAACACCAACTGGACTGACAGCAGATATCAGGCATCCGGCGGAGCAATCTGCGCGGGTGCCGGTACGACAATCAACTTGACAGGGACGGTAATCGCAAATAACCGTGTAGAATACGAAGGGACAACGGAAAACTGGGGCAGCGGCGGCGGCATTGCCATGCTGGGCGGCGGGACACTCAATATATCCGGCGGCATGATCACCGGAAATCAATCCAGTGTATACGGCAAGGGCGGCGGTATTTATACCTCCGATGGTGTGACGATCAATCTCTCCGACGGCAATATTTGCAATAATATGGACCAGATGCAGAATGCAAATGAGATCGGAGGCGAGGCAAACTGGGGGCAGCCCAGACACAAGGAATATGCACAGTTTGACGGTGGCGGCGGAATGCTGGTCGGGCTTGGCGGAACCCTGAATATGACAGGCGGCAAGGTCTGTGGGAATACAGGCTCCGGAGGCGGCGGAATCCAGACTGTCTGGAGTTCAAACAGCCAGACCGGCCCCAGGCTTCATATCAATGGCGGTTACATTGCGCGCAATCTCGCAATGTATCATGAGGGCGGCGGCCTTGTAATCGTAGGAAACAACGGGATAGCGGAAATTGCGGCCGCCAAGGGGTCAATTGTCTATATTACAAATAATAAGACGGAGACCAGGCACGACTGGGGCGGCGGCGGCGCTTTTTGCGTAGAAAATGCGCAGATGGTGATCCAGGGCGCTTTGGTTTCAGGAAATACGGCAAAAGGCTATGGCGGCGGTGTCGGCGGCTGTTCCAACGCGCAGATTATCGACAGCGTAAGCCCTCTGACTTTGGATATGGGAACGGCCGTTTATGACAACCGTGCAGAAGGAGACTCGTCGGCTACCGCAACGGCGGGAGGGCAGAAATGGTATAAAAACGGGCTGACAGAAGATTCGGAATTTGCTGTTGACGATGAGGTGTTTCAGAGATGGATTACAAAGAGCGGAAGCCAGGAGCAGACAAAGGCGTATAATGATTACTATTGTGAGCAGTACAGCACAGTAAGCAATCTGATGCTGGGAGGCGGCTACTCCAATTGGGTTGGCAGTTCCAATGATATCCAGGACGTGACAGGCCAGGCTCCGGGTTCTAATAATAGTATGGAAATCCAGTTTAAAAGGGAACAGAATGACATTCGTTCCGCGAAAAACAGGATGGGCTTGACTGCAGATCCGACTCAGGGCTCGAAAGACAAAGCGAATGCGGGAGCTTCTGTGTTTATTACGGGGAATTATTCCTCGACCCACGGCGGCGGCGTGCAGTGCAATGGGGTTCTGCTGTTGGGTGATTGTAAGAATTATACCTTTGGCGACAGTCTGCAGTTTAAAGCGACAAAACAGCTTTTTAGTGCAGCTGGTGAGAAAATAACGGATCTGACAGACAGAGTGTTTGAGTTTGGAATCTATCTCTATGATAAGGAAACGGGAACAAAGGGGGAGTGCATTGGGACTGCGAAGAATGACGCGGCCGGAATGATTGTGTTTGCGCCCCTTACTGTTTCCGGAGACGGCGAGCAGGATTCAGTTGAGAAGACTTATCTGATCCAGGAGATTGCCGATTCAGTGCAAGGAGGGATTCAGTGGGAGTCCACAGAATATCTGGTATCCTTTACTCTGACAAAGGAGACTTCGATAGCGGCGGGAAATGTCAGCTATCAGTGGAATCAGTATTACATCGATCCGGATACAGTCGTGATTCAAAGCAGATCGGGAAATACAGAAGACTGGACACCCGCAGAGAAATTAGTTTCTGCCGAGGGTTCCGGCGCCAATGATGTAAAGATTTATCAATTGCCGGACAATGTGGGAGATACCTCCGGGGCGACCTTTACAAACCGGGAGATCGAAAAAATTGACGTCCGTGTGAAAAAGGAGTGGAGCGGGACACAGGCTGAGGCTGCAAAAGAAGAGCAGGGGACAACGGTTCAAGTGCAGCTTTTCCGGAGTATGGACGGGGCGGCAGAGGAAGCTTACGGAGACCTTGTTGAATTGACAGCCCAAAATGAGTGGACCTATACCTGGTCAGGCCTGATTGCGAGGAGCAGTGATTCAAATGGCAGTCATAGCTATAGTTATACCGTAAAAGAAATCGGTTTGACCTTCGGGGAGGGAAGCTCCTTCACCTATGATCAGTTTTATTCTGTGGTGGAGGCGCCGGCGGCGGAGGAAAACGTTCAGACTACGGTGATCACAAATACCCACATGGACGATTTGAAGTATAATTTAAAGCTGAACAAGGTGAGAGGCGATGAGACAGGAGAGGCGGTTCTTCCATATTCACCCTTGGCCGGAGCGAAGTTTGAACTTTATAGGGTGGAAGGGGAGACCAGAACCCTCTTAGAGTTTACACAGGGAGCGGACGGCTACGAATATGTCGGAGAAGCGGCAGAAGGGCAGGAGCCTGTGGAGCAGTCCGCATTGCAGAAGCTGATCACAGATATAGATGGTGTGATATTGGTTAAAAACCTGCCCGGGGGAACGTATCAGTTCAGGGAAGTCCAGGCCCCTGCGGGGTTTGTCGCTCAGCCGGACGACAAGATGCCTGTAGTGTCGCTGGGAGTAACGGAACCGGAACAGTATGTGAAAGAGGTTGTATATTCAGAGACTCCGATTGTAGATCCTCTTTATTACTATGAAATCCCTGAAGCCGGCGGCATGGGCACGGATCGTTACATGACTCTGGGCGGCATGCTGTTCCTGCTGGCAGTTGGTATCGGTGTCTTCTGCTTGGGGAAGAAGAGAAGCAGAAAGGAGAATAACTGATATGAAAGGGGCAAGAAGAAAGCAGCTTAAAAGAACGATCAGTATTTTGATGGTGATTGCGATGCTTGCAGCCGTGGCGGTACCAACCATGGCTGCAGGCCCTGAAGCACTGAATCCGGATTCTCAAAGCCAGGACAGCGGCGGCCAGAATCCGGAGAGCGGTACTCAGAACCCGACTGACGATATTCAGCCCCCGACGGACTCAGAACCGGACGGAAGCGGAACGCAGATGGTAACGGTCCGCGTTGAGGGGGGGAGCGGGCATACCTATGAGCTCTATCAGATTTTTATCGGAGATCCCGACCCGGTTTTGGATGGGGAGGGAAAGATTCTGCGCTATAAGCTGGCAAACGTACATTGGGGTGAGAATGCAAAGCTTCCTGCAGGCGCTAACCCGGGAGACCAGGTGCCAGATGACATTTTGAAAGATCAGAATAATGAGGATATCACAGATATCAATCAAATAAAACAGTATGTAGATGTCGGTTCGGAGCCCTACAGGATCTTCGGCGAATCCGTGGAAGTGGAGCCGGGCTATTATCTGATCAAGGATGCGGACGGCACCCTGGGTGGGGCTGACGAGGCTTATACCACTGACGTGCTTAAGGTTCTCGGCGCAGGCATCACCATTAAGCCCAAGAGCGCGAAGCCGACAGTTGACAAACAAGTATGGGATGAGCCGGAGGACGAGGACACCTCCAACGGGGATGAGGCTTACCCGAATAATGCAGCGGGCGAGGGCTGGGGAGAGACTGCGGACCATGCGCTCTATGAAAGATTTCAGTTTAAGCTGATCGCCCAGCTTCCGGATGAGGAGGCCATAGACGCCTATGGCTCTTACAAACTTGTTTTCCGCGACACCATGTCAAAGGGCGTGACTTTTGACGGGATTGAGAGCATCATCGTAAAAGCAGATCAGGACTATGTTCTGAAAGATGGAATAAAAGATTCTGTAGATTTACTGTACGAAGTGAGTGACAATCTGGAAAAAGGGAAAGCGGGGCTTGATTGGTCCCTGACGATTCCTGATTTGAAGAAGGTCACTTATGACGGCAGCATCCGCGGCGCGCGAGTTGAGATTGTCTATAACGCTTATTTAAACGAGGACGCCCAGGTTAATGAGGCATACGGCGGCGCTGCCGCAGATACGGAAAATAAGAATGCGGTGTATTTGGAGTATTCCAATAACCCGAATGCCGGCGGTGAGGGGAGCATGGGTAAGTCTGAGGAGGATTCCGTCTGGGTATTTACCTACAAAATGCTCAACAAAAAGATTGCCATAGACGACCAGCCCAACGGCCCTTACGGGAGCAGTGATTCTTACGGAGGGATGGAGGAAAAGCCTCTCGGCGGAGCAGGCTTCAAGCTGTATTGGGCGGCAGTGGACGCCGATGGAAAGAAGGTGCCGGGGGAGGAAGTGGCGTTGGTTCCCGCCACGGCAGGGGAGGACGTTTCGGCCGATGAGAGCGCCGGAGATGACGAGAGTACGGCGGCCGGGGAAGCCGGCCCGCAGACAACTGCCCTATACCGTCCCGCGAAGGACGGCGAAGAGGGACAGGAGATCTTCTCCGACGAAACTACGGGACGCTTTGACATCATAGGTCTTGATGCGGGAAGCTATATTTTGAGAGAGACGACGACGCCGAGTGGGTATAATACCTGTGATGATATCTACATTGAGATCATAGCAGACCACTGCGAGGATGACAGCCTGGCCGGAAAAGCAGATATTTCCATGTACCAGAACGGCGAGGAGATATCCGGAGAGAATAAGATTGTCAATATGCGGGGAAGGCTTCTTCCCGGCACCGGCGGCATCGGCACGACGATTTTCTACACCGTGGGAGGAATTCTTGCGGTGGGCGCGGCCATTCTTCTGATTGTCAGAAGGCGGATGCGCAAGGCCAAAAAGTCAATGGGAAAAATGTAGAATGTAAAGAGAGAAAAGCAATACCGGGTTTTCCGGCTCTGCCTCTTTCGGGGCGGAGCCGGGCAGCCGGAGATTTACTTCGGTGTTGTTGATACAGCAGTAAGGAGAGGCCCGCAGGATGAAAAAATTTTTAAAAAAATATGTGATAGAGCTCATCTTATCCATAATTTTAGTTGCGGGGTTGTGCTTAATCCTGTATCCGACAGTCAGCGATTGGTGGAATTCACTCCATCAGTCCAGAGCGATTGCTTCTTATGTGGAGACGGTGGATGGGTTGTCAGAGGAGGAATGCGAGGAGAGGCTTGCAAAGGCCCGCGCTTACAATGAAAAGCTTGCGGCCGGAAACCGGGGATTTGTCCTCACAGAGAGCGAGATGGAGGAATATCACGCCCTTCTGGATGTTTCCGGCACGGGAATGATGGGCTATGTGCAGATTCCCTCTATCGGTGTCAGCCTTCCAGTCTATCACGGGACGGATGAGGCGGTGCTTCAGATGGCCATCGGCCATATTCCGGGAAGCAGTCTTCCGGTGGGAGGGGAGAGTACCCATTGTCTGATTTCCGGGCACAGGGGGCTCCCGTCCGCAAGGCTCTTTACCGACCTGGACCGGCTGGAGGAGGGAGATATATTTACCCTGACGGTATTGGGACAAAAAATCACCTATCAGGTAGACCAGATCCGGGTTGTACTCCCGGCAGAGCAGCAGGATCTGATGATTATGGATAGCCAGGATTACTGTACGCTGATTACCTGTACTCCTTATGGGATTAACAGTCATCGGATCCTGGTACGGGGGACGAGAGTCCAGAACCTGGAGGAGACCCATGAGGTCAGGGCGGAAGCGGTGAAGCTGCCGGTTTATCAGGTGGTTTTGACAACTGGGATTCCGATTGTGCTGTTGGTTGTTTTGGGAGTATGGGTTTACTGCCGTCTTCGGAGGGCTAAAAAGACTACCAGGGAGCTATTGGAAGAGTTGAGAAGAAATGAAGACGGTCGCAATGGTGTTTTATGATAAGTGAAGGAGGGACAGAACATGAAAAAAAAGGGAATTTATCCGGCTGCGGCGCTTTTGCTGGCCTTTGGCCTGTGCCTTACAAGCCCCGTGGTCAGCGGCGCCGTGGAGGGGGCTCGGGGGACGGAGGACAGAACCCAGATTGACCTTGAGAAAAACAAATGCTCCCTGACGGTGGAGGTGGTTCAGCCGGGCGCGACACAGGAGTGGCTGGAGGATTTGCAGAAAGCAGATATCGTCGTGGATCTGTATCAGGTGGCGACGGCGGGAAAGACACCGGGGGTGAATACTTATTTTTATAAGCAGGAGAAGTTTTATGAGGGACTGTCTCTCCCGGATGAAATTGCGGAGAGCGATTGGGGGAGCCTGGCACAGGAGGCTGCCTTTATGGCTCTGGATCCGGAAAATCCGGATACTGCTGTAAAGACGGTGAAGCCCGGTGAAAAGCTGGGGGAACTTTCCGGCGGTCTGTATCTGATGGTTGCGAGAGGCCAGGCGCTGGAAGATTATACGATGGTCCAAAAGGATGATGCAGGGGAAGAAAGCCTTGTTACATGGGCGCGGTCCTCTCAGAACATCTATACATTTAACCCGCAGCTGGTATCGCTTCCCATGAAGGATCCGACGGCTGACGGTGGGGCGAATACGGCGGATCCGGGGGATTGGATCTATGATGTGACGGCTTATCTGAAACCTATGCAGGAGAACCGATACGGCTCCCTGGAGATTGTGAAGACCCTGCGGACCTACGAGACCAGGGAACCGGGAATTTTTGTGTTTCAGATTGAGGCGGTTTTGGGCGGCGAGACGGTCTACAGCGATGTGGAAAGCCTGATTTTCACGGAGGCAGGGCAGCAGAGCATCCGCATCGAGAATAAGATTCCGGCGGGGGCACGCGTGACGGTGACGGAGATTTATGAGGGCGGTACTTATGAACTGGAATCGGCGAAGGAACAGACCGTGCAGATTGCGGCGGAGGATTTTGTAAGAGCAGAGTTTATCAACGATTATACGGAAGAACGGAAGGGCGGACACGGGATCATCAATCAATTTGATTATACAGGCAGCGGTAAATATGACGGATGGGATTGGAAGTCCGATCCTGCCCAGAAAGTAGAATAGGAGGAGACGGATATGAAAAAGAGAATGAATATCCTGGTTGCTCTCGCTCTGGCTGCGATCCTGACTGCCGGAATCGGGGAGGCATGGGCGTATTTTACGACCTTTGCGGAGGCGGCCGGGGGCTACACCATCGAGCTGGGCGACCGGACGGAGGTCAGGGAGGAGTTTGACCAGTGGGTGAAGCATGTGGTGATCACAGCCGCCGAGGATTCTAAGGAGCCGGTATATATCCGGGCAAAGGCATTTTGCGGAAGCGCATATACGGTGGATTATTCAGACGCATCGGGAAAATGGACACCGGGTTCGGACGGCTACTACTATTATAGTGACATTTTAAAAGCGGGAGATTCCACAGAAGAGCTGCTTGTCCGGATCGGAAACATTCCGAAGGATGCAAAAGAGGGCGACAGCTTCCATGTGGTTGTGGTCTATGAAAGCGCGCCGGTCAGGTATGACGCGGACGGGACGCCCCGGGCCGACTGGGATGAAGTCCTTGACAGTGTCAGAGTGGAAGGAGGCGAGGAATCGTGAAGTTGAGAAGACCTAAAAAGCTTTTTCCGCCTGCAGTGACGGCGGTGATGTTCGCAGCCGCCATGATCCTTTTGATTTTTGGTTCTGTGGAGGGCACGAGGGCGGCGCTGACTTACTATTCCGAGACTTATGCATCAAGAGTGCAGATGTATGATATCGGAGTTTCCCTTCAAGAGAACGGGGAGCGGGTTTCCTGGCGGGATTATAACAGCTCTGCCAACGGAAGCTGGAACGAGAATACAGGCGTTCTCCTTTCACATATGCTGGACGACGGGGAGCCCTTGAAGCTGGGGAAGACTTATCAGGAAGAGCTGAATGTGGCCAACAGCGGAACCATTAATCAGTATGTCCGTGTGACGATCTATAAGTATTGGACGGATGGGGATGGGACGAAACTGCAGAATCTGTCCCCGGAGCTTATTGATCTCCACCTGGTCAATCTGGATACGGATTGGCTGTTGGACGAGGCGGCATCCACACCGGAACGGACCGTGTTGTATTACAATAAGCTTTTGTATGCCGAGGGCGAGGGGGTGTCGGAGACTCCGTTGTTTGCCGATACGCTCACCATTGATGACATGGTCGCTACGAAGGTGCATCAGAAGGTGGAAGAGACAGGTGGGTATACGACCATTACCACCACCTATGATTACGACGGGATGCAGTTTCGGATTGAGGCGAAGGTGGATGCCGTGCAGGAGCACAATGCAGAGGATGCAATCTTAAGTGCATGGGGGAAAAACGTGACTGTCAGCAATGGCATGCTGAGCCTGAATTAAGGAGGATCGCATGGGAAAGAAAGGAATTGGTTTGGTTTTGGCGCTTGGGCTGTTTCTCGGATGTATCACCGTTGCCCATGCGGAAACCTATTATGGCGATGATAACTGGCATGTGGCCTTCACTCCTGAGGAGGAGATGGAGAGTACCTTTAAGACAGCTGACCTGGACGAGGTGGTGAGTGGTTTACAGCCAGGCGATAATATATTCATTGAGTTAAAGCTTGAAAATGAGCACAAGGAAACCACAGACTGGTATATGACGAATAAGGTCCTTTATTCTTTGGAGGACAGGAGCGCCAATTCGGCCACCGGCGGCGGCGCATACACGTACCGTCTGACTTATACAGATAAGAACGGTACAGAAACCGTGCTCTTTGACAGTGAGACTGTCGGCGGTGAGAATGCGGGCGCGGCAGGGGAGGGCCTCCATGAGGCGACCAATGCCCTGCAGGATTATTTTTATCTGGATACCCTGGGAAGCGGGCAGAAGGGAACGGTTACTTTGGAGGTCGCCCTGGATGGAGAGACCCAGGGAAATGATTATCAGGATACGCTGGCGGATTTGCAGATGAATTTTGCGGTGGAGCTTCGGGGCGATACTCCGGCGGCGCCTGAGACACCTGAGACCCCCGGGACACCGAAAACACCGGGGAAGCTGATTAAGACAGGTGACGAGAGCCGTCCGGTGCTTTTGGCCGTGGCCATGACCGGAAGCGGACTCGTGCTGCTGCTGTTTTGTGTCTTCCAGTGGAGAGAGGGCAAGAGGAGGAAGAAGGAGGGGAGCGTAGGATGAAAAGATGGAGACGGTTTTTTTGTATGTCGGTTTCGTTTTGCATGCTCTGCCTTTTTGCCATTTCCGCTCTGGCGGCTGAGGGGACGGGGCCTTATACCTATAAGGTGCGCTTTTTCTCCGGCCGGCAGGGATCTCTGAACGGGGAAGAGGTGGTGGTTCTCGAGGGCCTTCATTACGGGGATCAGGTTACATTTAATCGGAATTCCGTAGTGTTAAAGGACGGAAGCAAATATTATTTCAAGGGGATCCGCCGAAGCGGAGAGGACAACAATACTGTCGGCAGGCTGACCTTCACGGTGACGGAGGATCAGGACTATGTAGTGGCCTACGGGATTTGGGGCAACAGGACTTCTTACACAGTCAATTATGTGGATGAGGCGGGAAATGCCCTGGCCGAGAGCGAAACTTATTACGGAAATGTGGGGGATAAGCCGGTGGTTGCCTATCTTTATATAGACGATTACCGTCCCCAGGCTTATAATCTGACACAGACTTTGTCCGCGAATGCGGCGGATAATGAATTTACTTTTGTGTATACGCCCATTCCCGCGGCCGCGCAGCCGGAGACGGAAACGTCCTCGGCGCCGACCCAGGAAGCTCCTGCGGTACCGGCCCCTGCGCCTGCAGCGCCGGAAGAGGTGGCCACTGTGATACCGGAGGAGGAAGTGCCCGCTGCACCGAATCCGGGCAATGAGAACGGGACAGAGGATGATGCCCGGGATATTGATGAGGAGAATGTGCCGCTGTCTGATCTGCCTGAGGAAATCAAGGATCTGGACGATGAAGATGTACCGTTGGCAGGAGGTATTTTCAGCGGAAACGCAACGCTTTTGGGAATCCCGGTGCCGGTGATTCTTGTGGCAGGAGCGGCAATCGCAGGAGCAGCTTTGTGGTATTTCTTATTGTTCCGCAAGAGAAAGAAAAAGGAAAGCAAATCATGACAATAGAATCAATGCAGCCGGAAGGTTCTTCCGGAAAAAGGAGCAGGAAACGATTTCCTGCCCTTTGCAGGTTTATCGGAACCTTTATTTTAATCGCAATTATTCTGGCTTTTCTGCCTCTGACGCTTCCGAGGGCGGTCGGCTGGGAGGTTTATGAGGTGGTCAGCGGGAGCATGGAGCCGGCGATTCCCGTGGGCAGTGCCATTTATGTGAAAGCGGCTTCTCCGGAGGAGATTGAGACAGGGGATATCATTGCTTTTCAGAAAAACGGTTCGGTGATCACACACCGGGTTGCCCAGAATCATCCGGAAGAAAAAGAATTTATTACCAAGGGAGATGCCAACCGGACGGAGGATATGACGCCGACGCCCTACGGGAGCCTGATTGGGAAAGAAATTTTCCATATTCCCTATGCGGGGGTATTGATGACGGTGCTGTCCGGCACGGCCGGAAAAATTTACGCGGTGCTGTTTGCCGTTGGCGGAGTATTGCTTCGTATGCTGGGGGGAATCCTGGAAAAACAGGGAGGGGAAAAGGGGGATGGAGTATAAAAAGGACGAAGAAAGAGAGACCCTGCAGGTACAAATGTTCGGTGGATTTTCTATGACATGGAAGGGGACACGTCTGGCCGGTGCGTCGAAAACCAGGGAATCTCAGTTCGTCTATCTGATGCAGCTCCTTTTGCATTACAGGGAAAAGGGGGTGAGCAGGGAGCTTCTGGAGGAGGTTTTGTTTGGTGAGCGGGAAATTGACAATATCCACAACGCTATGCGAAGTGTGATTTATAATGCTAAGAAGAAGCTGCAAAAGGCCTGCCTGCCGGATGTTTCTTACATTGTACAAAAAAAGGGGATTTATTACTGGACGGAGAAAATTGCCGTTTCGGAGGATTCTGCCAGATTTGAAGAGCTTATCCAAAAGGCAGAGAAGGAAGAACACTCAAGAACGAAGCTGAGATATCTTTTAGAAGCCTGTTATCTCTACAGAGGAGAGTTTTTGCCTCAGCAGGCGGCGGTTATCTGGGCGGCTCAGGAGGCCAGACGGTTCAGACAAATGTTTTTCGGGGCCGTGGAGGAGGCGGCAGAGCTGCTCCGGGAACGACAGGACTGGCCCTGCCTGAAAAAGCTTGGGACACATGCTGCCGCGGTCAGTCCTTTTGCGGACTGGGAAGTCCTGATCATGGAAGCCTACACCTCTATGGGACAGTATGAGGAGGCGAGGAAGCTGTACGACGATACGGTGGAGCTTTATGTCCAGGAACAGGGGGTCAGGCCGGATGGCCGGCTGGAGAAGCTGCTGGAGCGGCTGGGGAAACAGATGAACCACCAGTACGCCCTTTTGGATGCAATCCAGGAGGAATTGGCGGAAGGGACTGAAGTGAGAGAAGGCGGCTATCTGTGTGCCTATCCGGAGTTTCGGGGGATTTACCATATGGTAAAGCGGATAATGGAGCGGGGCGGCCAGTCTGTCTATCTGATGCTCTGCACGATTATGGACAGCAGAGGACGGCCGATGAAAGAGGGAACGATCCTGGAAGAGCTGGCGGAACGGCTGGAAGTATCTATCTGCCATTCTGTCAGGAGGGGGGATACGGTGTGCCGTTATGGAAGAGGGCAGTATTTGATGCTTTTGGTGAATACAACCAGGGAAAACTGTCAGGCGGTCCAAAGGCGGATCAATGAGAAATTTGTGATCGGGCGTCAGCGCATCGGAGTCAAATATCATGTGAACAGTGTGTTGTGTCCGATTGAGGAGTAGGGAATTTTGACTCCGGCAAGGAGGGAGGAGAGAGGATGCCAGAGGGACGGCCAAATTGGTATGCCGGGGCGCCAAACTTTCCTGAATTTTCCGTATGCAACGACATCGGAGCGGGGGATTCGGCCTGACAGTCCCAAGAAGGAAAACAAGCAGGAGTGGATGACAAATGTGCCGCTCTGTGCATTGGCCGGCTATCTGAGACTTGTACAGTGAATGACAAAAATCTTTAAGCTTGATTTTCACGGCGCCGATTTTAAGGAAGCTCTTGACGGGCTTCTTTTTTCGTGCTATTATGTCAATGGACGATATGTCGAGTAACGACATGTTGAGATGCGACATGTTGACGCGCGACATAGATGTGCGGTGGAAAAGTGAGGAAGATATGGCGGCAGAGACGCTTCTTAAAAAATACAGGCCCATGACTGAGACGACCTATTACACGCTGCTGGCGGTGACGAAGCCACGACATGGCTATGCCATTATGCAGTTTGTGAATGAGTTGACGGAGGGACGGATCCGGCTGGGAACGGGAACTCTTTATACCATGACGGGAAGGCTCCAGGAGGACGGGCTGATTTCCATTGTCTCCCAGGAGAGCGGGAAGAAGACTTACGGGATTACGGAGGCGGGGCGAGAGCTTTTGCTCCTGGAGACGGAGCGGTTAAAGTACCAGCTCAAAAACGGGCTGGAGATCCTTAAGGGAGGATTGGAAGATGGCGAGGAAGCATGAGCAGGCGAACAGACAGGAAAAGAAAAGAGTGTTTCGGTGGTTTGTGAGCCCCATGGAAGAACGGGCCTGGCTGGAGGAGATGTCCATTCAGGGCTGGTTCCTTACTGATATGCGTATGGGAGTCCGTTATGAGTTTGAGAAGAGAGAGCCGAAGCGGACGGTCTACGAGGTGGAGCGGTTCGATCTGGAGAAGAACCCCACCAGGAAAGAGATCCAGGAGAAGTCGGACTTTATGGATATGGCGGTGGAGACCGGATGGCGGCAGATTTGCCGGGATGAGAGCATGAATTACTACCTGGCGAAGGACTGGGAGGCAGACGGGTCCAATGAGCTCTACGATAGCCCGGAGGATCGGGTGAGGCGGGTGGAGCGCTACGGCAGAATGTTTTCCGGCAAGGTCCATATAATCTTATGGGTCTGTGTGCTGATGCAGGGGCTTGCCTTTTTGTTTTGGCTTCTGCCCGAAGAGGGGGAGGTCGGCTGGTTCTCGGCCTTTGATATGATTTACACGATGGCCTGTCTGGTTTTCTGCCTGACCCTTCTGTGCTGGAAGGAGCGCTATAGCAGAGAGCTCAAGCTTTCCCTGGAGGAGTGGAGGGTTATTTACGGGAAGAAGGATACGGTTACAAAGTTTCGTCCGGTCTTTACCGTGGGAGGTCTGGAGCGGTATCTGGAACGGCGCTCCGCGTCCGGTTATCACTTAAAAAATATGCGTGTGTTCCGCTTTGTATTCACGCAGGGAGAGCCGGAGGAGATTTCTTATATGCTGGATACGAAATATCTGACCAATCGCCGGAGGAAGAGAGCCGGAGGCAGTGTGTTTAAAGACAGCCGGGACTGGGAGGGACGGAACAATGACTGGCAGGTTCAAAGCCTTAAGGAGGCAGAGGCGGCCGGCTGGGAATTTGCGGGGGCCGTGGAGTGCAGGAATATTTTGTATCGGGCGAAGAGGGGGAGCGCGGCGCCCATCAATGATACAGGGGGGATCCGGGTCACCTCGGCCATCGGGGGCCAGGCGGTGATGATCCTGATGGCCGGCCTCCTCGGAGGCATTGTCGGCGGTCTCATCGGATATTTTTTCCTTTAGATATATAGATACAGCCGACAGATACAATTCTAATACAGACATATGCAATTTTGTGTTTTCACCGGAACCGTGGTAAAGTGGGTTTCGGCAGAAAATTTACAGATAGCAGCCAAAATAAGAAGAAAGGAATTATAGGTTTATGAAGCTTGAAGTAAAAGGAATCAGAAAAAGCTTTGGAGACAAAGAGGTTCTGCACGGGATTTCCTTTGAGGTGGAAAGCGGCCGGGCGCTGGGGCTTTTAGGGAGAAACGGCGCTGGGAAGACCACCACCATCCGGGTATTGATGGATGTGTTCCGTCCCAATAAAGGCGAGGTGCTTGCGGACGGGAAGCCTTTTGTCCCAAAGGAATACAAAATCGGTTATCTGCCGGAGGAGCGGGGCCTGTATCCCCAGAAAAAGGTGCTGGATCAGATGGTTTATCTGGCGGCGCTCCGGGGAATGGGAACGAAAGAGGCCAGGGAGAGCGGAAAATGGTGGCTTGACCGGCTGGAGATCGGAGAATATGCGGACCGGAAACTGGAGACACTGTCTAAGGGGAACCAGCAGAAGGTGCAGCTTGCCCAGACCTTAATCTGCGATCCGGATATTATTATATTGGATGAGCCGTTTTCCGGGCTGGATCCGGTCAATTCCCAGATTCTCAAGGATGTGGTCCGGGAACAGATTCTCAAGGGCCGTCTGGTCATATTTTCCAGCCATCAGATGGGCTATGTGGAAGAGTTCTGCGAGGACATTGCCATTATCAATCATGGGGATATCGTGCTGGAGGGCAATTTAAAAGGGATCAAACATGAGATGGGAATGAATCGGCTGACGCTGTCGGCGGTCAATTACTCTGCGGAACAGCTGGCAGAGAAGACGGCGGCAGAGTTTTCACACCTGGTCCGGGTGGAACAGGTGAAAAAGAATTACCTGATTCTGGAGGGACAGTGCGGAGACGCCAAGCGGAAGCTGCTTGCGGCCCTTTCCGAGACGGACATCGATGTGGAACAGACGGGTATGTACGAACCGTCTTTAAATGATATTTTTGTGACAAAGGCAGGTGACGGAGAATGAAACAGTTTGGAATTGTCTGGAAACATGAGTTCTTGAATTATGTGAAAACAAAATCTTTTATCGGGATCACGGCGGGCTTTGCGCTGTTGTTTGTGATTGTCTTAAGCCTTCCGTCATTTTTTGACTTGTCAGGGCTGATTCCGGGGCTTCCCGGCGGCAATATGGAGACGGAGAATGCGGAAATGACGCCGGCGCCGGACGGGGGAGCCGCCTTCACGGAAAACGGAAATGCGGCAGTCAGTGACTATGAGGGAACCATTTATCTCTATGATGCCGGGGCTGTGACAGATCCGGATGTTTTGGCCGGAATCTTTCCGTCGGCGCGGATTTTGCAAGTGTCCTCGGAGGAAGAGCTTAAGAGCCTTGTGGAAAACGGGGACGGGGAACTGATGGAGGCGGCCAAAGCCTCCGGGGAGGATGAGAGCGAGGAGGCCGGAGGCCCCCGGTGCGGTTTTGCGGTAGACTCCCTCATGGGATACCGGTATTATGTAAAGAACAGAAGCTTCAGCGACTCGGTGGAGGGAACCTTTGCGGAGGGGATTTCTTACCTGTACAGGAAAAGTGAGCTTGAAAAACTCGGGGCCGACAGCGGGACCGTGGAGCAGATTTACCGTTTTTCACCTGTTTCAGAGACCATCGTGCTGGGAAAAGACAGCATTAGTAATTTTTTGTATACCTATTTGTTGATTTTTGTGTTATATTTTATGGTGTTACTATATGGGAATTCCGTGGCGGTTTCCGTGGCACAGGAGAAGAGCAACCGGGCTATGGAGATTCTTGTGACCAGTACGTCCAGCAACAGCCTGATTTTCGGGAAGGTGCTTGCGGGGGCGGCGGCAGGTTTTGTACAGACAGGCGTTATGATCGGCGCGGCCCTGGTCTCCTATCAGTTTAACCGGGAGGCATGGGGAGGGATGCTGGATTTCGTATTCCACATTCCGGGAAGCGTGCTTCTGGCTTTCGCCATGTTTGGCCTGTTCGGATATATCCTCTATGCCTTCTGTTACGGCGTGCTGGGTGCCCTGGTATCCAAGACAGAGGATGTGAGCCGAAACGCCGGGCCGGTGATGTTCCTGTTTGTTGCGGCATTTCTTCTGACCATGTTCAATCTGCAAAACAGCGACGGCATTGTGATGAAGGTTCTCTCCTTCATTCCTTTCACCTCGCCCTACGGCATGTTTGTGCGGGTGGCTATGGGGAATGTGGCCTTCTTAGAGATTGCGCTTTCCTTCCTCCTCCTGGCCGGAACCATTTTGGTGGTCGCCACAGTCGGGGCGAAGATTTACCGCATGGGCACGCTGATGTACGGAAATCCCATTAAGCTTTCCAGGGCTTTCAAGATGAGCCGGGAAAAGAACCAGTAGTCTGGAGTGATGGGGATGCGGAGTGTTCTTCGCAGTTTCAGGGATATGCTCCGGGTAAACCGGGGCAGTATCCTGATTTTTGAAATTGTATACCGGATCTTTGTGGCCTTTATTTTGATTGAAATGGCAGGCCATGGGGTGGCTTTTGCCCTGAAACGGTCCGGGTTCAGTTATCTGACCGCGAGGAATGCCCTGCGGTTTTTCCTTTCTCCGGAGACGGTTCTGATTCTGGTTTTATTTCTTTTTCTCTGTTTCCTTTTTGCTAACGTGGAGATTTGCGCCCTCTATACGATTTTTCAGGCAGGAGTGGCGAAGGAGAAGATCAGCCCTTTAAAGCTTTTGTTTTTCGGCGTGAAGAATTTGGCCGAGTTATTTCAGACCGGCAATCTTCGGGTCCTGTTTCTGAATGCCGGCTATTATCTTCTGACACAGGGATGGCTTCTCATAAGGCTTCTTAAGCATATCCGGCCTTTGAACTATATCCTGAACGGACTTGAGGGAAAGCTTATCGTGCAGATTGCCGCATGGTTTTTCTGGGCAGCGCTGCTCGGCGTGGCCATTCTGCATCTTTTCGTCCCGGCGATTTCCACCCTGCTTGATTTTCGTTTTCGGGATTCCAGGGAGGAAAGCCTTAAGCTGCTCCGGAAAAAATGGCTTTCCGTGGCCCTCTTTTTGTTTGGGATGAATCTCTTTTCCTGGATGTTCTATCTGGTGGGACAATTTGTCTTCAAGGTATTCGCCGCTCTCCTGGTGATGCTTTTTGCGGACAAAATGATAGAACTGGCCTTGGCTTTGACAATCAGCAGAGGGATTGACATCGGCGCTCTGGTGGTGGTCTCCGCGGTGGGGATTTATTTGAATACGGCTGCTCTGACGTTTCTTCTGTACCGGTATGCGGATCAAAAATACCGCTGGGAGATTCCGCCTTATCATTACTCCTTTCCCGCAGGGGTGAGGAAGATATCGACGGTTTTTCTGGCTGTGAGCCTGACGCTTTCCGGTATTCTATACACTTACGACCGGATCCACAGCGGCGCCATAGCGGCGGTCAGAGGAGCTATCTCAGAGACAAAGATCACCTCCCACCGGGGGTATTCCTACAAGGCTCCGGAAAATACGCTGCCGGCCATTGAGGCGGCCATCGACAGCATGTCTGATTATGTGGAGATTGATGTCCAGGAGACGAAAGATGACGTAGTGGTGGTTTTCCATGATCCAAGCCTGAAACGGATTACAGGAGAGAAGGGGAGACTGTGGGAATATACCTACGGCGACCTGCTCTTGATGGATTTTGGAGGCTGGTTTTCGGAAGAATTTGCGGGAACCGGGATTCTCACTTTGGCGGAGGCTCTGGAGGCATGCAAGGGGCGGATCGATATGAATATCGAATTGAAAGCGGATCATTACAGTGACACGCTGGTGGAGGAGACACTTAAGCTGATTGAAGAGTACAACATGGAGGGACAGGTGGTCTTAAGCTCCACCAGCTACAGATATTTAAAGGAGGTGAAGGAACGGAGTCCCGAGATGGAAACGGGGTATATTCTGATGGCGGCTTACGGTACCTATTTTGAAGATGAAAACATCGACTTCTTCAGTATCCGCTCCGGCTTTGTCACCGAAAATCTGGTGGACAGCGCCCATGCCTTCGGAAAGAAAATCCATGCCTGGACAGTCAATACCCAGGGAGAGCTTGGCAGGATGAAACGTCTTCAGGTGGACAATATTATTACGGACCGGCCGGTCCTTGCCAGGGAAACCCTGTATCGGGAGGAGGGGACGGAAAGCCTGATTGAGTTTATCCGGCTGGTGATCGGGCAGGAGAAGTGACGGCAGAAACGGAAGAAAGATCTGCGGAAAGGAAAAAAATATGAACATTTTTGATTTTAAGATGATGATGGGCGGGCAGCCGGGCGGCGAATCGGAGCGGAAGGAGAAGATTATACGGCCCAGGAAGCCCAAGGGCGGCCCGGTGACCAGGGTGCTTTTAAGCCTTCTTGTCACGCTGGCATTCGGCGGAATCTACTTTTATATCAAGCTGCCGGCGCTCAATATCCACAACCGGGAGCTTTATACCTTTATCATTTTGCTCAGCGTCGTGTTTGCGGTCTGCATGGTGCTTTTGCAGGGCTTCAGGGCCGGCACGGCGAAGGAGTATATGGCTTATACGAAGAAAAATCTGGCCGTGCCTCTGGCGCTCGTGGTCCTGTCAGTCCTGGTGATGGTCGTGGGTTCTCTTTTCGGGTTTGTTGTGTTTCGGGCGAAGGCCTACTCGGAACTGATGCCCATGAATACGGGGGATTTCGCGGAGGAGGTATCGGAGATCAGCTGGAATCAGATCCCTCTCCTGGATGAGGACTCGGCCAACAATTTGGCAAATCGGAAGCTGGGAGAATTGAGCGATCTGGTGAGCCAGTTTGCCGTGGACGACGCTTCGGCCCAGATCAATTACCAGGGGAATCCTGTCCGGGTCAATTATCTGAATTACAATGATTTCTTCAAGTGGTGGAACAATCGGGGGGCGGGGATCCCTGCCTATGTGCGCATCGACATGAGGACTCAGGAGGTGGAGGTGGTTCGGCTGGAAGAAGGCATTAAATATTCGCCTTCGGAGTATTTCAGCCGGGATTTGATGCGCCATCTGCGGTTTTCCTATCCGACGCTTATGTTTGACGATGTGAATTTTGAGATCGATGACGACGGGACGCCTTACTGGATCGCGTCGGTGATCGAGAAGAGGATCGGCCTTTTTGACGGAACGGATATCAAGGGGGCGGTCCTCATGAACGCGGTCACCGGAGACACGGAGTATTATGACATCGGGGATGTTCCCACCTGGGTGGACCGGGCATATTCGGCGGATCTGATTGTGGAGCAGTATGACTATTACGGAGAATACCACAACGGTTTCTGGAATTCCATGTTCGGACAGACGGACTGCACGGAGACCACCGACGGCTACAATTTTATCGCCCAGGATGATGACGTATGGGTCTATACCGGGGTGACCTCTGTTACCGGGGATCGGGGAAATATCGGCTTTATCCTGGTGAACCAGAGAACCAAGGAGGCACATTATTATTCCTGTGCCGGGGCGGAGGAATATTCGGCGATGTCCTCGGCGGAGGGGGCGGTCCAGCAGTTCAGCTACAGGGCGACTTTCCCGCTGCTCTTAAATATTTCCGACCAGCCCACGTATTTTATGGCTCTGAAGGACGCGGCCGGCTTGGTAAAAATGTACGCCATGGTCAATGTGCAGCAGTACCAGATCGTGGCCACGGGAGGTACGGTCGCCGACTGCCAGAAACGCTATCAAGAGCTTTTGGTGGAGAACCAGATCTTAAGTGATGAGCCTGACGGGCCGGAACCGGAAGAGGAGACCGTAAGCGTGTCGGGGAAGGTGGAAGAGATCCGTGCCGCCGACATGGATGGAAATACGGTTTATTTCCTGAAGCTGGAGAAGGGGAAGGCATATTATATGGTAAGCGCAAAGGACTACCCGGAAGCCGTTATCCTTGATGTGGGAGACTACGTCACCGTCGCCTGCTATCCGACGGATGACGAGCTGGTCCAGGCAGAGAGTTTTGAGAGGAAGGCCGGAAATTAGGAGGCAAAACGGGAAACAACGGGCAAAAAATGCTTGCATTTGGGGCTTCTGTATGATATAATAATGTTCGCTGTTTTATAGTGTCCAGATAGATAGGCGGCATTCGCCAAAGGATAAAAATTGCAGTGAGAGAGGTGAAAGACATGAGAGAGGGGATTCATCCTGAGTATCATCAGGCAAAGGTTGTGTGCAACTGTGGCAACGAGTTTGTGACCGGTTCTACCAAAGGGGACATTCACGTAGAGATCTGTTCCAAATGCCATCCGTTCTACACAGGCCAGCAGAAGGCGGCGTCTGCAAGAGGCCGTATCGAGAAGTTTAACCGTAAGTACGGAGTAAACGCAGGGAAATAGGCATTGCACAGAGATGAGGTTGAGATTTCGGATATTGTGGAATCTCAGCCTTTTTAGCTATATGGGGAATCCGGAGGGGTTTCCCATAAAACAGTTAGAGGAGGACGTACCGGATGAAGTCATCAGGGATCGGCGGCCAGGCGGTCATTGAGGGCGTTATGATGCAGAATCAGGACATGTACGCAGTGGCGGTGAGGAAGCCGGACGGGGAGATCGAGGTGGCAAAGGATACCTGGCAGACCTTTACCAAAAAACATAAGGCGCTGAATATTCCTTTTGTCAGGGGGATCTTTAATTTTATAGATTCTATGCGGCTGGGCATGAAAATTCTGAGCTTTTCCGCCGGCTTTTATGAAGAAGAGGATGAGGCGGGAGAAAAGAAACAGAAAGCTGCAGAACATGACGGCGGGGAGGAGAAGGAGGGCAAAATGGGGGAGAGCCTGATGATGGGCTTTGCCATGGCTCTGGCGGTGGTGCTGGCTCTTGGGATTTTTTTTGTGCTTCCCATGTTCCTGTCCAATTTGTTCCGGAGCTTTGTGACGTCCCGGGCGCTTATGGGATTTCTGGAGGGTGTGATCCGTCTGGCAATCTTTGTGGGCTATGTGCTTTTAATTTCTTTAATGAAAGATATCCGCCGTGTATTTATGTATCACGGAGCAGAGCATAAATGTATCAACTGTGTAGAACACGGCCTGGATTTGACGGTGGAAAATGTGAGGAAGAGTTCCAAGCAGCACAAGCGCTGCGGAACCAGCTTTCTGCTCTTTGTGGTCTTCGTGAGCATTCTCTTTTCCATGGTGATCCAGGTGGATCAGGTATGGCTGAAAATTGTACTGCGGATTCTGCTGATTCCGGTCATCGCAGGAATTTCCTATGAGATTTTGAAGCTTGCCGGGAGGAGTGACAACTGGTTGATCAATCTGATCAGCAAGCCGGGGCTCCTTCTCCAGCGGCTGACTACCAGGGAGCCGGAGGACGATATGATTGAGGTGGCGATCCGTTCCGTGGAGGAAGTCTTTGATTGGAGAGCCTACGAGAGGGAGAATTTTGGCAGGACATTCCCGGAAGCCTCGGAGAATGCGGGGAAAGAGAAAACTTCCGGCGGGGAAGCGTGATGCGCTACAGGGAGCTTTTGAAGGAGGGAGAAAAAGCCCTCCTCGCATCCGGGGTGCCGGAGGGGGAGTTAGATGCCTGGTATCTGTTTTCCCATTGTTTTTCCATGGATAAGGGGACGTATTTCCGGTATATGGAGACAGAGATTCCGGAGGATGCGAAAGAAGCCGTGAAGGAGTTTAGGCGGCTGGCCGGACAGCGGGCGAAGAGAATTCCCCTGCAGCAGCTTTTGGAGAGCCAGGAGTTTATGGGGCTTCCTTTTTTCGTCAACAGGCATGTGCTCATTCCCAGGCAGGATACGGAGACCTTGGCGGAGACGGTGCTTGAGGGGGAGCGGGGGGCGGCTAGACCCTATCGGCTTTTGGATCTTTGCACCGGTTCCGGCTGCATCGGTATAAGCTTAGCCATATGCATGCGGCAGAAGAGGCCCGCAGGGGATAGGGCGGAGGCGGGGAAGGACGGGATCGAGGTCGTTTTAAGCGATATATCGCCGGAAGCGCTTGGGGTGGCGGCGGAAAACGTCCGGCGTTTTGGACTCGCGGAAGACTGCCGGCTTGTGGAATCAGATTTATTCAAAGCGCTTTCCGGGGAACGGTTTGATTGTATTGTCTCCAATCCGCCTTATATACCAAGCGGAGAGCTTGAGAGGCTCATGCCGGAGGTAAAGGAGTATGAACCGAGACTCGCGCTGGACGGGAGCGGCGACGGGCTGGCTTTTTATCGGCGGATCAGGGAAGAGGCGGCAAACCATCTGTTTCCCGGCGGACGGATTTATCTGGAGATTGGTTGGGATCAGGGAGAGACGGTGCCGAGGCTGTTCCGGGAAGCCGGCTTTCTTCATATAGAGGTGCTTAAGGATTTGGCGGGGAACGACCGGGTGGTGAGGGCGGTGAGCCCGGAATAAAAATGGACAAGGAGGGTCGGCTATGTTTGACAGGCTGGACGATATTCTCATTCGTTTTGAAGAGATTCTGGAGGAACTGAATAATCCCTATGTGGTGGAAGATCAGACAAAGTTCCGGAAGCTTATGAAAGAACAGACGGAGCTTTCCCCTGTGGTAGAGGCTTATAAAGAATATAAGGGGGCAAAACAGGACGCAGAGGATAGTCTTTCCATGCTGGAGGGCGAGAGTGACGAGGAAATGAGGGAAATGCTCAAGGAGGAGCTTTCCTCGGCCAGGGAGAAGATCACGGAGCTTGAAAAACAGCTGAAGGTTCTCCTGCTTCCCAGGGATCCCAACGATGATAAAAATGTGATTGTGGAGATCCGCGCGGGGGCCGGCGGCGATGAGGCGGCTCTCTTTGCGGCGGAGATCTACCGGATGTACGCGCATTACGTGGAGAACAGACGGTGGAAGCTGGAGCTTATGGAGGCCGACGAAATCGGAATCGGGGGCATGAAGAGCGTGACCTTCATGATTCGGGGCCAGGGCGCCTATTCCCTTATGAAATATGAGTCCGGTGTGCACCGGGTGCAGCGGGTGCCGGAGACGGAGTCCGGCGGCCGGATCCACACCTCTACCATCACGGTGGCGGTTATGCCGGAGGCGGAGGACGTGGATATACAGATTGACGAGAAGGATATCCGCATCGATGTCATGCGGGCATCGGGAAACGGCGGGCAGTGTGTCAACACCACCGACTCGGCGGTGCGGCTGACCCATTACCCCACCGGGATCGTGGTCTACAGCCAGACGGAGAAGTCTCAGCTTCAGAATAAGGCGAAGGCTTTTGCCCTGCTCAGGGCAAAGCTCTATGATATGGAGTGCCAGAAAGCCCACGACGCCGAGGCGGAGGCAAGGCGGAGCCAGATCGGCACCGGGGACCGCTCGGAGAAAATCCGCACCTACAATTTTCCCCAGGGGAGAGTCACGGACCATCGCATCGGCCTGACCCTTTATAAGCTGGATAAGATTATGAACGGGGATATCCAGGAGATCATCGACGCCTGCATTGCAGCCGACCAGGCAGCGAAGCTTACAAAGCTGGGAGAATAAGTTCAGAGCGGAGGCTTGCGGCCGGAATCGGCCCGTACCGCGTACGTCCGGGCCGGGAGCTGTAGACTATATTGACGGGAGAGAAAAGTGATTCGGGTATTTATATGTCCGGAATGCGGAAGGACAAGAATGGTATCAAAGCTTCTGAAAGCGGACTGCCATGTCTGCCAAACGGCCATGAGCCTTTGCGACGTCCCTTATTCCAAATGGGTGGAACTCGGGGCCGATGAGCGGGAGGAGATATCAAAAGGCTTTCTGCGTTTGGAATAGAGAGACAAAAAAACTACAAGATGAAGGAGGAACGAAAAGTATGGCAGGAACAGTATGGGCGCTCTTGCCGCCGGTTGTGGCGATTGCGCTGGCGCTGATCACGAAGGAGGTCTATCTGTCTTTGCTGATCGGCATTCTGTCGGGGGCGCTTTTGATCACAGGCCTCAATCCGGTGACGTCGGTGGAGACGGCCTTTACTATTATGGGGGACAAGATCGGCGGCAATGTGAATATCCTGATATTTTTGGTGCTTTTGGGAATTCTGGTGGCATTGATTACCAAGTCGGGGGCTTCCAGGGCTTATGGGGACTGGGCTTCCAGGGCAATCAAGTCCAAAAAAGGGGCGCAGCTTTCCACCGTGCTTCTGGGCTCGCTGATTTTTGTGGATGACTATTTCAACTGCCTGACGGTGGGGACGGTCATGCGGCCGGTGACGGATAAATATGAGGTGAGCCGGGCGAAGCTGGCCTATATTATTGACGCCACGGCGGCGCCGATCTGCATCATTGCCCCCATATCCAGCTGGGCGGCTGCAGTCGGCTCTTCCCTGCCGGAGAATTGCGGGGTCGACGGCTTCAATCTGTTTTTGCGGACCATTCCCTTTAATCTGTATGCGCTACTCACAATCCTTTTTATGCTCTATCTCATTATCCGCAATGTGGACTATGGAACCATGCGGGCATATGAGGCGAGGATTAAGACGGAGGGCGAAGAGACTAGCGGCGACAAGGGCTTAGAGGTGACCGGAAACGGAAAGGTGATCGATCTGGTTCTTCCCATTGCGGTGCTGATTGTTTTCTGTATCTCTGCCATGCTCTACACGGGCGGGCTTCTGGACGGCGTGGGGATTGTGAATGCCTTTGCCGACTGCGATTCCGCAAAGAGCCTGGTGTTGGGATCCTTCTTTACTCTGGTCGTGGTGTTTGTCATGTACCTGCCGAGAAAGGTCATCACCTTCCGGGAGTTTTGCGACAGTTTTGTGGAGGGATTTAAGGCCATGACCCCCGCGATTATGATTCTCTGCCTGGCCTGGACCCTGTCCGGCGTGTGCAATGAAGACTACCTGAATATCGGCGGCTTTGTCAGTGGCGTGGTCGGCGGCAGCGCCTTGGTGGGCATGCTGCTCCCGGCGATCCTGTTTGTGGTCGCCACCGGGCTCTCCTTTGCCACCGGAACTTCCTGGGGAACCTTCGGTATTCTGATCCCCATCGCGGTCCAGGTGGTGGGAACGGCAGATATCAATATGCTGACCATTACTACGGCGGCCATTCTGGCAGGAGCCGTGTGCGGCGATCACATTTCGCCCATTTCCGATACGACGATCCTGGCTTCCGCGGGGGCTCAGTGCAATCATATCAACCATGTCTCGACGCAGATCCCCTATGCGCTGACCGTAGCCGGATGCTGCCTGGTGGGCTTCCTGGCGGGAGGTATTGCAGCAAACGGATGGATTGGGACGCTTGTCGGCCTGGTTATGCTGGCAGCAGTGCTTTTGGTGGTTGGGAAAAAGGCAAATACTGCCGGTGAGAAAAAATGAACCATTTTGTTTTGCAGGATTTTTCATGAGACATAAGAGGAGGCTTCCGTTCAGGAAGCCTTTTCGGTGCCAAGCATCCGAAGAAGCTGCCGGCGGTAGGTTCTTTCGGTGACACGCAGCGAAAGAATCGCGGAAAGGATGGAATGGATGAATATAGGGGAGCTTGTAAAAAAGCAGAGAGAGTATTTTAATTCGGGTAAGACAAAGCCTGTGGATTTTCGCCTGGAGATGCTTAAGGAGCTGAAAGAGGAGGTGAAGCGGCAGGAGGGGCGGATCCATGAGGCTCTGAAACGGGACCTGAATAAATCGGAGTTTGAGTCCTATATGACGGAGACGGGGCTTGTACTGTCGGAGATCGGCTATCTGGAAAAGCATTTGAGGAGCTATGCCAGGCCGAAAAGACATTTGACGCCGCTGGCCCATTTCCACGGAAAGAGCTTCACGGTGGCGGAGCCTTACGGGGTGGCTCTTGTGATGTCTCCCTGGAATTATCCGTTTATGCTGTGCATGGAGCCCCTTGCGGGGGCAATTGCGGCGGGAAACTGCTGTATATTAAAACCTTCCGCTTATGCGCCCCGGGTCTCCGCAGTGATAAGGGAACTGGTGGAGGCGGTGTTCCCGCCCGAGTACGTGGCAGTTGTGGAAGGAGGACGGGAAGAGAATGCGGCCCTTCTGGAACAGCGGTTTGATTATATCTTTTTTACCGGAGGTGTGAAGGTGGGGCGGCTGGTCTTGGAAAAGGCGTCCCGGTATCTGACTCCGGTGACTCTGGAATTGGGCGGAAAAAGTCCCTGCATCATCGATGAGACTGCGGATCTCAAGACTGCGGCCAGGAGGCTGGCGTTCGGAAAGTTTTTAAATGCGGGGCAGACCTGTGTGGCTCCCGACTACCTGCTCATCCAGGAGTCCGTGAAGGAACCGTTTTTGGGGCTTTTGGAAAAGGCGATAAAAAAGATGTATGGAGAAAATCCTCTGGAAAACCCGGCTTACCCGAGAATCGTCAACGAGAAGCATTTTGAGCGGGTAAGCGGGCTGCTTGAGGGAATGGAGATCCGGACAGGCGGCGAAAGGAACCGGGAAACGCTGCAGATAGCTCCGACCGTACTTAACGGGGTGACAGCAAAAGCGCCTGTCATGCAGGAGGAGATTTTCGGGCCGGTGCTTCCGGTGCTCACCTTCCGGGAGATCGGCGAGGCGGAAGCCTTCGTGAAGGAGAGGGAAAAGCCCCTGGCCTGCTACATTTTTACGAGAGACCGGAAGACGGAGAGGAGACTGCTGTCTTCTCTGAGCTTTGGCGGCGGCTGTATCAACGACACTATCATTCACTTGGCAACCTCCCGCATGGGTTTCGGCGGCGTGGGAAACAGCGGTATGGGAAGCTATCACGGAAAGAAAAGCTTTGAGACCTTCAGCCACGAGAAGAGCATCGTGAAGAAGTATAACTGGCTCGATATGCCGATCCGTTATCAGCCTTACACCAGGGGAAAGGAACGGCTGCTGAAATTGTTTTTAAAATAAACGGCGCGGCCGGCTGTTTTTAGAGGAAGAGTAAGGTTTTTGTTGTATGTTTTTTGATTTTTCAGTATAATAATAGAAAAACAAAAGCGAGGGAACGAGAGATGAAAAGTCAGACTTTGGAGAGAGGGGCGGGAATTCTGCTCCCGATTACCAGCCTTCCGTCTCCCTATGGAATCGGGACTTTTGGAAAGGCTGCCTACGAATTTGTAGACTTTTTAAAGAGCGCGGGGCAGAAGTACTGGCAGGTACTGCCCATGGGGCCGACCAGCTATGGGGACAGCCCCTATCAATCTTTTTCTGCGTTTGCGGGGAATCCTTACTTTATCGATCTGGAAATGCTGATGGAGGAGGGACTTTTAGAGCAGTGGGATGCCGAGAAGCTGTTCTGGGGGGACAGGGAGGATTCCGTTTCCTATGAGGATATTTACCGGAATCGGTTTCGGGTTCTGAAAAAGGCGTTTGCGCACAGCGGCCACAGAGAAACGGAAGAATTTAGGGCGTTCCAGGAGGCGCAGGCATATTGGCTGGAGGATTACAGCCTTTACATGGCCTGTAAGGGGCAGTTTGAGAGTGAGAGCTGGCTTCTCTGGGATGAAGACATCCGGTTCCGAAAGGAGGAAGCCCTGGCCAGATACCGGGAGCTTTTGAAGGAGGAAATCGATTTTTGGAACTTCTGCCAGTATCATTTTTTCCGCCAGTGGAAGAAGCTGAAAGCTTATGCCAAGGAGAAGGGGATTCAGATCATCGGGGACATTCCGATTTACGCGGCTCTCGACAGCGCCGACGTGTGGAGCCATCCGGGACTGTTCCAGCTGGATGAGGAGAACCTGCTTCCGAAGTTTATTGCCGGAGTGCCGCCGGATGCGTTCAGCGATACGGGACAGCTCTGGGGCAATCCTCTTTATGACTGGGACGCCATGGAGAAGGACGACTTTACCTGGTGGCGCAGGCGGATCGCAGCCTCCAGGGGACTTTACGATGCGCTCCGGATCGATCACTTCATCGGGATCACCAGATATTATGCGGTGCCTGGGGGGTCAAAGGACAGCCGGACAGGTTCCTATCAGCCCGGCCCCGGAACGAAACTTACGGATGTGATCAACGAGGAAGCCGGCGAGATGAAGATTATAGCCGAGGATTTGGGCACGGTGACGCCCGAGGTGCGCAAGCTCCTCAAAGAAAACGGATATCCGGGAATGAAGGTTTTGGCCTTTGGCTTTGACGGTGATCCGTCCAATGAGCATCTGCCCCACAATTACAGGACATCCAACTGTGTGGCTTACGGCGGAACCCACGACAATGAGACATTGACGGGACTGTTCTGTGACAAATCGGATGAAGTGCTGACGTATCTGTTTGAACTGCTTGGCACCAGAAACAGGGACGACATTGTGGAGGGCCTGTTCCGGCAGGCTTACGGAAGCATTGCGGACGTGGTGATCTTTCAGGCCCAGGATGTGTTGGGGCTGGATAATTCGGCCAGGATGAATTTCCCTTCCACCCTGGGCGACAATTGGAAATGGCGTCTGAAAAAGGGACAGATGGGGCAGAAAGAGATGAATTTCCTGGGTTTCCTGGTACATGTATACAACAGATATTGAGAGCGGATGCTGCATGGGGCTATTTGCGGAAGGAGGCTGGGTTATGGCGAGGGCAGCCAATCAGAAACTGAAGATTTTGTACATACTGAAGCTTTTGGAGCAAAGTGACGAAGCCCATGTGGTGACGATGAGGGACATCCTGGGGGAACTTGCCGCCCATGGCATCCAGGCGGAACGGAAGCGGATTTATGACGACCTGGAGGCCCTGAGGAAATTCGGCTATCCCATCGCCGCCAGGAGGGGCCGCATGGCCGGATATTATCTGGAGGCATCCGGCGGAAAACAGTTTCCGGAAGGCGGGGAGGAGGCGCCGTCCGCCGCCGGGGCGCGCGAGACGGTTTCGGAAAGTCGTCCAAAAGTGGGCGTTTCGGGAAGCCGTTCGGAGGGGGATGCCCCGGGAGATCGTCCGGAGGCGGACGTTCCAGGAAGCCGTTCGGAAGGGAACGCCCTGGCACGCCGTCCGGACTGGCTGTCCCTTGGTGATACGAAGGCGGAGATTTCCTGCGAGGACGAGACGGCGAGACGCATCCTGCGAGAGCTTGGCGGAAACCTGATCAAGGTGAAGGCGGGGAAGCGGAGAGGGAATGCGTTGCTCAAGCTGAAAGTAAGACCGGGCGGGGATTTTTACGGCTGGCTGGCCGGTTTCGGCTGCCAGGTGCGCCTTGAGGGGCCGCCCGCAGTGATCAAGGAATACCGGAGATTCCTGAAGGACATTCGGAACCTGTATAAGGAAGGGTAGCCCGTCGGCTTTGATTCCGGCACGGAGACGGACGGAACAAATGAGGGCAATCCGAAAGAAATGGCTTAGAGGAACGATTTTAGCAGAGAGCAGCAAAGGGACTGTTCCATTGATAATCTTCATTATTAATGGAATAATCCCTCTTTTGTCTGCTTCCATCATGGCTTCCTTGCGGGGATGGCGAAGTCTTTTCCGGAAGGGATACGGGGGGTTTTGAAGGGAGCGGGGAACTTGCACGGGAAGGAATGAGGGGGGACGGTCGGATGAAACGGAAACGGTTCTGGAAGAGGGCGGCGGTGCTGGGGGTAGTCCTGTTTTTTTGTGCGACAGCCGCCGGGAAGCGGCAGGACGGGAGCCGGGTCGAGGAGAGGACGCCCGTTGAGCTGACGTTTTTTTTGAGGAAAAGGGAGACCATCCATATCTTCGAGTCCATCATCGAGTCGTTTAATGTGTCGCAGGACGAGGTGACGGTGCGGGCCGTGGTGGTGCCGAACCCGGATATCGAGCTGGAGATGCGGGCGGTGAGAGGGGAGTTCCCGGATATCGTGGAGATGATCGGCTCCTCGGAGGAGACGGTAAGGAAGTATGCGAAGGGCGGGTATCTGGCGCCCCTTGACGGGCTGGGGCTTTTGGAGCGGATGACGGACCCGGAAGGGTACGGGCCGTGGCTCCAGACGGACGGGAAGACTTACATCCTTCCGCTCTCCGTGAATTTTAAGGGCATTTTTTTGAACTGCGGGCTTTTGGAGCGGGCCGGCTACGGGATACCGGAATCCTGGGAGGAATTCCGGGAGCTTTTGGAGACGATCCGCGCCGACGGGGAGCTGGCGATGATCTTTCCGGACGGGGACACGTGGACTTATGCCCAGGGATGGGACACCGTGTATGGGGCCGAATGGGGAAACCGGTCGGAGGCCGTGCGCATGGCGGCGGAAGGGATTCTGCCTTTGCAGGAAAACGAGGGGATCGTTGAGTCCTTGGAGCGGTATCTGGAGCTGCGCAGGTTCGGGCAGGAGGAATCCTGGAAGACGGGGTACGACGAGGCTCTCAGGCGGTTTGCCGGAGGGGAGGCCTATATGTTCATGCAGGGGAACTGGGCGTATTCTGCCATCAAGAAGCAGAATCCCAAGATCCGTCTGGCATTTATCCCTTTTCCGGCGGATGGAAGGGAAGGAAAGGTGTACGTGAAGCTGGACGCCAGCATCGCCCTGTCCGCATCCTGTGAGCATCCGGAAGCGGCAAGGGTGTTTTTGGACTATCTCCTGTCGGAGGAGGTGGCCAGGGAGTATGCGGAGAGGACGGGGTCCTATTCCCTGATCCGGGGAGGAAACGGGGACCTCTCTTTTGCGGAGCGCTTCACGGAGAAGTTTGAGAAGGGGTGGTTCGAGCTGGATACCGGCATCGCTTCGGGATATGTGGACACCATGTGCGACCAGATGATCCAAAAGCTGATCATGGAGCCGGAGGAGACGGACATACTGGACTGTTTGGCGGGGGTGAGCGAGGCGGCCAGGAGCAGGAGAGAGGAGATTTCGGGCGACAGGGGAGGTGCGCGGTCCGGATGAAAAAACGGCAGAGAAGTTCGTTTGGCAGGCAGTTGGTCTTTCGTCTGGGCGGCTGCCTGTTTTTTTCCATGGTGCTCATCGGCATCTGCCTGTTTCTGAATATCCGGGAGACCAGGCAGAGAAACCTGTTTTACATGGAACGACTGAACGAGCAGTGGGAGGAGGAGCTTAAGTTCATGGTGTCCAATGTGGACCGGATGCGTTTCCTGCATTTGATCGACGACGGGATGGACCGGATCATGAATGGGCCGCAGGAGCGGGGCGGGCGGGAGAGCCAGGTTGAGAGGGAACGGTATGTCAGGAATCTGCTCAACTGTCTCGGCATGGTGAATTCCAACGTGCTGCGGGCGACCATCGTGACTGCGGACGGCAGCATCTATGGCAATTACGTGGAGGATTCCCGGAGCAGTGTCGCGCTGGCGGAGGAAATGCGCTTGTATGTGACGGAGAGCGGAAAGAACCGCAGGGCGGTGACGGACGTGTATGAGGGGGAGATCAACCTGGTGCCCTATACCCTTCTGACCCTCAGCTATCCCCTCTATCCGGTGGAGGGGGCGGAGAGCCTGGGGACCATTTACATTGACCTGGATTTCGGCGCGATGAGGGAGCGGTTCGACGGGGTGAGAAGGCAGGAGGGGTGGTCCGGCTTCATACTGAACGGAAACGGGGCGATCTATCCCTCTGAGGATGCCCTGCCGGAAGCGGCAGACGGGGAATGGAGGAGGCGGGCCGCAGAGATCGCAGCCGAAAAGGAGGGCAGGGGCCTGCTGCCTGTCGGGGGACGGGATCACGTGGCCTGTGTGAAATACCTGGAGGAGCTGGACTGGTATCTGGTCCAGTGCGTGAGCCGGGGCTCTTTTGTCTTTCAGGCGGGCCGGGGGATCTGGGTCCTTGCCTTCTGGGTGATCCTGCTGCTGTGCGGACAGATCTGGGCGGGGACCCTGGCGGCCAGGCGGATCAGCGCACCGATCAAGGAGCTCGCCCTGGTCATGAGCCGGGCGGCCACCAGGGAAAACAGGTGCCTGACGGCGGTGGAGTGCCGGGAGGACGATCCGGCGGAGGTGTATGAGATCTCCAGGGGATACAATGCGCTGCTGGAACGGATCGAGGAGAATATCATCCGGGAATATGAAATTGAGCTGAACCAGAAAAGGACGGAGCTCCAAATGCTGCAATACCAGGTCAACCCGCATTTTCTCTACAACACGCTGAATGCGATCAGCGCCATTGCCAGGCTTTATGACACGCCTTACATCTCGGAGGTGTCGGAAAGTCTTTCCCGGCTCTTTTCTTACAGCGTGAAGGGCGGCCAGGATGCGGCTCTTCGGGAGGAGCTTGACTGCCTCCGGAATTACATTCATATCCAGAAGGTCCGTTTTCCGGAGAAGTTCGAGGTGTCCTGGGAGGTGGAACCGGGGCTGGAAGCGTGCCGGGTGCCGAAGCTGTTATTGCAGCCGCTGGTGGAAAACGCCATCGACCACGGCATTGCGCCCAAAGGGGAAAAGGGCCGGATCGAGATCCGCATCGGATACGGGGAGGAGCCCGGCACGGGGGAGATCCTGGTGGAGGACGACGGCGTGGGGATCTCGGAGGACGAGCTGGGGAGGCTTCGGGCCGCCTTGGAGGGGGCGGAGCCTTCCCGGGATCCCGAGGGCGGGATCGGAATCCGGAATGTCCATATGCGGGTGCGGAATTATTACGGGGCGCAGTACGGAGTTGTTTTGCGGAGCAGGGAGGGATGCGGCACGCAGGTGCGCATTTTGTTCCCGGCGGAAGGAAAGGGGGCGGTGCGCCGTGAACGTGATCGTTGCGGATGACGAATTTTTTGCCAGAAAGGCCCTGGTCAAAATGCTGGAGGAGATGGCTCTTCCCATTACCGTCTGCGGGGAGGGGGAGAACGGGAAGGAGGTCATGGAGCTGCTGAGGACGCGGCCGGTGGACCTGGTCATCACCGACATTCGGATGCCGGAGATGGACGGGCTCGCCCTTGCGAAATTTATCAGGGAACAGGGGTATCCCACGGACGTGATCATCGAAACCGGCTATGCGGATTTCGACTACGCGAAGACGGCGATCCACTATGGGGTGAAGGAGTATATCATCAAGCCGTTAAACGGGCAGGAGCTTTGTGACAGTGTTCGGAAGGTGCTTGAGGAACGAAGCCGAACGGGCATGGAGGTTTTTGCTTTTTCGGATATTGTGAGGAATGCGGGCGTCTGCCGGCAGATCTTCGGCCGGGAAGGGAGCTGGGGGGACCGAAGCTTCTGCATGGTCCTGGCAAACGGAAGGGATCCGGTGCGGGACGAGCCGTTCCTGGGGGAATGGCTGAGGAAGCACGGGGAGTTTAAGGAGCTGCGCAGTTTTTATTTCGCCGGCAGGAACGAAGGGGTCTGGCTGGCTTTTTCGGACGAGCGGAGGGAGGTGTCCGGCCTGTTTGGCCGGCGGGCCGTCCTGGAGCTTAAGACGCATCTGCCGGCGCAGGTGCAGGTGAGCTTCAGTCTGTGGCACGGGGGGATCGGGGAGCTGGAGACGGCCTACAGTGAGTGCGTGTATGCCATCAATGAACGGATATTGAGACGGGAACGGGTTTTTTTCTACCGGCAGGAAAAGCAGATGGAGGAGATCCTGACGGTGGAGCAGGAGCGGAGGCTCTATCAGGCGGCCGAGTCGGGAGCGCTGGAGGCGGCCGAGTCGGTGGTCTGGGAGGTCTTTTTGGAAGCTCAGTCAAAAGAGCGGAACATTTACAGTTTTTTGCGGCGCTGATGCGGGTCTTTTTTGTGCTGAACCGGGTGTTTTACCGGGGAGGGGTGGAACTGGGCCACGGGACGCAGACGGCCGGATACCTGCTGTTTGACTTTAAGATCGACATGTACCGGTTTTATGATTTGGAGGACGTGTGGGGGTATGTGGAGATGCTGCTGCGGGAGGTGTGCGAGCAGAATGCGGAGACGGATGTCTCGGTGGCGAAAAACCTGGTCGATTATCTGGAACAGCATTATGCGGACGACATTTCCCTGGGAGAGCTTGCGAAGGGGCGGTATTTCATGAGCATCAGCTATCTGAGCCGCCTGTTTAAGGAGTACACGGGGCAGACGTTTGCCAAATACCTGACGAAGCTTCGCATGGACAAGGCGAAGCGGTTTCTGGAATGCGGCCGGATGGCGGTCGGCGACGTGGCGGTCTGCACGGGCTATAGCGACGCGTCGCATTTCGCACAGATTTTCCGGAAGACCTACGGCGTGTCCCCCAGGGAGTATCAGAAGCGGTTTTTGAAGGAGGGATGAAAGCGTGCCCGCGGGCTTCGGAGGGGGGAATGAAGGAGTGCGCGCGGGCATTCGGCGGAAATTGTAAAAAAAACAACAGTGAAGTCGAAAAAATATCATGGTGGAGGGGCGGCCGCTTTTGCTACAATGAACCCGAATTCAACAGAAGGAGGGTTATGTGCAGTGAAAAAAAGGAACTTTGGTAAGAAGGCGCTGTCGGCGGGGCTGGCTTTTCTCCTGCTTTTGCTTGCGGGCTGTCAGGAGCAGGCGGAACCCGGGTCTGAGTCCCCTTCCGTTTCCGAGGAGGTAAAGACGGAGGCGGCCGCGGGCCAGACGGAGACGGCGGGCCAGGAGGAAACTTCCGGGCCGATGGCGGTGGTGTCGAATTTTACCGCCAAGGACGGTGTCATTGACGAGCAGGAGGGTGACGTTTTCTACGAGATCTATGTGCGGGCGTTCCGGGATTCCGACGGGGACCACATCGGTGATTTCAAGGGACTGGAGGAACAGGTCCCGTACCTGGCGGACCTGGGGATCACGGGGATCTGGCTGATGCCGGTCACGGCTTCGTCCAGCACCCACGGCTACAGCGTGGATGATTATTATGACGTGGCCAGCGACTACGGGACGATGGAAGAGTTCGAGAGCATGCTGGAGACCTGCCATGAGAACGGGATCAAGGTGATCATGGACCTGGTGGTGAACCACTGCGGAGGAAATAACGAGTGGTTCCTGGAGGCGCTCAAGGGGCCCACCCTGGAGGACGGAAGCCCCAATCCTTACTGGGATTATTTTACCTTTGTGCCCAGTGACGCCAATTACGTGGAGAAGACGGCCGAGGAGATCCACCAGGAGGAGGAGGCATATCTGGCGGAGCACGGAAGCATGGACGGGTACGAGACGCAGTATCCGCTTTACGACAACGCGACCTATGGGCCGGAGCAGACGGTGTGGAGAAGCACCGACGAGCTGGCCGAGTGGATGGTCTCCGGGGGGCAGGTAGAGAGTGCGGACGATATTGTTTCTGGTTACAATTTCATCGGTATTTTCGGTTCCGGAATGCCGGATCTCAACTTTGAAAGCGAGGCCCTTCGGGAGGAGATCAACAACGTGGGCGCCTTCTGGCTGGAGAAGGGCGTAGACGGCTTCCGTCTGGACGCAGCCCGTCACGTGTACGGCGATTTTTATTCCAATATTTACAGCGACTATATCTTTGAAAAGAATATGGATTTCTGGAAAGGCTTCCGCGCTTCTCTGGAAGAGAAATACCCTGACGCATACCTGGTAGGCGAGGTGTGGGAGAAGGACACGGACAACGTGGTGCCGTTTGTGTCCGACGGAGGACTCCACAGCATCTTTGACTTTAATCTTTCCGGAAAGATCTACGAGGCGGTGTCCAATGAGTCCACGGCCTATGATTCGGCGGCGGCGTCCGAGACCAACAAGCTGACGGACGGCACGGACCTGAACATCGTGAAAGATTTGATCACTTATTACAACAAGCTGGGCAAAGGCTCGGATTATGAATTCATTGACTGCCCGTTCATTACGAACCACGATCAGAACCGTCTGTTCAGCCTTCTTCATTATCAGTTTGACGAAACGGCGGACGACATTCTGGTGGCCGACGTCCTTCTGGACGAGAACGAGAAGCCGGTCCTGAGGGAGGATGCGGACAAGGCGGAAAGCCGGGTCAAGGTGGCGGCCGACATCCTTCTGACTCTTCCGGGCAAGCCCTTCCTCTACTACGGGGAAGAGATCGGCATGGACGGCGCAAAGCCGGACAGCCAGATCCGGGAATGCATGGGATGGTTCGAGGAGCCCTTCGCCGGCGGGACCGGAAAGGCGGGACTGGCCGATTACGAGGAGGCGCATTACAGCCTGGGCGGAGACGCTTCCGTGGAAGCGCAGCAGGACGACCCGGAATCCATCCTTTCCCATTACAAAGAGGTCATCAAAGTGAGGAAGGAAACGCCGGCCCTGATGAACGGGGACATCGACGAGTACGTCCTGGACTCTCAGGAGATCGTATCTTATATCCGCATGACGGGGGATCAGCGGGTCCTGGTGCTGATCAACCTGACCGGGAAGGAGATAGTGCAGGAGCTGGAAGCGGACCCGAATTACGGCGCCTTCACCAACGTCCTGTTCCGGTCCTCCGTGGACGAGACCAGCGGCCTTGAGGGGACGACCCTGACCCTGGCCCCCTATTCCATGGTGGTTCTTGAGTAGATAGCAAAGCGACGGCGGTCTTTCCGAAAAAAGACCGATCGAAGCAAAACCCGGAGGGAAAAGCCCTTCGGGTTTCTGCCGTTTTGGGGATCGAATGGAAGAGGCCTTATTTTTAGTTGGATATAGTGCGGAGGAAGGTTGAAAAGAAGAGGACACTATGATTTTAAGTGTTAGCCGCAGAACAGATATTCCAAATTATTATTCGGAATGGTTTTACAACAGAATAAAGGACGGTTATTTATATGTCCGTAATCCCATGAACACCCATCAGATCAGTAGAATCATGTTATCTCCGGAGGTGGTGGACTGCATTGTATTCTGGACCAAGAATCCGGAACCGATGTTTTCAAGGTTAGATGAATTGGACGCCTATAAATATTATTTTCAATTTACCCTTACCGGATTTGTAACTGACATAGAACGTAATGTCCCCCACAAAAAGGAGCGTATGATTCCTACATTTCAAAAATTGGCAAAGAAAATCGGAAAGGAAAAGGTGATTTGGCGATATGACCCAATCATTTTCACCGACAAATATACTCCGGAATATCATTTAAAGGCCTTTGAACAAATTGCCGAGGCATTAAATGGATATACGTCTAAATGTGTTATCAGTTTTGTTGACATATACAGGAAAAACAAAAAACATGAGTGCGATCAATTTCTATTCCTTATCGGAAGAGGAACTGGCTGCATTTGCGGCGCAGATTGCATCAATAGCCAAAGCCCATGACATAACGGCTGCATCCTGCGCAGAAACGATTGATCTGTCGGCTTGCGGAATAGAACATAATTGCTGCATAGACAGAGAATTAATTGAACAGGTAATCGGATATAAAATACAGGCGGATAAGGATAAAAATCAGCGAAAAGAATGTGGCTGCGTGGAAAGCATCGACATTGGCACCTACAACACATGTTAAAATGGCTGTGCATATTGTTATGCTAATTTATGAAAGCGTTCTGCAGAACAGCGGATTATATGACGGGGAATCTCCGCTGCTATGTGGAAACATTACAGAAAATGATAAAATTACAGAAAGAGTGGTAAAGCCGTTGAAGAAATCGCAATTACAGGAGGCCGTTTTTTATGACGGTACAAAGCGGACAAATAATTGTACATCGGTAACACGGGAAAACAGATGCACTCAAAAGGGAAATCGTGCTGCTGCGGTAAAGACTAATAATCAGCTTCCCTCCTGCATACTATGTAAAAAACAGTTGCAGGGGTTTTGCCTTGAAAGATTATATCGAAGAGCGGGCAGTGGAGATTGCCAATTATATTATTGAAACCAATGCGACCGTGCGCCAGACTGCGAAAAAATTCGGAATCAGCAAGAGCACGGTACATACGGAAGTAACAAAATAGAACGGTCTGTGTGGATCATTGAATAAAAAAGAGGTAAAGGGGCTATTGCATTGATGATTATGATTATCAATGGGATAGCCCCTATTATTAGTTGGATATACTGCAGAGAAAGGAAAAGAAGGAAGGGGGAGATCGCGGAAAGCGGCTGTGTTTTGGCCGGAATCTGTGATATACTTACAGTTAATGAAGGAAAAGAAGGTAGGAGGGCAGATGAAATATGAGGAAAGTGATCGGATTTCATAACCCGGATGAACCATACGGGTTTTTAAGCAACTGGTATCTGTCGGATTTTTCTGTGGAGGGCGTTTGTTATTCTTCCATGGAGCAGTATATGATGTACAGCAAAGCGCTCCTGTTTCGGGATCAGGAAATTGCGGGAGAGATTTTAGCAACGGATCAGGTGGGAAAGATCAAGGCGCTTGGAAGAGCAGTCAAAAATTACGAAGATTCCATGTGGGCGGGGCGCCGCCAGATCATTGTTTATCGGGGGCTGATAGAAAAGTTTGGTCAGAATACGGAATTGAGGGAGGCTCTGCTTGCCACCGGGGAGGCGGTTCTGGCGGAATGTGCGGTGAGGGACCAGATTTGGGGGATCGGGCTTTCCATGCATGATGAGAACCGATTTGTCCCTGCGAAATGGCGTGGCAGCAATCTTTTGGGTTATGCGCTGATGGAGGTGCGGGAGCAGTCGCGGCGGATGGAGCGGTGAAACAGCAAAATGGAGGTGGCAGGATGAAGAAAGCATTGCCGGTTGGGGTTGACAATTTTGAAAAAATCAGAAAAGGCGGCTATTATTATATCGACAAAACGCTGTTGATCAAAGAGCTTCTGGATTTCAAAGGTGAAGTGAATTTATTTACCCGTCCCAGGCGCTTTGGAAAGACATTAAGCTTAAGTATGCTCCGGTATTTTTTCGAGGATACGGGAAGTGAGAAGAAAAATGAGGAGAACAGAGAGCTTTTTCGGGGCTTAAAAATCATGGGTGAAAGCGAAGAATGTGCCAATCATATGGGGAAGTACCCGGTCATCAACCTGACACTCAAATCGGCAAAACAGCCGACCTTTGAATCGGCATATGGGAAGATGAAGAAGGTGATTGCTGACGAGTTCCGGAGGCATCTGTGCATATTAGAAAGTGGAAAAATTGGGGAAGAAGATAAACGTCTGTTTCAGGAGATTGCAGACAGAAAGGCGGAATATGATGATTATTCCGGGGCACTGGAATTTTTGAGCAGATGTCTTTATCAGGCGGCAGGAAAAAAGACTGTGATTTTGATCGACGAGTACGATGTACCTCTGGAAAATGCTTATTTCCGTGGATTTTATAGAGAAATGATTGATTTTATCCGTTCTCTGTTCGAGTCCGCATTGAAAACCAACGATTATCTGCAGTTTGCGGTCATTACCGGGTGTCTGCGCATTTCCAAGGAGAGCATTTTTACCGGCTTGAACCATTTGAATATTATCTCCATACTGGATAAGAAGTATAGTGAGCACTTTGGATTTACGGAAGCGGAGGTATTGCAGATGATGAGGGATTACGGCGTGGAAAGCCGTTTTCCCACCATGAGGGAATGGTATGACGGCTATCAGTTTGGGGATACGAGGGTTTACAACCCGTGGAGTGTCGTGAAGTTTTTGTACGATTTGTATTCTGACGAAAATGCCTTTCCGCGTCCCTACTGGATTAATACCAGCTCCAATGATATTGTCAAGGATTTGATCGTTCGGGCGGACCGGGAGACCAAAGGGCAGATTGAGAAGCTTTTGGAGGGAGGAACCCTGGATATCCAGGTGCATGAAGAGATCACTTATGACGATATGCACGGCAGCGGCGATTACCTGTGGAATTTCCTCTATTTTACCGGATACCTGACAAAGGAAAGTGAGTATTTTAAGGAGTCCTCCATCTATTTGCGGGTGCGGATTCCCAATACGGAAGTGAAGACCATTTACCAGAATACCATTGCGAACTGGCTGCGGGATATCATCAAGCGAGAAGATTTTCATGATCTGTACCGGGCCATGGAGGACGGGAATGCGGAAAAGATGACGGAGATTTTGAGCGGCCAGCTCTTTCGCACGATCAGCTTCTATGACAATGCAGAAAACTTCTATCACGGTTTTCTTGCGGGAATTTTAAGCCAGAGCGAGAATTATCTGGTGAAGTCCAACCGGGAATCGGGAAACGGACGCTCTGATATCATGGTGAAGAGCCCTTCTCTGCGGGGCAGGTCCTTTGTGTTAGAGGTGAAGGTGTCGGATTCGATCGACGAGCTGGAGGCGGATGCGGAGAGAGCGCTTCGGCAGATTTATGAGAAGCGGTATATGGAAGAGCTGCGGATCGAGGGCTACCGGAGAGTCGACGGTTACGGGATTGCTTTTTATCGGAAGGACTGCGAAGTGAGGTTTGGGAAAGGGTGAGCAGAAGCCATCTCTTAGAATGCGAAAGGCGTTCGGAGATGGCTTTGCTGTTTTATGAAAAGGGAAAAATGCAGATATTTAAAGCTTTTTCGTAGAATTCCGATGGAAATTAGATATGTATAAAAAGCGAGAAAAGGTCTATATTTAATTATAGATATATGATATACTGGATGACGAAGAAAGGGGCATTGACATGAATTTGAAAAAAATAACTTTTCGGAATTTTAAATCTTTATATGACGTATCATTTGAACCGGGAAAGGTGAATGTTTTTATTGGGGCCAATGGAGCTGGAAAGACCACCATATTGGAGGCGATCGGTTTGCTGAGTGCTGCGATGACAGATCGAGTAAATGACAGCAGCCTTCAGAGAAAAGGGATACGTTTGAGTGCGTTTCCGATGTACAAATCCCGTTTTAAAAGTATTGGCAGGACAAAGCTGACAGTTGCTTTGTCTTTGGAATGGGAACAAAATTCGGATATATTTGAGTATGATGTCCATTTAACTACGCCGAAGGATAAGGATACGGATTATTGGAAATATCATTCAGAAGCTTTCTGGGTTAATGGCCAAAAAAAGTGGGGACGAAGCAATGCTTCCCAGAATCAAAGTAATAACCATATCGGTTTCTTTCTGATTGAGGATGATCCGGAATTGGAGGATGGACGAAGCATTGCAAAACATTTTGAGAGTTATGGGATCTTCCAGCCAAATACGCTGACGCTGCGGGGAACTGTCGCTGATCCGAATCAAGTGTCGCCAATTGGATTAAATGGAGGAAGACTGGCAGAGGCGTTGGAAGATATCATTAAAGAGAAAGAAGGAGATGTTTTTTTGGGCTCGTTATATATGGATGACGTGCTTGAACTGATTGATTGGGCATCCGATATTTCCATTAATGTACCAACGAAAACCCGGATTCATCCGAGTGTACCGATGACACGCCAGATTATAGAATTTACCGATTATTTTTTAAACGAAACTGCTAAGTTTACAGGCTATGATGCAAGCGAAGGCGCTCTCTATGTTTTGTTTATGCTTTGTTTGGCCATGCATCCGAAGGCACCGTCAATTTTTGCCGTGGACAGCTTTGATCATGCGCTGAATCCAAGACTGGCAAAAAAACTGACGCAGGTGTTTTGTGACCAGATATTAAAGAACAATAAACATGTTTTTTTGACAACACATAATCCGATGGTTTTAGACGGATTAGATATATCCAATGAGGATATCAGGCTGTTTGCAGTTGACAGAGACAAAAATGGATATGCACAGATTAATAGGATAAAGGTTTCACAGGAATTGATCAATGAGGGACAATCCTTGTCAAGACTCTGGATCAATGGCAGGCTTGGAGGTGTACCGGATTTCATATGAGAAATATAGGGATTATCTGTGAAGGGCCAACGGACTATATCATTTTAAAAGAGATTGTAGACAGGATAACAGGCGAAAACAATTATTACGTACCATTACAGCCGGAGCCGGATTTGGAAGGTAAATATGGGAATGGTTGGAAGGGAGTGTGGAAATGGTGCGCAGATCATGCGAAGGATAGAGAAAGATATATGAAGGATATTGAACCCGCTCTGGACGCATTGATCATACAAATTCTTCCCTGTGTTGGTCACGAGGACTCTGTAAATGGATATATTGGGCATTTAGAGAGTTTGGTCGGGAAATGGCTGGACGATCTATGCGATACATGTATTGCCGTTCCATGTGACAGTATGGAGGCGTGGATTGTAGCTGCCTATGATGAAAAAGAAAATGTGGAGGGGGTCGAGGATCCCTGGACAAACATAATTGCAAAGAAAAAATTTTATCACAACATAAAAATTTCCGGTGCCAAAAAAAGGCCGAAGATATTCCAAGAATTTGTTAAGGTGGTTTGTTCTAATTGGTCAAAAGTTACTGGATTGTGTGTCAGTGTAAAAAGGTTTGAGGATCATATTGTTGCTTTATTTAATCCTCCTGAGACTCAGATATCAGTTGTTGAGGATGATTAAATATAGCAGCGGATAGCCCTCAACGGACATAAGAGAGGCAGGAAAGTAGGGATATGGGTAAAAGACCGAGAGTACGATATACATTGGATACGGGGACGGTGAGGTCCCTTTCAGAAGAAGAGAAAGCGGCCATTCTGCGGGCGGCGGACGAGCTGATCGGTACGGGAGGCCGGAGCATGCTGACGAAAATTCTAAAGGGTTCGAGGGATAAAAAGGTTCTGGAGCATGGCCTTGACCAATGTCCCGCCTACGGTTTTTATCGTTCCCTGACGCTGGAGGAGATTTCCCACAGGGTGGACTGGATGATCAAAAAGGATTATCTTAGGATTGATTATGACGGAAGGCTGCCAATGCTGGTCTTTTCGGAGAAGGGCTGGGAGATGGAGCGGAATACCTATGCGGAGGAGGTATACCAGAATATGCGTCGGGATGCGGAAGAAGGGCAGTTTCGGACGATCCACGAGATGAAAGACGTGAACCGTCTGGTTGTCTTTGACGTGCTGGAGAAAATTCGCGCCTGCAGAGACGAGGCGTTTCTGCCCATGCTGGCGGAGTGGAAAAAATCGGAGGTTCGGAAGGTCAGGGAACGGATCGGCAGTGTGGAGAAAACCATAGAGAGCAGAGAGTGCGGTTCGGTATTTTCCTGGATGAAGGCGCAAAAAGGGGATGCGGTCCGGCTTTCCATGCTGGTGGAACGCACGGTCAGGGAGGTTTATCCGAAATATTATTCTGGAGATATCGTGGATTTTTTCTGTATCCTTCACAGCAGGGGGCGGATGGAGGCGGAAGTAGAGGCCGGACGTGTCTGGCAGTTATTTTGCGACGGCAGGCTGGTGGGGACCGGAAGCCATGACGGAAATCATATTACGGGAGTCTATGTTTCGCCGAAGGAACAGGGCCGGGGTTTTGGAAGCTACATCATGGAAAGGCTGGAGCAGGAAATCCGAAAAGAAGCGGACAGGGCCGTGCTGGATGCTTCCGCTCCGGCTGAAGGCTTTTATGAACATCGGGGGTATCAGGTGGTTGAGCGGAAGACTTTATCCATGGGAAATGCAGAATTGACTTATCCGGTTATGGAAAAAATCTTTTAGCCTGTTTTAAAGGGAAGAGAGGAAGGGAGTCTTATGGCAAGGAGTATTGGAATCGGTCATCAGGATTTTGAAGACATCAGAAAAAACGATTATTTTTATATTGATAAAACGGATTTTATCAGGGAATGGTGGATGAGCGGAGATCGTGTGACTTTGATCACACGTCCGAGGAGATTTGGAAAAACCTTGACTATGAGTATGGTGGAAAAGTTTTTCTCGACCGCTTATGTTGGGCGAGAGGATCTGTTTGAGGGCCTGTCCATCTGGCGGAATGAAGCTTATCGGAAATTGCAGGGAACATATCCGGTAATCTTGATTAGCTTTGCGGATGTCAAGGAGACTTCCTTTGAGCAGGCAAGAAAAATGATCTGCCGTATTATTAAATCCTTATATGGGCAATATCGTTTTTTGTTAGATGGTAACTGGCTGGATGAAAGTGAAAAAGAGGAATTCAGGCAGATTTCTGTTGATATGGAGGATAATGAGGCAGCGTTTTCATTAAAAGCGCTCGCTGGATATCTCTGTCGTTATTACGGAAAAAAAGTGATCATCTTACTGGATGAATACGACACACCTATACAGGAAGCTTATGTGAATGGATACTGGAAAGAGATGGCCTCGTTTATCCGTAATCTTTTTAATTCCACGTTTAAGACAAATCCTTATTTAGAGCGTGCGATTATGACCGGAATTACAAGGGTTGGTAAGGAATCCATTTTTTCTGATCTTAATAATCTGGAAGTGGTGACAACGACCTCTGAAAAGTATGAGGATAGTTTTGGTTTTACGGAGGAGGAAGTTTTTACGGCACTTGATGAATTTGATTTATCAGAGCAGAAGAAAGAAGTAAAGCTGTGGTATGATGGATTTACCTTTGGGAAGAGGCCGGACATCTATAATCCGTGGTCCATCATCAATTATCTGGATAAAAGAACAGTGCGTTGCTATTGGGCGAATACCAGTTCCAACAGTCTGGTCGGAAAGCTTCTCCGGGAAGGGAATGGGGAACTTAAACATGACTTTGAACGTCTTCTTTTGGAAGAACATTTGATGGTTCCGGTAGATGAAGAATTTGTTTACGACCAGTTGGACGGAAATGACGCTGCTATTTGGAGCCTGCTTCTTGCCAGTGGTTATCTGCGGGTTTACAGTTATGAAGAGTATTGCATAGGAAGCTGTCTGGATTATCGCACAGATCCGAAATACGAGCTGGGACTTACGAATCTGGAAGTGGAAGTCATGTTCCGCTCCATGGTAGTCGGCTGGTTTCAGAAGAGTCGGACGGATTATAATGGGTTTATTACAGCGTTGTTGGCTGATGATGTGAAGACTATGAATATTTATATGAATAGGGTGGCTTTGGAGAGCTTCAGCTATTTTGATACGGGAAACCGTCCCTCCGGAGAAGAGCCCGAAAGATTCTATCATGGTTTTGTGCTTGGCCTTTTGGTCATGCTGCGGGAACGCTATTTGCTGACCTCCAACCGGGAGAGTGGCTTTGGCCGTTATGATGTCATGCTGGAGCCAAAACAGAGTGGAGATGACGCAATCGTTCTGGAATTTAAGGTGAGGGATTCCGAGGAGGAGGCAGAGCTTTCCGATACGGTGCAGGCGGCACTTGCACAGATCGAAGAAAAGCAGTATGAAGCTTCCCTGATCGCGAAAGGAATCCCGAAGGAAAAGATCCGGAAATACGGATTTGCGTTTCAGGGAAAAAAGGTATTGATTGGGAGATAAGAAATAGAGACCGCATGATATTTTCAGAATGCAGTGTAATGGATTGGCAAGAAAAATGAGAGCATCAGAAGAAGAGAAGCCGGCAGGAATACAGACTCAGCAGGCTTCTCTTCTATATATAATATCCATCATGTCTTTGTCAGGCGGTGAAATGCTTTAAAAAATCGTTGGAGCAGGTTCCTTCCTGATGACTATGATGGCTGTATTAAAATCGTTGGAGGCCAGAGCCTGCATTTGAGAAAGGTAACCAGAAAACCCCTCCTCTCCCAAAGACGGATGTCCCGGCAGGTAGCTGGCCGTCCATACGGCAAAATGGACATGGGGATGTCCCGTGTCTTCGTGATAGACATAACAGACGGGATAGGCTGTAGAAAACAGCTTGGCCATACGGTCGGCAAGCTGATGGCAGAAGTAAAAGGTATCCTCACTGCCGACAGGCAGGTCAAAGGATATGACAAAATGCCAGAGGATCCTTGGGATCCGGAGTTCCTGCATCCGGCGTACCATCTGGAAATCTTCCGTCAGGCTTTCATAAGTCGGTGGAAAGTGGAATGTCCCATAAGCGCATATGGGAAGGTGATTTTTCTTTGATTGCTTCAATCGGTAAAAATATGCGATCATGTGGCTGGTGACATTGGTGTTTTCATACTCTTCCAAAAGGAGGATCAGTTCTGCGTTAATCAATCTCGTTCAGCTCCTTTATAATTTTATTTTTGTCTGCCGGGGAAAGATGTAAAGACGTGATCCGGTTCAGGATCTCATTCTTTATCAGGTTCCTGGCAATGCATTCAGGGACAGTGGAAGGGGTCTCCAGTGTAAAGACAGCGTTCCGTAAAAGAGTGGAGACGGGGATCTTTAAAGACAGGGCTGTCTGTTCGGCAGAAGCTTTCTGCCAGGGAGTTACACGGAACCTTATAGTTTCCGTATAAGCGTCTTTCGGTTTTTTCGGTTTGGTTTCCATAAACGATCATCCTTTCATCCTTATTTTTAACAGGATGTAAGGGGGCTGGTTTTTTATTAATAAATGGTAAGGTGATCTGGATTCTAAAAAATGTAGTGGCCTGTCAGAGTGGCATGTGATAGAATAAAAAGAACATAGATTGGATTATGATTTAATGGCGGCTGTCATGATCTGTCTTGGAAAAGAGGGAGAAGATACAGATACTGATGTATTGAAACTGCTCCATGTGCTTCTTTCCACAGATACGGGTTCAGAGGATGAGTGCCAGATATTGGAAGAGGACTTTCATATTAAAATGACGCAGGCATTAGAGAGTGAGGTGTCACTGATGTGTAATTTAAGTAAAGGTGTAGAAGCGAAAGGGATTGAAAAAGGAATTGAAAAAGGAATCCAGGCGATGATATCTACATTGGAGGAGCTGCAGATTTCCAATGACGTTATTTTGAACAAAATCTGCGACAAATTCCAATTAACGGAAGAGAAAGCAAAAACTTATCTGTTGAAAGAGATGAATTGGAAGATTAATACGACTTTTTTATTTATGAATACAGAGTTGCCATGTTATTAATCTGAATAATATATAATTACACATAATAAGTATTTATATATAGACTATATTTCTTATATACTATATATAAAGAATTATCTGGATATCTCTATTGCATATCATATATTGTATATAACAGTATTCTGGCAGGTAACCAGAACACATGTGGACAGAATACAGGGCCTGTAAGATGGAGCGTTTCGGTACTCCTAAAGACAGGCCCTGTTTTTTTGTGCCACAAAATCTGGTTACCATCGGCAACTTTTTTATATGTTTGCCAGTATTTTTTTTTACTGGCCACTGGCGGCCGGCCTGCTGTTCTCTCTGATATAATCCCACACAGCCTTTCTTGGGATCTTCCAAATCCTGCCGATCCTAAAGGCAGAAATCTTCCCCTCATTTTAATAAGCGGTATGCGGTATTTTTTCCGACTGCCAGAATCTCGCTCAGTTCTTCGGGCGTTGTCAGGCTTTCGTAAACTTCTTCTGTCATGATGAAATCCCTCCTGATTTTTCTTTTTTATATGGATAGTTTTTTCTGTAAGATCATATCAAAATGTCCGAAAAAAGGAAATAATGCTGGACGGACTTCGGTGCTTCTCAAGGTCTTTTTATAAAGAACGGTAAAAATTATGGATTGAAGATTCATGCCATCGGCTGGTATCCGTGCAAGGTTTCTGATTCTATCGAAGTGCAGTTTTCCTCGGCAAAATAAAAAATTACCGGGCAGGCAACCAAGAAGTAATCGAAAGATTGCAGCACGATTTATGGGTAGTGTCAAGTAATCTATGAAAAAACTGAGCCGAAAAAACAGGCTCGATTGA
>CAJUQY010000019.1 GCA_910588815.1 uncultured Lachnospiraceae bacterium | reverse complement strand
AACCCACGTATCTAGCTTGGAAGGCTAGTGTTCTACCATTGAACTACACCCGCACATATCATCGATTTCCTTGACGCAGGAACTATTATATCCCACTCACGGATTCTTGTCAACCACTATTTTTCAAAAAAGGGGGAAAAGTTACACAATCTCAAACTTTCCATTTCTTCCGTTTTGATATATAGTATAGATAGTAAGGCAGAGGGGGCAGTGTATTATGAGAGAGTCGGGCCATGGCCGAATGCAGGGGCGGACGGAAGAAGATTTCATAGACAGAGCGCAGTTTTTTATTCTTGTGCGAAAACGGCTGTACCGGCGGTTCCATGCTCTGGCAAGGCCCCTGGCCGACCTTACGGATATCATCTGCCCTCCTCCCTCCCCCTTTGCCGCAAACGCCCTTCGCTCCGTCTGTGCCACGGACGGCCGCCGTGTTTTCTGGAATCGTCAGGCTTTGGATGAAGGCGCTTCGGAAGGGATTCCTTTGGAAGGGCTCCCTTTGGAGGCGGCCATGGACAGGGCCGAAGCGTTCTTGCTCCATCAGGTCATCCACTGCCTGTTCGGCCACCCCTTTTCCATGCCCGCATCCTGTTCGCAGGAGGTCTGGAGCCTGTCCTGCGACCTGGCTGCCTGGCACATTTCAGGACTTTGGATACCGGAGCTTCTCCCGGAAGGCATCCGGTGCTTTTTTGAAACTTTTTTTGAGACCCGTTCCCCAGGATATCGGCAGGCTTCGCATCCGGCATTCCCTCTTTATCAGGCCCGCAGGCTGGCCCAGTGGCTGGATGAGGGAGGAGCCGCCGCACAGGAGGCGGTCAGGAATGCCCTTCTTCAGGGAGCCGTCTTTTCGGACAGCCATGACCTCTGGCCTGTATTCCGGCCTGATAAAAGCCTTTCTGAAAAAATGAGCGGCGGAGACGGAGGGCAGAGCGGGGACGGGGAGCGCAAGAGGCAGTATCCGGCCCCCCACGGCCGGACCGATGCCGAAGCGAAGTCTCTCTGGAATCGGCTGGAAAAGCAGCTTACGGGAAAGAACGCCCCCCTTTCTCCGGAAAGGGAACATCAAGAAAGCCCCGGCAGGCGGGGTGGAGGAGACGGCGGCGCCCGATACTCTCTCCGACTTTCGGACACCCGCCGCCACGATTACCGAAGCCTTTTAAAGAGCCTCGCAGTCTGGGGGGAAGAGATGAAATTAAATGACAACGAATTTCAGTACGCCTCCTATCTCTATGGGCTGGAGCATTACGACGGAATGCCGCTTTTGGAGCCTCTGGAATACGAGGAGACAGCGAGGATCCGGGAACTGGCCATTGTCATCGACACCTCTGCCTCCTGTTCCCGCTCCATGACCCGGGCATTTCTGGAGGAAACCAGAAACCTCCTCTCGGAGGAATCACTGTTTTTCCATCCCTTCAACCTCCATATCATCCAATGTGACAAGGAGGTCAGGCGGGACGACAAGCTTACTTCTCCGGAGGATTTGAGGGATTACATTGACACCCTGGAGATCTGCGGTGTGGGCGGCACTGACTTTCGGCCGGCTTTCTCCCACATTCAGCGTCTGCAGGAGTGCCATGAATTTCTGGATCTGTCCGCCATTTTGTTTTTCACGGACGGCTCCGGTATTTATCCCGGAAAACCGCCGGAGGCAAGAACCATCTTCCTCTTTTTGAACGGCCATTATGATTCCATTGACGTGCCGGACTGGGCTGAAATCCTGGTTTTGCAGTGACCCCTGCCGCCCCGGTGCGATACATTTTTTCCATATCAGGATTTGCCTGTATGACAAGAGAAAAAATTACCGCCCCCCTCCGGGGGATGCGTAAAAAATCACGAACAATATGAAAGAAGGAACCGACCTATGAATATTCGGGACGCATACGAAGAGCTCTGCCGCACCATCGCCGCCTATACGGCCAAAAATGAGGCCGGACTTTACCGGATTCCGGTGGAATCCCGCCGGCCGCTCCTTTTGATGGGCGCCCCCGGCATCGGAAAAACTGCCGTCGTGAAGCAGGCGGCCGTCAGATGCAAGGTAGCCTTCCTCTCCTACGCCATGACTCACCACACCAGACAGAGCGCCATCGGCCTTCCGGTCATCCGGGAGCGCGCCTTTCGGGGAACCCCTTATTCCATTACGGAATATACCATGAGTGAGATCGTCGGCGACATTCTCCGCGCCATGGAGGAAACCGGCCAGGAGGAGGGGGTGCTGTTCCTGGACGAAATCAACTGTGTCTCGGAAACGCTGCTCCCCTCCATGCTGCGGCTTCTCCAGTTCAAGTCCTTCGGGAGCCACCGCCTCCCCGACGGTTGGATGATCGTGGCCGCCGGAAATCCTCCTGGCCGTTACAACCGCTCCGCCAGGGAGTTTGACATCGTGACTCTGGACAGAGTCCGCCTCCTCTCCCTGGAGCCGGACCTGGAGGCCTGGCGTTCCTATGCCCTGAGGCGGACGGTCCACGGAGCCATCCTCTCCTATCTCTCTCTTCGTCCGGAGCATTTTTATATATTCAGGAGGACAGAGAAGGGGATCGAATTTGTGACGCCGAGAAGCTGGGAGGATTTGTCCAAGGCGCTGGAGACCTACGAAGATCTCTCCCTGCCCACGGACCACCGATTTTTCTCCCAGTACCTCCAGTGCGGCGAAGTCCTGGAGGAGTTCTCCTCCTACTACCGCTTGTATGGAAAATTGACCAGGCATCCCGGTCTGGACAGCCTGACCGGTTCCGGAAAACTCCCGGAAGGCTTTCCCGCTTTAAAGGACGCCCCAGCCGACGAACAGCTTCTTCTGGCCGGATACCTGGTGCAGAACATCCACAGGCAGCTTAGCTCCTGGGAGGAGAAACGGCTTCTGTCCGAAAGCCTGGAATATTTCATGGACGGCCTGGAAGCCCTTCGCCCGGACTTTTCCGGGCTGAATGACGCCTGCGCAGAACTTCTCGCAAAGCGGAATACCGCCCTGCAGAAAAAAAAGGAATTTGGCCTGCTTTCCCGGCAGGAGGAAACGAGGGAGCGTCTTCTGGCCGGCCAGGTAAAGGCTCTGGCCTGTGAAGTCCGCCTGAAAGGCCCGGAAACGACAGAGAATGCAAACGCGGGACCGAACACAGACGGGACCGCAGAAGCCTCGGCAGTCCCTGTCATGCGGATGCTTTCCGAACGCATCCATTCCGAAGCAGAGCAGGATGCCCTCCGCCTGGAAGCTGTGTTCCAAGGTATTCTGGCCTTTGTGCCGGAGGTCTTCGGCGACGGCCTCACCACCTGCTTCTTTTTCACGGAGCTTTTGGAGCATCCGGAGACGAAGGCTTTCCTCAGGGGCCGGATGAAAGCGGTTTATGACCGCTTCACCCAATTCACATGATCCCCTATGTTTTCACAATTTCTGGATTTCCCAGGTACGAAAGGCCACGGAGAGCTGCTCGTCAAACCGAAGATTTTTTTCGTCCCCTACCAGCTCCCGCACCTTATTCATCCGATAACGTATGGTATTTTTATGCAGGTGGAGCTCCTTTGCCACTGCCTCTACGTCGCCGTTTTTCTTCACATAAAGCTCTGCGGTCCGAAACAGCTCCCCGTCATACTGGCGGTCAAATTCCCGGATCGGTTCCAAAATGCCCCGGCAGTACTGTTCCAGCCACGGGCTTCTGCAATAGGGAAGCAGAATCTGATAAATCCCCATCTGCCGGAAACATACCGGATTTTCCCCAAACATTTTTGCATACTGGCTGGCATAGAGGGCTTCCTGTATGGATAAATGGAATTCGTCCATGGTATCATGAACTTTTCCTACTCCAATATAGTAGTCCTCCTGCCGAAGGTACAAAATCCGCATGGCAAAGGCTGTCTGGCTCCCCTTCAGGCTCCGCTCCTCCATATCAAGGATCACCAGATAGCCGTTCTGGAATCGGAACACCGCATCCCGTTTCCCCACCCGGTCCTTTAAGGCATTGAAAGCCCTCACATAATAAATACTCTCCGAATAGGACTTCGCCTTGCAGTACACGCAGTAATAACTCCGGTAGCCTCCCCGGGGCAGGATTTCCTGGGACAGATTCCGGATGTTGGCCAGACTCATCTGCCCGTTCACCATCAAACCGATTTTCTGTTCTAAGAGCTCCGTATCGTCCCGCTCTTCCATCTTTGCCCGGATCAGGATCGCAATGTCCTGAAAATAGGCGTCATCCCTGCCGAACATATAGACCGGAAGGGCGTGCTCGTCCGCATAGGCCAACGCCTCCTCCGGAAGCGTCTCATAATAGATCGTCTTGATTGCCAGGGCTGCCACCCCGTCCCGGCAAAGCCCCTTCACCGCCGAGAGGATCCGTTCCGGGTGATCTTTGGCAAACAGCAGGCTGGAGATCACAAAAGCATTCTTTCCAAAGGCCCAGAGTTTTTCCAGATACGGATCCTCGTTGGCATATTCATAGTCCAGGATGCCGATGTTCAAAATTTCATTTCCCTCCCCCTCCTTTCCCGCGATTAAAGTAAAATTCTGAAATTCCTTGAGCTGCATAATCTCCTTTACCGTAATGGGCATAACTTATCATCCCCTTCCATAAACCGTTTTCTTTCATAAGATTTCAAAAAGCCCCGCACTTCCTGCGGGGCTCTTCCTGCACTATTTTTTCAGTTCCTTTACAAATTCTCCGATCCGTCGGATCCCTTCCCGGATGTTTTCTGTAGATGTGGCATAGGAAATGCGGACGAAACCTTCACCGGAAGCTCCAAAGCCCGTTCCCGGCACCAGTCCTACATGCTTTTCCGTGAGAAGCCTGGTAGCAAATTCCTCGGAAGAAAGCCCTGTCCCCTGAATATTTACAAAGGCATAAAAAGCCCCTCTCGGCTTCACACAGGACAGGCCGTCGATGGCGTTGACCTGCTCATAGACAAGATCCCTCCGTTCCTGGAACTTGGCCACCATGGCATCTATGTACTCCCTGGTTCCCTCCAGCGCTTCGATTCCCGCCCACTGGACAAAGGTATTCACACAGGAGATTGAATTCTCATTGAGCCGTCCCATGGCCTCGATGATGTCCGCCGGCCCTGCCGCAAACGCCAGCCGCCAGCCGGTCATGGCATAGGTCTTGGAGAAGGACTGTGAAATGACTACACGCTCCTTCATCCCCTCCACCATCGCAGGACTGCAGAATTTCAAGCCGTCAAAAATAATATTGTAATACACCTCGTCGGAAATCACAAGCAAATCATGCCTTTTGCAGAAGTCGCAGAACCGGAAGAGCTCCTCCTCTGACATGACCGCCCCGGTGGGATTGTTCGGTGTGTTTAAGAGGACCGCTTTGGTTCTCGGAGTAATATAAGTCTCCAATTCCTCCAAGTTATAGAAGAAATTGTCTTTCTCATGGACCGGCACCATCACCGGTTTTCCGTGGGCGATCTTTGAATGATTGGGATGATTGGCCCAGCAGGGATCGTTAACGATCATTTCATCCCCGTCATCCAGGACAGCCATGGCAGCCAGCCGGAGCGTATCCATGCCGCTGGGCGTAATGACGATTTCCCGCTCCGGATCGTAACGGACGCCGTGGGTCCGGAAAAGATCTCTGGACACAGCCTCTCTAAGCTCCAAAAGGCCCGCATTGGGCGCATACTTCATCTTACCCTCGGCAAGCGCTTTTTTTGCCGCCTCCACAATATTGGGCGGCGTCAAAAAATCCGGTTCCCCGATGGTAAAGGAAATCATATCGCCGCAGGTTTCTGCAATTTGATTTTGTTTCTCCAGGAAAATGCGGATGGAAGAGCGCTCCACGCAGGTTCCCGTCTTCGATACACGATTCATAGCCGAATGCCCCCTAATTGTATTATTCTGTTTTACGCGCCCAGGTACGCTTTCTTTACTTGGTCGTTTGCCTTGATCTCGGCCGCGGGCCCCTCCAGGGAAATTTTCCCTGTCTCCAGCACATAGGCCCGGTCCGCCACCGAGAGTGCCATATTGGCATTCTGTTCCACCAGAAGGATCGTCATCCCTTCCTTCTGGAGTTCTTTAATGATGTCAAAGATTCCTCTTACGATAATCGGCGCCAGCCCCATGGACGGTTCATCCAGGAGCAGAAGCTTTCCTCCCGTCATGATCGCCCTGGCCACGGCCAGCATCTGCTGTTCGCCGCCGGAAAGCGTCCCGCCAAGCTGGCCCTCCCGTTCCTTAAGCCTCGGAAACAGCGTAAAGGCGCGCTCCATGTTCTTTTTGACGGCCGCCTGATCCTTATCTGTCCAGGCTCCCATCAGCAGATTTTCTTTCACGCTCATACTGTAAAAAATCCGTCTTCCCTCCGGCACGTGGCAAAGCCCCTTTGCCACGATCTGGTGGGGAGTCAGCTTCGTCAGCTCTTCTCCCATAAATTTGATGGAGGTCCCGGCCCCCACTTTATTAAGTCCGGAAAGGGCCCTGAGCGTACTGGTCTTCCCCGCGCCATTGGCGCCGATCAGAGTAACGATCTCTCCTTCATTGACATAAAAACTAATGTCGTCCACGCCTTTGATGGAGCCGTAATTCACTACCAGGTTGTTGACCTCTAACATACCTCGTCCTCCTCCTTTCCCAGATATGCCTCGATTACTTTCGGGTCATTCTGCACCTTGGCGGGAAGCCCCTCTGCAATCGTCACCCCAAAGTCAATGACCTTGATCCGGTCGGCGATGGCCATGACCATGTTCATATGGTGTTCAATCAAAATGATTGTGATATCAAATTTCTCCCGGATCTCCCGGATCAATTCCACCAGGTCATCCACCTCGCTGGGATTCATTCCCGCCGCCGGTTCATCCAGGCAGAGGATCTTCGGCCCGGTCGCAAGAGCCCTCGCGATCTCCAGCCTCCTCTGTTCCCCATAAGGAAGATTTTTCGCCAAAAACTCCGCCTTATCGTCCAGGCGGAACACCTTCAGAAGTTCCATGGCCTGCTTTTTAAAATCCTCCTCCTGCTGCCGGAATTTTTTCGTCCGCAGAAGCGCCTGGGCCAGATTGTATTTCACCTGCAGTTCCATGGCGATGACGATATTCTCCAGCACACTGGCGCTTCCGAAAAGCCTGATATTCTGGAATGTCCTGGCAATGCCTTGTTCGGTAAACACATTGGAGCGCAGGCCGTTCATGACCTTTCCGTCTAGTTTCACAGTCCCGTGGGTCGGCTGATAGATCCCGGTCAGCATATTGAAGATGGTCGTCTTACCCGCGCCGTTGGGCCCAATAATGGCCAAAAGCTCATGTTCCTCAAGTTCCAGGTTAAAATCCTGGACTGCCTTTAAGCCGCCAAATTCAATGGACAAATTTTCTGCTGTTAATAACGACATGCTTTTACCTCCCTTCCCCGCTTCCGGCCTCTGCCTTCTTCCGCCTCCTGCTAAAGACGGATAAAAGCCCGCCGTTGTCTGCCTTCTGATGGATGCTTTCTTTCTCGCCAAACCGCATAAATCCAAATTCATGCTTTCCGAAAATGCCCTTCGGCCGATTCAGCATAATTACGATCAGCACCAGAGCATAGATCACCAGACGCCACTCCCCCATGAACCGCAGAAATTCCGGAAGCACGGTAAAAATGAGCGCGCCCAGCAGAGCGCTGGAATAGCTCCCTACACCGCCGGCATAAAGGTAGAGCAGCATATCGGTAGATTTCACCTGGCTGAACATTTCCGGGTTAATGAACATCATCAGATGCGCGTAAAGCCCGCCGCCCAACCCTGCAATGGCCGCCGAAAATACAAATGACTTAATCTTCGCCTTAGTCGTATTAATCCCCATGGTCTCAGCCGCCAGCTCGTTTTCCCGAATCGCAATACAGCCGCGCCCATAGCGGGAATTTGTAAAGTTCCGGAGCAAGACCATAATCAGAATCACCGCCGCAAAGATAATGGGAAAATTGCTTAATTTCTGGATTCCGTTTAAGCCCTTCGCCTTCCCCGAAAAAGGGAACACCCGCCAAAGCACCCGGATAATCTCACTAAAGCCCAAAGTAATAATCGCCAGATAATCTCCCTTCAGGCGCAAAGACGGGATACCGATCAGGAAACCGATAAAGGCAGCCACCAGCATTCCACAAAGGAGAGACACAAAAAAGAGCAGGTAACTCATAACGGGATTTCCCATTGCCGGAGCAAACACCAGCTTGGTCAGCATGGCCGAGGTATAAGCTCCCAGGGACATGAAGCCCGCCTGTCCCAGGGAAAACTGACCGGTCTTTCCGTTTACCAGATTTAAACTCATGGCTACGATTCCGTTAATACATGCAAGCTGCAGAATCTGATACCAATAAGGATTGAGAATTCCAATCTTGTTGAAAATGAGGACAGCCGCAAACAGTACGGGAACCATAATATAACTGACATAAGATTTTTCTTTTTTCATTCCCATCACCTACACTTTCTCTGTGACCAGCTTGCCAAACAAGCCGGCAGGCCTGAACAGAAGAATGACGATCAGAACTGCGTATGCCGCGCCGAAACCAATGTCCGCATTTAAATTCGTGGCAAATATTTCGATAATGCCCATCAGGATACCGCCGAACATGGCCCCTTTGATGCTCCCTATCCCGCCCACGACAGCGGCAATAAATGCCTTATTGCCCAGGAAGGAACCGATACTGACCTCCAGAGTAGGGTACATAATCCCATAAAACACGCCGCCCGCCCCCGCCAAGGCCGCGCCGATAAAAAAAGTGCTGGCAATGACCGCGTTGATATTGATGCCCATAAGCGCCGCCGCGTCCCTGTCCATGGAAACGGCACGCATTCCCCGTCCCACCTTAGACTTATTGACAATGAAGTTTAAGCCCAGCATCAGTACAATAGCCAGTACGATGAGCAAAAGCTGAGTGGATGTAAACGTAACGCCAAGCAATTTGATGCTTTTACTCTCCAAAAGCGTCGGAAACGCTTTCGGGATCGGTCCGATAAAGGGCAAGGCCCTGCAGAGATTCTGAATAAAAATGGAAACGCCCATGGCTGTAATCAGGGCAGAAAGTTTCGGCTGGTTCCGCATGGGTTTATAGGCGATCCGGTCTGTGACGACACCGATCAGCCCGGCCGTCGCCATGGCTAAAAGCAGACAAACCACGAAATTTTCCCCGGCAAATAATGCCGTGAAAAAAGCCGCATAGGCCCCCAGCATCAAAAAATCCCCGTGGGCAAAATTGATCAGATTTACAATTCCGTATACCATGGTGTATCCAAGGGCCACCAACGCATAGATGGTGCCAAGCTGCAGCCCGTATATCAGAAGCTGAAAAAACTGTGACATACTTTCACCTCTTTCTATTAGGCAGGAAATCAGAGAAGTTTCCTAGTAGAATGACAAAAGGAGCGGGGCATTCTGCCTCGCTCCCCTGGTTGTTTACAGTTTACGGATTAATGGTAGAAACGTAGGTCGGTACGCCGTCTTTATAAATCATAACATTTGCAGATTTCTCCGGATCCCGGTTCTCGTCATAGATCAAATGTCCGCTGGGAAGATTCAGGTCCGTCGCCTGGATGGCATCCCTGAGAGCCTCGCTGTCGTCCACAGTTCCCGCTCTCTTGAAGGCGTCCACCAAAATCTGTACACAGTCATAAGACATGGTAGACTGGGTATTGGGCTCCTTGTTATACTTTGCCCGGAATGCCTCGGTAAATGCCTGAGATACCGGATCCGTGCTGTCGGCCGCAAACAGGGAAATAAAATAGCAGCCTTCTACATTTTCATTTCCGGCCAGCTCCGGTACATTGGGGTTATCCCAGGACATCTCGCCCATGATCTCTGCCTGGATATCCATCTCGCGGATCTGCTGAATCTGCAGAGGAAGCTCACCGGCCTGATTGGGCAGGAAAATAACTTCTGCTCCGGAATTCTGGATATTGGTAAGCTGTGCCTTGAAATCCTTTACGTCCGCTCCTGCATAAGCCTCAAACGCAACCACTTCGCCGCCGAGAGCCTCAAACTCTTTCTGGAAATTCGTGGCAAGGCCGGAAGAGTAATCGTCTGCATTGCTGTAAAGTACGGCCACCTTTTTCGCAGAGAGGGTCTCGGAAGCCATCTTCGCGCAGACCACAGCCTGGAAGCTGTCGATCCAGCATGCGCGGAACACATATTCGCCGCCGACCAGCGTGCAGTCGGGGTTGGAGGAAGTGGTCCCGATCGCAGGAACCTTCGCCGCCGTCGCCAGAGGGCCTGCGGAAATCAACGGGCCGCTGGAGTCAGGCCCGATGATCGCCTTGACCTGATCCTGGCCGATCAGCTTGTTATAAGCATTGTTGGTAATCTCAGGCTTTGCCTCGTTGTCCTCTTCCACGATCTCAATCTTGTACATCTTGCCGCCGACTTCAAACCCGCCTGCGTTATTGATTTCCTCGACGGCCAGATCCACACCGTATCTGGAATACTCGCCGGCCACTGCATTGGGGCCGGTGAAGGGCTGGCAGAGGCCGATCTTGATCGTCTCAGCTTCCCCTCCGGAAGCATCGTCCCCATCTGAAGCGCTGTCTGCAGCTGCCGTTTCACCGGAAACCGCCTTTGTTTCTCCCGTTTCCTCCTTCTTGTCATCGCCTCCGCCGCATGCCGCCAGAGAAAGCGCCATGGCAAGCGCCAGGAGTAAAGCTACTACTTTCTTCATGTTTTTCATCCTCCTTTTTATTCCAAGTGCGCATCGCGCACACTCGTTCTTTCAGCAGTTCTCTTAGCAGTTCTTCTATCAGTCCTTTTATCGGTTCCTTTACCCGAAGTCCTTTTCCTCAATTCCCCCCTTACTGGAGGCCCACTGCCGCCAGTTCCTTTTTCATCACTGCAAGCTCGTCCGGTGTCAGATTGTGAAGAGGCCCCCGCACATATCCGGCGTCAATGCCCCGAAGCTTCAGCGCTTCTTTAAAATGGCCCATGCTGGCGCCGCCCTTTAAGATATCCACCACCTCGTTTGCCAGCCGCTGCTTCGTCCTGGCCTCCTCCCAATTTCCTTTTAAACATGCCTGGTAAACATCCACAAAAAGCTCCGGATACACACTGGAAACCCCGGACACCACACCGTCGCACCCCATGGCCATCAGCACGTTGATCAGCTTGTCACACCCGTGGAGCACAGAAAAAGCCCCGTCATTCACCTTCTGGTATTCCAATGTGCGGCACATATCCGCAAAACTGTATTTAATTCCCACAATATTCGGGAATTCCCTGGCCAGTCGATCCGCTGCCGGCACCGGCAAATCATTGGAAGAACACTGGGGAATATTATAAAGATATACAGGAAAATCTTCCGGCACACATCTTGCAATCGCCGCATAATAGTCATAGATCGAGGCTTCCGTTGCGCCATAAAAAGCCGGTGATACGGCCCCGATCCCGTCCGCTCCGATCTCATGGGCATGGCGGGCCAACTCGCAGGCGTCCTTTGTCTTCATGGCCCCCACATGAATGAACACAGGAATCCGATGGGCACATTGGCCCACCACGGTTTCTGCCACCAGCTTCCGCTCTGCCACATCCATCAACATCATCTCGCCTGTGGTTCCCAGCGGATACAGGCAATTGACGCCTTTCTCGATCAGAAAATCCACATGCTGCCTGATGGCCTCTGTCCTTACAGACTCATCTTCATTGAAAGGTGTCACCATAGCTGTAACTACTCCATAAAGTTTCTTCATAATCCATCCTCCCCGCCGGCAATTCATTGTTTACATCTCCATACAATTTCATCGGAAACAATCAAAAAATTTCTAACTTTTTTGTTCTTTATCCTCGATATTGTAGTCATATTGCACAACTTTTGTTGGATTTATGATAGCATAAGAAAACCTGCGATTTCATCGTTTTTATTCCAAAAATCTCCCTCCAATTTTTGTATTTTGTACAAAAATCAGGCCTTTTTATTGCTTTTTATAGTATTTCTCTCTCCACCGCTTTCCCTCTTTCTGAAGCTCCGCCGCATAAGCCGCCAGATCATCATATTGTTTTTTAAATTCCGCGATCTGTCCCTCGTGGCTTTTCACAAGCAATTCTCTCTCCCGAAAAAGAGCTTCCGCCTGCTCCCGGCACTGCCTGTTTGACTCTTCCAGCTTAAGAATCGCGTCCCTGGCCCGTTGTCCTGTGCCAAGCCGCAGGAGTTCCCCCTGCTCCGGCGGCTGTTTCCCATCCCATGTGCAAAATTTCCCGTCTGCCAGAATCACCAGCCGTTCCCCCACGGCGTACACCGGCTCCACTGGCTCCGTAAAGCCTTCCCACAGTGTTTTCGCCTCACGGCCGGACAGAGGGCGCAGCACTTTAAGCTCCCAGCTCTTTTCCTTCTGGCCCCTGGCCCGGAAAAACAGGTAAAGCTCCCCCATCCATTCTAAAAGCGTAAGGGCTGAGTACTGTCTGCCGTCAGACGGATCCGACAGCACGGCCGCCGCCCCGCGGTCTTCGGCCGACCCGAACATGATTCTGTGCTCCAGGCTGTGATAGGCATAATAGACAGAACCCCGGAACATTACGGAAACCAGATCCTTCAAGGCATCTCTCGCCAGAACCGACACCCCCATCCCTCTGCGAAGCGGAAGCATAAGAGACAGCACCTGGTTCCGTTCCTCCCACACTGCAAGCTTTGTCCCGTCCGGAAGGCTGTGTATGTATTCCATGAGGCCGGCTCCTTTTCTTTTTATGCTTTCTTTAATATATGGAGGGAATCACCGCCTTATGACGGAAGGCATATAATATTGGTGAACGATTCATATGGAAGGAATTTAAGCATATGCCTAAATACAAGCCTAAAGGCTGCAAATGCGGCCGTTCCAATGCCGTAAACGTCATAGCCGCAAATGGAAGCTGCAACGGCACGCCTCCTTCTCCGGAGCCCTGCTTTGACGTGTGCACCAATCCAATCTGCGGAACGCCCCAGTACCTGACCCTTTTAGCCCCCGTGGTTTATGACGAAATCGGCATTAATCTGTGCCGTCAGGTCACCCTCGCCGAAAATTTCGCCACCACCTATCCCAGCGCGGAAAGCGCCACGGCAGAGGCTGTCTCCGTAACCTTCTCCACCGCTCCGGGAGAGGCTCCGGCCATCACTCCCATCAGCGGACGGCCCAACTGTTATTCTGTAACCTTGAGAAGCCTCACGATAAACTTTGCCGTCAAGCTTTATGACTGTGCAAAGCGAATCCTGGCAGTTCTTCCGGTTTCCGCCTCCTACCTTCCCGCCTCCGGGACACCGGACTACACCTACTTCGATGAGGATACCAACCCCTCATCCGTGGAACTGGAGCTTTACGCTCCTTACGGAGTGTCCTATTCCTCCGCGGATGCGTCTGCTCCCGTCATCAATTATGTGGGATTCCTTGCCGGCTCATCCTCTCCGGCCCAGGGCCTCAACATGATCGTCATTCCCAAAGTCCTGAGCTTCGACGCGTCCACCGGCGAAGTTTCCATGGGGCTGACCATCTACCTGAAGAGCATTTATTACTCTCAGTATCTGATCCCCCACAACGGCCGCGCCGTGGTTCCCAAGGGAAGCCTGATTCCCCAGGAAGACAGCGTCTGCATGGAATTTGTGTCCGGCAGCCTCTTGGACCGGGAAATCAAGCCTCTGGAGCTTGGGCCGCCCCATAACGAGGAAACCCTGAAAAATGAGTGTGAAAATACCGGCGCCTGCTGCTGCCCTCCTGCCCAGACGCCTCCTCCCGCAGCTGGAGGCGGAACCGTGACGGGCGGAGGAGGGACCGGCGGCAATACAGATGCCACACCCCCGGCGCCTCCGGCTGGAAACACTGATCATGATGTGGAGATCGAGGCCGAATCCCTTCCGGCCCCTTCCGAATCTCCCGACAGTCTTTTGAATACACTTGCAAGGCTTGGAAGCCTGTAAGGGAGCCGTGCGATCAAAAAGGGCGGTCATTTCTGACCGCCCTTTTCGCTAAAACTCACATGTCCGAACACTTTTATTCGATTCTTTTATTTAACGCCTCCTCCTGGCCGGACGCAGACGTAAAAGCCGTGATCATCGAAAGTCTCCGGCTCCCCTGAACGCCTCTTTACATATCCGTTTTCACCGCACCTTGATGGCCTTATGGGGACACATCTCCTGACAGCAGAAGCAGCGGATGCATTTTTTGTAGTCATAAACCGGAGGCTCTCTCCGTCCGTTTTGAAAGGCGAGGGCCTTCCCCTCCACCGGACAGCTCTCCACACAGACGCCGCACTTTACACATTTTTCCCTGTCCACATAGGGCTTTTTCTGGAACACATTGAAAAACCGGCCAAGCTTCACCCAAAAATCGCTCTTGACCCGGCGTCTGTCCACATCAAAATCAGCCTTTCCGAACCGCTTTTCTGCTTCCTCCATGGAAATTTCCAGGAAAGTCCCCTTCTCTGCCAGGACAAGCTCAATCTCTTCCTCCCTCCAGGAACCAAGCCCCAGCTTCTCCCCATGATAATTGGTGGGAACCAGCTCCGGCTTCAGGTTGACAAGACGGCAGAACACACTGTCCAAAGCCACCGGATCCTGTGACATGAGCAGCACATTCATGGAAACCGGATCCCCGGAGGTGGGCCCGTTCCCCTCCATGGCCACGATACCGTCCATAATATAAAGTCTCGGCTTAAGGAACCGGTTCAGATCCGTCAGCATTCTCGCAAAGCTGTCGGCGCTGGGATAAACCGTATGCCCCTTCGCCTTGTGGAGGCCGTGGATACAGCCATACATATTTTTCACGGCTCCCGTGATCCGTTCCAGGGCATGGGTCTTCATCTTGCAGACATTGATAATGGCATCTGCCTCAAAAACCTCTCTCGACAGGAAAAAGCTCTTTGCCTGTACGCCGTCTTCATAAGGGACCGCTCCCATTCCGGTAAAATCCACCAAAGGAACCCTGTATTTCTCTAAAGTCTCATCCATTCCCACGGCGGCGGCCGCCGACACAGCCGTCCCCACGCCGCAGGAATCCCCTGCCGTAATCTCTTTCACCCCCGCTTCCCTGAGGAGCCTGGCCGCCGCACCCACCACCGCCGGATGGGTCACCACAGCCCTGGAAAGCTTTGCCTTTCGCACCAAATTGGGCTTTAACAGCACCCTCTCCTCCCGCTTTACCAGCGCCTCCATACCTCCAAGGAGAGAAATCCCCGCCTTCAAAGCCTGATACACCGCCTCTTCCTCATAAGAATCACAGGGCATCAGCACCACCCGGCTTCTCCCATTCCCCACTTCCGTCATTCCTTCCGCCCTTCTTTCTGTTTTTAATTCAAAAAAATATCCGTTGCCATTCCCGCTCTCATTTGCTACAATCTACTATGCTGCATACCATGCTCCAAGGTGATTGCCTGGAAGCTTTCTCTAAAATATAAAAGGAGCCTTCCTATGAATCGAACAGTCAATCTGCTGGAAGGAAAAATCTTTCCCTCCCTCGCCTCCCTGGCGCTTCCCATCATGCTCACCTCCCTGGTGCAGATGGCTTACAATTTAACAGATATGATCTGGATTGGCCGTCTGAGCGCCGGAGCCGTAGCCGCCGTGGGCGCCTCCGGCATGTTCTCCTGGCTGTCCCTGGGCCTCGGCCTCATCGCCAGCACAGGCGGACAAATCCTCGTCGCCCAGAATCTGGGGGCAGGCCGTCGGGAGGAGGCCGTCTCCTACGCCCGGATCTCCATTCAGATGGGGATCTGCCTTTCTGCCCTGTTCGGTTTTCTATGCGTCCTGCTGAACCGGCCGCTGATCGGATTTTTCCGTCTGAATTCCGCCGTCGTCGTGGCAGATGCCAGAATCTACCTGATGATTACCTGCGGCCTTGTGATCTTTCCCATCCTGAACCAGGTGCTCACCAGGCTCCTCACCGCCATGGGAGACAGCCGGACTTCCTTCCTGGCAAATGCGGCCGGTATGGTCTTAAATATTCTGCTGGATCCGCTTCTCATTTTCGGCCTCGGTCCCGTGCCTGCCCTGGGTGTGGCCGGGGCCGCCGCCGCCACCGTCGGATCGCAGGCCTTCGTCTTCCTGCTGTTCTGCCTCTGCGTCCGCCGGGAACCAGTTATTTTTTCCCGCATCCGGCTCCGGAAAAAGCCCGATAGCCGCCGGATCCGGTCCATTGTCCGGATCGGCCTCCCCTCCGCTCTCCAGAATATGGCCTTTTCCGCCATATCCATGTGCATCGCCAGAATGATAGCCGGCTGGGGCGATGCCGCCGTGGCCGTTCAGAAAGTAGGCAGTCAGATCGAATCCATCTCCTGGATGACTGCCGAGGGCTTTGCCGCCGCCGTAAATGCTTTCACCGCCCAAAATTTCGGCGCCGGAAACCACGCCCGCATAAGAAAAGGCTACCGGATCTCCATGACCGTTATCGTCATCTGGGGACTGCTCTGCAACCTGATTCTCTTCACCCTGCCGGGGCCTGTCTTCCGGTTCTTCATTCCGGATGCCGGGATTCTTCCCATGGGGATTCAGTACTTGAAAATCCTGAGTCTCTCCCAGCTTTTCATGTGCGTCGAAATCACCACCGCCGGAGCCTTCTCCGGCCTCGGAAAAACCCTGCCGCCCTCCCTGGTGGGGACTCTTTTCACCCTGGCCAGGATTCCGGCCGCCATGGTTCTCACCAGGACCTCCCTGGGCCTTAACGGCATCTGGTGGAGCATTACGGTTTCCAGTATGTTAAAAGGCTCTGTTTTGCTTCTGTGGTTCCTTCTTGGCGGGCTCCCGAAAGACCGCGCGCCCGGAAAAGCTCCTCACTCTGGCCGCTGATGCCTTCCCCGCTGTTGGGCGTCTCCCTGGAATACCAGAAATCCGCCGCGAACAGGGACAGAAGCAGGACGCACAGAAAAACCCTCACCTTCACGGACAGCCGTTCAATCCCAAACTCCATCATAAGAGGCGCCAGAATGTAAATGAAAGCACACCCGCCCAGGCCGAACACCAGAAGCCCCTCCGCGCAGACCCGTCCGTTTAACTGGAGGAAATAGCCGCTGTAATCCCACCAGCGGACGCCGTACATCTGCTCCAACACCCAGCTGGTCCCGTATTCCACAATCCCGCAGATAAGAATTGTCATAAAGAAGGTTGCTACAGGACGGTCCCGCAGCCTCTTTAAGACCACTAACACCAAGACACCGCCGGAACCGTAGATCGGAAGCCAGGGCCCATGGAACACTCCCCGGTTGACAAACTCTCCGCTCTGAACCAGGTGAAGCCCCACCTCCCAGCACCAGCCGGCAAAAGAGAAAATAAAAAACAAGAGAATGATTCCTGTCAGGCCGTATCTGCAGTGATAATTGATTCCCGGGCGTTTAAAGCGAAGCTCCTGCGGAACAGTGAAGAGGACAGCCGGATATTCCTCCCACACATCGAGGCTCTTCTCCCGGATTTTCTCCCTCTGTTCTTTCCAGTCCGTCCCTTCGGAAAGAACCGCCTCCCGCTCAAAGGCGGCCCGAAGCTCTTCTTCCTCCGGCGGGCAGGTCAGGTAAGCATCCGTGAACACATGGCAGTACTCTGTCTGCCTTGCGAGGGCGTCCTCCCGGAGAGCCAGATAAAGGGCTGCCCTGGCGCCGGCCTTATAAGGATTTGCATACAGGATATCCAAAAGCCCCAAGGTCAGATAGCTGAGCAGATGCCACCCCAGGAACGAGCAGTCCAGAAGGAAGGCTCTCCATTTATTCCCCTTCATCATCTGCCTGGAAACACGGATAGCCTCCCCGCCCCTAATATTGGGGTTCTCTGCCGCCAGATAGGGCACCATCATATACGAATAGCCCTTGATCCAGCCCCCGACAATGGTCAGGGACCAGAGCCATTGATAGAGGAATTTCCGGAGCATGATAAGAGCCACCCGCCACATGCGCCCCACCTTATAGAGGAAAAAAATCCTGTTCCCTTTGGTGACTCTGTATGTATGGGCCTCGAGAAAAAATCGGCAGCTTCCCACCTGAATAATGTTCCGCACCAGGAGCCACCAGAAAAACAGCAGGGCCGCCCCGGCCGCCGCGGAAATCAGAGACAGCCATGCCCCTTCCAGAATCGGATCTAAAAACAGGGTGATAATCCCGGTAAAGACAGAGCCGGTCGCCACCGTCCGATTGAAGATGGCAGAGAATACCCCCTCCTTGTAGGGACTTCTCTCTATGACCTCCTTCTCCTCCTCACTCCGCTTTTCAAACCGCTCCAGAAGATAATCCAGAGGCTTTTTTTCCTGGATATCATTAATGTCGAAAACCGTATTCTCCTGGACCGCATTGAGCGCCTCTTTGGAGGAATCGTAGGAAAACACTGCCGAAAACGTATCATTGCTGCTGCCTGCCATAAAGGTCACAATAAAGCAAATGGCAACTACCCGCCAGTAATGCTTTTTCATGATGCCTCTGCTGTTTCTCTTCAGTTCCCGCCTGCTCCACATATATTCCGCCTCATATTTCAAAAAATATCTTTTCATTATATCATAAGTTTGCAAATATGTACAGAGTGGGATGATTATAATTATCCCTCTCTGTCATTGCAAGATTTCGACATTTATGTTATACTACATGGTAGTTTAAAACTTTGTACAGGGGGTGAGGAAAACAGAATGAAAATCTATGAATCTGCCGAAAATTATCTGGAAACCATTCTAATCCTGGGCCAGAAGAACGGCAATGTCCGCTCCATCGACATCGCCAATGAGCTGGCGTTTTCCAAACCCAGCGTCAGCGTGGCCATGAAAAACCTGAGACATGCCGGACATATCCTGGTGGATAACGACGGCTACATTACTCTGACCCAATCCGGCCGTCAGATCGCCGAGGTGATCTACGAGCGGCACATGTTAATTTCCGACTGGTTTATTCAGCTTGGCGTATCGGAAAAAACAGCCAGGGAGGATGCCTGCCGGATCGAGCATGTCATCAGCGCCGAAAGCTTTGCCGCCCTCAAAAAGCATGTAACCGGTCAGGACTAACCTCTCCTGACCGGCTTTCTTTTCCTATAAAATATGGGAACCGCAAATTTCTTTCAGGAAGCTCTCCCCGCAGATTCCACCCTTCAATCCAAAATATTCCAAAACCGTGGCTCCGATATCGGCGAAAGTCTTTCTCGTCCCGATGTCCGCTCCGGGCCTCACCGCGCCACCGGCCATGAGAAGAGGCACGTACTCCCTGGAATGATCGGTGGAGGGCGTCGACGGATCGCAGCCGTGGTCTGCCGTAATCATCAGAATGTCTTCCTCTCCCAGAAGAGAGAGGAGCTCAGGAAGCCGCCCGTCAAAATAAGTGAGCGCCTCCGCATACCCGTCCACATCGTTCCGATGACCGTAAAGCATATCGTAATCCACCAGATTGGTAAAGCAAAGCCCTTCAAAATCCCGCTTCATATAGGCAATGGTCTTGTCGATCCCGTCGGCATTTCCCGATGTGCGGACAAATTCCCCGATTCCTTTTCCCGCGAAAATGTCATTGATCTTCCCCACGGCCAGAACCTCTTTCCCGCCTTTCAGCAGGACGTCCAACATGGTGTCTTTGGGCGGAAGCAGAGAAAAATCATGGCGGCGCTCCGTCCGCCTGAAGCTCCCCGGCTCTCCCTCAAAAGGCCTGGCTATCACCCGGCCCACACCGAATTTCCCGACGCAGAGCTCCCTGGCCGTCTCACAGATCTCATAAAGCTCTTCCACAGGGACCACCGACTCATGGGCCGCCACCTGAAAAACGCTGTCTGCCGAGGTATAGACAATCAATGCTCCTGTCCGCATATGCTCTTCCCCAAAATCCCGAATGGCATCTGTCCCGGAATAAGGCCGGTTACAGAGTATCCCCCTGCCTGTCCGTTTCGCAAATTCGTCCAGAAGCTCCCCGGGAAACCCCTCCGGAAAGAGGGGCATGGGACTTTCTGAGACAAGCCCTGCAATCTCCCAGTGGCCGGTGGTCGTATCCTTCCCCTTGGAAGCCTCCCCAAGCCGTCCAAAAGCCCCCGTATATCCCTCTTCTCCGGCAGATTTCGGATACCAGTCTTTCACGCCGTCGATGGCTCCAAGTCCCAGCCGCTCCATATGGGGCAGGAAATAGCGGCTGCTCCTGGCGCAGGCCCTCAATGTATTGCTCCCCTCGTCTCCATAATCCTTCGCATCAGGCATTTCCCCGATGCCAACGCTGTCCAGCACAATCAAAAATACTCTCTTCATCAAAATTCCCCCTTTCAAGCGTTTCTTTTCAAGCGCTTCCGGCTTTTGCCGTGAGTCTTTTCTTTTATTATACCCGCGAGCATACAGATTGCCAAATGTTTTTTTATTGAAGGGGGACAAATATCATGGCAGGAGGGAGCTTTACCGATGGCGGGCATCCGAAGCAGCGTTCCCTCTGCCGCCGGCGCCGCAGCCCGAACAGCCGGAACACCCCCCGGGACAGCTTCCGCAGGATCTCCCCTGTTTCTTATCTCTCCATATGCTCCTCACCGCCAACAAAACCAGCGCCAAAACCACCAATCCGATCAGGATGGTGGCCAGGTTTCCATATAAAAATTCAAGCACGCTTTTGCACCTCTCTCTCCAATATTTCTGCCAAGGCACTTCCACTGCTGGTATGGCACCGTACGATCTCAATATCCGAACGCCTGGCTTCATCCACCGCGCACTTGATCATTTTGTGGGATACCGTATTGGTAAAAAGTACCAGAAGATCCGGTTTTCCAATCTGCTTATCCATACCGGCAGCCATCTGAGTGAAAACCTTCGCTTTACACTGATAATTTTTACAGATCTTTTTATACTGACAGACCATACGGTCATGCCCTCCTATGATTACGATGCTCATACGCTTTGCTCCTTTCCGTACCTCAGTTTAGATTAGCTTATCCTAACCTCCATTCTTTTTGCAAGGGTTAGTATATGCTAACCCTTGTCTTATTATACAACAACATTTCTGTTCTGTCCAGAGCCGCCGCGAAAAAGTTTCATCCGACATTTCTCCGGCGATCACAAAACCCTCCCGCCTCAGAAGCTCCTCAGTTTGTCGCTGCCATCGTCCCCCGTATTCTCGATGGAACGGATGACCACATCATAGCCGGCAGACTCGCTGACCTTCACATGGACCGTATCTCCCACCCGGTGTCCCAGGATAGCCCGGCCGATGGGCGACTCTGTGCTTATATAATTTTTCAGGGAATTTCCCCGGACGGAGGTCACCAGCTTGTAGGTCTCCTCCTCGTCATCATCCTCAAAATAAAGCGTCACCGTGTTGTTAAGGCCCACCTCATCCTCTCTGGAGTCCTCAGAAATCACCTCGGAGGTCTTTAACATCCGTTCCAGGTAACGAATCCGGCTTTCATTCTGGTTCTTATCCTTCTTTGCCGCATGGTACTCAAAGTTTTCACTTAAGTCCCCGTGGGCCCTGGCCTCCTTGACCGCCTCCAGGGCCTGCTTGCGGACCACCAGCTTCCGGTACTCAATCTCCTCCTCAATTCGTTTCACATCTTTTTCTGTCAGCTGATTACGCACTTTGGCACACTCTCTTTCTAACGCACCATATCCCCGGTAATCTCCCCGAGGGAAGAGGCCCCGCACATGGACATGGTATCCTCAAGCTCTGCTCCAAGCTTCTCCACATAAGTCTCCACACCCTCTGCGCCGCCTCCGAACACAGCTGTCACAAAGGGTCTGGCAATGATCACCGCATCGGCCCCCAATGCCAGCGCCTTAAATACATCTGTGCCGGAGCGGATTCCGCCGTCCACGAAAATCTTCATGGAACCGTCCACAGCCTCCGCGATTTCCTTAAGCACCTCCGCCGTGGCCGGACATTGATCCAGCACCCGTCCGCCATGGTTGGACACCACAATAGCCGCCGCCCCGGCTTCCTTCGCCTTCACGGCTCCCTTCACCGTCATAATCCCTTTTACGATAAAAGGAATTTCCCCGCAGGAATCCACAATATCCTTAAGCTCCGCCACCGTCTTTCTGCCCGCCGGCGGCGTCATATTTTTGAGGAAAGGCAGCCCCGCCGCGTCCACGTCCATGGCCACCGCAAAGGCTCCCGCCTCCTTCACCAAAGCGAGCTTCTCCCGGACGGTTTCCAGGTTCCAGGGCTTCACCGTGGGAATCCCGAAACCGCCGGCATTTTTAATGGCGGCTGCCGCCCCCCTGATCACTGCCGGGTTGGTCCCGTCCCCGGTAAAAGCCGCAATCCCCGCCTTCGCACAGGCGGAAACCAAAATCTCATTGTAGCTCTCATCGTCATACTTGTCCCCGTAATGGAGATTCACGGCCCCCACCGGCCCCGCAAAAAACGGATAGCGGAACTGCTTTCCAAAAAGCGTAAGGCCCGTGTCCACCGGCCCGTTGGCGCAGAGCGTGTCCATATTGACGCGGATCTCCTGCCATTTGTCGTAATTGCGGATGGCTGTGTCACCCACCCCCTTGGCCCCCGGCCCCGGAACCTGATTTTTACAGGCTCTCCCGTTACAGACAGGGCATGCCTTACAGTAGCTCCCGATACAAGTGCGCGCATTCTCCAATATTTCCTGATAATTCATCCTGTTCCTCCTCCTAAGTTTGAAAAATCTATCCACAGTTCCCCAGGACTCCTGGCCTGTACCTTATTCTGAAAAGTATAAGCATCCATCTCAACTCCAGATTCAGACAATTGGTACATGAGAATCTGTTTCTTCGCCGGCTCCACCACCGTCTTATCATCTTCAAACAGACGGACGGCGAAGGGCGCCGGATAAACCTCACAGTCCCCTTTCCGGGAGCGGATATGCTCATGGATCACCGCATATAAATCCCCCAGTATCCTCTGATGGAGCCTGGACGGTGCCGCCAGGTCATAAAACCGGCCGCCAATCAGCTCGGCGCGCACCCCCTCCGGCAAATTATAATAATCCTCTTCCGTATAAAATTCGGTCTGTTCCAATGCAAGCGACATAAGTGGCACTCCTTTCCTGCTGCACGAATACCGATGATCTGCCCGGCGCCGCCACGGCCCTTCCGCTTCCTTTACACAGATTTTTCCCTGCGCCTCATTCCACACCCCATAAGCTTACCATATTTTCCGGCAGATTGCCAGAAACGAAAATAATTACAGGCCATTTTCTCAGTATTCTACCGGCTCCCCTGAAAAGCCCAGTTTCCATTTCCCGCATTCACTTCGCAAAGAAGCTCATATTCGGTTCCCCCGGCAAGAAAATCCTCCACAGAGATCAGATAATGCCCTTTCACACCGTCCGGCGCGCCCCTTCCAATGAGCATTTCTTTTCCGTCCCTCTCCACACAGACCTCCGGATAAAACATCGTTTCCTCCCTTGGTTCAAAGGTAACGATCTCAGAGGATGTTCCCTCCTTCCAGTCATAAAACTTCCAGGCGCCCGTTTTCATATCGCGTCTCCAGTCAATATACAGAAAGCCGTCCTTCAACCAGACGCCAGGGCCCGGTCTTCCGAACTCTTCCAGCTTTGTCACCTCTCCTGTCTCCAGGTCTGCCAGCCAGTAGAAATTCTCCCGGCTTTCCTGGCCTTCCATGGGTATTTCCAAATCGCTGACGCAAAAAATCCCCCTGCGCCCATTCCAGGCCGTCGGGCGCATAAAAGCCTCCAACTCCAAATCCTTTATCTCGTCTGTCTCCATATCCAGCTCATGCCAGCCCCCCTCTGACACATCCCCTGTTTTTACATCCACAACGTACGACCAGTAATACAGGTATTGATCCGATGTATGCTCCGGGCACCAGACTGCCATTTGATCCTCTTTGTATTCCAGAGTCCAGATAATCTCCGTTTCACCGTTTTCCAGATCGACACTGCAAAGAGACAGCTTCCCTCCGGCGATTCCTGTCCCGTCCTTTTTTATTTCTGCATCATTTTGAAATAGATACATGCTTCCGTCAAAAAATACCGGGGAACTTATCGCCTGGTCTGTTCCTCCCACTTCCTCTAAAAGCTCTTTCTCCTCGCCCTTTGAATCGACACAGAAAAGGCTTAATTCTCCTATATTTTCATTTCCGGCATTTTCATTAATATTGATATAGTACAGATTCTCCCGGTACGAGGTCAAAAGCGGCGCTTCTCCGGCCAGCCCAACAGACATACATGCCTCCGTATCGTGCCGGCAGCCGGATTTTCCACAAAAAGGCTGTACCGTTCCTGTCTGGACGTCATAGCTATAGATTCGGTCCGTATTCCCGTAAAACAAGACACCGTTTTCTGTTTCCGAGTACCACGGCCTCATCATGGCCGCTCCCTCCGTCCCCTTGTTTTCCGAAACTGAGTTTTTACAGGAAATCAACAGGAAACTAAAGAACAATATCATCCCCGACATTATTTGTTTTTTCATGCGAATCCCCCCTCTATTTTTCTTCATATATTTTTGCACAAAACCTCATACTTCAGCTATTCGTGCAATGGTTTATAAAGTTACAACAATGGCTCTGAATAATATATATCACAATTTTACAACAGAAACCAAACTTTTAACAACTTTTTCCGGTTCTTTTGGAAGTATTTTCAGGATACCTCTATACCAACACAAAAAACTTGTTCTTGCCGGCTGTTTTTATGATGGCCCTGAAATCTTTCCGCTTCATCCGCTTTGTGCGGGTGCATATTCTTTCCACTGCCAGGCGAATATTCAAGTGCGAGGTAAGCGGAAATGCTTACCTCGCACAATATTAAAATAATCTTTAATGCGAAAATCCTGTTACACTTTTAGTGTACGGGCCTAAAACTTTTTTATCTGTTTCCACCCCCAACTTTTTAAACGAAAAAGTTACATTAAATGTTGCTGAAAAACAAACACTTTTTTTGTTAGAAGACAATTTCCCATTCGTTGTCACATTACTCACATTGCATGAACAATATGAAGCTGCTGAATAAGATACCGTAGTAAATGACCCTTGGTCATGTCCAATGATTATCCCCGTAGAGTTTAAATACTCATAATCTCCACCAACAGCCACTTTCAACTCAAAAGATTCTTTTTGTACCCCAAATGTCACTGTTTCTCTAATATAAAAAATCTGTTTTACCGAATCACTTATTGTGAGGTCTCTCGTGTTCCGAGTTTTTTCGATATCTTCTGCCCAAGTTATGGTTGATAACTCGTTGTCAAATCCCTCCGCAATTATAGAATACTGGCCATTTTCATATGCCATTTGATATTCTTCCAAAAACTTGTCTGTTACATCATTACCATCTTTGTCAAGAGCACGATATGTTCCTCTGTGGGTTTCAAAAAAGCCCTCACATACTTCGGTAAACAATTCTAATGGCCCGTATCGTTCTGCTTCTTTAGAATACTCTGCTGCCAAAGCCGTCGTTGAAAACAGACAAATATATACAACAGCCATGATGATATAGCGCATCTTTCTTATCGTTCTTTTCATATTTTTCCTCCATTTTTCTAAAGCCATTTTCATAGAAAACAGGAAGTCACATACCAATTATAAAACCGTCTAGCATTTCAAGTTTATATAACCTCTCCATACCCTGAAACAATTCCGCTAAAAGGACCAACAATCTCATATCCTATTGAAACTCCTTCATAGTTTCCAGACAAGTTTATATAAAACTTCGCTGAAAAATCAACCCTGTTACTGCCTCGTTTAACTGCATTTGTAGACAAATTATGTAACTGATAATCAAAAGCAGCACCAGCGGAAAACCACTCCATGTTAAAGGTCGGATTACTATAACTCCTAATCTCACCAGTATTGCTTACAAATTGAAAAGTACCTTTTATACTATAAACCATTTCAAAGGTTTTTTTACCATTTAGCAGCTTTTTTGTTTGACCCAAAGCGTAAAATTCATCCCTTACAGTTACTGGTATTAAACTAGACCTTGCCATTCCCACCTGTTGAACATCTCTCCATTTTATACACATTAATTCATCAGCTATCGCATCGGAAAGCACCTCATATTCTCGATTGTCATATGCAGCCTTATATTGGTTATAAAACTCGTTTGTCACATCATTCCCTGTCTTATCTATTGCGCGGTATTCACCTGTTGATGTTTCAAAAAAGTTCTCACAGATCTCAATAAGCTTATCTGATACTTCCACCCCAACTTTATCATCCGTTTTTGTATCAGCCGCCGCCATTGCATTTAAAGACATCGATATAATAAACACACAAATTAACAATAAACTTTTTGTAGTTTTTCTCATAAATTTTATCATTCCTTTCGCTTTGCTCAAGGCACAGACAAGATATAAAAAATCTTGTTGTACCTTTCCTCCTCTTTGTTTCTTACAATCTTAGAAATAGAAATACACTGCAGAGCAGGGAAGGAAAATCAACAAATCTCTCTTCATACGCTTCCGTCAAACTTTCCTTTTCCTGTTCACTATGCACACTCCCCAAGCATCTTCTTATTCAACAAGCAGCATACTCTACTTCCCGCCCAGCAGCTTCTTCAGCCACTCTATAATTGAAAAATCATCACTCAGCCACATAACCTTCCCCTCCCTTCCGTTTTTATAATCCCACCATACCAGAAAAGCGAAAAGCTTTCCAGCCTGCAGGAATAAACGGTCGTTTTTTGGAATAAACGGTCATATGATAATCCTTACCCTGAACATTCCGTCCTCCGCAGAGATGTCAAACTCCCCCTGATAAGCCTCTACGGCCTCTTTTACGTTCAAAAGCCCGTATCCATGTTCCGAATTATTTTCTTTTGTCGTATGGGAAATCAGATTCTTTGTATCAATCTCCCACTCGATCGGATTTTCCACCAGAAGCGCCATTCTCCCCTCCGTCTGCTTCAGCCGCAGAACAACCGCTTTCTCTTTTTCCGTCAGCCGCTCACAGGCCTCCCTCGCATTGGACAGCAAATTGGAAAAGATGCAGCAGAGATCATAATCCTGCACCTTCATATCTTTTGGAAGCTTTCCTTCGCAGTACAGTGACATGTCCGGCGCCATCCTGCCCTTTTCATATGCGACCACCGCGCTGGCCAACTGATTTCCCGTATCAAAGGGCAGCGCCGTCAGGCTGTCCAGACGAATCCCCTCTTCTTCCAGATAGTCCGATGCTTCCTTTGTTTTCCCCTGCTTCAGATAATTCCCGATTACAGCAAGATGATATCTCATATCATGCCGGATCCTCCGCACCTCGGCCACATGGGCTTCCAAAGACTGATAATGAGCCCTTGCCATTTCCAGATAGCGGCTCTTTAGCTGGCTTTCACGCTGATAGCGCCTCCTGTGGTTATCCAGTACGACGAGAAACACCCATACCAGATAAATCGCCTCCACCAACAGCGTACACAAAATATCCACAAAATCCTTCATCGGCAGCGGCATTCCCGGCTCTGCCGTTTTTACAAAATACGCAATGACATCGGCACAAAAACTTAACGCCAATCCGATGGCATAATAGTGTACAGGAATGGAACGGATCCTATCTTTCCAAATATCATGTTTACTGATTAGCCATGCCATAGCTGCAAGTATTCCTATAAAAGCTAAATCATAGAGTATAAGTCCTACCGGTTCTCTCCAATAAAAAGCAAAATGTCTTTCTCCAATAAATAACAAAGTCTCCACCGGATCCGTCAAAACGCTCATATAAAAAATACAAAACAAAAACTTGAGTATATTCACTCCCACCCCGCCGGAAAATATCATCAGCGCCAGCAGAAGTCTGCTTCCCAGGAATACCGGAACCATGTTTTCACCAAAGCCCACCATGCTCTGAAAAACCAGCATTCCTGCAAAGGAAATCCCGGCCGCTGCCAGTCTGCCCTTCTTCTCTGTAAACTCCACCTGAAGAATCCCTCTCATACAGAGAATATTCTCCACTGCATACAGAAGCTGCATTGCTGCGTTATCCATCCCGCCCCCTCCTCTCACCTTGCGTTCCGAAATATATAAGCTTTGTATTTCTCCCTGAAGCCCGTTTTCATCCTCCGGCTCACCCGGACTGTCTCCCCGTTTTTCAGCAGCAGGTCCGTATCCCGGATCTGCTTCACCCAGGCCAGATTGACCAGATAGCTTTTATGGGACATGGCAAAATCGCTTCCCGCCAGTTCCTCTTCCCATGTACCGATGCTCCTCTCACCATAAAGCGGCCTCCCATCTGCCTCCAGATGAAATCTCGCGTACTTTCCGTCGGCTTCTATATAGAGGATCTCCGACAGCCGGACCCGCCTGCCCGGCCCATTCATATGTAACGTCACATACCGTTTGGCCTGCTCCAGATCCTCCGCCGCCGGTCTGAGCTTTCGCTCAAGCTGTTCGTAGTCAAAGGGCTTTACGAGAAAACCGAACACATGCTTTCCGTACCCCTCCAGAGCCAGCTCCTCGTGGCTGGTCACAAAGAGGATCCGCACCTCCCGCTTCTGTCTCTGGAGGATATTTTTGATCTGTATCCCGTCCATGCCCTCCATCTCAATATCCAGGAGCAGGATATCCGGATATTCTTCCCCACATCCCTTCTCAAAAAACTCTTCCCCCGATGCATACTGACTGATCACACAGGAATCTTCTCCAAAAAAACGCTCACAAAAAGAATGCAGGAGTCTCCTGATTTCAACATTGTCGTCACAGATTCCGATCTTCAGCATCCAGTCATTCCCCTCCTTCGTTTTTTGCCATTTTTCTTCTCTGTCTTACCCGTCTCTTCTATTATAAGGGATACCAGGAGGTTTAGGAAACCACTTTTTATTTCTTATTTTTACTCACATCAAACAGCTCGAAGGAATAGGGGCTTTACGGATGGGAGCCTTCTCTGCTCGACAGGCTTGCCGTCATTTTTTTTCATTGGCGTCAAAACATCCTCAGAAGCCACATTTAATGTTTCATTCTCCGCTGCAAGCAAAGAAACAGTACTACCTTCATAAATCATTATATCTCACCTATTACGGACAACACCTTTTCCAATAAATCCTCGCCATTCTGGATCTCCCAGACTTCTGTGATCCATCTTCCGCTCCTGTAATAAATACAATTTTTTCCTAAGAGGATATGCCGAGGCCCCCCTTCATCACGGACTCCTATCTCTATAAATAAATCCTCTGTACGATAAGGAAAATAACTTTTTAAAGTTCTCTTTTTTTTATATGTACACAATAAATTCTTTAAATTTTCAAGATTTACCTGCCCGGTTATATCTTCATTGTAATAGCTGATCCAATGTACCTCCGCGTTTTTTTCAATTAACGGTTTCGGACTATTGAACCACAATAAAAAAACAACCAACCCTCCAAGAAATAAAAGAGCCAAAAGTTTTTTCCTTGTCATCTTCATAAAGCCTTCTCCCATCTGCTTCCGATAAAACCATTTATTTTTTCTTATTTAAAGGTATCTCCCCCTATCTATAATTTCGACCGATATTCATAATTCCAATACTTGACATATTATAAACATTTGAGAATTTTCTTGACAGATCAGCATAGAAAAGCTATAGTAAACGACAAAATAATTTGTCGTTTACTATAAGTTATATGAAATCCCGGGAGAGGGAGCAGGAGCTGCCCAGGCAGGGCCGGGAAGAAGAACGGGAAAACACGGAACGAGAAAGACGAAGAGCAGGACAGGCAGAACGGGAGAAACAGAAAGCGGAGCAAGAAAATTTTTGTCGTTCCTTATATTTTACACTGCCGGCAAGCTTCTGGCGATCATCCTCTGCGCGCTTCCAGATAGGCGGCACGGCCGCTCTCGTACAGGTTATTTCCCTCGCTGTCAATGACGACGACAAGGGGCATATCCTCCACATAAAGCTTTCTAAGCGCTTCCGCCCCCAAATCCTCGTAGGCGATCAATTCTGCCTTTTTGATGCATTTCGCAAGCAGGGCTCCTGCCCCGCCGATGGCCCCGAAGTAAACGCCGGAATACTTTTTCATCGCGTCAATGACTTCCGGAAGGCGGGCGCCCTTTCCGATCATCCCCCGCGCGCCCACGGACATCATCGTCGGTGCGTAGGAATCCATACGCCCGCTTGTGGTCGGCCCTGCGGAGCCGATGACCTGTCCCGGCTTTGCCGGAGTCGGCCCTACATAATAAATCGTGGCATCTGTCGGGTCAAAGGGGAGCTCTTCTCCCCTCGCCAGCGCCTCGCACATCCGCTTATGGCCCGCGTCGCGGGATGTGTAGACTGTTCCTGTCACAAGTACGCTGTCGCCTGCGTGCAGTGTCCTTGCCAGTTCCTTTGTGAGTGGCAATGTAATCTTCTTTGCCGCCATCTCAGATCACCTCCGTTTTGTGACGTGTCACATGGCAGTTAATATTGACTGCACATGGCATGCCCGCAATATGTGTCGGCATGGTTTCTATGTTCAATCCGATCGCCGTCGTCTTTCCCCCGAAGCCCTGGGGTCCGATTCCTGACTGATTGATCTTCTCCAGCATCTCTTTTTCCAGAGCCGCATAAAATTCATCCGGATTGGAGGAATCGATCGGCCTCATCAATGCCTTTTTCGCAAGGAAAGCCGCCTTGTCAAAGGTTCCGCCGATACCCACCCCCACCACCATGGGCGGGCAGGGATTCGGTCCCGCAGCCTCTACCACCTCCAGAATGAAGTCTTTGATTCCCTGGAGACCCTGGGACGGCTTGAGCATACGGATCCGGCTCATATTCTCGCTTCCAAATCCCTTGGGCCCGACCGTCACTTTGATCTGATCGCCTGGAACAATTTCCGTATAAAGCACTGCTGGAGTGTTATCTCCTGTGTTGCCGCGGCGTACCGGATCCTTTACGACGGATTTCCGAAGGTATCCCTTGTCATATCCGCGGCGCACCCCCTCGTCAACGGCATCTGAAAGGCTGCCGCCTGCCAGGTGTACGTCCTGCCCGATCTCCAGGAATACGCACGCCATGCCGGTATCCTGGCAGATCGGCACACACTCCCTGTCCGCGATCTCAAAGTTCTCGATAATATTATCCAGGACTCCCCTTGCGATTTCTCCGTCCTCGCATGCGCGGCAATCTTTGATCGCACATTTTACATCCTCCGGCAGATGCTCATTTGCCTCAATGCAAAGCCTTTCTACGACGTCTGTGATCACGCTTACATCTATCTCTCGCACAACTTGGCCTCCTTCTGCTCTATTGTTCCGTTGTTTACTGACGATTTCTCTTTATATTGACGGTTTCTTATCTGGCGCCTTTTGATTCCCTCTTTTTTATCATCTCTTTTTATTGTCTCTTTTTCAATAACAATTCCTTGGCCGAGATTCCGGGTTCCGTCATATGTACCGGCTCTAAGATCTCATCCAGCTCCCCGTCCGTCAGCAATCCCTCCTGCAGAATCAGGGAACGGACGGATTCTCCTGTTTTCATCGCTTTCTTTGCGATTTCCGCGGCTTTCCGGTATCCCACATGAGGACAGATGGCCGTAATGATCCCAACGCTGTTCTCCACCAGATAGCGGCATCTGGTTTTATTGGCCGTAATGCCGACAACACAATTATCGACAAAAGTCTGCACCGCATAAGCCAGAGTGTCAATGGACTGGAACATACAGTAAAAAATGATCGGTTCAAAGGCGTTCAGTTCCAGCTGCCCTGCCTCTGCCGCCATGGTGATGGTCACGTCATTTCCGATAATGTTGAAGGCCACCTGATTGACCACCTCCGGGATCACCGGATTCACTTTTCCGGGCATGATGGAGGAGCCATTCTGTCTTGCCGGCAGGTTGATCTCTGCAAATCCGGCCCTGGGCCCGGAAGACATCAGGCGAAGGTCATTGGCAATTTTTGACAATGTGACCGCGCAGGCCTTGATGGCGCCGGATACGGCAACAAAGGGATCCAGGTTCTGGGTGGCGTCGATCAGGTCGAACGCCTGCACCAGCTCCATGCCGGAAATCTCTGCCAGATTGGGAACGATCCGTTTCAGATAAGCAGGGTCTGCGTTGATTCCCGTCCCCACCGCAGTGCCCCCCATATTCAGGAAACACATTTCCTCCATGGCTTTATCCATACGTCTGATATCCCGCATGATCGCGACGGAATACGCCCTGAATTCCTGTCCCAGGCGGATCGGCACCGCATCCTGCATCTGAGTACGTCCCATCTTGATCACGTCGTCGAATTCTTCTGCCTTTGCCACCAGGGCTTTGTGGAGCCTGAGCAGCTCGTGCTTGAGATTTTTTAACAGACGCAGAGAAGTCATTTTTCCGGCGGTCGGTATGACATCATTGGTGGACTGTCCGCAGTTTACATGATCGTTGGGGTTTACGATGGAATATTCTCCCTTGTGTCCTCCTAAAATCTCAATGGCGCGGTTGGCGATCACCTCATTGGCATTCATGTTGATGGATGTGCCGGCTCCCCCCTGTATCGGGTCGACGATAAAATCCTCATGCATTTTTCCCTCTAAGATCTCGTCGCAGGCTTTCGCAATGGCGTCGGCAATCTTTCTGTCCAGAATCCCGACTTCACAGTTTGTAACAGCGGCTGCCTTCTTGATGTAGGCCAGGCTGTTGATGATCTCCGGATGCATATTCAGTCCCGTGATGCGGAAATTCTCTGCGGCGCGGAGGGATTGTACTCCGTAATATACTCCGCCGGGAACCGCTTTTGTCCCTATGGAATCTTCCTCTGTCCGAAAATCATGATTCTCTGTACTCATTGTTTTATATCCTCCGTTTCAGCCTTTTCGTTTCAGGCATATATTCATTTCAAACATATATACATATATTTTAAAACTCCCTGATCCCCGTATCTGGCGTCAGATCCTGGCGACGCCTGTCTTTCTTGCCGCCTCGGCAACCGCCGCCGCCACGGTGTCCTTGATGCGCGGATCAAAAGCCTGCGGTAAGATGTATTCGGCATTCAGCTCTGCGGGGTCCACAAGGCCGGCAATGGCATATGCGGCCGCGACCTTCATTTCGTCATTGATCTCGGATGCCCGCACATCTAACGCCCCTCTGAACAATGCCGGAAAGCAGAGGACATTGTTTACCTGGTTCGGGTAATCGGACCGCCCTGTAGATACAACCGCCGCGCCGGCAGCAATGGCTTCCTCGGGGAAGATTTCAGGCGTCGGATTTGCGCAGGCAAAGATAATGGGATCCTTCGCCATGGTTTTTACCATGTCGGCCGTCAGTGTCTTCGGCCCGGACACGCCGATAAACGCGTCCGCCCCCCGGATCACCTCTGCCAGCGTACCCTTTTCATGATTGAGATTTGTAATCTTTGCCATCTCCTGTTTGATCTCATTCAAGCCCTCCCGGCCCTCATAGATGGCGCCTTTGCGGTCTGTCATGATCACGTTCTTCAGCCCCATGGACATAAGAAGTTTTATGATTGCAATTCCGGCGGCTCCTGCGCCAGAGGTCACGATCTTGACTTCATCCAGTTTCTTGCCCACCACCTTCAAAGCGTTGATCAGCCCCGCGAGGGTGATGACTGCCGTTCCATGCTGGTCGTCGTGGAAAATCGGGATATCACAGCACTGTTTCAGCTTTTCTTCGATCTCAAAACAGCGGGGAGCAGAGATATCTTCCAGATTGATGCCGCCGAAGCTTCCCGCCAGAAGGCTTACGGTTTTTACGATTTCATCCACATTCTTGCTCCTGATGCACAGGGGCACCGCATCCACATCTCCAAAAGCTTTGAAGAGAATACATTTCCCTTCCATCACCGGCATTCCCGCTTCCGGCCCGATGTCCCCCAATCCCAGGACCGCCGTGCCGTCCGTTACCACAGCCACCGTGTTCCATCTGCGGGTAAGTTCAAAACTCTTGCTTACGTCTTTTTGGATTTCCAGGCAGGGCTGGGCTACCCCCGGTGTATAGGCAAGGCTTAAAGCCTCTTTAGAATCTACAGGCGTTCTTGAAATAACCTCCAGCTTTCCCTTCAAATCATAGTGCATTTTCAATGATTCTTCTGCATAGTTCATATTTGGTTCTCCTTTACCAATTCAAATGTTGCTGCTGCATTTACTTTGGATGACACTATTATAAAAATCTCTTTCACAAAAATCAAATATTTATAATCGCATAATATCTATAAACAAATAGTTATAATATTGACAAGCGCCGGATATATTTATTTACTTTTTCCTTTTTCCTTTTTCATATGCATAACTGTATATTTATATATATTATTTTATAATCTGCTTAATTTATGATTGCATGACACAGGAGTTTGAGCTATTCTATAATGGCAATGACATTTTTTGATTCTTGTCAATATCCTTTTTGCTTTCGGAGGCGCAAATATGTTCCATGGGATGAATTATGTAATGGAAGTTTACAAAGAACAGAGTTTCTCAAAAGCGGCACAAAATCTATATATCTCCCAGCCTGCGCTCAGCGCCGCGATCAAAAAAATAGAAAAGAAAATCGGCGCCCCGCTTTTTGACCGGAGCACCAGCCCGATCCAGCTGACGGAATGCGGAAAAGAATATATACGGACTACGGAGAAAATCCTGGATCTGGAAGACGAATTCGCCTATCACGTCGGAAAGCTTCATGAATTGAAGGCAGGCCATCTGTCTCTGGGCGGCACTTATTTTTTTGCATCCTTTATCTTTCCGCCGTTCATAGAGCAGTTCAGACAGAAATATCCGCATGTGAACCTGAACTTTTACGAGGGTTCCACACCTGAACTGGAACAAAAGCTGTTCAACGGGGAATTGGATATCGTAATTGACAACTACGCCCTGGATCCGCAGATCTACCACAGAAAAAAATGCTTTCAAGAGAACCTCTTACTGGCGGTTCCCGCCTCTTTTGCCAGCAATCAAAGAGCGGCAAGCTATCAGCTGGCTTTTACCGATGTGGAAAAAAACCTCCATCGGAACCCAAGGTTCCCGGGTGTCCCGCTGAAAAAATTCAAAGACGACCCCTTCGTGGTGCTGCGCTCCCATAATGATACCCGGGAACGCATTGACGCCATCTGCCGGAAGGCGGGTATTCAGCCTAATTACATATTGAAATTGAATCAGGCCATGACCACCTATCGTCTCTCCCAATTCGGGATGGGGATTTCCATCGTCAGCGATACGCTGATCAAACATCTGCACACAGACCCTTCTGTGATCTACTATAAGATTGACGCGCCGGAAGCCCAGAGAAATGTGTATCTGTATCACAAAAAGAACGCCTACCTCACCCGCGCCATGCAGGAGTTCATCCGGATCGTGGCGCCGGATGATTAGTACTCCCCGCATGCGGGAGGGCCTTTTTTATGATGCGCACGCCAAAAACAAAATTTTTTTGTCGTTCGCATCATTACAGTTCATATTTTTTTATCTTTCTGTAGAGCGTGGCGGGGCCGATCCCCAGGGCATGGGCGATTTCCTCCCGGGTATATCCGTTTCTTTCGTATATTTCCAAGGCCCTCCGGATGTATTCTTTTTCCACCTCTTCCAGGGTCAGCTGGACAGTGGTCTGGCTGTCTATGACAGGCCGGATCTGTTCCGGCAGAAGATCTGCCTGGATGGTGTCCGAATCCATCAGCATATTTACCGCATAGTCCATGGTATTTTTCAGCTCCTGAACATTTCCCGGCCAGTCATAGGCTTCCACGATACGCCAGAATTCCTCGTCGATTTTGCGGATGGTTTTATTCAGCCTTCTGGCATATTCCTGGATATATGCGATCGCCATGGAACGGATATCCTCCCTGCGGCTCCGCAGGGGAGGGATCTCGAGGGGGATAACGCTGATCAGATAATACAAATTGCTGTTGAAATCGCCCTCCGCCGACATTTTCCGGAGATCCTTTCTGGTGGTGGCGATGATGCGGAGGTTGACGGACCGCATTTTCCTTGAGCCGACGCGGGAGAGCTTCTTTGTCTCGATCATCGGTATGAGCAGCTCCTGTATTTCCGGGGGCAGTCCTTCGATGTTGTGCAATACCAGGGTTCCCCCGCTGGCGGCCTCAATCCGCCCGGCTTTGCCGGCCCTCCCGGAAGCTCCGGAGGGAGAAGCAGCGCCAAACAGGTATTTTTCCGCGTTTGCCCGGGGAAGCGTAGGACAGTCGATGATCACCAGGGGCTTTTCCTTCCTGTCGCTCTCGTCGTGGATGGCTCGCGCGTACAGTTTTTTGCTCAGTCCGTCCTCTGCATAGATCAGGACACAGGAGGGGGATTTTGCCGCTATTTTTATTTTTGTGCGTATATCCCGCATCACTTTAGAATTTCCGGTAATGGACTGGAGCGAAGAAACTTTATTCTGAGAGGCGCGGAGCTTTTTGGCGTCGGAGAAAAAGAGCACTGTGTTATATTCTCCCAGATTCAGCCTGTGAAAGCTCCCTGCGACCAGAAACTTTTCTTCTCCCTGTATCAGTTCAAATTCTTCGAAATTATTGATGAAAACGCCTGTGGAGCGAATTTCAATGGGAAACTGTTCAAAATCATAGAACCGTTCTCTCAAGATGATGCTTCCCATTTTGTTGATCTGGGAGATCCTGTTGTTCTGGTTCAGGATCATGACTCCGGAATCGTACTGCCCGAATACGGATTCCATCAGCAGGATCAGGGCTTTGTCACGGTGGTTTTCCATCAGCTGCATCGCTTCATAGCCGATCAGGTCTGCGATTTTCTCCAGAAATTCCAGGTATATCTGCGGATCCGCCAGGATTTTTACTTCAGAGTCCGGTTTTTCCGCCACAAAGCCGAGCGTCCCCAGAGTTTCATAGTTAGCGATGATCGGCGTCCACATCTCTACTTTTTCTTTGCATCTGCTCCGGTAGGTACATTTTTTGCAGCCGGGATGGCCGGCCGGCTCCAGCATGATCTGTGACTGCCCGGTTTCCTGTGCGTAATGAGCAATATGTCCGACTTCCGCACAGTTTTCGCCCACATCGTCCCGCCAGTCTCCGCCCACGTAGAGTACCCGGATCATTTCGTTGTCAATGATGGATACTGCAGAATCCGTTATATTGGAAATGATTTCCGCATAACGGACAAGGGAAGCCTTCATTTCTGACAATATATTGTTCATAATAACTCCTTTTACAAAGCAAAGTTATCTGAGGCAGTATAATATTTGAGAACAGTTTAACATGGAAGCATTATAAATTCAAACACAAAAATTCGTGAATCTGCACAGTTTTTGAAAGGGATTCGATATTTATTTCATGAGCCTCTCATTTTGATATGGCTCTCTCAAAATGAGAGGCTCATGAAATGCAATAGAAAAGCAGGACTTTCCCGAAAAAACAGCAGATGTCCCTCTCAAAATGAGAGAGAAAAACAGGAAAACAGGATTTTTGCGCAATATTGTATGATTTGCCCAAAAAATGTAAAATAGGGATGCGTTTAGAGGATATATCCCACAAAATCATGATGAAACATAATAAAATAAAAGGACAGGAGGATTCATAATGCAGAAAAAAACACCCAGTTTATTGCAGGCCGTTATTGTCTTAGGCGGTTTTTTGGTCATGGCGTTTTTGTGCAACAAATTCGGGATCGAGATTCATCTCGCGATCTTAGCCGCCTGGTTTTTGGCTATGGCTGTCGGAAAGATCAACGGTCATTCTTATGGAGAAATGGAACATGCGCTCTGCAAAGGTATTTACGACGGAATGAGCGCGGTTCTGATCATGCTGGTCATCGGCGCCCTGGTCGGAACATGGATCTCAGGCGGGATCGTTCCCAGTTTGATCTACTATGGATTAAAGATCATCCATCCCTCTATTTTCTTACTGGCGACTCTCATCCTTTGCAGCATCACTTCTCTGGCCACCGGCACTTCCTGGGGAACTGCGGGTACGGCGGGGATCGCGATGATGGGAATCGGCGCGGGACTTGGGATCCCGGCTCCCATCACGGCCGGCGCAGTTCTTTCCGGCGCATATTTCGGCGACAAGTTATCTCCCATTTCTGACAGCTGCGTGCTTTCGTCCGCCATGGCCGACATCGACGTGGTCGAACACGTAAAAGGCATCATGCCTACCACCTTCATCGGATATGGGATTGCGGCAATCGCCTTTACCGTCGCCGGTTTCGTACTGGGAGGCGGCGTTGCGGATATGTCCCAGGTGGAAGGCGTCATGGTCTCGCTGCAGCAGAATTTCAACATCAGCCTTCTCGCTTTCATTCCCATGATCGTCGTGATCGGCCTGCTGATCCTGAAAATGCCTTCCCTTCCGGTCATTACGCTGGGCGCAGGACTTGGCATCGTGTGGGGGATTGTTTTCCAGGGACTGGAGCCGGTCAAAGCGATCTCCACGGCTTGGACACAACTGGAGATGAATACAGGCGTAGAGTTCATTGATTCTCTGTTAAGCCGCGGAGGGATCAACAGCATGCTCTGGTCTATCGCCATCATCATTATGGGGCTTGGCTTCGGAGGTCTTTTAGACGAAGTGGGAATCATCAAGGCGATCGCCCAGAGAGTATATCCGTTGATCAAGAATGGCGGAACCCTCACGATCTTTACCATCATCGTCGGATTTTTAGGATGCCTTCTGGGCAGCGCCATGTATGTATCCCTTGTTCTGACCCCCAAGATCATGGCCGACAAATATGACGAGATGAAATACAGCCGGAGGATCCTGTCGCGCAATGCCGAGATCGGCGGAACCCTGACCGCAGGCATGGTGCCCTGGAGCGACAACGGAATTTACATGGCCACGATCCTTGGTGTGGCGACCCTGGAATATATCCCGTATATGTGGTTTAATTTTGCCTGTATCGTGATCGCGGTCATTTTCGGATTTACAGGCTTCTGCATGTGGGACAATAAAAATGACGACAAGATCCGAAACAGTATGAAAAACCAAAAACTGGAAGAGGCACAGGGGTGAGATCAATGAAAAAAATACTTTTGATTGCTACCGGAGGCACGATCGCCTCGTCAGAATCAGAAGACGGGCTTACACCGTCCATCGACGTAAAGCAGCTTTTATCTTACATTCCGGAGATCGAGGCGATCTGCCATCTGGAGGGCGTGTCCATCATGAGCGTGGACAGCACCAATATGAACCCTTCGTTAATGGTTAAGATCGCGGAAGCAGTTTATGAGCATTATGAAGAGTATGACGGATTTGTGATCAGCCACGGTACGGATACGATGGCCTATACGGCAGCGGCGTTAACGTACATGTTACATAATCTGGAGAAGCCTGTGGTGATAACAGGCTCCCAGATTCCCATCGAGGCGCTGTATACAGATGCGAAGAAAAATCTTTCTGACGCGATCCGTTTTGCCTGTGAAGATATCGTAGGCGTCTACATTGCATTTGACGGTTCGATCATCAGCGGCACACATGCCATGAAGGTGAAGACCAGGAGCGCGGATGCTTTCAAAAGCATCAATTTCCCGGTCATCGCAGAAATCAAGCTGGGAAGAATCACTTACAATCAGGCGCTGACTTACGGAGACCACTGGGAGAAGTTGAAGCCTCAGGTCACAGGGACATTCTCTATCGCGACAAACTTGTGCCCGGATGTCTTTGTGCTGAAGATCTTTCCCGGTATCGGAACCGAGATCTTCGATTTTATCAAGACCCATTATAAAGGCGTCATCATTGAAAGCTTCGGCATCGGCGGCATTCCCAATGTGGAGCATGATATTGTGTCAAAGGTGCACGAGCTGGTTGAAGCCGGGCTTGCAGTTGTGATCACGACGCAGTGTGTCTATGAGGGGATCGACCTTGATATTTATGAAGTCGGCCAAAAGCTCGCAAAACAGAACGCGATCGTAGCCGGCGATATGACCACAGAGTCGCTCGTGATGAAGCTCATGTGGGCGCTGGGCAGCTTTGAAAAGATCAGTGATGTGAAAAAATATATGGAAACTCCTTATTTTGCAGACAGGAGCTATTGAGCACATCTAAAGAACGCATAGGGCGGCATGCAAAAGCATGCCCCGCTCTGCACTCCTGCACATCCCCAAAAATCCCTCCGGATGTACCAGCGGTACATCCGGGGGGATTTTTCTTTTTCCTGGGAAGTCAAGACAGACGCTTCATGCCCACTCCACCAGCATCCGCAGCTCGTCGACCACCTGACCGCCGGACTTTCCGGCCTCTTCAATGGTAACGTCCGCATATTTCTCATAAAGCGGAATCCGCTCTTCATACAGATCCATAAGACTCATTCCGTCCTTTAATGCCACACCCCGGTCAACCAGATTTCCCAACCGTTTTTCCAATTCTCCGTAGCTGATTTTCAGATAGACCACCGTGCCGATTTTTTTGAAGTGCTCCATGGCCGACGGTCCGTAGATCACGCTGCCCCCCGGCGCAATCACCGTCCGGCTGGTGTCGATCTCCCTGTTTATCTTCTCCTCAATGGCCAGAAACCCCTTCAGTCCCTCGGCCGCAATGATCTCCTTTAACAGCCGTTCCTCCTTCTCCTGAATCAGAAGATCCGAGTCCAGAAACTTGTAGCCCAGCCGCTTTGCAAGAAGCACGCCTACCGTGCTCTTTCCCGCAGCCGGCATGCCGATCAAAATGATGTTGTTCCAATCATACCTCATATAAAATTCCCCTTCTCTTGCAGGCGGAGCCTGGCGGAACAGCTCCAACGCGGACACGTTCGGTTTAGCGGATTTCTCTGCGGCGCCTATGGCAGGCAATGTTTGCCGCTAACAAAACGGGCGGCGAAAATTGCCTGCGCTAGCCGCAGCGAAATCCGCTAAGCCTCCTATCGTCCGCTTATGGAGCTGTTCCGCCAGACTCCTCTCCAAGTGTTTCCCTCGTGTGTCCCTCATCCGACACCGATGCCCCGCGCATCGGCATCGGACGTCTCCGACGACCTCCTGTCGTCCGCTTATGGAGTTATTCCGCCAGACTCCTCTCCAAGTGTTTCCCTCGTGTGTCCCTCATCCGACACCGATGCCCCGCGCATCGGCACCCGCCCCAAGTAATATCCCTCTTTCTTCCTGCCCACAGGAGCCTCCGGCCGTTCTTTCCGGAGTCCCTCACCCCGGAAACGGCCATGGATTCCTCCGGCAGATGATAGGAGGATTGGCGGATTTTGTGAGCATAGCGCGGGCAATTTTCGCTGCCCGTTTTGTTAGCGGCAAAATTGCCTGCAAATAAGCGGCGCAGCAAAATCCGCCAATCCGAACGTGTCTGCGGAGGAATCCATGGCCGTTTTCCGGCGACAAAGCCTACAGAAAAGAACGGCCGGAGGCTCCGTCCCCCCTCACTCAGCCTTGCATCACCATCATAAGCCCCGGCACAAACTGCTTCTTCCGGGACACCACCCCGGGCAGGGTCACGGAAAGTTCCGAAACTGCGCAGCCCGGAAACGCCTGCTCCAAAAACTGCACCCCATTCGTACTGTCGCAGAGCACCTCCGTGGATTCATCCAGAATCCCCGTCAGCATAAAGAACAGCAGATCCACCTTGTGCTTATTCTTCATCTCCTCGATGAACGGCATCATCCTCTCCTTCAATTCCGTAAGCTCCGTCACATCCATGGAACTGATCTGGGAAATCCCCACCGTGGTACCGTCAATATCAAAAACCTTGTAGTCCTGATAGAAAATATCCTTTTCGGACTTCTTTTTCAGATTACTCCCGGCGGCAAACATTGCCCTGGCAAGCTGCTTCGTATCGATACCGGCGATCTTGGCCAAGACCTCCGCCGCTTCCTTATCTACTCTGGTGCAGGTGGGAGAACGGTAGAGCAGGGTATCTGAGACAATGGCGCTGCAGAGAAGTCCGGCCACCTCCGGCCCGATTTCCACCCCGGCCTCCTGGTACATCTGATAAATAATTGTCCCCGTACATCCGAGGGGCTGGTTGCGGAAAAACACCGGTCCGATGGTCTCAAGACTTCCCAGACGGTGATGGTCAATGATCTCTAAAATCTCGGCGCTCTCGATGCCGGGAACGGCCTGGGACCGTTCATTATGATCCACCAGGATCACTTCCTTGCGCTTCATTCCAAGTAGATTCCGCCTGGAAATCATCCCCTTGTAGCGGCCGTCCCGGTCCAGAATCGGAAAATCCCGGTGCCGTTTGCTGGCCATAATATCCTTGATATCGTCGGTGTAATCCTCCAGGTCGAAACTGATAATCTGCTTCGTCTTCATAAAATACCCGATGGGCATACTCTGATTGATCAGCCTGGAGGCTGTAAAGGTGTCAAAGGGCGTGGAGATCACCGTGCACTGATGGTCTTCCGCCAGCTTTTTAATAGTCATGGAAACAGGGGCCCCGTCACAGACCACAATACAGCCCGCGTTCATCTCGATGGCACAGAGCTGGGATTCGTAGCGGTTCCCCAAGATCACCAGATCATGCTCTTCTATGTAGGATTCCATCAAATCCGGATTGGCCGCCGCCACCAGAACCTTCCCCTGGTCGAAATAATTCTTTTCGTTGCCGACCACCACGGCCCCCTCTAGGGTCTCTTTGATGTTGACAAACTGGGTGCAGGCAGCGGACAGGATCGCGCTGTCGTAGACGTTCATATAGGAATTGGCAATATCGCCGATGGTGATCAGCCCCTCCAGCCGGTTGTCCCTGGTGATCGGAAGGGTCACCACCCCCAGCTCCTTCATAAGCGTCCATGCTTTTTTCAGGGAAATATTGGAGCGGACCCCCTTGGTCTTCCGAATCTCAATATCCCGCACCTGAGTGCGGACATCCTCGATAAGCTCCGGTACCGGAATGTGGAATTTGTCCAGCACATACTGAGTTTCCGGGTTGACCGCCCCCGCCCGACAGGGCATATGCTCCTTTCCGGACAATGCCTGTTTCAGCCGCGCGTAGGCGATCGCCGAACAAATGGAATCCGTATCCGGATTCCTGTGCCCCACCACAATCACCGCTCTCCTTGCTTCCTCCATGGTTCGCTCCTCCATTTCCTGCAATATTTACATTTTATCTATAATTTATTCATATTTTGTTCATATGTGATTGCTATCATATTTATACAAAAAAGTTGATTTTCAAATCGGTTTTTCGTCAAAATGCATATAGATTTTTCATAATTATCCCGGGGTGTTTGCTCCGGGAACTCCTCGTTTTAGGAGTTCTTTTTCTTTTTCCATCACTCTGCACAGGCCTGTATGTAATCGAGCAGGGAACATCCTTCCTCCGGAGCCCGTGCATAACCGAGTAGGGGACGTTTCTCCCTACTCGCTGCGCCGGGCTCCGCCGGCTCTGCTGGCATCTTTCCTCTGGAGCCCGTGTGCAAAAAAGGCGCTCAATTTCCGTTCGAGCGCCCTTTCTGTGAACTAAATTTTCTCTATATGATCATCGCCATCACCTTCAGGAAACGGCGTCTGGTTCTCTCTTTATGCGGGATATTGGTGCAGCTCCCGCCGCTGCTCTTACGCTTCGCCGTCGTACATAAACATCACAAGCTTCTGTACATCCTCCGGTTCGTGAGCGATCAATTCCATCTCACCGATGGTTCTGTCGGCAAATACATTGGCCAAAGCAACATACTGCGTCAGCTTGGATTTCAGGTTCAGCCTATCGCCCTCATTCGTTACCAACTCGACCTTGCCCTTACAAGAGTCAATCACCTTGAAAAGCTTATCAACATCTTTGACATTCTTGACCTTCATAACTGAAATCTCCTTTCTTGTTTTAACATAATTTCTTTATGTTGGCTACATCATAGCACTCCTTTTTCCATTTGTAAATAGCTCTTTCTATTTTCTGCCATTCGCCAGAAATCATCTATGAGAGCCGGGAGTTTTTCATAATTTATCACATGGCAGTCCGCCCACTCCCTGGGAAATAATCGGTGATATTCACCAGAAAGAAACCGGTCATCCAGCAAAAGAATAATTCCTTCGTCAGTGTCCGTGCGGATCACACGCCCTGCTGCCTGCAAAACTTTATTCATTCCGGGGTAGCGGTAGGCGTAGGCAAAGCCGTCCTTTCCCTGTTTTTCATACCATCCCTTCAGGATTTCCCGCTCTGTGCAGATTCCCGGAAGCCCTGTCCCCACCACCAAAACACCGATCAGACGTTCCCCCTGCAAATCAATCCCTTCCGAGAAAATACCGCCCATAACGCCGAATGCCACAAGAGAGCTCTCCCTCTTTTTCTCAAACTGCTCCAGAAATTCCTCCCGGTCCGCCTCCGTCATCCGGGGGGACTGGACGAGAAATTCGGGGCCGCCGGCAAGCTCTCTGGTGAGAGCGGCCTGATAAACCTCCTCCATATAAGAATAGGAAGGAAAATAAACCAGATAATTTCCCTTTCGCCCTGAAGCCGCCGTCAGAATATAGTCAAGAATCCGATCATACTCCCTCCTGTTCCTCCGCTTGTAACGGCTGCTCACATCCCCCGCCGCGGCCAAAAGCCTCTTGGACTGGTCAAAGGGCGACGGCACATACACCGCCATCTCCTCTGTGTTTCCGCAAATCAGCTCCTTGTAATAGCGGATAGGAAGGAAAGTCGCCGAGAAAAAAATCGCGCTGTTTCCTCTGCTCAGACAGCCGGAGAGATTATTCGCCGGACTCACGCAGTAGAGTCTGAGCAAAAAGGAGTGTTCGTTTACCGGCTCCGTGTAAATGCAGTAGGATTCATCCAACCGTTCGTACATATTCAGGAAATGGCGGACCGCCAGATAGAAGCTTCCAAAATCCTCATTGCCGTCCAGCGCCCGGAACTCTTCCAGGAACCGCTCCATTTCTCCGTAGGCCCCCGCGAGGGCCAGCGCAAAGGCATCCACCGCCTCCCGCACCATGGCCTTGTCGCTCTCCCGCTTCATTTCCAGAAGCATTTTATTGCAGGAGGAAAGCCGCCTCGCGAGCCTTTTGCTGTAAGGCTTCACAAGCGCCCTCGCCCTCAAAAAATCCTCTTTATAGAGCACGGCGCTGTACATTTCCCTGGCCCGCTCCACCAGGTTGTGGGCCTCGTCCACCAGAAAAAGGTATTCTCCCTCCGCCCCCTCCCCAAAATACCTCTTCAGCTGCACATTTGGGTCGAATACATAATTGTAATCACAGATAACCACGTCCAGCCAATCGCTCAAATCCAGGGAAAATTCATGGGGGCAGACCTGATACTTCCTGCACCAGCGAAGAATACTCTCCCGCCCGGCCTGCTCTTCCCTGTGGATATAATCAAAGACAGCCTCATTTACCCGGTCAAAATGGCCCTTCGCATAAGGACATGCCTCCGGGTTGCATTCCGGCCGCTTCCCCTCCTCCGCCAGGGGACAAAGCTTCTCCTTTGCCGTCAGGGTAATGGAGGACATGACCAGCCCCGTCCCCCGAAGAATCTCCATGGCCTCCTCCGCCACCGTCCTGGTGATGGTCTTTGCCGTCAGATAAAAAACCTTATCTCCCAGCCCCTCTCCCACGGCCATAACTGCCGGGAACAGGACGGACATGGTCTTTCCGATCCCGGTCGGCGCCTGGATGAACAAGGTCTTTTTCTGAGCCATGGCCCGATAAGCGGACACAGCCAGATTTCTCTGGCCCGGCCTGTAGGGAAAGGGAAAGGACAGGCCTTTGACAGACGCGTTCCTCTGCTGCCTGTGGTGATAAAGGAAGGTCCCCCAGGCCGCATATTCCTCCAGGAGACGGGCCGCATAGCGGCGGATCTCCTCCGGGGAAAGCCGCTCCTCAAACCGGCGGATCTCCTCGCTCTCCAGATGACAGTAGGTGAGCTGGATTCCCACCAGAGGAGGCTCCGGGCTCCACCGCCCGCTGTCTAAGGCCATGCACGCATAACACATGGCCTGGGCCCGGTGGACCTGGATCGGCTCCTCCAGCGCTTCTATATTCCAGTAAACGCCTTTGATCTCGTCCACCGTCGGAATCCCGTCCCTCACAAAAAGCCCGTCTGCCCTTCCCTCCAGCGAGATCACCAGCTCTTCCACCTCGTAATCGGCCTTCAGAGAAACCTCTGCCTGGTAGCCCAAGCCCATGCGGCTCTGGATTTTCCGGTGAAGCCTCGCCCCGGCCGCCATGGCCTCCGTCTCCTTCTTTCCCTTCCTGCGGTTGTCGATATCGCCGCTTCGGAGAAGAAATTCCACCAGATTCCGCACGGAGATCCGAATCCTGTTTTCTGTAAGCTTTGCCACCGCGTATCCCCTTTCCCCCCGCATCCCCCGGATGGCTCCTTGTCACACGGGAAATCCGGAGGAATTTCCCATATGGCGAAAACAGGCTGCAACCGGTTCTGGCTGCAGCCTGTTTTCATAATCAAAAACCTTGGACTCTAATACTGTCTTGCAGGAATAACAAACAGTACTAGCAGAGTGCAAAGCGATCTAATACGTTCTCCAGCGTCGTATCAGCCCCGCTGTACTGTACGGTCCAGGGTTGGCTGAGATCTAAGCTCATGACGCCCAGAATGGATTTCGCATCTACCACCATCCTGTTGTAATACACATCAACGTCAAAGCTACATCTGCTCGCTGTAGAAACCAGTTCCTTTGCATCTTCAACTCTTGATACTTTAATCTGTCTCTTCTTCATGTTCAACACCCCTTCAGAAATAAGATTAAACTGTCACTTGATGTTGAGAAGAGTTATATCATTCCTTCCCGGGATTGTCAAGGAGGTTTATGTATTTTCGTTTATATTGACAAAAAGGTTACCCCTCCCCCCTAAGTAAAAACGGGATTTTTCAGGCAAAATGCCGATGTCATCCCTTGAGGTCAAAGATCCCGCCTTTGGCCTCTGAGTAGATTCCCCAGAGCTTCAGGGCCGTTCCAAGCTCCTCGTGTTCTTTCCCGGCTTCCTCGAGGCTGATGCCGCCGCAGACGGCGTCGATTCCCTGGCGGAACGCCCTCGCGCCTGCCGCCGGCCCCATGGGATGGCCGTGGATGGCGCCCCCCGCCGCGATCATCACGTCATTGCCGAACTTGTGGATGACATCCTCAATATGTCCCTGGGTGGTCCCGCCGCCCGGCATGGGGAACGCCGGCTTTATGTGGCCGAGAGGCGCAAGCATCTGCAGCCCCATATTAATGAAGGTATCCATCATCATCGGGAACTTTCCGTAGGGTGTCAGCCCGATAATCATGTCCAGCCCTGCCAGGCGTGGAAGCTTCGCGCCGATTAACGTCGCCGCCAGGCCGGACCACTCGCTCTCATACTGGGCTCCCGTGTAATCCGAATGGGCTAAAATCGGAACGTTTATGTCGGGATCCTCCGTGATCATCCGTGTGGTATCCAGCCCGCATGCCGCATAATTGATCATCAGGGCGTTGGCTCCCGCCTCGATGGCCCGGTAAGCGTTTTCCCTCATCTGCATGGCCGGCGCCGTTATATTGAAGGCGTACAGGGTCTTTTCTCCCTTTTTTTCATCGGCCCTCTTTAATGCCTCCATGACCGCTTTCACCCGGTCCTCCAGCCGGCAGAAGGGCGGATCGCAGACCAGCTCGTCGTCCTTGATCACATCCACGCCGCCCACGGCGGCCTCATAGGCCAGCTCCGCCGTCTTTTCCGGCGTCAGCCCGATACAGGGCTTGATCATATTGTTGAGTAACGGCCTTCCCTCCACGCCGAGCAGCCGGCGGATTCCCTCCACGCCGAATTTGGGACCCTTCAGTTTCTTCAAAAAGGACTTGGGAAATTCCAGATCTACGAGCTTTACCTTGCCGGAGGAAGAGATATTTCCGATTACCGTGGAAAGCAGCATGGAAAACTGTGCCCCGAAGTTCTGCCAGGGATATGCGATCCTCACAATAAAATTCCGCTCCGTCGCCCCCTCCGGGATCCGGATCTGGTAAGCCGGCGCCTCATACACGCCGACCACCCGGCCGATAGCCCTCTCTCTGACCTCCGGTGTCTCGCCGGGCACCTTGAGCCAGGTTCCGCAGGTCTGCTCAATGGCCAGCGCCGCCGCAAATTTCACCATATTGGTGGTGGGCTTCGCCGCACAGTAATAGGTGGCGATTACAAACCGTTCGGGATCGACATTCTCCGGAAACTGCATAATGACAGGATCAATAAACATAGCTTTGAATCTCCTTTTCTTAATTTTGATTTCATTGTAGCACCCGGGATTTTTCCTGTAAAAAGAGAAAGATTTTTCTGTGTGCCGATAATTTTTTCAGCGCCTTATCCCCTCTTCAGCCTTGCCGCTTTGAACTTCTGCACGGCCTCCGTGAGAGGACCTTCGATGGGAATCCTCTCGGCGCTGGAAGCCCCCAGAAATCCCTTGGACTGCGTCCTGTCATAGATATACTGTGTGTCCTCCGGTGTGGCAATGGGGCCGCCGTGGGCAAAACAGATGACCTCTTTGTTGATCTCTCTGATCTTTCCGATCAGCATATTGACAAAGTCCACGGCCTCATCCAGAGGCGCTTTCTTCCCGGTATTGTCCGCGTCATAAAAAGCCTGTACACCGCCCAGATTGGAGCCGGTGGAGCCCCCCACCGTCATTCCCAGATGACAGATGATAATATCCACAGCCGCCTTGGCCGCCAGAATAGCCGCCTCCTCATCATAGGCATAGGCGATGGTGTAAAAGCCCATCTCCTTCGCCATGACAAGCGTCTCTGTCTCTTTTTTCACGCCGAGGCCTGCCGCTTCGATGTCTGCCCTCAGCTTCCCTCTCCAGCCGCCGATGGTCGGATAATTCATGACGACAGAAAATCCCCAGAATTTAAGCTCCTGCAAAAACTGTTTCATTTCCCTGGTCGGATCGCTTCCGCAAATCCCGGCGATCATCGGTACCTCTTTTACAATAGGAAATACCCTGTGGGTGAGCTGCAAAAGCAGATCGTTTCCGTTGGCATAGGGCATAAGTCCTCCCGTGGATCCTTTCCCGTCCATACGGAAAAAGCCGGAATTGTAGATACCGATCATATCCGCTCCGCCCAGCTCCGCAAATTTTGCGGAAATCCCCGTGCCGGCGCCCGTGATCACAATGGGGGAACCTGCGTCAATCTGCGCCTGTACCCTGGCTTTCATCTCTTCCCTTGTATATTGCTTTGCCATGATTTTTCCTCCTGTCATCCCTTCAGTCTTGCACTCTTGAATGCGTCAACCGCCTCTTTTATGGGCATTTCCCCGTAATCCATATTGTTAAGCCCCAAAAAGCCCGCCACATCCGTATGATCATAGATATACTGGGTATCCTCCGGCGTCTTTACGTAACCGGTAGATAGTGCGTACCTCGACTGACATGGAGAAACATGCGACAATAG
>CAJUQY010000018.1 GCA_910588815.1 uncultured Lachnospiraceae bacterium | reverse complement strand
GACGGGCGGCTCTTGCGGGCCGCCCGTCATTATGGTAGTATGAATGAGTCAATACAGAAATCAATCACAGGAAAAGGGGGTTGACAGGATTTGAGTAATTTGTATGCGGAGCATCTGCAGGGGATGGTACGGATTCCGACACTTTCCAATGCGGACGTTTCCAAAATGGATTTCAGTCAGTTTGAAAAATTTCATCAGTATCTGGAGGAGATATTTCCGGCCATCCATTCCACCATGGAAAAAAAGGTGATCGGAAAAGCAGGGCTGCTTTTTAAATGGAAGGGAAAGGATTCCGGCAAGCTGCCTGTGCTCCTGATGGGACATCAGGATGTGGTGCCGGAGGGGGATCATACAAAATGGAAATATCCGCCTTATTCCGGAGAGATCGCCGAGGGCTGTGTGTGGGGCCGTGGGAGTACGGATTGTAAGTGTGTGATCCTGGCAGAGATGGAAACGGTGGAGGCCCTGATCAAAGAGGGCTTCCAGCCGGATTATGATATCTATCTGGCTTATGGTTATAATGAAGAGGTACAGTCTTCTGTCAAAAGCGCCAAGGAGATTGTGGAGTACTTAAAGGAACAGGGCGTCCGCCTGGGCTGTGTATTTGATGAAGGGAGCGGTATCCGTGACGGGAGGGAGCTTGGGTATGACGGGTATGTCTGCCAGATGGAGCTTGGAGAAAAGGCCTATCACGATTATGAGATCTATCAGGATAATCCCGGCGGACATTCCATGGAGCCGGGACAGGGAACTGCCCTGGGCGCGGTGGCAAAAGCCGTGGTGGCCCTTGAGGCCAATCCGTTCCCTTACCGCTTGACGGACGTGGTGGAGAATCAATTGAAAGCCATGTCCCGGTGCATGACAGGGGAAAAGGCCGCCGTTTATGCGGATCCGAAGGGCCGTTTTGAGGAGCTTTGTGCCTATGCAAAAGAGGATAAGAAGCTGGATTCTCTGCTTCATACCACCTGCGCCGTTACGATGGCGTCCGGCAGTGCACAGTCTAACATTCTTCCGGAGCATGCCAGCATGATCATGAATTGCCGGGTTCTCCAGGGAGACACGGAGGAATCCCTTCTGGCTCATTTCCGCAGCGTGATCCCGGAGGATGTCCAGGTGCGCAAGGTCCTCGGAGAGGATCCGGAGCCGGCCACCTCCGTGGAGGGGCGCGCGTATAAGCTGGTGGAAGAGATCGCAAAGGCCAATTACGGGGAGAACACCCTGGTGATCCCCGGCCTTCTGGCGGGCGGTACCGATTCCCGGTTCTTCCCGGTGATCTGTGACAGCGTGTTCCGTCATAACGGATTTTTCCGTGACGAGCGCTGGGGGGATGCCCACCAGGTCAATGAGAGAATTCCCTGCGACGCGCTGGAATCGGCGATGAAGTTTTATCGGGAGCTGCTGCTGCGCTGGTAGTTTTTTGGCAGGCAGAAAAAATATGTGTTTCCCGCAAATTTGCCAGAAATTGCCCTTGTCAGATCAGGGCTTCTGGTATATAATAACTAGTAGAAAAATTGCTTTGTATTTCTACCTGGAATGTTCGATAATTCCTGTATGTTTTGAACCTACAGATTGTAATACGGGATTCCTATATCAATAAGTGGATGTCGGGCCTCCATAGAGTGGATGGCAGAAATTTATTTGCGGTTGCCCAACCTGGCGAGGGCTAGGAATCAAAAGTGCAGGAACCGGCATTTCGGGGGAATACGAAAGATAAAGACAGCATATTATATTAATAATATGCTGTCTTTTTTATGCATACCCGTGCAGAGGAAACATACCACTGAAGTGGTGCACGAGCCGTGCGGCGAGTGGGGGAAGATAAATCTTCCCCACTCAATTGCACACGGGCGCCCAAGGGAAAGATGTCAGCAAAGCTGGCGGGCACCCCGCGCGAACTTGATTGGACATGGGCACAGAAGGAGGAACTCCATGAACGGCAAATACAGAACAAGAATTTTACAGGTCATCTTTGTCCTTATGCTCCTTGGAGTGGGGCTTACCGCTTGGGTTTTTCTGGGAGGAAGAAAGGAGACGATCGGCGTATCCAGGGCGTTGGCGGCCAGGCAGATGGCGCTGGCGCTGGCGGGTCAGGAGGAGATTGCGGCGGCTCCGCAGCAGTTTTCCGCGGAGGATAGGGAAAACTGGTATGTGCCTTATGCGGAATATCTTTATGGGAGGGGGCTGTGGAATGTGGAGCAGCTTCCGGCAGACCGCAAGACCATGGGGGGAGCGCTTACTTACAGGGATTTGGAGGCCATGGCCGGAGAACTTGACATGGCTGAAGAATTGGGGAGGCTGACAGAGGGGGAGAAAAGACAGGGAGCCGTTGCAGAGGAGGCGTGGACTTCCTTCTATCAGGCATTCCTTGAAAAGTATGATACAGGGGGACAGGTGGGAGAAACGGAGCTTTTGCTCATCGGTACACCCAATCAGCTTTCGGAGGCGGGAGTCTGGGAGGTCTATACAGATCAGGGACATTTTTCCTTTGAGGGCCTGTCACTGGACAAGCTGGTGGACAGGAGGGTGAAAGCTAAGGTAAAGGGAGGAGATCTGCTTATGGTGTCGGATACGGTCTCCGAAGAAGTTACATATGAAAATGTTTGGGTAGATGCCTATGAGGAGGGCAGCCTTAAGATTTATCTTTATGGAGTCTGGAGGAGCTTTCCGGTCGGAGCGGAGGGAGAATCCTGCGGTCAAAATGTGGCGGATATTACAGTGACGGAGGGAAAGGTGAGCGTTATTTCCCTAAAGAAGGAACGGATTCACGGGAGGCTGCTGGCTTTGGGAGAAGCGGAGGCAGAAATCGAAGGCTATGGAAAGGTGCCATTGGCTGAGCAATTCAAGGTGATTCAGAGATTGGGAGGATTTCAGGTACTGCCCAGAGAAAGTCTGACCGTGGGGTATGAACAGGCGGAATATGTGGTGGGGGGAGGAAAGATCTGCGCGGCCCTGATGGGAGAACATGTGGAGGCTGTGAATATCCGGGTACTCTTGACGGATGCCGCGGCCGGTTCCCTGCATCATGAGAAGGCGGTATTTACATCAGACCAGGTTTTTTCTTTGTTCTATGGAAAAGAGGGAGTAGAACGCCATGAGGCGGGGGAGATGGTGGAGCTTCTTCCGGGAGATGCGAGACTTTCGGAGGGGAGAGTCCGGATTGTGCCGGAGGAGGGCGGAAGGATTCATTTTACTTCCTTTTCCAGAAAGCAGGGGGAACCCTGGTATGAAGGGGCGGCCGAGGTGGCTCTCACGGAATCGGGATTGGTGATTATCAATGAGGTGGATGTGGAGACATATCTGTGTTATGTGGTGCCCAGTGAGATGCCGGAGAGCTATGGGCTGGAAGCATTAAAAGCGCAGGCTGTCTGTGCCAGGAGCTATGCTTACCGCCAGATCAGGGGAAGCGCATATAGTTCTTATGGGGCCCATGTGGATGACACGACCAATTTTCAGGTCTATAACAATACGGAAACAGATGATTTGACCAGGCAGGCGGTGAAAGAGACGGAGGGGCAGGTGCTGAGCTATGGGGGAAGCCTTGTGACGGCTTATTATTATGCCAGCTCTTCCGGCTATGGAAATGACATGTCCGTGTGGGGGGAAGACACCGGCGAGACCCCTTATCTGAAACGAATTTATATGTCGGAGGGGGAGGCGCCGGATCTGTCGTCGGAGGAGGCCTTTCGGGAATATCTGGGAAAAACAGATGCCGGAAACCTGGAGTACGCGGCTCCCTGGTACCGGTGGGAGACCACGGTGACAATGGAACGGCTGACAGAGCGGATGAACAGCTTTCTCACCGGCTACGCGCAGACCCACAGGGAACTGGTGCGTTTTCAGGCGGCAGACGGAAGCTTTGGGCCCTTGGCGGGGCAGACAACCATCGGCAGTGTCCGCTCTGTTGCGGTGCAGGCGAGAGCAGTGAGCGGAATGGCAGAGCTTCTTTTGGTAGAGGGGACGGAGGGAACCGTGCAGATCGTCCGTTCCGGTCCCATTCGGGCTTTCTTGGGGGATAAGAATGATATTTATACAAAGCAGGATGGAACCACCTCCGACGGACGTTCCATTTTGCCTAGTGCCAGCTTCTGGCTGGAGGAGCTGAAGGACGGGGAGACGCTCGCCGGTTATATTCTGCACGGAGGCGGTTTTGGCCATGGCGTTGGGATGAGTCAGACCGGTGCCAGCGCACTTGCGGGACAGGGGAAAACTTACACGGAGATTTTGCAATATTTTTATCCGGGAACAGAGCTTGGAAATCAGGAAATTCTGCTGTAGGAAAACACGAAAGGGTTTTCAGTGAAATGAAACACTCCCTCTCACAGCTTACCCGTGGGAGGGAGTGCATGTTATAAAAGCTTACTTTAAGGCCGTTGCCAGATCTAAGAATGCGGGCAGGCCGTTCACCAGCTTCACGGGGGAAGCGCCCTGAATCAGGGGAAGGGCATACTTCACATAGCCGTCGCCGATATTGGTACCATTGTCGGTGATCCATTCTGCGGGGAAGGGTTTCTCCTTGTTGCAGACTTCATTTACATCGGTGAGCTGGTATGTGATCTTGTACTCGTCGCCGGGCTCCCGGATGAAGGCTACCATCATACCGCTCTTGCCGTCCAGGGCCGCCTTCGCAGCCACAGAACCGGCCATGGCAGCTTCTTCGATATCCGTAGCGGAGGCGAGGGAAGCGCCGCATCTCTGAATAATACTGAATTCCAGGGAACGCACCTTCACTCCGAGCTTTTCGCCTATGACCTCGGACAGATACTTGCCGCTTCCGGTCAGCTTTTTGTGGCCGAAGCTGTCCACAGCCCCGTCGCCGCCGCCGGCATACTCGCATATGAATTTGCCGTCCTTGTCCGCGATTCCCTCGGAGATGCAGACCACGACATTGTTTGTCTTTTCCAGGCATTTCTTCACATCGGCAAGACACTGATCCAGATCGAAAGCGATCTCAGGCAGATAGATGAGATGAGGCGCATCCCCCTCGAACTTTCTTGCCAGAACGGAAGCGGCGGTGAGCCAGCCGGCATGGCGTCCCATGATCTCCACAACAGTCACACAAGGAGCGGCATAAACGCCGGCGTCCAGGGCACATTCACGGACGGTAGTAGCCACATATTTTGCAGCACTGCCATACCCGGGGGTGTGGTCGGTGACGATCAGATCGTTATCGATGGTCTTGGGAACACCCATGAAAAGAATATCGGTGCCCGCCTTCTCGCCGTAGCGGGACAGTTTGCAAACCGTATCCATAGAATCATTTCCGCCGATATAGAAGAAATAGCCGATATTCATCTCCTCAAATTTCTTGAGAAGGGTCGGATATACCGGATCGTTCAGATCCTCCGGTAACTTGAAACGGCAGGACTTTAAATAGGAAGCGGGAGTTGTCTGCAAAATCTCCAATTCCTCTTTGCTAAGATCAGAAAGAACGGTGGTTTTACCGGCCAGAAAACCTTCGATTCCGTTTACCATACCGTAGATCTTGTCAATCTTTTCAGAACCCAGGAAGCCGGTCACAACGCCATAGAGGCTGGAGTTGATGACGGATGTAGGGCCGCCGGACTGCCCGACAATGACATTTTTCTTGCTCATGTGAAATTTCTCCTTTACCTTAAATATCAAAGATGCCAAAGATACATATACATTCTATAAAATTCTATACCAAAAACCATGATTTGGCAAGGGTTTTCTTTTATTGACACCGGCATCAATTGCGCCTATAATGAAAAGGCGGAGCATCCGGCAGATCGGATCTTCGTTTCAGGAGGATAATACATTATGGAGAAAATCAAAATGCAAAACCCCATCGTGGAGATGGACGGAGACGAGATGACCCGCGTTTTGTGGAAGATGGTCAAGGAGGAGCTTCTGCTCCCTTTTGTAGAATTGAAAACGGAATATTATGACCTGGGGCTTAAGCACAGGGACGATACGGAGGACCATGTGACGGAGTCGGCCGCCAGGGCAGTGAAGCGCCACAAGGTGGCAGTCAAGTGTGCCACCATTACGCCCAATGGGGACCGGGTGAAGGAATACGGCCTTCGGGGGATGTGGAAGAGCCCCAACGGAACAATCCGGGCTGTTTTGGACGGAACCGTATTCCGGGCGCCAATCATCGTGAAGGGGATCGAGCCCTATGTGAAGACGTGGAAGAAGCCCATTACCATCGCAAGGCATGCTTACGGCGACGTTTACAAGGCGGTGGAGATGAAGATTCCCGGCCCCGGCGCCTGTGAGCTTGTCTATACGGATGAAGGCGGTGCCGAGACCAGAGAGCTGATTCACGAATTTCAGGGAGCAGGCGTTCTTCAGGGGATGCACAATTTGAACCGGTCCATTGAGAGCTTTGCCCGCTGTTGTTTCAATTACGCCCTGGATACAAAGCAGGATCTCTGGTTTGCCTCCAAGGACACCATTTCCAAGAAGTACGATCATACCTTTAAGGATATTTTCCAGGAGATCTACGAGAAAGAGTATGAGGAGAGATTTAAGGAGGCGGGGATCACCTATTTTTATACCTTGATCGATGATGCGGTGGCACGGGTGATCAAGTCCGAGGGCGGTTATATCTGGGCCTGCAAGAATTATGACGGAGATGTGATGAGCGACATGGTGGCCACGGCCTTTGGTTCTCTGGCCATGATGACCTCCGTGCTGGTGTCTCCGGACGGATGCTATGAGTACGAGGCGGCCCACGGCACGGTGCAGCGCCATTATTACAGATATTTGAAGGGCGAGGCCACGTCCACAAACTCCGTGGCGACGATTTTCGCCTGGAGCGGCGCCCTGAAGAAGCGGGGAGAGCTGGATGGGAATCAGGATCTTATGGAATTTGCCGAAAGGCTGGAGCGGGCCACGATTGCCGTCATTGAAGAAGGAACCATGACGAAGGATTTGGCGGTGATGACCACCATTCCCAATCCGCATGTGGCAGAGAGCGGTGAGTTTATCCATGCTATCCGGGAGAAATTAGAGGCATAAAGTCAACGGAAACCTGTTTTCGGAATATGATATCATCAGAGGGGACCGGGCAGAAGAGGATTCTGTCCGTCCGTGCAGATTGAGAGAAAACGGAAACGGGAGGCGGAGAGTGAACCGGGTACGGCAGTTGATCGGCATGGAAGAGACCGATGTAAGGAAATATACGGGGAAGGGCGTCGGGATTGCGGTTTTGGATACGGGGACATACCCCCATCCGGATTTCGGGCGGCGCCTGACTGCGTTTAAGGATGTGGTAAACGGAAGAAGGGCTCCCTACGACGACAATTCCCATGGAACCCATGTGATGGGAGTTTTGGGCGGGAGCGGGGACTCTTCCGACGGACTCTATGCGGGAGTGGCTCCGGAATGCAGTCTGATCGGACTTAAAGTGTTGGACAGCCGGGGAAACGGCTCCGTGTCCAACTTGTTAAAAGGGCTTAAATGGCTCAGAGAATATAAAGAAAAGTATAATATTCGGATTGTCAATATTTCCGTGGGGTCTGTCCCAAGGAGGGAGACCGGCGAGCAGTCTGCTCTGATCAGGGGCGTGGAGGAGGCCTGGGCGGACGGACTGGTGGTGGTAGTCGCCGCAGGAAATGAAGGCCCTTCCGCCCATTCGGTGACGACGCCGGGAATCAGCCGGAAGGTGATCACGGTCGGCTCTTCCGACGACCACCATGCGGTGGAAGTCTGCGGCTCCTCCATGATCCATTATTCCGGCAGAGGGCCCACGGCGGGCTGCATTTGCAAGCCGGACATCGTGGCGCCCGGAGCCTCGGTGATTTCCTGTAATGCCATGAGCCGCCGGGACAGACGCACTTACGGAGTCAAGAGCGGCACTTCCATGGCGACGCCGGTGGTCTCCGGGGCGTTGGCCCTGCTTCTTGAGAAAGAACCGGATATGACGCCCAAAGAGGTGAAGCTTAGGCTGATGAAGCGGGCAATGGATCTGGGACTTCCGAGGAATCAGCAGGGGTGGGGGATGCTCCATGTGGGAAGGCTTCTGGAGGATTGAGCAAGGGAAGAGGGCAGGACAAAGACTGTCCGCAAGAGAGCTTCCCAATTTACCCGGATGCCGTGACGAGCGCATCAGAAAGAGGAAAAACATGAAAAGAAGAAAACAGATTGCAATATGGCTGACCATAGCGGCCCTGGCGGCGGGAATGGTTTCCGGCTGCGGGAAGAAGGCCGGGGAGACAGATCCGGGATCGGAACCGGAGAACAGTGAGGAGGCGGTGGAGGCCCCGGCTACGGCCGAGGAGCTGCTTGGGCGGGCAAAGGATACTCTTCAGGCGGCAGCTTCCATAAAAGGGAATTTATTCATGAATATGGTCATGGATTACAAGGCCCAGGGCGTGGAGGCCACTCTGGAATGTAAAATGGAACAGACCATCGAACAGATGAGAGAGCCGGAGGCAGTCCACATGCGCGGAACCGTGGATATCAATCTGGCTGGAATCACGGTGGATACAGAGACTTACGCCGTGAAAGAAGACGGCAAATATGTGACCTATACCGGTTCCGGCGGCCAGTGGATAAAAGAAACCGCCGGACAGACAGGCAGCCAGGGTGACGTGACGGAAACCATAGACCTCCTCTTGAAAAATCCCGGAGCCCTGACTGTGGAGCCGGCGGACGGGGAGGGGCTTTACCAAGTGGGCGGGACCATTACAGGAGAGAACCTTTCCGGCATCATGTCCACAGTGGGGACGCTCTTGGAAGAGGACACAGATGTGTACAATGGCCTGGAGGCAAAGGCAACCCTCGTCATAGACAGAGTTACCGGGCTTCCGACCGAAATCTCCATGGATTTTACGGACAGCTACAATGCCCTGATGCAGGCGAACAGAGAGGCCCAGGGTTTTGATGAGGTGACGATCAAGGAGTTTTCTGTCTCCATTTCCGGCTATGAGCTGGATACGGTGTCAGAAATCACCGTGCCGGACGAGGTGAGGCAGAGTGCCCTCGACATGGATGCGCTGGAAACTCTGCCTGATGAAACCGCGGAGGAGACGAGAGATCCGGAGGAGCCGGAGAGCAGGGACTACACGATCCACCAGAACGAAAAGGGAGAATACGTGCTGGGCACAAACTGGGACGACAACACGGCGGGGATCTCCTGTCCTGACGGCTTTGTCTATGACGACAGTTCCGACAAGACCTGGCTCCGTTTTAACCGGAGTGAGCACGACGATGTCCACGATCTGTCCCTGACCTACACCCTCTACACCATAGACGACAACTACGGCGAGGAGGATTTGGCACAGTCCCAGGAGTCCTCCTACGCTTACATGCAGACCTCAGGTGATTACGCGGAGGTTTCCTTCGACGGCGTCCAGACCATAACCGCGGCCGGAAGGACCGTCTCATACACAAAGCTTTCCTATATATATATGGGAACCTATTACACCGAGGAATACAATTCCTGGACCGTGCTGCCGGACGGCCGGATGATCCAGTGCACCGTGAAGGAAGAGAGCTACGAGGAGCCCTGCCGCCTGATCGATACGGGGAGTATCTTTGACACGGCGTTTGCGGCGCTGGCGGAGTAGGATGGGATTGTAAGAAAAGCGAAGAAAGGTGGTAGTTCGTCGTGTCGATTGCGCTGAATGAAAACTATTTGAGATCATTGGAGGAACAAAAGAAGGAGGTCCGTAGTCTTGTGATGAACGGCTTAGAACAAGTTGAAAAGGGCAGAGTAAAAGATTTTAATATGGTATGCAACAAATTGGAGAAGAAATATCAAGATGATCCAATATCAAATTAGAATTACGGAGTTGGCAGAGTCCGATTTGGAAAATATCGGCGATTATATTGCTTATCAATTGAAGAATCCGTCTGCTGCTAAAAACATGGTAAACGGCATTCGAATTCAAATAAATTCATTACAAAATTTTCCGGAGAGAAATGACCTGGATGAAGACGAATTTCTTGCTGAAATAGGTGTTCGTAAGGACTATTATCGTAATTATAAGATATATTATGTGGTTCGAGAAGACATAGTTTATGTCATTCGGATTTTGCATATGTTAGTTGATAGTAAAGCATGGATGTATCGTACTTTTGGATTGCAGGATTAGAATACAGGTGCAAAATCGTTTTCCACACTTATGTTATTCACCAAATGGAGCGATATATAATATTAGGGGAATGTGACTTTTTATAAGATTAAGTTTCAATCAGTGACGGCCGGAGGTAATCCATGAGAAAGCATCTGAAAAAAATGCTCGACGATCTCTTTCAGGCATTGGACGGGATCCATGAGGAAATCAGAAAAGAGATAGAACAGAGGAATATCTCCGGCGCACTACATTTGTTGGGGCAGTCCCAGCAGGGAGCCATTCAGGCGGGGACGGTCATTGAGAACGAAGAGGGAGAGGGTTTCCCGACTATAGGGCTGATTGAGCAGTATTGTGAAATGCTTTACCAAATTTATGACAATCTTAGCCAGGGGCAGCAGATTAATCCAGGCAAGGCCTGCAAGAATCTGCGGAAACAGTTGATTCGGATTCAAAACAGTGCAAACACAGACATTCCGGTTCGGACAGAAGCCGTGTTTCTTCCATATAAAGCGTCCATGTGGGACTCTCTGGAGAGCGTATGGAGAGCAGCAGATGCAGATCCTGACTGTGACGCCTATGTGATTCCCATTCCTTACTATGATAAAAATCCGGACGGCAGTTTTCGGGAGATTCATTACGAGGGAAACGACTATCCGGCAGATGTGCCTGTGATCGATTACAAGGCTTACGATTTTGAAAAACGGCATCCGGATATTATCTTTATCCACAACCCGTATGACGATGCAAACTTTGTGACCAGTGTATCCCCCCGGTTTTTCTCGAAGAATTTAAAACGGTACACGGATTTATTGGTATATATACCTTATTTTATATTGGGAGAGGTTTCACCGGACAACGATGAGGCTATCGAGGGAATGAAGCACTTCTGTATCACCCCCGGCGTGCTTCATGCACATAAGGTCATCGTACAGTCCGAGGATATGCGGCAAGTCTACATCAAGGTTCTGACAAAAGAGCTGGGAGAGCAGAGCAGAAGCTATTGGGAAGAGAAGATTCTGGGACTTGGCTCTCCGAAGGTGGACAAGATCCTGAACACCAGACGAGAAGACATAGAGATCCCAGAGGAGTGGAGACAGATTATTGAGAAGCCAGATGGGAGCTTCAAAAGGATTATACTTTACAATACGACGGTATCGGCAATTTTACAAAACGATAGACGGATGCTTAAAAAAATGCGGCAAGTATTTCAGATTTTTAAAGAAAATCAGGAAGATATAGTATTGCTCTGGCGTCCACATCCTTTAATGAAAGCAACCATAGAATCCATGCGTCCGGAACTTTGGAAAGAATATAAGGAAATATTAGAGTCGTATCGGGCGGAAGGCTATGGCATTTATGATGATTCGCCTGATCTTGACCGGGCAATTGTCCTGAGTGATGCCTATTATGGGGATTGGAGCAGCGTTGTTCAGTTATATGAGAAAACGGGAAAGCCGATTATGATTGAAAATTTTGATGTTGGACAGGGATCATAAGGAGTAAAGCACAAACATGTTGGATTATTTGATTGTCGGAGCGGGTCTTGCCGGAGCTACTTTTGCCAGGGTAATGACGGAAAAAGGGTATTGCTGTAAGGTTCTTGAAAAAAGGAATCATATTGGGGGGAATATCTTTAGTTCGGAAATAGAAGGAATCGAGGTGCACCAGTACGGTCCCCATATTTTTCATACGGATCAAGAGAGTGTATGGGAATTTGTGAACCGTTTTGCAAGATTTAACCACTTTGTTTACTCCCCGGTGGCGAATTACCACGGCGAGCTATACAATCTTCCTTTTAATATGAATACCTTCTATCAGCTTTGGGGGACGAAGACTCCCGAAGAGGCAAAGCGTGAAATAGCCAGGCAGGCGGAACAGGAAAATATTTCGGAGCCGAAAAATTTGGAAGAGCAGGCGCTGAAGCTGGTGGGGAGAGATATCTACGAAAAACTGATCAAAGGCTACACCGCAAAGCAGTGGGGGAGGGAATGCAGAGAGCTTCCAGCCTTTATTATTAAAAGACTCCCTGTCCGGTTCACTTATGACAACAATTATTTTAATCATCCACATCAGGGAATTCCTCAGGATGGCTATACGGCTATGGTCAGAAATATGCTGTCAGGAATTGAGGTACAGTTAAATACAGATTTTCTGCAGCATCGAAAAACATACGAAGCCCAAGCGAAATGCGTGGTGTTCACCGGCCCGATTGACGCTTACTATGAATATTGCTACGGGGCGTTGGAATATCGCAGCCTGCGGTTCGAGACAGAAGTATTGGATACAGACAATTATCAGGGCGTGGCCGGAATGAATTTTACCGATTCGGAAACTCCATACACGAGGATTGTAGAACATAAACATTTTCGCTTTGGAGAAGGAAATCCCGGAAAAACCGTGATTACAAGAGAATATCCGGCGGTCTGGAAGCTGGGAGAAGAGGCGTATTATCCAGTCAATGATGAAAAAAATAATGCGCTTTATGGACAATATCTGGAACGGGCCAAGAAAGAGAAGCATGTGATATTTGCCGGAAGGCTGGGGACGTATCAGTATTTTGATATGGACAAGGTGATAGGCAGCGTTCTGGATCTGACGGATTCCCTGGCAGATTGTTAGAAGAATATATTTGTGAGTATAAAAGCAAAGGATGTGCGGCTATGATATTGATTACAGGCGGAGCCGGATATATCGGCAGCCATATTAATAAACGGTTGAACGAGCAGGGATTTGAGACGGTTGTCTTTGATAATCTGGTATATGGGCATCGGGAGGCCGTCCGGTGGGGGATTTTAGAAACTGGTGATCTGGCTGACCAGAACCGGCTGTATGAGATATTCAAAAAATATCCAATTGACGGAGTGTTTCATTTTGCTGCTTATGCATATGTGGGGGAATCCGTATTAAAACCCTCGAAATACTATAACAACAATGTGGTGAATACGCTTCATCTGCTGGATGCAATGGGAAAATATCAGGTGAAAAACCTGGTGTTTTCTTCCACCTGCGCCACCTACGGAGTTCCGGAGCAGATGCCTATTACAGAGGAGATGGATCAGAGACCGATCAATCCTTATGGAGCCTCGAAACTGATGATCGAACGGATTTTGGCAGATTATCACCAAGCTTATGGACTGAATTACTGCTGTCTTCGATATTTCAATGCGGCCGGAGCGGATCCGCAGGGAGAGATCGGAGAAAGCCATACACCGGAGACCCATTTGATTCCGCTGATCCTGGAGGCGGCAGCCGGGGACAGAGACGCGATCCGGGTATTTGGGACGGATTATCCCACCAGGGACGGAAGCTGTATCCGGGATTATATTCATGTGACAGATCTGGCAGATGCCCACCTTCGGGCAATGGAGTATCTGAGAAACGGTGGGGACAGCGCCTGCATGAATCTCGGAAATTGCGTAGGAAATTCTGTGCTGGAAGTAATTAGGGCGGCAGAAGAAGTTACCGGAAGGGCGATTCCTTCTATTATGGAAGAGCGCAGAGCAGGCGATCCGCCGATTTTGGTGGGTGATGCGAAGAGAGCTCAAAATCTGCTGGGATGGAAACCCCAGTATGGGGATATCCGAGTGATATTGGAGCATGCATGGAAATGGTATTGTAATAAAAAATTTTGAGAAATGGGATTGCATGGGATAGCAGGATGATAGAACAGAACATGGAATTGGAACTGAAACGTATACTGGAAAGAGGACAGATTTTGATTTATGGAGCCCATTTGGTGGCGCTGGAACTGTATCGGTATCTGAGGTTTTTGTACGAAGACTTTGAATTTGCCGGGTTTGTAGTGACTCGTATAGAGGGGAATCCGGCGGAACTGGAACAGGAAAAAGTAATCGAAATTCAGGACTGCCAGGCATCCAGGGATACGACGGTTATGATTGCCATGCCGGAAAAATATCATGATGAGGCAGAAACCTATGCCCGAAAGTTTGGCTTTTCAGATTTTATCAGAATCAGCCTGGAGAAAATGTCGGAATTAAAAGGAAAGCAGATTCTTTGCGGCTGTAAACAATATGGAAGTTTAAAATTTTACTTGTATGAAGATGATTATGACGGAAGCTGGCTAAATATGGAAGAGGAGCCGGAAGCGCCGCTGCCGGAAAAGACTGAGGAAAGAAGACATTATAAATTTCCGACTTTATTCTATCTGGACCTGGCATCTATGTTCCGTGAAACGGAAAGGTTTGATTTTCATAAAGATTATGAGAGGGTACTGGGCGCATACAGAAACCTTCATGCGTTTCCTGTAACGTCTGCTTGGAAAAGCGGTTCCAAAGGTTCGGGGAAACAGCAGCTGCATATTTATATGGTGTTCAGCAGATGGGACAGTGCGGCCATTGCAGAGACGGAATATCCAGAATGGATTTGTCCCATTCAGGCGGGGAGTATCTTTGCAGAAAAGAAATCAGAAAAGTTTTTGGACGAAACGGGAGACAACATTTCTGAAAAAAACCGCATGTTGGCAGAAATGACAGCAGCATATTGGATTTGGAAAAATGCAGAGCCGGTGAAGTATAAAGGTCTATGCCATTATCGAAGACACTTTATCATTACCGAGGAGGAAGCGGCGGCATTGAAAGCAAACGGAATTGACGTGATACTTACAACTCCCCGCTATGTCCCCGGGGGAATCCGGAATATGTTTCTGAAAGAAACGCCGGTAAAGGAACCGGTATATCAGACCATGCTGAAAGTAGTTTCAGAATGTCATCCGGAAAGCCGGGAATCTTTCGAGCAGTATATGGAGGAATGTTTATATTATCCGAACAACATGGTGATAGCAAGAAGCGAGATTTATGATGCGTATTGCGAATGGGTGTTTCCGGTACTGTTTCGGATGATGGAGATCGACCAGGAGACTGGTTATAAACATGAGACAGACAGACATGTTGCGTACGCGGCGGAGCTGCTGACTTCTTATTTTTTTTCGGTACATAAAGAAGAGTATTGTGTTGCGGTGACAGATTATAAGTTCTATGGATAATTCTGTTGAAAGAATTTAATTGCGAAAGGAAATATGTCATGAAATCACCAAAGGATATGAGAATTATACAAATTGATGTAACCAATGCATGTGTTCATCATTGTTCAAATTGTACCCGGTTTTGCGGCCTTCATAAGAAACCATATTTTATGAGTTTCGAAACTTTTAAGCGGGCAGTAGACTCTTTGGACGGATATGTTGGGACCATCGGGATTATGGGGGGAGAACCGACTTTAAATCCAGAATTCGAGAGAATGGCGAGGTATCTTGCTGGAAAGCGGCCCCCCAAACAGACGGATGATATGCTGCGTCCACAGGTGCATTTTATGGATGCAATTCATGATATGGAGATGGAACATACTTTTCCCTACCCATGTTTAGGCGGAGTACGGCAAACGGTAAATGGTCCCGGATTATGGTCTTCTATAGGAGAAAATTATAAAAAATATTATGAAGTAATTCAGGATACCATTCAATATCAGGCGTTGAACGACCATGTTAATTCCATGTATCATCAACCAGCGCTGGTGACCCGAAAAGCACTGCAGATTCCGGATGATCAGTGGTTTGCATTGAGGGACAGATGCTGGGTGCAGAATATGTGGAGCGCTTCTGTTACACCGAAAGGAGCCTTTTTCTGTGAAGTGGCTGGTGCGCTGGATATGCTTTTTGATGGTCCCGGGGGATGGGCAATAGAAGAAGGCTGGTGGAAAAAGAAACCAGAAGATTTCGGCAGTCAGTTGCAGTGGTGTGAATTGTGCGGATTGGCCTGTGATACTTTTATGCGAGATGCAAATGAAGAAATCTATGATGTATCGCGGGATATGTATGAAAAACTAGTGGAAATAGAAAGTCCCTTGATAGGATCGGATCATATCAATGTATTAGATATTCAAGATGGAAAGATTCCGGAAGAAAATAAAGCAGCCAGTCAGCGTTTCAGTGAAAGTATGCCTTACACAGAGAGCTACAGCGCCCGCTATAATGAATCCAGAACGAACTTAATGGATAAGAGTTTTGTAGGGCTGATCGTATGCACCCATGAAAACGAAACGGAAGCTGCATTAAAAAATCTGGGATTATTCAGTGAAGCATATGTGTATGCAGATAAGCATTCCATCAGAACACTGAAAAAAAACTATCGTGGCGATGGGAAGATTCAATATTGTGATTCAGAAGAATATACTTTTGGATATGTGGTTTATCAGGCATTAAAACAAAACAATTATAACAGATATGCGATGGTCCTGTCCGGAAAAGTAGGGCTGGTTCATGTATTTGAACGAATGGAAAAGCTGGTGCTCAATCCAGGGACACTTTTATATTGGAACTTTACGGAGACAACAAAAAATGATTATTTCTCCGGAGAATCGGGGAGTGAAGTTGCATTGATAAATGGTGTGGCACACTCTATTTCCCACAATGGTTGGGATATTATATTACATATTGAAAATTTGCAGGGATTGGTTAAACTTTGGCAGCCGAAAAAAATCATAGATTTTGTCCCTGAAAGTGAGAGAAAAGCTTCCGCAGACGCCATTGTACCGGGAAAACGATACGCGATATATGGAGCTGGAGGTGCATTAAAGGCGGCTATTGAAAAAATAGAATCCAATGGCGCTCAGGTAGCTGTGGTGGTGGATGGCTCTGATCAAAAAATCGGGGTTGATAAATTTGGATTTACAGTGCAGTCGCCAGACTACTTAGAGAAACATAAAGAACTGTTTGATAAAATTTTGCTTTCAGGAGGGCTATATTATCGGGAAGTCAAGGAGCGGGCTTTGCAGATGGGATTCAAAGAGGAGGATCTTGCATGGATCTAAAGAAGAATGGTATCAAAGTTACCGTGGTGGTGGCAGTATATAATTCGGAAAGATATCTTCGTCAGACCTTGGATAGTATACTGGCACAGACATTGCAGGAGATCGAAATCATATGTGTGGATGATGGATCGGCAGATTCTTCTCTTTCTATTTTAAAGAAATATGCATGTTTGGATGACAGGCTGATTGTTCTGGAGCAGACAGAGCAATCCGACGGAGCGGGAAAAGCCAGAAATCTTGGTTTGACACATGCCCATGGACAATACCTTGCGTTTTTGGATTCAGATGATTTTTTTGAACCGGATATGCTTGAAAAAGCATATGATAAGGCAATAAAAACACAATCGGATATTGTTATTTATGATGGATATGAATTTGATGAAAAAACAGGGGCGAATAAAGAAGCGGGTTTTATTTTGCGAAGAGAATATTTGCCGAAAGATAAAGATGTGTTTGCACCGGAAGAAAACAAAGATTTAATTTTTCAGATGACGCTTGGTGCAGCGTGGAATTGTTTAATACGGAAAGAATTTATATCGGAGTACAATCTCCGGTTTCAGAGCTTCCATCATGCAGATGATTTGGGATTCGTATATGCCGCATTTGCATGTGCAGCCAGGATTGCGGTGTTGAAAGAACGGCTGATTCATTACAGGATAAATAATCCGGACAGTCAGGCGGCCAATATCGGAAAATGGCCGGAGGCCGCTTGTCCGGCGTTGCTGCAGTTAAAAAATGAGCTGACAGTAAAAGGATTGTATGAAAAATTTAAAGTATCCTTTGTTCAAGAGGTCATTATTTATATGGTTTTTTATCTTGATGGGGTGAAGAATTATGCTGCTTTTCTGAGGTTGTACCATGAATTTAAGGAGAGATATTATGAAGCCTTAGACTTATCCGGTGTTCCAGAAAATCGATTTTCAATTCCTTATTGGGTGACATTCAGGAATGCTTTCCGTGATATGAACGCCGGGGAATATCTTTACAGCAGGATGTATGGATTGACTCCTTTTAAAAGCCGGGCGGCCTGGAAAGGGGAAATTCCGGTAAATGCGAAAGTAGTCGTTTATGGCGCGGGAAAAACAGGAACCGGCATTTTTAGTGAAATCATACAGGAAAAGAATTACAAAGTATTGGCATGGGTGGATGCCCAATATGAAAAAATAGGATACCCGGTTGTGGCCCCGGAAGAGATAAAAACTTTAGATTTTGATTTTGTGCTGGTTGCAGTGGAATCAGAGAGTTTGTATCAGGATATCTGTCAGTATTTGCGGAAATGGAAGGTCTCAGAAAGCAAAATTTGCTGGACAGCAAAAAATTGAGTGTAAGCAGTTGAATGGAGAAAAGAAGATGAAAAGTCTTGAGGGGAAAATTCCGGTAGTTTTTGCTGCCAATGACAAATATATACCGTATTTGGGAGTGGCGCTGCATTCGCTAATCCAGCATGTTTCCAATTGTTATCAATACTACATATACATATTGTCAAAGGACATCAATCAGCATCATAAATCAAGGATTCAATCCATGGAGCAGGAAAATATTCACATTGTTTTTGTGGATGTTACGGAACATATGAAGAATTTTTCGATTCCCACGGTTGCTCATCTTTCACAAGAAACTGCATATCGGCTGCTTGCCGATCAGTTTTTTTCCGAATATGAAAAAATATTATATCTGGACTGTGATCTTATAGTAAATAAAGATGTAGCATTGTTGTATCAGGAAGACGTCAGTGGCTCAATTGTAGGTGCATGTAGAGCAAACATTATTATGAGACATTTGCAGTATGTGAAAGAAGAACTCTGCGTATCCACTGCAAATTATTTTAATGCTGGGGTTTTACTGATTAATATTGATCTTTTTAGAAAGTACGATGTCGGTAGACGCGGATTGGAAATGCTGGCTCAAAAACGCTATCTGTGTCAAGATCAGGATGTTTTAAATATTTTATGTCAAAACAATGTGAAATATTTGGATAGAAGATGGAATGTGGAATGGGAGTATCTGACAGGAGACGGCGTAGAACTATATATTGACGAAACTAGAATGAACTATGAAGAGGATCGGAAGAATCCTCATATTATTCACTATACGTCACCCAATAAACCGTGGGAATATCCAGAATATACCCTGGCAGAATATTTTTGGCAGTATGCGAGAGAAACTGTTTTTTATGAAGAAATTCTGAAAGTGAATTTAATGACTGCAAACAATAGAGAGAATCCTTTTGAAAGGTTTTTATTCCCTTGGGAAGGTATTAAGCCTGGAAGCAAAGTGATTTTATATGGAGGAGGGGCAGTAGGAAAAGCTTATATCGGACAAATAAAAGAAACGAAATATTGCACCATTTTAGCTGTATGTGATACTTATCCGGAAAAAGTAAAAAATATAACCTTACCGATTGTTACACCAGATAAAATTTCTCTGTTTTCTTATGACATGATTTTAATATCTGTGGAAAATGAAAAGATTGTCTGTCAAATTAAGGATGATTTAAAGAATAGGGGAATAGAAGAAAGTAGAGTATATTGGAAAAACCCTATTCCTGTATGACAATATTGTGATGGGGGGATACAGATGAATGAGAATCACTTTAAAGTTTCGGTAGTGATGCCGGTATTCAATGGAATGCCTTATTTTCCAGAAGCCATGGATAGTATTTTACATCAGACATTAAAAGAAATTGAAATATTGGTAGTAGATGCCGGTTCCACTGACGGCACCAGAGAGTATGTGACTCAAATTGCAGAAATGGATGCAAGGGTACGGCTGCTTTTTTCTGAAAAAAAAAGTATGGGATATCAATATAACCTGGGAATATGCAATGCAAAGGGTAAATATATAGGATTTTGTGAAAGCGATGACTATATGGAGCTTTCTGCGTATGAGAATATATATAAGGCCGCAGAAGACAACCAATATCCGGATGTGGTGAAGTCTGATTTTTGTTTTTTTATTACCAGGGATTGCGGAGAACTCTCATTGTATTACTCTACTTTTTTGCGTAAATATGGGAATTTATACGAAAAAACAATAAGCGCGAAGTCTTACCCGTTTCTGTTGTTGAGAGATATTAACATATGGAATGGAATTTATAAAAGAGAATTTTTAGAAGAAAAAGGTATTTTGTTCAATGAAACCCTGGGAGCCGCCTTTCAGGATGCGGGCTTCATTTTACAGGTTCATATAACAGCCGGAAGTGAATATTTTTTACAGCAGGCATATTATCATTATCGAAAAGATAATGAGGGGGCATCTGTTTACAAAAAAGAAATATATAAATATGCGCTATGGGAATTGGAATATATGATTGACTGGCTTGAACAGAACGAACAATATGCCGAGTTGTGGGCACATATGGTCTTGGAAAGGTTATTCTGTTTGTTTGCTGGTTTTTACGGAAATTATTATTTGAAGAATAAGGAGAAGACCTGTTCTGAACTGTTAAAATTACAAAAAAAAGTGAGATCTTTATACCAGACACACAGCGATAATTTGCGGAGTGAATTACAGAAAATACCATTTTTGATGCTTTTTTTGGAGAATACGGAGCTGTTTGCCCAGGCAGTTGTCCAGAAAGCAAAACATACTTTACAGGAGCTTTCTGGTTTTGGAGATGTTGTCAAAAAGGCTAAAAGAGTAATAATTTTCGGGTGCGGAGAGAGCGGACAATCTTTACTGGCTATGTTGCTCAAGAATAGATATGAAGGAGAAATATGTTTTTGTGACAATAATCAAGAAAAGTGGAAAGAAAAAATCATGGGATATCCCGTGGTTTCCGTGGAAAGAGCCTGTAAAGAATGGGGAAGTGCAAGTTTTTTGGTGCCAGGAAGTAGCCTCTATTGGAAAAAAATGAAAATGCAGATTTTGAAAAATGGAGTGTGCACAGAAAATATTGTTGTGGCGCCTTTTGTTGGTCCACATTCTTCAATGGAAGTTCATTGGAATGTATCATCGCTTTATTGATAGAAGATGATGCTGCAGAATATTGCCCAGAGGAAGGAGCGGCTATGAAAATACCAGTCATTCTCGCAACAAATGAAAATTATGCCGGACCAACAGCTACAACGATCAAGTCGATTATTCTCAATCGAAATTTAAATGATGAATATGTATTTCATATTTTACATACGGATTTATGTGAAGATATTCAAAATCTATATCGTAGTATGAATGAGACGAATGTGTCAATAACCTGCGTGGATATAAGCAAATATATAGAAAAAGTAAAAGATTTAAAGTGCAGATATCTTACGCGGGAAACATTATATCGATTATTTATTCCGGAAATTTTTCCTATGTATGACAAAGTTATTTATATTGATGGTGATACCATAGTGCTTTCGGATATAGCGGAGCTCTACACAACAGATGTGGCCGGCTTTGTTTTTGCAGCGGCTATGGACGGACCGTCACAGTTGTCTGTCACTCATTATGGAGCATTTATGGATTCGACACCAGATGAGAACTTTTGTGCCGGAGTTCTGGTCATGAATATTCAAGAATTTGATAGTTCCATTAAAGACAAGTGCATTGAATTGCTTCTTGAAGATTCTAAACTGGAAAATCGGAAAATGATTTATATGGACCAGGATGCACTCAATATCACATGTTATAACCGGGTTAAGAAATTGGATATTACATGGAATTATCAGGTATCGCTTGTGTGCAGCGATCCGGAATATGATTTTATTTTAAAAGAATACAGATCTGTTTTTATAGAAGCAAGAGATAAAGTTAAAATATTGCATTTTTCAGGGGAGATAAAGCCATGGTTATTTCCAGGTTCTCCATACAGTGATGTTTTTTGGAAATATGCAAACCTAACACCATTTAAAAAGAAAATACACGAAAAACGTATAGCGCAGCAACAATGCTTAAAAGAAATGTTCCCATACTGGAATATAGAATTAAACAGTAAGGTAGCCATATATGGCGCCGGCAATAAAGGAAAATCATTAAACTATGATTTGAAAAATACCGCTTTTGCAGATGTTGTTGTGTGGGTGGATAAAAATCCGGCTGATAAAGGGGAAGATGTAAAAGCTGTTGAAGAAATGAAGCATGTTAATTTTGACCGGGTCATTATAGCGATTGAAAATGAAACATATGCTAAACAGGCATATGAAACATTGGTTGCTATGGGAATTAGTGAAGAAAAAATACGATGGGAATTTGAACGCAAAGCGCCATGGAGGTAGGTAAAAAATATGTCTGCCTTTTATACGGAAAACAATCAGTGGGCCATAAAAAGTTCAAAATGCCAGAGGGTTTTGATATTTGGTGCAAAGGAGAATGCGGAGAGAATATATAAATCATGGATGAGGGAACCCAAAACAGATGGATTTCTCGTAAGCAAACGAGGGGATAATCCATATGTACTGGCAGATAAACCAGTATATTCGTACACACATTTGGAGATGTACAAGGCGATAGAGAAAGTTTCGCCTGAAGACCTTGTTTTGCACAGAAATATATATTAGGCAGAGCATTTGACCAATATTTTTATTCTAAAGAATTTTGAACGGTTTAAGATTGGTTCCTTAAATGTTATTGAGAATATATAATCGTATGACGTAACTGTCAAGAAAAAAAGTTATAAAGAAAAGACAGAAAGTTTAGGTGATAGGTCAGTGGATGTTTGTGTAACAGTAAACTCAAAATATGTGCGTTATTTATATGTAATGTTAATTTCTCTTTATGAAAATAATACGAAGGGAAATATTGACTTGTATGTTTTACAGCAGGACTTTAATGAAGCAGATAAAAAGCTTATTCATTCTCTCAGTGAAAGTTATGGAAATCGCGTGCATTATATATGGGTTGACCCGACAAAATTTGACGTGTTTTCAAAAGGGAAATTGGAAAAATCAACACTTTCTTTAGAAATTTATTTTAGATTGTTGATTCCGGAACTGTTGCCCGAAGAGATTGATCGAGTATTGATGTTGGATGTTGATCTTATAGTTAACCACGATATTACTGAGTTTTATGATACAGATATGACGGGATATTGTTTAGCGGCTGCTCCGAATATTTGCCATAATCTTGAAGTAAGAAATGAATGGAGAGTATGGTATAAAAAGAACAAGAAAAACTGGCTACATTACAATACAGGAGTCCTTTTATGGAATTTAAAAGAATTACGGAAAAGTTATCCGATGAATTATATTTTTAATCAGGCATTGGATTTAAAAATTGATACTCTGACTTTCGAAGAGGAAGTTTTCAATGTTCTTTTTGGCGAAGATCAAATAAAGACAGTTAGCCCGGAAAAATGGAATTATATAGTGACACATATTTATAATTTTGATAATCCGAAATTTGAAATATATAAAACGAATGAAGAAATAATAAAAAATTGTAGGATTGTCCATTATGCAGGTCAAAATCCATGGCATGCCGGAGTAAAGAATAGTACGTTCGATATATGGTGGAAATATGCAAAGAAAACACAATTTTATCATGAATTCTTGGCAGAACTATATCCGCTGACAGAAAAAAAGTTAGAAGAATTGGCAGCAAAAATTATAAACCAAGATAATAAAATATTTGGTTTGGAGCAGCAATTAAACAAGCAGGCAGAGCTATTGCATTATGTTGATGTTCTTATGGATAGGGGGACAAAAAAGAAGATAATTGCATATTTGAAGAGAAATGGTTTTAACCATATTATTTTATATGGGGCTGGGCGTATTGCTAGGTGTTTATATATTCTTCTTCTGGGAACTGAGATTATAATAGATGATTTTGCTGATAAAAATTATCAGGGCCCATATTGTGGAAAATGGGCACTTGCACCAGAGGAACTTGAGAAGCACAATAGTGATTTAATATTGGTCACTACGCCGTATTATTATAAAGTGATTTTAGATGAGCTCAAAGATCAGACATCAATTGAAATCAGAAGTATAGAAGATGTCGTAAAAGAATGGTAAGGAAAACAAATATGGGAATAGACAACAGCAGATGGAAAAATATTAGTATATTTGATGTGTTGGATGATGGAAAATATTTGTGGTTTTCGGCAATCGAGTATAATGCTTTATTTAGGGTAGATAAACGGAACATGAATGTTGAATATGTTGGATATTTTCCAGACGAGGATTTTTTTGCTTACAGGCTTTATACTTCTATCAATGAATATAATGATAAGCTTTTTTTTACACCCTGTTCTGCTCATGAAATTGGTGTTTATGATATGAAGGAGAATAGGTTTGAAAAAATAAATATAGGAATATCGAAAGAGGATAATGATATTTCTGATATAAAATATGGGAAAAAATTTGTGTCAGGATTTATTGCGAAAGGAAAACTGATTCTAATTCCCTGCTGTTATGACCGAGTGGTTATCTATGATTTGACTACGGGCATTGTAACAACGAGGACAGAGCTGGTGGATTATTTTTATACCAAATATAAAGATTTTACCAGATCCCCAGATTTCCAATTTTACCTTTGCTGGTTTGCGAAAAAAACTAGTGAATTGGAGATTGTGTTTGAATTACATTGCAATTTGAATATTATCATATTTTACAATCTTGAAACCGGAACATTCACAGAAAAAAGAGTGGGAGATAGTGAGAGGTCCTATTCGTTGATTGAATGTGATGGGAAGTATATTTTTTTATATGATGAAATTGTGGACACGATCGTAAAGTATGAAGTGCCTACAGGGATATGTACCGAGTGTAATCTGGCAAGAACACTGCCAAGTTTTAGGCCATGTGGATTGGAACATTCTTTTGTGAATATGGTTATATTTGGCGCTGATTTATATTTAATACCTGCTAATACAAATGCTGCAGTCAAGATGGATATTTCGACAGGGAAAGTCTCGATTGTAAGTGCCCTGTCGGAAGAGTGCTTGGTGCAGGACGAAAAAATAGCATACATGACTTTAAGTAGAATTTTTGATGATAAGCTTTATTTGTTTGGGAATCGAAGCCAAAAAATTATCTTATATGAAGGAGAGAATGAACTGCAACATATAAAAATTCAAATTTCATCATATATTGATGATTTAATGGAGAAAAACTATTTTTTACATTTACTATATAATCATCATCGTTTCTTTGACGAAACCAATACTTCTATGGGAGCTTTTTTAAAAGGAATTATAGACTTAAAAAATAATATATCTGAAAATGGAGATGAAAAAATTAGAGATTATGGTTATCGGATATATGAATGTATAAATAATCTGGGACAGGTAGAATAGGCATGGAAACGCTGTTAAATAATCTAAAAAGGGTAATTGAAAAAGAAAATAAATTTGCAATCTACGGTGCGGGAGAATTTGCTTCTGTACTGGTTCAATATTGTAGTAGGAAGGGTTTCGCCAATAAAATTGTAAATTGCATTGTTACAAAAAGGGATTCCTATACTCCTGCACATATTTTGGGAGTTCCCGTAATTGAATTGGAACAGGCAAAATGGGAAAAGAATACGTTGATCATCGTTGCGATTTTGTCAGATAAAGCAAAGCAGGAGGTGAAAAATAGCTTAGAACAATTGAAATGGAATAGTCAGTATTTTATGACAAAAGAAGAGTTTAGGGCAATATATGGGATGTTGGGTGATTTTTCTGCAGCGATCCAATGTGAATTAAGGCGTTTTTTTGTGCAGAGAGAAGTGCAATATGAAAGACAGCAAAAAGAATATGAAAATCTGTCGTTATTGATTCAAAGTATGCCTGTTGTTGCAGAGACGCATCAGCAAACATTTGGGATGTATAAAGATGCCAATAAGGGGAAAATAGTTGTAATTTGTGCCCCGGGCCCAAGTCTAAACTGCTATCAATACAATGATGCATATGTGCATATTGGTTTGAATTCAGTGTTATTCAATGATGAGATTAAGGTGGATTATTATTTTAACCAACATATTCCATCGGAGGTGGATTTTTATGGAAGCGGATGTGATGTCCACCCCGGTCTCAGAAAAAAATATTTGGAGCATTTTTCAAAATTGAAATGCGTAAAATTTATTGGGCAAAAAATCGGAAGTGATTGGACAATTTCTCCGCCATTTGGAGAGATATCGAATTCGAATTATAAGCCATATTATATTTCTGACATAAAAACCACCCATCGTTTTTGTGCTGATATCCGTTATAACTTTTTATATGGAGCAAGGAGTATTATATTCCCGGCTTTACAGTTTGCTTTATTTACAAATCCTGAAAAAATTTTGATTGTTGGCAGCGATGGTTATGATGCTTCCGAAAAAAACTATTTTCAAAACGAGATGGACCATGAGATGAGGGAACGAATGGGAGAGAAAGTTGATATCAGAAATGAACTTCTTTCTATAAATGAACAGATGGAAGACATCTATAAAGAATTTCGGAAATTTGCTATGCTTTCGTATCCAAATACAGAGATAATCATGGTAAATCCCGTTCATTATAAAGGGATATTTAAGGAAACCTTTACAGACGAAACCGGCCGGATCTTATTATAGGTCGTAATTGGCGAAAAATGGAGAGATGAGAAATGATAGAGTATGAGGCTCCGTATGTGATTGCCGAGATCGGATGTAATCACAAAGGGGATATGGAAATTGCGCATCAGATGATACAATCAGCAGCAAAATTTTGCAAAGTCGATGCGGTAAAATTTCAGAAACGGTGCAACAGAGAGTTGTTATCTGCGGAACAATACAATGCTCCACATCCGGTGCCATATAATTCTTATGGTGAAACATATGGGGCACATCGTGAGTATCTAGAGTTTAATGTAGAACAACATCGTCAATTAAAGGATTGGTGTGTCGAGGAGCATATTACATATTCCTGTTCCGTATGGGATTTGACGAGTGCGAAAGAGATTGCGTCGCTTGATCCTCTTTTTATCAAGATTCCTTCCGCGTGTAATAATAATTATGAAATGCTTCAGTGGCTTTGCGATCATTATCGTGGAGATATTTTGATTTCACTTGGAATGACGACCAAAAGTGAAGAGAGGGAATTGATTGAGCTTTTTGAACGGAATGGGAGAAATAAGGATCTAACTATTTTTGCCTGTACAAGTGGATACCCGGTGCCGGAAGAGGATATGTGTTTGCTGGAAATCACACGATTACGTGAACAATATCGAAACCGGGTGAAAGGCATTGGCTTTTCCAGCCATCATGCGGGAATTGCTTTGGATGTTGCTGCCTATACGCTTGGTGCAACTGTATTTGAGCGTCATTTCACGCTTAACAGGACTTGGAAGGGGACGGATCATGCGGCGTCCTTGGAGCCGGATGGATTACGCAGAACAAAACGCAATCTAATGTCAACGCAGGCGGCGCTTACATATAAAAACGAAGAGATACTCCCGATAGAGAAGAAACAGAGAAAAAAATTGAAGTACAGGAAGAGGTGAAATATGTTGAAAATATTAATTTATGGTGCGGGTGTAGGCGGAGAAAGATTATTAGAAGAGATGCGCATCAATGGAGAACCATATGAGATGATTGCATTCATAGACAGGCGAATTGGTGGAACGGAAAAAGACGGGATTCCTGTTATTTTTCCGGAAGATATTTCTAAATATCAATATGATATTATTTTTGTTGCAACTTTGGATCATACAGTTCCCGATACGCTTCGTGAGAAATATGGAGTACCTACAGAGAAGATTAATTATGGGCGCTATTTTAATAGCGTCGAGATAGCGGTTCGCATTCGGGCCTTAGAACGTTTTAAAGAATTGAGTGACATATATGGACTATATGGAAGCGTAGCAGAAGTGGGAGTCTATCAGGGTGATTTTGCCAAACAGATCAATCGTGTATTCCCCGAGAGTAAGCTGTATTTGTATGACACCTTTGAAGGATTTAACAGGCAGGATATAGAGAAAGAACAAAATAAATCCCATATTGAAACTTATAAACATTATGCAAATACTACGGTGGATCTTGTTTTAAATAAATTGCCTTATCCTGAAAAGGCGATTATAAGAAAGGGCTTTTTTCCAGATACGGCAGATGGACAAGATGATCAATATGTATTTGTAAATCTGGATGCAGATTTATATGGTCCGACATTGGCGGGACTGGAATTTTTTTGGCCCAGAATGGTTCGAGGTGGAGCAATTTTTGTACACGATTATTTTGCACCGGAATTTACGGGTGTGAAAAAAGCTATTACTGAATTTATGCGAAAGACCTCCATCACGATTGGACCGATCGGAGATTTTCGTACAGTTTCTATCATGAAGCCTTTTGGTATTTGATATGGATGAAGAAAGGAACGGATTAATTATGAATCAGTGGCAATTGCCGAGCAAAGAAATTGCACTTGAATTATCATCTTATTGTGGTGCAAATTGTGTATGCTGTCCGCATGCGGACTTTCCCCTTAAGAACCGCAATATGGATTATGACTTATTTGTGAAATGTGTGGATGACGCAGCCTGTCATGGGGCGATCTCCATTGATATCTGTTTGATGGGAGATGCATTGCTTGACCCGGATATTGAACATAAACTGCAGTACTGTCGTGAACATTATCCCGATTTAAAAATATATTGTTCTTCGACTGCTCAGACTGCAACGCCTGAGTTTGTTTCTAAATATATTGACACCTTACAGATTAGTATGTACGGCATGACAAAGGAGGTGTATGAGTCTGTGCACCGCGGCGGATTAAAATTCGAAAAGACCATTCAGAATATTGAAGGAATTTTGGCACTGCCAAAAGAAAAGCGTCCATATATAACAATGGTATTTCTCTTGCTGGATGAAAACAAGCATCAGATGGAAGAGTGGAAGAGAAAATGGGAACCATTGGCTGATGAGATATTGATCTGGCGGACTCATAATTGGGCGGGAAGATATGTTGTTAATGCGCCGTCTAAAGAAAAGTTACGGAGCGCAAAGTCTTGTTTTAGACCATTTGGCGGTGATTTATGTGTTTGGGTAAATGGGGACGTAACGGTTTGCTGTTTTAGTGAAGATAAAAGACTGGTTGTTGGAAATATGTATGAACAGACTTTAGAAGAAATCTACAAGGGCCGGCGAATGAAAGAAATACAGGAAATCCACAAAAATAATGCATTTTATCAATGCGGATTACCCTGCGAAAAATGTGACCAGATATTTCCGCGTACAGATGCGCTGGTCTATTCCAGCAAGAACAGAACGGTTGGACAGAAGATATCGCATCCAGATCATGTCTATAAATTTGAGGATGGGCTGCAGTAGATGAATATATGTAGATTATGCAATGGAAATGACATTGCGGTTATCCATAGAGGGACACGTGACAGAGCAGACATCGATGTGCTTCGGTGTAATCAATGTGGACTTGTGTTTTTATCCAGAATCGTGACGGATGACAATTTTTACACGAACAGCCAGATGCATGAAGGAACCAATTTTGAAAAATGGAGGGAGAATACATTTCGTGACGATCAGAGGCGGTTTTTAAAATATAGAGATCAGATACAGGATAAAACCATCCTGGATTTTGGCTGCGGGAATGGAAATTTTCTGAGGCAAATTCAAAAATATGGAAATGCGAAACGGACGATTGGAATCGAATTGGATCAGGAAGCAGTAAATTATTTAAGGAAAGATGGTTTGGAATGTTATGAGAACATTGATGAACTGCCCGATATAAAGTTTGATTTTGTCTTTTTGTTCCATGTTATTGAACATTTGCCAGAGCCGGAGAAGCTTTTGCATGCATTGTCTAAGCATATTGCTGTCCAAGGCCGGATCATCATAGAAACGCCAAATGCAGATGATGCTTTGTTGAGTATTTACCAGTGCGAGAAATTTGCGAATTTTACTTACTGGTCCCCTCATATTTATCTGTATAATGAAGAAACACTGACTCAAATATTGGTGAAGGCGGGGTTGAAGGTCATCGATCAGAGGCAGGAACAGCGCTATCCCCTGGCAAATCATCTCAGATGGCTTGCCAGGGGATTACCCGGAGGGGGATATCTGGAATTTCAAGAATTGAATGAACCAAAAGTAAATGAAGAATATGCAAAAATCTTAGAGAAAAATAAAGCGTGTGATACGCTTCTTTTTACAGCCGTGAGGGAGAGGTTGATATGAATGTTGCTTTCATTCCAGTCAGAGGAGGAAGTAAATCCATTCCGTTAAAGAACATTAAAGAGTTTGCAGGTAAGCCGCTTGTATATTGGACGCTCCAGGCGGCGGTTGAATGCGAAGATATTGATAAAATAGTTGTTGCAACCGACAGTGATCGAATAAAAGATATTGTTTTGGCCTTTGGATTTAGCAAGGTAAATGTCATTGGAAGAGGTTCGGAAACAGCGACAGATGTGGCTACAACGGAAAGTGCAATGCTTGAATTTGCCGAAAAATATGAATTTGACAATATTGTATTAATTCAGGCGACATCTCCGCTTCTTACTGCGAAGGATATCACCAACGGAATAGAAGCATTGAGCCATTCAGACAGCGTATTGTCTGTGGTCAGGCAAAAACGATTTTTATGGGAACAGGATGATTATGCGAAACCATTGAATTATGATTATATGTCCCGCCCGCGGCGCCAGGATTTTCATGGATTTCTTGTGGAGAATGGGGCGTTTTATATGACGAGCCGTGAAGCTCTGCTGAGGACAAAGTGCAGAATATCGGGGAATATAAAGGCTGTGGAGATGTCAGAAGAAAGCTATATTGAAATTGATGAGAAAGAAGACTGGGTGATTGCAGAGACATTACTAAGGAGACGAAACCGTAAACATAAAAGGATGAAAAAAGTTAAAATGTTTCTGACCGACTGTGATGGTACATTGACCGATGGCAGTATGTACTATACGGCAGATGGAGATGCTATGAAACGGTTTCATACATATGATGGTGTCGGGTTAAGACTTTTAAAAGAGTGTGGAATCATTATAGGTATTGTGACAAGCGAAGAGTCTGAAATCGTCCGGAAACGTGGGGAGAAGCTGGGCATGGATGAGATCCTGATTGGTATTCAGGATAAAGTGAAAGCGGTAAAAAAGCTTTGTGAGAAATACGGGATAGAATCAGAAGAAGTGGCCTATATGGGAGACGATTGGAATGATGCGGCCCTATTAAAAGAGGTTGGAATGGCAGTTTGCCCGGCGAATGCGATACCGGAGATACAAGAAATGGCAATGTATGTGACAAAATGTTCAGGCGGTAATGGCGCAGTGCGTGAAGCGGCGGAATATTTATTGACGCAAATTTAAAACAACAATGGAATATTTTTATAGAAAGGAAGAATTCCAATGAAACGCATCTTAGTAACCGGCGGCGCAGGCTTTCTGGGTTCCCATCTATGTGACCGTCTGATTAAAGAAGGAAATGATGTCATTTGTGTGGACAACCTGTTTACGGGGAGCAAGGACAATATCCGGCATTTGCTGCCCAATCCCTATTTTGAATTTATCCGTCATGATGTGACGGAGCCGCTGTATGTGGAGGTGGATCAGATTTACAATTTGGCCTGCCCGGCGAGCCCTCCCCATTATCAGTATAATCCCATCAAGACAGCCAAGACCAGTGTGTACGGAGCGATGAATATGCTTGGACTGGCGAAGAGGGTGAATGCCCGGATTTTGCAGGCCAGTACTTCGGAAGTGTACGGAGATCCGGAGGTGCATCCACAGCCGGAATCGTACAGGGGATGTGTGAATCCCATTGGGATTCGTTCCTGCTATGACGAGGGGAAACGGATGGCGGAAACTTTGTTTTTTGACTATCACAGGCGGAACCATGTGGATATTAAGGTAATCCGAATTTTTAATACATATGGTCCCAGGATGGATCCTTATGACGGAAGAGTGGTATCCAATTTTATTGTGCAGGCTTTAAAAAGTGAAGATATCACGATTTATGGGGATGGGAAACAGACCAGGAGTTTTTGCTACGTGGACGATCTGATTGATGGGATGTATCGGATGATGAACACGGAAGATTTTACAGGGCCGGTAAACCTTGGGAATCCCGGAGAATATACGATGCTGGAACTGGCAGATAGAATTATAAAGCTGACAGATTCCCATTCAAAGATGGTGTTTTGTCCCCTCCCCGGAGACGATCCAACGCAGAGACGGCCAGTCATTGAATTGGCGATAGATAGGCTTAACTGGAAGCCGAAGGTCGCGCTGGAGGAAGGACTCGTAAAAACAATCGAGTATTTCAAAACGGTGGTTAGATAGAAATGAAAAGTTTGATGTTCGGGGCAAAATCAGTGGCGATCGGGACATTCAGAGCTTTGAGAATGCTGCAGCCTGAAATACAAATTTCTGGTTTTTTAGTTTCTTCTTTAAAGGAGAATCCGAGGAAATTGGAAGGTTTGCCGGTTATGGAGTTGGCGGAAGCTTCGGAAAAATTCAGTGCGGAGGAAAAACGGAAGATCTGCGTCTATATTGCGACGCCGGAGATTTGGCATAAGCAGATTATTGAGAGTTTGTTAACGTTTGGTTTTTCGAATTACAGGCCGATCGATTCCAGGACAGAGGCAGAGTGGATGGAACAGTATTACGCAAAGATGGGAAGATTTCCGTCGCTGCATTCACTCCCGGCGGGGAAGGAGACGGCGAAATTTTCCATATATGCCGCTCGGTTTTATAAGGACAAGAAACTGGAACATCCTCCTGTTTTTCCTAATTATGTAAGCTCTATTTTGCTTGGCTGTGATGGAAATTCAGACAAGACATTGGAAGACGAAGTGGATTTTTGTGATAATAGGGGAGACCAGATATCCACCAAAAATCCGGATTTTTGTGAAATGACGGCTTTTTACTGGATCTGGAAAAATCGTCTGCCTTACATAAAAGATTATGTGGGTATTTATCATTACCGAAGGATGCTGGATTTCACGGAAGAGGATAGGAAAAGGCTTCTGGAAAACAAGGTTGATGTGGTTCTTCCATTTCCAATGATCCATTTACCGGATATCCGAGAGCATCATGGCAGATATATGCGGGAGGAAGAGTGGCAGGTTATGCTCATGGCCCTGAAAGAATTGTATCCGGAGTATGCGGAGAGATATGAAGAGATTTTTTCAGGGGTCTATCTCTATAACTATAATTTGATTTTAGCCAAAAAGGAAGTATTTGCAGATTATTGCGGCTGGGTATTTCCGCTTCTTTTCCGGACAGAGGAATTATGTGTTCTAAAAGGGGTCAAAAAAACCGGAAGATATCTGGCATACATGAGTGAAAGTCTTTTGACGCTTTATTTTCTTTATCATAAGGAATTGAATATTTATCATACGGGACGATTATTGTTTACTTGACATGATTGTAAAAGAGAGGAAAGGCCAATGAAAATATCAGTGGTGGGGACCGGATACGTGGGACTTGTGACAGGGACTTGTTTCGCAGAGATGGGAAATAACGTATGGTGCGTAGACGTGGACGCGAAAAAAATCAGCCGTTTAAAAAATGGAATGATTCCGATTTACGAACCTGGATTGGAGCCCATGGTGAAAAATAATTATTCACTGGGACATCTTCATTTTACAACAGATATGAAAGATGCCCTTGAGAATACGGAGATTTGTTTTATCGCGGTCGGCACGCCCATGGGTGAGGACGGGAGTGCGGATCTGCATTATGTAAAGGAAGTGGCCTCAGAAATCGGGAGAGAAATGAGTCATCATATGTATGTGGTGGATAAGTCTACGGTGCCTGTAGGGACGGCGGCAATGGTCCGAGAGACGATTCAGAAGGAACTGGATCAAAGAGGGATGGCCTTGACCTTTGACGTGATTTCCAACCCTGAATTTTTAAAAGAGGGGACAGCAGTAGCCGACTGCATGAAACCGGACCGGGTGGTGATCGGTACGGACAATTCTGCGGCGGCGGATGTGATGAGGGAATTGTACAGTGTTTACGTGAGGAATACAGAAAATTTTATTCTGATGGACATTGCAAGTGCGGAGATGACGAAATATACGGCAAATGCCATGCTGGCAACAAAAATCAGCTTTATGAATGAAATCAGCAACATCTGTGAGAGGGTGGGGGCGGATGTCAATAAGGTGCGTCTGGGGATCGGCAGCGATTCCCGGATCGGTTATAGTTTTATCTATCCTGGCTGCGGATATGGCGGGAGCTGTTTCCCGAAGGACGTGAAAGCATTGATCCGGACCAGTTACCAGTATGATTACGAGCCGGAGATGCTTAAGGCAGTGGAAGCAGTAAATGACCGCCAGAAGCGGGTGATCCCGGAGAAGATTGTAAAAAAATTCGGGAAAAACCTGCAGGGAAAACGGTTTGCGGTTTGGGGACTTGCTTTCAAGCCGGATACGGATGATATGCGGGAGTCGGCGGCGATTGCGATTATCAATGAACTGACAGGACTGGGAGCGGAAGTGGCGGCTTATGACCCGAAGGCAATTGAGGAGGCAAAGACTTGTTATCTGAAAGAAAACGAGAAAATTTCTTATGTGGAAAGCAAGTACGAAGCATTAAAGGGCGCGGATGCTTTAATCTTGGTGACAGAGTGGAAAGAGTTTCGCCAGCCGGATTTTGGGGAGATTGCAAAGCTGCTGAGACAGCCGGTGATTTTTGACGGCCGGAATCAGTATGATAAAAAACGCCTGGCAAAACACGGGATTGAATATTATCAAATTGGGGTTAGAGCATAGGCGAAGAAAGTTGCAGGTATCGCTGTATGGTGAGAAGCAATGACATTTTGTCAAGTTTTGAGAAAGGGAATTTCTGCAATATGGACTTTCAACTCATGGCCTCCATGATGTGCGCCAATTACGGTAATCTGGAGAAAGAGGTAAAAGATTTGGAGGAGGCAGGGATCGATTCCTTCCATATTGATATCATGGACGGGCGGTTTGTGCCTAATTTTGCTATGTCTTTAAATGACATGGTTTACATAGCGAAGACGGCGAAGATACCTCTGGATGTCCACCTGATGATTGAGCATCCCAACAACCGGATCGGTTTGTTTTTGAAGAACTTGCGGCCGGGAGACACGGTGTACATTCATCCGGAGGCGGAGTATCATCCGTCTACAACGCTGCAAAGCATTATTGACGCTGGGATGACTCCTGGGATCGCCATCAATCCGGGCACGAGCGTGGAGACTGTCATGGAAATGCTGCGGATCGTGAAGAAGGTTATGGTCATGTCGGTGAATCCGGGGAATGCGGGCCAGATGTACCTGCCATATGTGGGAAAGAAAATTACCAGGCTGCTGGCATTGAAGGAAGACATGGATTTTGAGATTTACTGGGATGGAGCATGCAGCGCCGACAAGATCCGGGAATTTGCTCCAAAAGGAGTCCGCGGGTTTGTACTTGGAACTACCCTTCTTTTCGGACACGGAAAGCCTTACGGGGAACTGCTTCAGAATATCCGAAAGCTGCAGTTTTAGCGAGCAGGTCTGGAAGGCCTTGGGAAATGGAGATTTTTGAGAAAGAGGGAATATGAATATTGCATTGATTTTATCCGGCGGAACGGGGAAGAGGATGGGGCTTGATCTGCCAAAGCAGTATGTTACGGTAAATGGACGTCCCATTCTGCTCTATTCTCTGGAGACGATTGCTTCCGACGGAAAAATAGACGGGATTCAGATCGTGTCGGAGATTTCTTGGCAGGGAAGAATTGAAGAATGGATGGATGGCATGGATCGTCTCCTGGCAGATCAGGGCAGAAGTATCCGAAAAAAATTCCGGGGATTTTCCATGCCGGGGGAGAATCGTCAGCTCTCAATTTTAAATGGTCTGCGGGATATCTGTGGTTACGCCTCCAAGGAGGCGTTTGTTTTTATTCACGATGCGGCCCGCCCGCTCCTGTCCCATGAGCAGATTCGGGACTGCTTTGCAGCGGCAGAGGGGCATGACGGGGTACTGCCGGTGCTCCCCATGAAGGATACGGTTTATTACAGCGGAGATGGAAGAGAGGTTTCTCTTTTGGAACGGGAGAAGATCTTTGCCGGACAGGCACCGGAGGTATTTCGGCTGGGGCCTTATCTGGATGCCAGCGAGAGGCTTTTGCCGGAGAAGATTTTGCAGGTGAACGGTTCCACGGAACCGGCAGTATTAGCCGGATTGGATGTGGTGATGATTCCGGGGGATGAGAGGAATTTCAAGATTACGACAAAGGAGGATCTGGAACGGTTTCGGCAAATTACAACAGAAGGACGATCATTGAAAGAAGGGGTTTCGGATTAAATCCTTTACACTTTTCCTCACACCTGCTATCATACAAGAGAGAGAATGTATGACAAAGCGGAATTGTTTTCATGGGAAAAACAGTCAGTATCGGGAACCAGAGCTTTGGCAAAACACTAAACATGAGTATGACAGAATGATTCTTTTTAAGGTGAGAAATCCGAAAAAGGAACGGATTTTGGAGGATACGCTGCAGAATGTTCTGGGGCAGATGGAAGCGAGAAAATACGCTGCGGGCCTTGAGCAGAGGGGAATCGAAGAGGCGCGCATCCGACAGTACGGTTTTGCCTTTGAGAGAAAGCAGGTTTTGATCGGGTAAAAAGGACTCGGGGAGCAAAGAGCATTCCTGTAAATGTAGAAATCATGGAGAGAAAGATGAGATGAAAGCATATGTACTGCACGGAGCAGGGGATCTGCGGTATGAGACGGTGGCGGATCCGGTTCCGGGAAAAAAAGAGGTGTTGGTGGCTGTGAAGCATGTGGGAATCTGCGGTTCCGACCTTCCGCGGATTTATCAGACGGGGGCACATGTCCATCCTCTGGTTCCGGGGCATGAGTTCGCAGGGACGGTGGTGGACGTGGGGGATGAGGCAGGGAAAGGCTGGCTTGGAAAGCGGGTGGGCGTATTTCCGATGATTCCCTGCAGGGCCTGTGCTCCCTGTCTGGAGGGGCATTATGAGCTTTGCCGGAGCTACGGTTATCTGGGCTCCCGCAGGGACGGCGGTTTTGCGGAGTTTGTGGCTGTGCCGGAGGAAAATCTTCTTTTGCTTCCTGATGATGTCAGCCTTCAGGAAGCCGCCATGCTGGAACCCATGTCGGTGGCGGTCCATGCCATGAGACGGGGACTTCCGGAATGGGCCTTTCCGCCTGGAGAAAACACAGGGAGAGGGCAGGCAGATGTGAGAGGAGAAGCGGCCGGCCGGGAGAAAACGATTGTTGTCTGCGGCCTGGGAACCATCGGCATGTTTCTTCTGATGTTTTTGAAAGAAGCCGGATATGAGAATGTTTTCGCATTGGGGAATAAAGAGTTTCAGAGGGAGAAGGCCGCGCTCTTGGGCGTGCCGGACCAGGATTACTGCGATGTGAAAACGACAGACGCCGGTCGGTGGCTTTCCCGGCGGACGGAGGGCCGCGGCACAAATGTTTCTTTTGAATGTGTGGGAAAGAACGAGACAGTCTCACTGGCGGTGGAGTGCGCGGCCCCGGAGGGGCGTATTGTGCTGGTGGGAAACCCGGCCTCTGATATGGCGTTTAAGCGGGATATCTACTGGAAGATCCTGAGGAATCAGCTCACGGTGACGGGTACCTGGAATTCTTCTTTTAATCATGAAGCGGCGGACGACTGGCATTATGTTCTGGAACGGCTTGGGGGGAAGCGCATTGACCCGGCGGCGATGATCTCCCACAGGCTTCCCCTTGCTTTTCTTGAGCGGGGACTGCATATTATGCGGGATAAAACAGAAGATTACGGAAAAATCATGGCGGACATTTAGTCCGCCAGTTTTTCCCACTGCTCGTAGAGGATAGCCAATCTCGCATCGTTTTCTGCTTTTTCCTTGGTGAGTTTTAAGAGCTCGCTCATATTGGTGCAGACCTCCGGAAGGGCGGAGCGCCGGTCGATTTCAGCGTTTCGCTCTTCCAGGGAAGCAATCTCTTCTTCTGTCTTTTTCAGGTCGTTTAGCCGTTTCCGTTCCCTGGCCTTTTCTTCCTTCTGAGCCTGCCAGTCCAGACGGGTATCGGAGCCTCCTGCTTCTCTTGACGGTGAAGGCGCGCCGGTGGCCGCGTCCTGGCCGGCGCCGGCCGCATAGACAGCGGTCAGGCTGTCCCGTTTCTCTAAGTAATAATCATAATTTCCGATGTAGCTGACAAAGGTTCTCCCGGTCAGGTCCAGAACCCTGGTGGCGGTCCGGTTGATGAAATACCGGTCGTGGGAGACGTAGAGGACGGTTCCGGTGTAACGGTTCAGGGCGTCCTCCAGGATTTCCTTGGAGACAATATCCAGGTGGTTGGTGGGCTCGTCCAAGATTAAGAGGTTGCTTTCCGAGAGCATCAGCTTTGCCAGGGAGACTCGCCCCCGCTCGCCCCCGCTTAAGGCCCCGATCCGTTTGAAAACGTCGTCCCCGGTGAAGAGGAAAGCGGCCAGGACGCTCCGGACCTGGGTGTTGTCCATGTGGGGGTAGGCATCCTGCAGCTCGTCAAACAAAGTTTTTTCCATATGGAGCACCTGCTGTTCCTGGTCGTAGTAGCCGATCTGCACGCGGGTGCCCAGCCGGATCTGGCCGTAGTCGGCGGGCAGAAGTCCGTTGATGATTTTTAGCAGGGTGGTTTTTCCCGTGCCGTTCTTGCCGATGACGGCGACCCGCTCTCCCCGCTTGATCTCAAAAGAGACGTCAGAAAAAAGCAGGTTGGAGCCGAAGGATTTTTTAAGCTCTCTTACGGTGAGCACATCGTTTCCGCTCATGATCTGGGGCTCCAGCCTGATGTGCATGGCGGAGGCGGCCTCCGTGGGCTTTTCGATCCGCTCCATTTTGGAGAGCATCTTTTCCCGGCTTTCCGCACGGCGGATGGATTTCTCCCGGTTGAAGGATTTGAGCTTTTGGATCACTTCCTCCTGATGACGGATTTCGGCCTGCTGGTTCAAATATTCCTTCATCTTTGCCGCACGCAGCATGGCCCGTTTCTCGGCGTAGGCAGTGTAATTGCCGGAGAATACGGAGAGCGTTCCCTGGTCGATCTCAATGATTTTGGTTACAACCTTGTCCAGAAAGTAGCGGTCATGGGCTACAATCAGGACGCTGCCCGGATAATTCAGGAGATAGGTTTCCAGCCAGGCGATGGAGTCCATGTCCAGATGATTGGTGGGTTCGTCCAGCAAAATAATGTCCGGCCTGGAGAGAAGAAGCTTTCCCAGGTAAACTCTGGTCTTCTGCCCGCCGGAGAGGGTGGCCACCTGCTTGTCAAAATCTGCCTCCGAAAAGCCCAGCCCCTTTAAGACGCCGGTGATTTCGCTTTTCCAGGCGTATCCGTCTTTTTGCTCAAATTCGTGGCTGGCCTTTGCGTAGGCGTCCATCAGGCGGGGGAGTTCATTGTCCTCCACGTGCTTCATGGCCCCCTCCAGTTCCCGCAGCTTACGCTCCAGGTCGATGACGTCTTTTTTTACTTCCAGAAGGGTATCGTAAATGGTTTGGCCGGGGGCAAGCTCCTGGCGCTGGGCCAGATAGCCCAGGGTTTTATCCTTTGCCAGGACTACGGTCCCATGGTCGGCGGGAAGCTCTCCGGTAATGATTTTCAGTAGAGTGGATTTTCCTGCGCCGTTGATGCCTACGATGGCTGCTTTCTCCCGGTCCTCTATATGAAAAGAGCCGTTTTCAAGGATGGAAACGTCTCCGAAGGCTTTGCTGATTTGATGACAGGACAATATCATGTTGTCGTCTCTCCTTTCTCTGACTATTGTAACGGGAGAGAAGAAAAATGTCAAAGCCATTTGACAAGAAAGTGCAGGGAGACTATAATAAATAAGATAAGTAAATTTCAAAAAGATAAGGTGGAAAACGTGGAACGGAAAGAAATATCCAATGCGGTTATTAAAAGGCTTCCCCGATACCACAGGTACCTGGGCGAGCTGTTGGAAAACGGAGTGGAGCGGATCTCTTCCAATGACCTTAGCGAAAAGATGAATGTGACGGCTTCTCAGATCAGACAGGATCTGAACAACTTTGGCGGATTCGGGCAGCAGGGTTATGGTTATAATGTAGAATATCTGTACAATGAAATTGCGAAGATTCTCGGAATCGACAGGAAGAATAATATGATTATCATTGGAGGCGGGAATTTCGGCCAAGCGTTGACGAATTATTCCAATTTTGAACGGAGAGGGTTCATGATTCAGGCGATCTTTGACATCAGCCCGGAGCGCATTGGGAAAAATGTCCGGAACATACCGACTTTAGATATGAAGGAGCTGGAGCCATTCCTCTTGGAGCATGAGATTGATATCGCTGTGCTGACGATTCCCAAGCATGCGGCTCAGGAGGTGACGGACCGATTGGTGGCCTGCGGGATCGGCGCCATCTGGAATTTTGCCCATCTGGATCTTAAGGTGCCTGATTCGGTGATGGTGGAGAATGTCCATCTGTCGGAGAGCCTGATGCAGCTTTCCTATCGGATTTCGGAAAAACGAGAACAGGAGTGATGAGGAAAAACTATGCAGTATCTGCTTGACAGCAAACAGATGAAAGCCGTGGATCGCTATAATATAGAAGAAATCGGAATTCCTTCGTTGGTACTTATGGAGCGGGCGGCTCTTTCCGTGGCAGCCGAGGCAGAGCGGCTTTGTCCGGAAGGTGGCCGCGCACTTTTTGTCTGTGGTACGGGGAACAACGGGGCGGACGGACTGGCGGCGGCCAGGATGCTGTTCCTCCATGGGAGGCGGGCAGAGGTTCTGCTTTTGGGAAGAGAGGATCGGGCGACAGAGGAACACCAGGCTCAGCAGAGTATTTTAAGGAAGCTTGGGGTTTCCGTATACACGGCGGACAGCTTTTTTGAATATGATAAGAGGGAACGCTATTCTTTGATCGTGGACGCTCTCTTTGGGATTGGACTTTCCAGGCCCCTTGAGGGGGAAGCAGCCGAGTTGGTTTCCTGGATCAACCGGGAGAAGGAGGAGGGGGCGTTTGTCCTCTCTGTGGATATTCCTTCGGGGATTTCCGCGGGGACAGGACAGGTGCTTGGGACTGCCGTGAAAGCGGACAGGACAGTGACCTTTGGCTATGAGAAGCTGGGAATGGTGTTTTATCCGGGAACAGAATACGCGGGGCGGCGTCTGGTGGCGGACATCGGCTTTGTTCCGCCGCCGGACGTTGGCTCTTTGGCCCGTGCTTTTCTCCCGGGGGAGAAGGGGCGGCTTCCTGGGCGGACGGCAGACGGAAACAAAGGTACCTTTGGCCGGGTATTTCTGGCGGCGGGAAGTCTTGGGATGAGCGGGGCGGCGTATCTTAGCGGAAAGGCGGCAGGGCTTAGCGGAGCCGGTCTGGTGCAGATTTATACGGTGAAGGAAAATGTGCCGGTTCTGCAGACTTTGCTTCCGGAGGCAATCCTCACGGCTGCCGCGACGGAGAGCAGTTCAGGAGGAGCGCCGGAAGCCGGTTCCAGGCTCCCCTCGTTTCTTGACCGGGCCTCCGCGCTTGTGGCCGGACCGGGGCTTTCTGTGAGTCCCCTTGCGAACCGAATTCTTAAACAGCTTTTGGAAGAGCGGAAGGAGCGGAAGCTTCCCTGCGTATTGGATGCCGATGCATTAAATATTTTGGCCAGGGAGCGGGAGCTTTTGGGAGAGTTGGATGAGAGGATGATTCTGACTCCCCATATGGGAGAGATGGCAAGGCTTGTGGGAAAGTCTGTCGCTGCACTGAAGGAAGATCCCATTGGGGCCGCCAAGTCGTTTCATGAAACCTATGGAGCCGTCTGTGTGCTGAAGGATGCCCGCACTGTGGTGGCTTCCGGGAAGGGGATCTATGTGAACCTTTCCGGCAACGACGGCATGGCGACGGGGGGTTCCGGGGACGTCTTAAGCGGAATCCTGGGAGGTCTTTTGGCCGGTGGGATGGAACCGGCAGACGCGGCAGAGACTGGCGTTTATCTTCACGGTCTGGCGGGAGATGCGGCGGCGAGCCGGCTGGGGCGGCGTTCCATGCTGGCGGGGGATATTCTGGAAGAGGTGGCCGGAGTTTTTCGCGGCTGGGAGTAAAGAGGTTTGGGAAAGACAGTGGAAGAGTGTACGGGATATTACAGCCGCGTGGCGGCGTTTGTCGATTTGGATGCGATTGATGAAAATTTGAGGGCGTTAAAAGGACGCACAAAGCCCGGAACAAAAATCTGCGCGGTGATCAAGGCGGACGGATATGGGCATGGGGCTGTGCCCATTGCGAGGCGGCTTCATGGACTGGCAGACTATTTTGCGACGGCGACCATAGAGGAGGCTTTCGATTTAAGGAAGCATGGGATCTCGGAGCCGGTTCTGGTACTGGGGTATACGCAGGAGGAAGCGTTTTCCCGGGCGATCCGGGAGGAGATTCGGTTGACAGTCTATGATCTGGAGACGGCAGAGCGAATTTCCGGGGAGGCAGGCCGCCTGGGAAAAACAGCTTTTTTGCATATGAAGCTGGAGACAGGGATGAACCGTCTGGGATTTTCGCCGGGTGAGGAAGCCCTGTGTGCGGCAGAAAAGCTGCACGGGCTCCCCGGTGTCTGCCTGGAAGGCCTGTTCAGCCATTTCGCAAGGGCGGATGAGGCGGATAAGGAGCCGGCGGCGGAGCAGTACCGCATATTTTCCGGGTTTGTGGAGGCGCTTGCCAGGAGAGGGATTGAGATTCCGGTGAAGCATATGGGAAACAGTGCTGCGATCATTGATTTGCCGGAATATGACGCAGACATGGTGCGGGCCGGCATTGCCCTTTACGGGATGTATCCTTCGGGGGAAGTGGATCAAAGGCAGGTGACGCTCCGTCCGGCCCTCAGGCTGGTCGCCAGAGTTATTTTTGTGAAAGAGATCGGGGCGGGGGAGGCTGTGGGATACGGCGGAACCTTTGTGACAAAGAGAAAGACAAGGCTTGCCACCATTGCCGTAGGCTACGGGGACGGTTATCCCAGAAACCTTTCCGGGAAGGGCTTTGTGCTCCTCCGTGGGAAACGGGCGCCGCTTGCGGGGCGGATCTGCATGGATCAGGTGATGGCGGATGTGACGGACATCGAAGACGTGAAAGCGGGGGATCAGGTGGTTCTTGTGGGAACGGACGGAAATGAGAGAATTACGGTGGAGGAGCTTTCGTGCCTGGCCGGAACCTTCAACTATGAATTTGTATGCGGTCTGGGGAAACGGATCCCCAGAATCTATCAAAGCGGCGGGAAAATTGTCGGGAAGCGGACTGATTGAAACCTTAGTTTTACAGCGAGAAGCGCATACATGAAAGAGTGCCTTTTGGAGTATAACCGAAGAAACATTGGAAATACTTATAGTAAACGAAAAGATTATTTTTTACAACGTTTCCTATGAAGGAACTACCAATGCAGAATCGGAGTGTGAAAGGAATATGATTAGGAGAGGCGACATCTATTATGCGGATCTGAGGCCGGTCATCGGCTCGGAGCAGGGCGGGGTCCGTCCCGTTTTGATTATTCAGAATGACACAGGGAATAAACACAGTCCCACGGTGATCTGCGCAGCCATTACCTCAAGAATGAACAAGGCGAAGCTGCCGACTCATGTGGAGCTCAAGGCGGACCGGTGTCAGATGGTAAAAGATTCGGTGATTCTCTTAGAGCAGCTCAGAACCATTGACAAACAGAGGTTAAAGGAAAAGATCTGTCATCTGGATGAGGTGCTCCTCAGTAAGGTAAACACGGCGCTGCTTATCAGCCTTGACCTGTTTACATAGGTCTTCGGCAAAAGAAAAGGAGTTGGAAGAGAAACATGGACGATGGGTATTCGCCCTGGAGTTTGCTTTTGTTGGTTGGGATGATCGGCATTGAGATCATTCTCTATGGCTTTGAGGCGGCCATTCATGAACTGTCTGTCACGGAGCTTCAGAAACGGAAGGAGGATGGGGATAAGCGGGCGCAGAAGCTTCTGCATATGCTCGGCCATTCCTTCACTTACTCCTCCGTAGTCCTGATTGCAGCCATTTTGAACGGGTTGTTTGCCGGAGCCATGCTCCTTAAGCAGGGACAGATGTTTCTGTTACATAGCCTGTTCGGCGAAGGGCAGGAGGCCGGAATGCGGGGAAGCCTGTTGTGGGTCCTTTCGGCGTTTCTGCTGCTTTTTTTGCTGGTTATCGGGATGGTTTCCGCAAAGCGGATCGCGGCCAGATATGCAAAGGGCTGGGCCTACAGGCTCTATCCTCTGGTGCGCGTGATATCCCTCCCCTATTATCCCCTTGCCTGTCTGGCAGGCCTCATTTCCCGCCTGATTGCCAGAGTATTTAAGGTGGGGCCGGGCTTCGGGACGGACAATGTGACAGAAGAAGATATTATGACCATGGTCAATGAGGGCCATGAGCAGGGGGTCATAGAGGCCAGCGAGGCGGAAATGATCACAAATATTTTTGAATTTGACGATAAGGATGCCGGGGATATCATGACCCACAGGAGTAATATTGTGGCTCTGAACGAGGAGTTGACGCTCAATGAGGCCTTGGAGGCGATGCTTGACGGAAGCAATTCCCGGTATCCGGTTTACAAAGAGAATCTGGACGACATTGTCGGGATTGTCCACTTGAAGGATGCGGTGCTCTATCAGAAGCGAAAGGGCTTGGGGGAACGGAAGCTCAAGGAACTGGGGGGGCTTCTCAGGAGGGTGCCCTTTATTCCGGTGACGAGAAACATACGGAAACTGTTTGAAGTGATGCGTCTGAAGAAAATTCAGATGGTGATCGTGATTGACGAGTACGGCCAGGTGGAAGGGTTGATCACCATGGAGGATATCCTGGAGGAGATCGTCGGAAATATCCTGGATGAGTATGATGAGGAGGAGGCTTACATCCGCCGTCAGGGAGACGGCTGGCTGATGGAGGGGGCCTCGCCGCTTGCGGACGTGGAAAAGCTTTTGGATGTGGAGTTCGAGGAAGAGGACTATGATACCCTGAATGGATTTCTGATCTCAAGGCTGGATCGGATCCCGTCTGAGGAGGAACGGCCCGATGTGGTGTTCGGAGGCTATCGCTTCCTGGTTCTCAAGGTGGAGAACAAGATGATAAACCTTGTGCGGGTCGAACGGCTCCCTGAGGAAGAGGAATATGAATAAGAAGATAACATCTGTTTTTTCGGATCCGGTTTTCCTGCGGAAAACGGTGATGATTGCCGCGCCCGTTGCGGCGCAGGCGCTTTTAAACACGGTGACCAATATGGTGGACACGCTGATGATCGGGACGTTGGGAGAGACGGTGATCGCCGGTGTGGGCCTTGCAAACAAAGTGTTTTTTGTGTTTAACCTGTTGATTTTCGGCATTGCCAGCGGATCTTCTGTCCTAAGCGCCCAGTTTTGGGGGAATCACGATACGAAAAACATCAGGAAGGTGCTGGGGCTTTCTCTGTTGATGGGCCTTGCCGGCTCCCTGTTTTTTTTGCTCCCGGGATTTTTTGCACCGGGAACCGTGATGCGGATTTTTACGGACAGCCCGGCATCCTCGGGAGCAGGGGCCGAATATCTGCGGCTGGCATGCTTAAGCTATCCCTTTACGGCGGTCACGAATATTTATGTGGCGGTCATGCGTTCCATGGGGCGGGTGAAGACACCGGTGATCACCAGCCTGATCGCAATTTTTGTCAATATTTTCTTGAACTACACCTTGATTTTCGGGCATTTCGGAGCTCCGGCCCTGGGGGTCACCGGTGCGGCTGTCGCGACGCTCACCGCGCGTATTGTGGAGATGAGCAGCATTTTTATTTATACATATGGCTGGAAGACGGAGCTTGCGGCTAAATTTTCTGAGTTTTTTGGCTATTCCTCCTCTCTGATTAAGGAATATATCAAAACCTCTCTCCCTGTGATCGGCAATGAGTTCATGTGGGGGCTGGGAATAACCATGTATTCTCTGGCCTATGGAAGGATGGGAGATACGGCGGTGGCGGCCATCACCATCTCCCAGACTATCCAGGATATGATGATGGTGTTTTTCCAGGGAATTGCGGCGGCGGCCTCGGTTATTCTCGGAAACGAGCTGGGGGCGGGGAGGACAGAGGAGGCAGGAGAGGATGCCTCCAGACTTTTATGGCTCCAGGTGTTGTTGTCCCTGGCTCTGGGACTGCTCTGCATTTTGACCAGGAACCTTCTGGTGGGGATTTATGACGTGTCGGACGAGGTTTTCCGGGAGGCGTCTCTGTGCATGATCGTGTATGGATTGTGTCTGCCTTTTAAAATGGTGAACCTCGTAATCGTTGTCGGGATTTTAAGGAGCGGCGGCGACACCAGGTTCTGCCTGCTCATAGATACGGGGACCGTCTGGCTCATCGGCGTGCCCTTGACCTTCTTAGGCGCACTGCTTTTCCGCTTTCCCATCCACCTGGTCTTTGCCATGACCATGACGGAGGAGGTGGTTAAGTTCTTTGTCGCTTACTGGAGATACAAAAAAAAGAGGTGGCTTAAGAATTTGACGATGGGGATTTCATAATGGGGCAGGGAGGATTTTTTCGGGGTTTTCGGGCAAAAACCGGGGGAGCCGCAGTTTTTGCTTGTCAGAGAATAGGAAAAATGTTAGAATAAATAGCCATAGGGCAGTAATTTGAAAAAGGAGAAATGAGTATGTCAGGACATTCAAAATTTGCAAATATCAAGCACAAGAAAGAGAAAAATGATGCGGCGAAGGGAAAGATATTCACGGTGATCGGCCGTGAAATCGCCGTGGCGGTGAAGGAGGGCGGGGCGGATCCGGCCAACAACAGCCGTCTTCGGGATGTGATCGCCAAGGCGAAGGCCAACAACATGCCCAACGATACCATCGAACGGGGAATCAAGAAGGCGGCCGGCGACGCGAACTCTGTGAATTATGAGAGCATCACCTATGAAGGCTACGGCCCGAACGGCATCGCGATCATCGTGGATGCGCTGACCGACAACAAGAACCGGACGGCCTCCAATGTCCGCAACGCGTTCACCAAGGGCGGCGGCAATGTGGGAACCACCGGCTGTGTGTCGTTTATGTTTGACAAAAAGGGGCAGATCATCATCGACAAGGAAGAGTGTGAGATGGACGCGGATGATCTGATGATGACGGCTCTCGACGCCGGAGCGGAGGATTTCTCCGAGGAGGAGGACAGCTTCGAGATCACCACGGCCCCGGAGGACTTCAGCCAGGTAAGAGAAGCGCTGGAAAAAGAGGGCCTTCCCATGGCCAGCGCCGAGGTGACCATGATCCCTCAGACCTGGGTGTCCCTCTCTGACGAGCAGGATATCAAGATGATGAACCGGATTTTGGACCTTCTCGACGAGGACGACGACGTTCAGGAAGTGTACCATAACTGGGATGATTAAAGGCAGAAGGAAACGGGTGATCTTGATTGCAGGAATTTTACTGGCGGCGGTTCTTCTGGTTCCGTTTCCGAGGCATTACAAGGATGGCGGGACGGTGGAATACCATGCAGGGCTTTATCAGGTGATTTTCTGGCATACCCTGGCCATGGACGAGACGAATACGAGATCTCTGGAGTATTACTATGACGGGATGGAGATCCGGATTCTGGGATTTACCGTTTATGATGGGGTTTCAAAGATGCAGTACCGGTATTGTGAGTGAGAAAGTTTTTACAGACTGTCCAGCATGCACTCCGCAAAGCCCTCCCCGAAGACGTCTTGGGCATCGCAGATGATGACGAAAGCGGCAGGGTCGACGGCGAGGACGACGGACTTGATCGCGGAAATTTTGCTGGGCTTAAAAGCGCAGATTAGAATTGTCTTTTCATTATCGCTAAAGCCGCCTTTTGCCTGGATCTTGGTGATACCCAGGTTGAGGGCGGTTAATTGTTCGTTCATTTCTTTGCCCTTATCGCAGATCACGCAGGCCACCTTGGCATTTTTTCGGCCATAAATCAGAGAATCCATGGAAATGCTGCAGATATACATGGCAATGATCCCGTAGAAGGCATCGTTCATTCTCTTAAAGGCTGCGGTATAAAAAAGAATCACGAAGACATCGATGGCGAGACAGAGTTTCCCCACGGAAACGTGGGTAAATTTGAATTTTAACAGGCGGGCTGCCATGTCGGAACCGCCAGTGGTGGCGCCCACCCACAGAAGCATACCCATGGAAATTCCGATGAGGGCGCCGCCGAAGACGCAGGCCACCAGGGCATCCTCCATGGGAGGGAAGGCCCACAGACCGGCAGTCAGGTCAATGAACAGGGAGCTCGTCAGCATGGCAAACAGAGAGGAGAAGCACAGATGCATGCCCTGCAGCCGGATTCCCAGGACAAACAGGGGGATATTCAAGACGGCCACGGTCACGCCCACAGGAAGAAACGGGATCAGGCGGTTGACGGTTTGGGCCAGCCCGGTGAACCCTCCCATGACGATGTGGTTGGGAACGAACAGCCAGTTGAAGGCGACTGCGTAGAGAAGGCATCCGGCCGTGATAATCCCGTAGTCCTTCAGAATGCGTTTTCCGTCAAATTTCCGTTCTGCTTTCATCTCCATGTTCTCCTTATCTTTCATAACGGCAGCTCTTGTTCTTCCTTATTATTGTAGATGACTTGTCTGAAAAAAACAAGGGCTTTTGCGATTGTAAAATTCGGACGTATGTTTTATAATATGGTGCAGGAGGAAATAACTATATCTGCATCACCAGGCCCAGGAGGTTTGGCAAGACGGTGTCGTTTACTATAAGATGTCAAAACGAAACGGTCAAAAAAGATTTCAAAAGAAAAAGGGGTTAACGTCCATGTCAAACAAGATGAAGGGAATTTTATGTATCATGCTGTCGGCTTTTTCCTGGGCGGTCATGGGGATTTTGGTCCGTCTGTCGGGGGATGTGCCTTCATTCCAGAAAAGTGTATTTCGGAATCTGGTGGCCGTGGTGGCGGCCGGGGGTTATTTATTGTTCTCCCATACGAAGGTAAAGTTAAAAAAGGGAGATATGCCCTGGCTGATTCTGCGCTCCATCGCCGGAACGATTGGACTTCTGGGGAATTTCTATGCCCTTGACCGGATGATGGTGGCCGACGCTAATATGCTCAATAAGCTGTCGCCTTTCTTTACGGTAATCGTGTCCGTGTTTTTGCTGAAAGAGGCCCTCAAAATTCCTCAAATTCTCTGTATCATCACGGCCTTTGTGGGGACTTTGTTTGTGATCAAGCCGGGCATGACCGCTATGCCCATGGGGCCGGCCCTGGTGGCGGTACTGGGCGGCGCCGGGGCTGGGACGGCCTACAGCATTGTCCGCTATCTGCAAAAGAGGGGGATCCCGGGGCCGTTTATCGTATTTTTCTTTTCCATGTTTTCCTGCGTGGTGGTGCTTCCCTGGGTCATTCCCCATTATAAACATATGGAAGGCTGGCAGCTGGGATATCTTCTGCTGGCCGGATGCTTTGCGTCGGTGGGACAGTTTGCCATAACGGCTGCTTATCGGTTTGCACCTGCCAGGGAGATTTCCATCTATGATTATTCTCAGATTATTTTCTCCACTCTTCTTGGGATCCTGTTTTTGAATCAGGTGCCGGACGGCTGGAGCTTCCTTGGCTATGGCATTATTATCACCGCCTCCGTTGCAATGTTCCTCTATAATGGGAGAAGGGCGAAGGGGAAGCCGGAAGCCTGAGCGGCTTTTGCAAAGGCTTTGGAAAGAAAAATGAGGAAACTCGGGCAAAAACCTTGATTGCGGAATCAATCCATACTATAATAAACCATGGACTTTCTGCCGTTTTCGGATGGCAGAAAAATATGGGAGTCAAAAAGAGGAAGCGGGATATGAGAGTCATTGCAGGGACGGCCAGGAGGCTGCCGCTAAAAACTTTGGAGGGGCCCCTGACCCGGCCGACGACAGACAGAATTAAAGAAACTCTTTTTAATATGCTTCAGGCAGATGTGAGCGGCTGCCGGTTTCTGGATCTTTTTGCGGGGAGCGGGGCCATCGGGATCGAGGGGTATGTCTTCGCGGCCGTAATCGGCCCGCTGCTGCTCTGCCACGCCTGTTACTCCT
>CAJUQY010000017.1 GCA_910588815.1 uncultured Lachnospiraceae bacterium | reverse complement strand
CAGCTGTAACTGAGTAAGATTTTTTTCTTTACGACATTCAGCAATAAATTTTCCGATTTTTTCTTGATTCATTTCTTACCTCCGAATTTTATCATACATAATAAGCATTTTGGGGGGAAGGAACTATTGGTTGATTCTCTAATTCAACCATCAGTTGACTACCAGTACATCGAATAATTAATGCCGGCTATTCTTTATCTTTTTTTTGCCTGTAGTTTTTTGTCAAACATTTCAATGTGATATTTTAATCGCATAATTTCATCATCTATCTGTCGGCAATTAATAACCACATGTAACTTTTCTTTTATATGTTCAATAATCTGAATATCCATTTGTCGCCTCTAACAAAATTATAAACGCCTATACTGCCTTTCTCAAGATTCGAATGTGAAAGGTACGAATACAGACACTAAGATTCCAGAAAAAAGCGACAGAGATTTAACCCTCTGCCGCTTTTTCAGTCTTTAATTGTTCCGTTATTCCCTGCAATTTCAGAAGCTTTTTCAGAAATAGAAGTATCGATATATCTTTCTCCCTCTTCTCTTGCAGAAAATCCGCCTGAAAGCGCTCCCGAGGGACAGACAGAACGGCACTTCCCGCACCGAATGCATTCCGGGCTGTTGATGTTCTTCGTAACCTCCACTGCCATCGGACAGGAACGTTCACATGCCTTGCAGCCGACACATTTCGCCCGGTCCAGGCGCATCTGATAAAAGCTGAAGCGGTTAAATATAGAGTAAAAGGCCCCCAGCGGACAGAGATATCGGCAGAAAGGACGGTGGATAACCATAGATGACACCAGGATCACAAGCAGCACCGCCATCTTCCAGTTAAACAAAAATCCTGCCAGTTCCCGAAGCTTCGGGTTGGCGGCCATATGTGGGATGCCGCCTTCCAGGGTGCCGGCCGGACACAGGTACTTGCAGAAATAAGGAGGATTGACACCGCTCTTTGTTATGGCAAAAGCCGGAAGAAGGAACACCATCGTGAGTAAAACTGCATATTTCAAATATCTTGCCGGCCGATCAAGCTTTCCCGGCACCATCCTCTTCGGCACTGGAATCTTGTGAAGCAGATCCTGCACCAGGCCGAAAGGGCATAACAGTCCGCAGACCAGCCGGCCAAGGGCGATTCCAAACAGCATGAGCAGACCCAGCACATAAAAAGGGAAATGAGGACGCCCTCCTCCAAGGGCCGCCTGCAGCGAGCCGATGGGACAGGCCCCAAGAGCCCCCGGGCAGGAATAGCAGTTGAGGACCGGGACGCAGAACGCCTTGCTCTTTCCGGCAAACAGCTTCCCCTTCGAAAATCCGGCCCCATAGCCGTTTATGAGCACTGCAGACAAAATCTGTACTTTGCGCTGAAACGAAATCCTGGTAACTTTTTTTCTCCGTACATTTCTCATTTTTCCAACATGCGCCCGGCCCAATCCGCCGCACCTGCATCGTTCAAAGGCTGTCCCTTTTTCCAGGAAGCCTCCGCGTAATGAGCCTTCGCCAGTCTCCTTTCCCCGATCATGCTTTCCCCCAATATTTCTCCAGGAAGGTTCGGATCTCTCCTGCCTTCGGCGGACATCCCTTTAAGGAATGGCGGCAGCCTGCCGTACAGCGTCCGATACCGATCTCTCCCGCTTTTTCCTGCCAGCCCTGGCCAATGGAAACGGGATGCTTTAACAGCTGTTTATTTAAATATCCTGCCTCATCCATCCGGTTCAGGGCATGGATCAGTGACCCAAAGCAGGCGCTGCAGGCGTTATCTGCCTGCACATACCGGGAAAGCTTCTCCACCCGTCTGGCCGGTTTTCCGGCGCTCATGGCAGATATCGGCTCATTTAACACATGAAACTTCGCACGGGCCAGATCGGAAGAGCCCACTCCCAAAGCCTCTGCCATCCCGATATAGGGAACCTCAGACACAGAAAATCCCATGGTATCGCAGACAAAGGCGTCACAGAGCACCGGATCGGCAAAGCCCAGGATCCGGTTCATGAAAACAGGATTGCCGCCCTCTTCAAAATCCAGATCCCCGCAGATATTATCCACCAGGATGAAATCATTCCTTGCAACCGTATTTAAATGGGCAATGGGTCTGTGAAGGCCCAGGGTATGGAACCTTCTTTTTTCGCTGTTTGGGATTACGCCTTTATTGTTCTTAAGGGCGCAGGTCACTGTGGTCTGGCAGTGCCCTTTGAGCACAGGCACATTGATCATAAAATCCACGGAAAGGGCCGCGTCACAGACCTTGATCTTCATCCCGGAGGCGTCGTGTTCCTGAAAGCTGTCCTTTTGAAGATCGACAAAGGGAACCTGGTACCGTTTCAGGACAGGTTCATAGCCTGCCGCCCTCAAAGACTGTGCCGTATCGGCGCCCACCCAGGAGCCTTCCATCACGGTAATATCCGAAAAACCGTGCTCCTTCAGATATTCAATGGCGCCCGCCACCAGTTCCGGATGGGTCGTGGCGCCCTTGGACGGCGCACTTTCCGCCACCAAATTGGGCTTGATGCCGATAGAAGCCTTCCGGTCCCCGATGAGCGCCTCCAGTCCGGCTGCTTCCAGCAGTTTTTTTGTCATTTCCAGATAGTCCGTTCCATGTATCAGATAAATCTCGTTTTTGTTCATAACCCCTCCGCTCATTCTAAGTATCCAGTCGTCTGATCATCTTATTTATCCGCTTCCTGGAAAGCTTCTTTTTCTTTCCCTTCACCACCACCGTTAAGTTCTCCGGCCGGAAGATCTCTCTTGCCATCCTGGCCATATCCAATTCCGTTACTTTTAGATATGCCTTCTTTTTGGATGCGATATCCGGATAGGGCTCGTTCATAATATGACAGTCGTAAGCCCTGTTCCAGTTGAAATCCTCTGCGTCATCCAGGGCCATATCTCCGTTGTCCAGATAAAGAGCGCGGACGTACTCCAGATTTCCGCCGTCTTTTTTCAGGCGGCAGAAGATCCCGACCGTTTTCTCGAAGGCTTTATAAAATTTGTCCGCCTCCACCTCATAGCTCAACTGCAGACTCCCGATATTCTGATACCGTTCAAACTGATCTTCATAGCTGTAGATATATCCTGTTTTTTCAGAGAGCTCCTGATAAAAGGGACAGTAATCCCCCGTAAAAAGCATATTGTAAAAAAGATTTAACATGGCGCCGCTGTATCTGCTCACATCCACATCAAAGGAAAAAGAAACCTCCGTACTGTTGCCCTTTACCAGAAACGGCCCGCCTTTTCGTTTAAAGAAAGCCTCCGGAATGGGAGCCAGATTCTGCCGTCCTTCCGTTTCGTCGAAAAATGCCTGCTGTTCCAGCTTCTTTATAAAAAAAGACGTATCCTCCCCAGAACAGTTCCCTGTCAGATAAAAGAACAGATTTTTTCTGTCAAAAAAAGTCCGGCGGAACTTTCTCAGTTCCCGCTTTCCCATCTTCTTTAACCGCTTTTTCTTCCCGGCGATGCTCCTTTTCAGAGAAGTTCCTTTCCAAACTGTCCGCTCTGTCCTGGCCTCCAGAGAGTTCTTTTTATCGTATTCCCGGATCTCCGCCAGAATCCTCTTCCTCTCCGTATCAATCTCATCCTCCGAAAGGGCGAGCGGTTTTAATAACTTAAGAAAGATCCGGGCCGCCTCCCGAAAGTGAACAGAAGCCCCACTGATGGAAAAATGGACAAACTCCTTGTATGTGGCCCCGTTCAGGGAAAGACCCAGCTTATCCAGAGTCTGATACAGCTTTCCGTCCATGAGACGGTTCACGTTCCTGATCACTGCATGCTCGAAAAAATGGGTGATCCCGTTCTCCCGCTTTTTCTCATACATAGAACCTGCCTTTACATACAGACAGAGACAGAAGCTGTGCAGATGAGGATTGGGATAAGAATAGACAGGGATCCCTGCCTTTGTCTTTAATAATTGTTCCATATATTCTCCATAAAAACATGTGATGTCCAAAGGATTTTCTGCCTGCGCGGGTTTTCGTAAGCCGCATTTTTCATGAGCGCATCCCCGGACCAAAAAAGCCGAGAGCTATGAAGCAGATATCGCCGCATAGCTCTCGTATATAACAGGCAAGTCTGCAGACAGCCTTTTCACTTCTATATTATCCGCCGTGACAGCTCGAAAAGCCAAAGGCTTTCCTCGCTGAGGGCATTCGCCCTATGGCTCCCCCAAATAACAGGCAAGTCTGCAAGCAGCCTTACCTGCCATTTGGGGGAGCCGCACGGCTCATTGCTTATACAGGGTATGCGCCGTCTTTGGCAACGGTGGGGTCTACCTTGGTCTTCTGAGCCTCTCTATATTTGAAGAAGTCTACGGCTACCTGAGGGAACAGGGCGTAGGACAATACATCCTCATCCTGCTCTTTCCACTGAGCCATTTCCTTCTCATACTGGGCAAGCTTCGGCTCCAGCTTATCTGCTGGACGGCAGGTGATCCGCTCTGCGTCGCCGATACACTTCTTGATGACTTCCGGATTCATGGGCTTTACTGTCTGGCCGAACTCACCGCGCAGCAGTTTCTTGGACTCGTTTGTCACCATCTTGTAACGCTCGCCCATCAGTACGTTAAATACGGCCTGGGTTCCTACGATCTGGCTGGAAGGCGTAACCAGAGGCGGCTCGCCGAAATCTTTTCTCACTCTCGGAACCTCTTCCAGTACGGCCTGGAACTTGTCTTCCGCGCCCTGATCCTTTAACTGGGACAGCAGGTTGGAAAGCATTCCGCCGGGCACCTGATAAAGCAGAGTCTTGATATTGACGCCGAGAACCTTGGGATTTAAGAGGCCGCTCTTAAGAGATTCCTCACGGATCGGCGTAAAGTACTCGGCGATCTCAGAAAGCGCCGTGATATCGAGGCCGGTATCATAAGGCGTGCCCTTGAAGGCCTCAACCATAACCTCGGTAGCCGGCTGGCTGGTGCCAAGGGCCAGAGGGGACATGGCCGTATCAATGATGTCGCAGCCTGCCTCTACAGCCTTCATATAAGTCATGGAAGCCACGCCGGAAGTATAATGGGTATGCAGGTCAATGGGCAACGTCGTGGCGGATTTAAGCGCCTGGACCAGCTCCGTAGCCTTTGCGGGAACCAGAAGGCCGGCCATATCCTTGATACAGATGGAATGGGCGCCCATGTCCTCGATCTTCTTTGCGATATCCATCCAGTAATCCAGCGTATACGCATCACCCAGCGTATAGGAAAGAGCAACCTGCGCATGTCCTTTTTCCTTGATGGCTGCCTTTACGGCACATTCCAGATTGCGGATATCGTTTAAGCAGTCAAAAATACGGATGATGTCAATGCCGTTTGCAATGGACTTCTGCACAAAATATTCCACCACGTCGTCCGGATAATGATTGTAGCCTAAAATGTTCTGTCCTCTGAAGAGCATCTGGAGCTTCGTGTTCTTGAAGCCGGCTTTCAGCTTTCTCAGTCTCTCCCAGGGATCTTCCTTCAGGAAACGGAGGCAGGAATCAAAGGTAGCTCCGCCCCAGCACTCCACGGCATGATAGCCGATTTGATCCATCTTATCCACGATGGGAAGCATCTGCTCCGTGGTCATTCTTGTCGCGATCAGGCTCTGATGAGCGTCACGCAGTATCGTCTCGGTAATTTTTACCGGTTTTTTTGCAGCTTCTGACATGTTAATTCCTCCTGTCTTCTATATCTCATAGGCGGCGGCAAATACCTTTGCCGTTACACGCTTTGTTATTTCACACCAAATACAGCCATAAAGGTACCGGCCGCTACTGCCGTACCGATAACGCCGGCCACGTTGGGGCCCATGGCATGCATCAGCAGGAAGTTGGTCGGATCGGCTTCTGCGCCCACCTTCTGGGACACGCGGGCCGCCATGGGAACAGCCGACACGCCGGCAGAACCGATCAGAGGATTGATCTTGCCGCCGGAGAGCTTGCTCATCAGCTTTCCGAAAAGGACGCCGACTGCCGTACCGAAGGCGAACGCCACAAGGCCGAGGGCCACGATCTTGATAGTGGCAAGGTTTAAGAACGCCTCTGCGCTGGTGGTGGCTCCTACGGAAGTGCCAAGGAGGATAACCACGATATACATCATTGCATTGGAAGCCGTCTCCGTAAGCTGTCTCACCACGCCGGACTCCTTAAACAGGTTGCCGAGCATCAGCATACCGACCAGGGGAGCCGTAGAAGGCAGGATCATGCAGACCACAATAGTAACGATCACAGGGAAAAGAACCCGCTCCAGCTTGGAGACAGGACGGAGCTGCTCCATCTTGATCTTCCGCTCTTTCTCCGTGGTAAGCGCCTTCATAATGGGCGGCTGGATGATCGGAACCAGGGACATATAGGAATAAGCAGCCACGGCAATGGGGCCTAAGATCTGCTGCTGTCCAAGCTTATTTGCCAGGAAAATGGATGTGGGGCCGTCCGCGCCGCCGATAATGGCGATGGCCGCCGATTCCATTCCGTTAAAGCCCATCAGCATGGCGCCGATATAAGCGGCATAAATACCGAACTGTGCCGCCGCGCCAAGGAGAAAGCTCTTCGGGTTGGCAATCAGCGGACCGAAGTCTGTCTGGGCGCCCACGCCCATAAAGATCAGACAGGGCAGAATCGCCCACTCGTCCAGCTGGAAGAAATACCAGAGCACGCCGCCGGCCTGCTCTACGCCGTCCACCACCGTCGGCTCCGCCATGATCTGAGGATAAATATTTACAAGTAACATGCCGAAGGCAATGGGCGTTAAGAGAAGCGGCTCAAAGCCCTTGGCGATTGCCAGGTAAAGGAACACGCAGGCGACCACGATCATCACGTAATTGCCCCAGGTGAGGCTGAAAAACGCGGTCTGCTCAAGCAGGTTCCCCAACGTATCTAATATATTCATTGCGCTACCTCCCATTTCGCATTGTAAATAAGTTTCGATTTCCGACTGAGCAGGGGAAAACCTGTCCCCCTCCCCACTGCGCCGGACGCATGCGGCGGCTGGCAGCCGGTCTCATTTTTGCGTCCGTATGCACAAAAACAATGGAAATGAGATTAGTTCAGGGTTGCGAGAACTGCGCCCGCCGCGATCTCCTGGCCTACGGTTACGTCAATGCTCGCCACAGTGCCGTCTTCGGGAGCGACGACAGGGATCTCCATCTTCATGGCCTCAATGATAACTACGGCGTCGCCGGCCTTCACTGCCTGGCCCACGGAAGCTTCAACCTTGAATACCTTGCCTGCTGCGCCGGCCTTCACCTGAATGCTTCCTGCGCCTGCAGCGGGAGCCGCCGCCTTGGGAGCAGCTTTGGGAGCCGCCTTCGGGGCAGCCTTGGGAGCTGCGGCGGGAGCGCTTCCCGCCCCTGCTTCTTCTACGGTTACATCATATGCCACGCCATTTACTGTAATTGTATAATTTTTCATGTTGGTTTCCTCCTGAAAGATATCTGTTTACCAATTTCTGTTTTTCGATCTCTTAATGGAACGGACGACAAAGCCGTCTGTGGAAGCGCTTCCCATGGAAGCCGCCACTGCCGCGGTAATGACCGCGACCAGCTCCAGGTCATCCGCCGTTTCTTCTTCTACTGCCGCAGGCGCTGCCGGTACGGGGGCGGGAGCCGCCGCTTTCGGCGCTTCTGCTTCTTTTCCCTTTCCCTCAATGGAACGGACTGCCTTGCTCATCAGAAGGATCACAAAGATAATGATGATCAATACCACGAACACCGTGCCCATGCCAAGAAGAGTATTGGAAAGCGCATTTAAAAACACATTGCTTAAACTCATATGGTCACCTCATTTTTATACTGTGCCGTGCTTCTTTGCGGGACGCTCGTCTCTCTTCGTGAAAAGCATCTCAAAGGCTCCGATCACATATTTTCTGGTATCCTGCGCATCAATGATGTTATCCACATAACCTCTCTTTGCTGCGGACAGGACGCTTCCCTGAAGCTCGGCATAGGCTTTTGTCTTCTCAGCGAGAAGGGCCGCGCCGTCCTCTGCCTTTTCGATCTCGTCGGCGTAAATGATCCTCGCCGCGCTCTTTGCATCCATCATGCCGACAGAAGCCTCCGGCCATGCAAATACCATGTCGGCGCCGATGGACTTGCTGTTCATGGCGACATAAGCGCTGCCGTAAGCCGTGCCCACGATCACATTTACCTTGGGTACAGTCGCATTTGCAAAGGCATAAGTCATCTTAGCCACAGATTTTGCGATCTTTCTCTCCTGGTGCTTATCGGCTTTGTAGCCTTTTACATTTGTCAATGTCAGTACGGGAATACCGAACGCATCACAGAATTCCACAAATTCTGCCGCTTTCTCACAGCCTGCGCTGGTCAGAACACCGTCAAAGCTCTCCGTCACATTCCCGTCCTCGTCACAGAGCTCGGAGCGGTTCGCCACCGCGCCTACGGTGCTTCCATTCAAACGGATAAAACCGGTTACCATCTCCTTCGCGTATGCTCTCTTCGTCTCAAAGAAGAAGTTGCCGTCTGAAATCATGGACAGGGCAATGGAGGTATCTCCTGCACAATTTTCCAGTCCTTCACATACACGGTTCAGATCGTCCGTACATTCGCCGTAGGACAGATCGTCCTCATTGTTTGCCGGCAGTACGGAAACTAAAGCCTTGATCTCTTCAAAAATTTCCGCCTCGGAGGCTGCCACATCCACGGAGCCGATCTTCTCACTCTGATACGCGGCGGAAGCCGTGTCACACTTGGCGGCCGTATTTCCATCCAGGGCATTGGGAGCGTTCACAAACAGCTTCGCCTGCTCCTTTTCCATAAACGTAAAGTCAGTCAGTGCGGGAACCACGCCCATGCCTCCCCCGCAGGTGCCGAATACGGCTGTGATTTGAGGAATGACGCCGGAAGCATCCACTTGATTCTTATAAAGCTCACCAAAGGCCCAAAGGGCATCGGTGCCCTCCTGAAGCCTGAGGCCCGCGCAGTCGATCAGGCCGATCACAGGCGCGCCCATCTTCATGGCCAGAGCGTAGACAGCGGAAATCTTCTTCGCATGCATCTCGCCCATGGAACCTCCCAGTACGGAAGCGTCCTGGCTGTACACATATACAAGCTTTTCATCAATGGTACCGTAGCCGGTGATCACGCCGTCTGCCGGGGTTTCCTTGTCCGCCAGATTGAAATCGGTGCTCCTAGCAGTCACGTAGCTTCCGATTTCCACAAAGCTCTGAGCGTCCAGTAAGCCGGCGATCCTCTCGCTTGCTTTTCCTTTGGATAAATTACTCATTTTGCAGTCCTCCATTTTCATTACGTAGTATCCAGGAAAACGCGCCAATACATAACATATGCTTCACAATGACGTGTTTTATCGGATTTATAAAAAGTAAAACCATTTTCTGCCGATTATAATTATAGCCCATAGGCAATTATTTATCAAGGATATTTTAAGAATTTCGACGGTATTTTCAGTGCCTGTTTTTTTGCGTTTTTTTATGCTTCAGAAGCAGTACGGCAAGGCCGCACAGCGAAGCCGCCGCCAGCGCTTTCCACAGGCTGACGCTGCCCGTATCTCCGGTCGGGGGCACCTGGGCCAGCTGGGAACCTGTGGGAGTTTTGGAGGGTTTTGACGGTTGTCTCCCCGGTTCCCCCGGCCCGCCGGGCTTCTCCGGGGAAGCTTTCCGGATGTAACGCAGAATGATAATCTGTTCGCCGTTTGCAGTGGCGGTGACATAAGTCTTTCCCGCCTCGGCCGCATACTCCTGCCCTCCGGACCAGACGCCGTAGGCGTCCTCGGTGTAAGTGTACTTCCTGCCTCCGTACTCGGGAAGCCTGGCCACATCGCTCTGGTCATACCTCCGGTCCCCGGTTCCGCGCTCCCGGCTGACCTCGCTTCTGCCCTCCAGGCTCCTGCTCCCGTCGGCGTCCTCCAAATAATATTCGTGGACCACACGGTAGGCATACTCATCATTGGCGCCGGGAGAATCCGGAGTGTCCGCGTCACGGTAATAACGCAAGATGATGATCTGGTCACCCTCCAAAGTAGAGGCGGCCCATTCCATGTTGGGCATATGGCTATAACGGTTCTCCTCAACGGTATTTCCATAGACCACATCTAAATACTGATAGCCGTACTCGGCCTGGGTTCCCTCCGGTACCCATATATTCTGTCTGGCCACATCTTCGCCCCTGTGGGGAGAGCCGAGCGGGGCTGATATGGTTTCAATGGTACGGGCTCCCTCAAATGTGTAGGCATACCCGTCTCCGCTGCTCAGCGTGCCGGCAAAGGAGGAAACGCCCCCGCTGTTCTCTAAAAACTGTTCGTCGTCTCCGGTATCCCCGTCCCCGCCCTCTGTGGGCTGAGTATCAGCCAGGACATTGATTCTTTCGTCCCCTGTGGACGAAGTCTCCGGGATGCTGCCGCTTTCACTCTCCGCGGGCGAAGTCTCCGGGATGCTGCCGCTTTCACTCTCCGCGGGCGAAGTCTCCGGGATGCTGCCGCTTTCACTCTCCGCGGGCGAAGTCTCCGGAATGCTGTCACTTTCATCCCCTGCGGATGAGGTCTCCGGGATACTGCCGCTCTCGTCCTCCGCAGGCTGAGTATCGGCCGGGGCACTGCCGCTTTCATCCTCCGCAGACCGAGTATCGACCAGGATAGTGCCGCTCTCGTCCTCTTCGGACAGGGTCTCTGTCCGGGGACTGCCGCCCGCATCCTCTGAGGGCAGGGGACCGGCCGGGGCGTTGCCTCCCTCATCCCCTGCGGGCAGGGGATCTGTCAGATTATTATCCGCGTCGAAGCCTGTGGAAGCTGCTGCTGAAGCTGTGCCGGAATCGGAAGAACCGCCGGCATCCGGCTTTGCGGACAGTGACGCAGTCGGAATTTCATCGCCATCAGGTTCCGTCTCTGAGGGCTGGGCATCGTCCCCCATGCCGCTGTCCTCACTCCCGGAATCCTCTTCCGTGTCCCCCTGATCCTCCAGCTTTTCCCGGAAGTAGTACTCGTGGACGACCTTGTAGGTGCCGTTGGTCACCACCGGAGCCTCCTCGCGGTAATAGCGCAGGATGATGATCTGTTTTCCGTCCTCGGTGGCAATGACGCTGTCGCTGTTGCTGTTGGGATAGTAGCGCTGCTGAGCATCGGGATTATTTGTGGCCATTCCTTCTATCAGTGCGGCGTTCGTATCCTTCGGATCATCTGTCAGAATACCGCAGGTGGGGCGGTTGTTGTGGACGTAGTGGTATGTGTTATCTTGGCCTTCCGGTTTGTAATCAGGCACCAGCGGAATGCTTTTGGCCGGGTAGGACAGTCCCAACTGGCCGGTCGACTCCTGAATGTCGCTGGTTCCCTCCCAGGTGACGGTACCGTCCTTGTTCCGGAGATAGTACACATGGACATAGTTATATTTGCCCTTCTGGTCCTCCGGCAGCACCCGGAAATAGCGCAGGATGATGATCTGGGACTTCGTGTCATCGACTCCGATATACTTTTTCCCTGTCAGATCATTGTCCACCTTGTAATAAATCGGGTTTTCGGTACCCTTTTCGACACTCCGGTTCGATGTGAGAAGGTCATCCGCGCCGCTGCTCCCTCCTGTCGCCTTCCCACTGTTCGCATAGCCGTAGGCATTGTTGTCGGGCATATAGGCATAGGTGTATGTCTGTTTCTCCCCGTCCGCACCAGTGAAGGTAAAATCCGGTTCCTTGGTGACATCGATAGAGCCGTAGGTCTCCTTGTCATCGTCCCGGCCGCCCACCGTAGTCACCGGGCTGCAGCCTTCATAACTGTATTTGTTATCCCCGGCGTCCTTCAGGTAGTACTCATGGACGTAGCGGTAACCCAGTGTGCCCGGGGTGAACACATTGGTAAATGTCACGGTGGAGGACTGGGAAGAGGGAACCTCAGCGTGGACCTGTGTACTGTCACTGCAGGTCAGCTGGAAGATCTCGGTCATATCGTCCGTGGGGGTGATCATGTATTCGCCCTCCGGGAGGGTGATACTGTGGTCGCTTTCTCCCGCTTTGAGGCTCACGGTCTTTGTCTCAAAAGGGGTTTCCAGTTCTTTTCCGCTGATCCGCTCAACTGTGAAGGAGTAAATCCGGCCGCCGTCACTGGCTGTCGGCTTTGTGATAGTCAGTGTACGGTCCCCCATTGTGACGAGATGAAAGGATGTCCCCGCCTCTATGGAGCCGAAGGGGTCGCCGGAAATTTCCATCTTGAAGCCGTCCGGCTGATCCAGGTTCACCGTCTCCTTGAGGAAATAACTTCCCCCCTCCAGCCCCTCGAACCTTCTGGTCTCTCCCGGTTTCAGTTCCATCGTCCTGACCGCCGGTCCGCTCTCGCTCTTGCGCAGCGTATAAGTGTAGGTGACATGGCCCATCCCTATATCGGTCGATGCGACCGTCGGCGCGGTGATCTCCATCCACCCCCGTTCATCCACGGTGAAGGTGTAGTCTATATTGTCGTAGTCTTTGTCATAGGATTGTTCTTTTCTTGTGTGCTCGGTCCACTTCAACAGGCAGAATCCGCCTTTATTGGCCGCTGTCTCCCCCACGCCAAAAGCTAATCTCTGACTTCCGCTTCCCGGGATAATGGTGTCATTTAAAGTGTAATAGTAATTGCCTTTGCGGTTGGTCGCCTTATACGCTCCCCGCGTTGTCGTTCCGTCCTGCTGAAGGAAATCAGCGATATAGCGTATATCATACAGGTCATTTTCAGAAAGCATTTTCCCTTTCGCGTTATATATTGGCCCGTACCGAAAGCCGTCGACATAGTCGCCGCCCATGGAAATATAATATCTGACTATCGTTTTTCCCTGTTCTGTAAAGTCTTTGAAGCGAAACTCTTTTTGTTTGTCTTCGGTCTCCGGTACCTTCACCTTGAACTTGGTGGGCGCGCCGGAAAAGGTGTACTCCGTCACTTCGTACTTGCCCCGGGGCAGATTTGTCACCTCATAACGGCCCTTGGAGGCAACGGCCTGAGTAACCCGGTTCTCGAAGGGCTCCGCGCCATCCGGGGCGCTGACCCGATTGATCGTAAAATAGTGCTTGCCGCCGTCATTTTCCGTGCCCCCGGCGGTGATGATCAGCTTGCCGGGCTTGCTGTTGATGTAGAACTCTCCGGTTTGTCCCGCCGAAACATCCTTCGTCCGGGACCCGAGCTGGATCTTGTAGCCGGACACGGACAGATCCTCAATGGTATACCGGCCCGCCGGCAGTTCGGTATAGTCGAATTTACTGCCGGGCGCCAGCGTCACCACCTCGTCTTTCATTTGCACCCAGTTGCCGGGCTTGACCACCTGGCTGTCGTCCCAGGGCCATTCATGCTTTATGCGGAAAACAGACGTGGTAGTGACCTCTTTCTCTACCGGTTTCCCGTCCTCATAGACAATCTTTTTCCTGGGCCGGGAGAGGGAGATTTTGCCGTTGCTGTTCAGCTCCCGCACCTGGGCGCTTTCCGTATACAGGTTGGCGACCTCGGCGCGGGAGTCTCCCATGTTGAACTCCTGCCCCCCCACATTCAGCGTCATATCGTTGGTAATCTCGGTCACCGAGACATGAATCGGCCCTTCGGAGCTTAGTGTCCCTGACACTTTCCAGGGCTGGGCGCCGGGCCCCGAGGTACCTGTCCAGTCCTCTGAATCCGGACCGATCTCCACGATATCGTTGATCTGGATTTTATTTTTGTCCTTGTCCAGCCGATAGCCCTCGACCCGGAAACGGTAAGTCTGTTTTTTGGCTTCCTCCAGAACCTCCTGCGGAACACTGCTGTCAAACTGCTTCTGGATGACCAGACTGTAGGAACCACCCGTGTTCCACTGGCCCGAGACCGCCATAACTACCGTGGCAAACGCCAGGGCAAACGCAAAAAAAAGGATACAGCCGCCGAATATTCGTATACACTTTTGGGAAAGCTTCATGATTCCCACTCCTTTCCGATTCTTTATTCATGATGACGCCGTTCAGGTCCCGCTTTTCCAGGCAGGCTGCCGATACGGCGCTAAAACGGCCTGCAGCAGCAAAGATTTAAACAGGCATTGAGGGCTAGAATCTGACAGCACCAGCTATTCATATTGTCCATACCGCGGCCATAACCCTGGCCCATGGAGCGATACCAGCTTCCGCCGGATTCCAGCCGGGAAAGGAGCATGCGGAAACGGGCATTGTTCGGCTCCAGAGCCACGGCCTTTCTGGCGGATTCCATGGCCTGAATGTTATTGCCTATCCCTGAGTTTGCCGCGGCATGGTAATAATACCAGGTGCCGCCCCGGTCTTTGATTCCGTCCAGCACATTCAGGGCTTCTCTGTAATGGCCGGAATTGATATAATTGGCGGCCGCCCTCAAATGGCTGTCTGTCTCGCTCTGGTAAGTTTTCCTTTGGCCCTGGCCGTAGGAACCTCCAAAGCCTCCGAAACCGCGGAAAGGATCAAACCCTTCGAAAGGGTCGTCATAGCCGCCCTGTCTGTCCCCGCCATAGCCGCCGTCCCCATAACCGTCACCGCCCTGCCGTTTCTTCATGATGATGTCATAGGCCTGCTGCACCTCCTTGAACTTCGCCTCCGCCACCTCCGGGTGTGCGCTGTTCACATTGGAATCCGGATGATACTTCCTGCTTAAATTTCGGTAAGCCTTTTTTACTTCTTCATCGGAGGCCGAAGGGTCCACCCCCAGCACTTTATATGGATCCATGTTTGTTCTCCTGTTCTTTCCGTTTCTCCCTGATCAGGTCGTATTTCGTCCAGACACCAGCATACAATATATTCCTCAAAATAGCAACATCCTTTAAAATCGGCAGCCGTTCAAATTCCTTCGCACAGCCGGCCATCATCATGGTCAGCACCTGGGCGAACCAGTCCTCGAAGCCTGGCCGGTCCTTTTGAAACGACAGCGGATTGTACTGCCCCCGCTTTTCATCCTGAAAAAGATCCTCGTAGGCGTCCATCAGGTAAACAAACTTCCCCAGATAAAAGCCCATGGCACGCAAAGGCTCCTCCCATTGATCCCTTTCCAGGACCAGAATCTCGCCGAGAAGCGCTCCCATGCAGCCCGCCGCCCCGTCCAGGTCGGCGCTCCTCTCCCGTTCATATCCGTGCAGCTTCCGGATCCCCTTCTTTGCCGCATGCCACTGCCTCGGATATTCCGCTTCCAAAACCGCGCACTTTCCTTTTAAAAGCCCGGCCGACGCCAGGCTGAATGCATTTTTGTCATCTCTCCAGTCATCCATCAGGTTATGGTAAGCCAGGAGCACCGTCATGTCCGACGCATAATCAATATAAGGGTTCTGGATGGACAAGTGCTTTCCTGTCGGATGAAGCGCGCACCTGCGCAGAGCCAGATACTCCTTCCCTTCATAAAGCCCCGTAAGCAGGGCCGACAAAAATACCATATCGTAGTTTAAGGCCATCTGTCCGGAAAGCCCGTACCGAAGCCGCAGGCTCCTGCAAATCCCGCAGTAATATCCCTGATACCTCCGAAATTCCCGGATTTTAAGCTCCGGTTTGTTGATCGTTATATAACCGAACATGAGTCCTCCTTTGCCGCAAAAAAAATCAACCAATCCGTATGGCTCTATTATACATAGAATTTTCCGGATTGGCCAACTTTTTTTGCCGTTTTAAGGAAATTTTCCGATATCAGAAAAGCATTCCAGCACTTGAGACGCACACCACTTGAAGTCCAGTCTTTCCACCGAGGCCGCCGTGCGGATCTCGCTGAAAGCAACCACCTCCCCGTCCAGGCGGTAAAGGATCTTTCCCACCGGCCGGTCCTTCGCCACGGGAGCCGTGAGGGATTCCTGAAGTTCCATCTGAACGTCCACCTGCTCTCCTTCCTTCATCAGAAGCTGCCAGCGGCTTTCCTCTCCCCTCACCTCAATCAAAGGCACGAAGGCCGTCTCATTTGCCTCTTCTCCCGCCGGGATCCCCTCTTTTACCGGAAGGTCGGAAAGCTCCGGTTTCTGGTAAATATCCCGGTACGCATACCGGGAAAGCCCGTATTCCATCAATTTCCTCGTGTCACTCCATTTGTAGGTTTTGTTATTGGGCCAGCCGCAGCCCAGGAGAGCCACGATCAGAGTCTTTCCGTCTTTTTCGAGTGCTCCCACGTAGCAGTAGCCTGCTTCTCCGGTAAAGCCGGTCTTTCCGGAAAAGGCTCCTTCCATCATGCCGAGGAAGGCATTGTGGTTATTGCAGGAAAAATTCCGCCCTGCCGCCTGAAACTGATAGGAAGCTGTTCCCGTGATCTCCCGGAACCGGTCTTTTTGTGGCGATTCCATGGTGCAGTAGCGCATGATCAGGGCCAGATCCGCCGCCGTGGTGGAATGGGACAGGGTAACACCGTTTTCTTCTTTTTTCGCATCCAGCCCGTTGGGGGTCAAAAAACAAGTATCTGTACAGCCGATCTCCCTCGCTTTCTGGTTCATTAAGACAGAAAAGTCTTCCACGCTTCCGGAAACCGCCTCTGCCACCGCCACCGCCGAATCGTTATGGGATTCCAGCATCAGAGAATAGAGCAGGTCTTTTAAGACATACTGCTCTCCCTCCCGCATACCCAGGCGGACCTTTGGCTGGGAAGCCGCCTTGGCGGAAGCGGTGACGGCCGTTTCTTCGTCCATATTTTCCAGGGCCAGAATGCAGGTCATGATTTTTGTGGTGCTTGCCATGGCCCGTACCTCATAGCCGTTCTTCTCGTAGAGCACCCGGCCCAGATCTCCGTCCAGAAGCACTGCGCTGATGGCGTGAAGCTCTCCGGGCCCGGCCTCCGCTTCCCCCGCAGCCGCCTCCCATGCCACTTCCCCCGAAGCCGCCTCCGCTTCCGTTTCCGAGGTGACAAAGGCTTTTTCTGCCTCCCCCTCCTCCCCTCCCGCATAGCTTCTTCCGACAGGGCCAAGCACCGCCCACAGACATACCCATGCGAAAAGCCATGCCGAAATTACTCTTCTCCCCATGGACTCTCTCCTTTAGACAACCTTTTCTTTTCATTCTATGCCGTTTTTTTCCTGTCATGCGCAGTTTCGCAGAAACCTCCCTGTCCATGGAATGAGGGCCTCACAGGCTGCAAAAGCGGTTGAATTTTCCATCCCCCTATATTATAATGAACCTGTCTGTTAAAAAGAAAGGTTCATGATGTCTTCCGTGTTGTTCTGACTTAATATAAGGAGATTTTACGATGTCTAAAAAAGGAATTCTGGTTGTAAGCTTCGGCACCAGTTATCCGGATGCCTTAACAAAAAACATCCGGGCCATTGAGACGGCTGTCGGGGATGCTTTTCCCAGACTCCCGGTGCGCCGCGCCTTTACCAGCGGCATGATTATCAAAAAACTGAAGGACCGGGACGGCGTCCATATCTGTACCGTGAGGGAGGCCCTGGAGTCCTTCCTGGCCGAAGGCTTTACGGATCTGATTGTCCAGCCCACCCATATCATCAACGGCACGGAGAATGACCGCATGCTGGCGGATCTGGCCGCTTTTGAGGACCGTTTCCATAGCATCCGGGTGGGAAATCCCCTGCTCACGGACCAGTCGGATTATCGCGCCTTGATCGACGCCGTAGTCAAAGAATTTTCCGGCCTTGGAACCGACGAATTTCTGGTGTTTATGGGGCACGGCACGGAGCACCATGCCAATGCGGTCTACCCGGCCCTGGATTACATGCTGAAGGCCGCCGGCTTTGAAAATATTTATATCGGCACGGTGGAGGGCTATCCGGATTTAAGCCTTGTAAAAGATCTGGTTCGGAAAAAGGCGCCGAAAAAGATCCTCCTGGCCCCTCTGATGATCGTGGCCGGGGACCATGCCAGAAACGATATGGCCGGAGACGGTGAGGACTCCTGGAAGAACGAATTCCTGCGGGAGGGCTATGAAGTCTCCTGTCTGTTAAAGGGCCTGGGAGAATATGAAGAAGTGCAGAAGCTCTTTGCAGAGCACGCAAAAACAGCTGCCGAAAACGTTTATTCCCATTGAACCGGTATCTCAATCTGTGTAATATACTCATCCATACTGTCAATGACAAGTTCATTGATACCTGTTTCATAGGCAAATCCGTATAATGAAAGTCCTTGTTTATCCGCATAAGCAAGGATTTCTTTATATTTGTCAGAAATATTATCCCAACTGCCTTTACAGAAAGCACGGAGATAAGTTCCGGCGGGCCGCAAATGAAGTCCTTTTTCAGATATTGGATAGGGCATTTCGATATAAAGAGCCGTATACTCGTCAAATTTCCCCTGCAACAGATTTTCAACGGGAATCATTGACCCATAGGAGGCATCATGCAGGCGGTGAAGCTGATATTTCTTTGTTTCGGCAATAACCCGTCCAACTTCTTTTTCAAAAGAAGTATCTGCACTTACATCGACAGACACAAGACGGCAGCTTTGTTGTCGCACAAGGCTGATGGCGGATATGTCCAGGGAGCGCAGCATTTCTATCTTGCGCTGATGGCCGGACAAAATTTTCCGCATGGATTTCAAGTGGGATATCGTCCGGCTTAATTCTGCAATTTTGTCTCTCAGAAGACAATCAAAGCTGTCCATGGTGCGGTGTTCCATAAAAAGTTTGATTTCAGCCAAAGATACATTTAATTCACGCAGCATTAAAATAGTCTCCAGTGCGGCGCTTTGCTGATAGCTGTAATAGCGGTAGCCGTTTTCTTTCGTGCAGGCAGGTTTCAGCAGGCCAATCTCATCATACCACATCAAAGTTTTTTTATTGATTTCATGCAAATCGGCAAACTGCCCGATAGTAAACAGCATGCGTTCTTCTTTCAACATTTTCAAAATCCTCTTGACCGTACAGTTACTGTACGGTTTATTATATGCAATAAGCCCCAAAAAAACAAGGAGGATTTTCATCATGAAAAGCGAAAATGCGTACAACCGGCCTGTCACAGTAGGGAATGTTATGAAATTTGCCATTCCGACGATTGTCATGACTGTATTTATGTCTTTTTACACAATGGTAGACGGTTTATTTGTTTCTAACCTGATTGGAACAGACGCTCTGTCCGCCGTCAATCTGACAGCTCCTGTCATCGCGTTTGTAACAGCGGTTTCCACCATGCTTGCCACAGGCGGAAGTGCGGTCATTATGAAAAAAATGGGGGAGCAAAAGACCAGAGAAGCAAATGAAGATTTCACGTTTTTAATCATTGTCAATGTGATTGCAGGATTTATCATGTCCTGTCTTGGCTATCTTGTAATGGACAAAATTTTTGAAAGTATGGCTCTGTCGCCGAAAGTACTGTCCTGCTGCCGTCTTTATTTGAGCCGGTATTTGATTTTTATCATACCAATCCTTTTGATGAATAACTTTACCCTCTACATGATTGCTGCCGGGAAATCTGCTTTGTCTATGGTCTGCTCCATTGTGGGCGGTATTTTGAATATGGTGCTTGATTATGTACTGATTGCCTTACTGGATATGGGTATCGCAGGGGCGGCAGTTGCAACCGGCTTGGGATATTCTGTAACGGCGGTTGTGGGTATAGGAATGTTCTCCGGCAAAAAATGTATGCTTCATTTTGTAAAACCCGCATGTCATTTCAAAACTTTACTCCATGCTGCCGCAAACGGAAGTTCAGAAATGGCGGCCGCGTTGGTGACAGGTATCGTTACCATGATGTTTAACTGGACCATGTTAAAATATGTGGGGGAAAATGGGGTCGCCGCGATTACCATTATCATGTATGTGCTGATGTTTGCAACTTCCTTATATACGGGCTACTCTTACGGTGTGGCGCCTATGATCAGCTTTTACTATGGTGAACAAAACCATGAAAAGCTGAAAAAGCTGGTGCGGATGAGTTTGAGATTGATTGGCGCCATTGCCGTTGTCACATTGGTTATCTCCCTTGTGGTTACGGAACCGCTTGTATCGGTATTCGCCCGTCCGGATAATCCGGTTTATGATCTGGCCGTCAGGGGAAACCGCATTTGTTCCCTTGCTCTGATTTTTATCGGACTTAATGTGTTTGTAAGCGGAATGTTTACGGCATTATCCAATGGACTTATTTCTGCCATACTTGCCTTTTCCCGTTCCTTTGTATTTATGGTTATTGCCATGCTAATACTCCCGGCAGTCTGGGGTGTAACAGGCGTATGGCTGGCAACACCCGCTGCGGAATTCGCGGCAGTCTGCCTGTCGATGGCCATGTTTGTAAAATACAGAAAAAAATATCAATACGAAAAGTAGTTTACCGATAAGCTTTCAGGCCTCTACGGCCCACCCGCGGCACGGTACAGGCTGTAGGCAAAAAGTCCTGCAAATAAAGCAAAGATAACCTTCACTGCCACACTGCCTATGCTCCTCCCTCCCTCATCCGGTTCCCCTGCCGCCGCCAGCGTAAAGGCCGTGATCCCCAGGTAGAAAAAGCTGGTATCCATCAAATTGTGAAACAGAAAGGCGGCAGTACCCGCCCGCAGGGAGGGCGCTTTTTTCTTGCTCAGGGCACGGAACCCGAGGAAAATCACCATTGCCATGGCGAACCAGCCCATCTCCACTCCCACATGGATGGGTATGTTGTGAATGTGCCAGGTGTTGAAATATGTCCCGCCGTCGTTTAAATCCAAAATCCTCCACCAGAAAGGCCCGACTCCGAAAAGGGGCGCTGCCGCAAGATAGCCAATGCCGCTCTCCATCATTTCCAGCCGCTCGGCAAAAGTAGAAACGGCGCTGGGTCTCAAGGCCATTACCGCCACCGCTACTGAAATTCCCAGCACAGACATCATAAGGGATGTCCGGACATGCACTTTTAAAAAATTCTCAAAGGTGTTCCAGCATGCCGCCATCGCCACTCCATACGCAGGCAAAAGCAGACACAGCCAGGGAACGCTGATCCGGGCCGCTGCCAGATAGAGCAGCACCCCCGTCCCCATTCCCCAGGAGGCCCGGGCCAGGAGCCTGCAGGCATACCGGAAGGTTTCCCCCACGGAAGCATCCCGTTTTTTTCCGGCAAGCAGCACCGCGATCCCGGCCGCCATAGCCAAAAAACTGCCCATGGACAAAGTCAGGGCCAGGGCGATCAGCAGGATCGGTTCCATCCTAAGCAAAAACCGGCCGCCGCCCTGTCCTTGGTCCTCCTCGAAACAATATATCAGGGCAAACCAGCCAATTACCAGAAAAATCCCCATGGCGTTGGCATTGCCCAGCAGGCCGGCCATCCGGCCGGCCTGCTGAGAGACAACAGCCCGAAAAACAAACCGGCCTATCCCGGCCGCTGCCACGCCTCCTGCCCAAAGGACACAGCAACGCCTCAGCAGACGCAGCTCTTCTGCGTCCAGGCAGGCCGTCAGCAGATAGATGACGGGAAAGACGGCGTGCATGGCTCCGTAGCCGTCCACAATCGTTCCATAAGCCATATAAGAAGAAGCCATCGCGGCCAAATCGTAGAGAACCAGAGGGAGCAGTATCCGCAGATCCACCCGTGCAAAATTCCGGGTCATGCCCACCCCGCACAGAAAGAGCCCCACCAGGCCCGTCATACGTACGTCTCCCACACCGATCAGGGAAAGGATCACCACAGCCAGGGCGAGACAAAACGCTGCATAGTGATCGATCAGGCTCTCCAGGTTCTGTTTGAGCCTGTGAGACATGTTCCACACCTCTTTCGTCAAGCCATCTGCCGCAAAGCAGGAACAGGCTTTTTTCTATCCCTGGACTGCCAACATTACCGTTTCCACGATGTTGTCGTCCAGAATGTCGCAGGGGCCGTCATAGCTTCTCTCTTCCACTTTGCACTGAACTACCTGTCCGTCCGGAAGGAAAGTCCAGATGTTGTATTCCGTATAATAGCTGCCTTTATTGTAAGTATAGACAAATTTCACATAGCTCACATCCCGTCCGTTTATTTGCACAGTCTTCTTTTCCTGAATGTCCAAATCGGAATAGTCTTCGTCTTCCTTGTAATATTCGGCGCCCTGCATATAGTATTCCGTCATTTCTTCTTCCGTATAATCGTCATCCAGCATGTAACAGACGGACACATAGTCAAACTCCCGGTCCAGAGTGTCTTCAAAAGCCAGATACTGGCTGTCGGAATATATGGAAAACTCATAGCCGGACGGTACGGAAATATTCACACTTTTGCCGCTCCCCCAAAAATTCATAAGCGTATAAGTTCCGTCCGCGTTGGGCGTTGGAACTCCTGCTTCCGTTTCTGCGCTTCCCTCCGCAGAGGGAACTGAGGATGCTTCGGGAAGATCGCTCTCCGGCTGGCTGTTTTTTAAAAAATCATCCAAAGTGTCGTTTTCTCCGGAAGAGCCTTTTGTCCTGGCCGCCGCTTTCACCTTCTCCGGCACGACAATCTCATCCACGTCGTTGAAACTCTTATAGGTGCAGGTCATGACAAATTCTTTGATGGAAACGTCTGCGTCTTCGGCTCCGGCCGCTCCCATCGCCCCCTTCATCAGTTCTTCCAGGGCATCTTTGCAGTCAATCTCCGCCTCCACCGGACGCTTCGTTTTCGCATCGATTTTGACGACCATGTCCATCTCCATCTTCGACCAGTCGAAGGAAAAGCTGCCTATACCGTCGGAGACCTCTCCCATCACGCTCTCCATGTATTTGCCGTCCACTTTTCCGTTCAGGACGTAAACCTCTCTGCCGTCCACTTTTTCCATCTTGTCCTGAAGCTCATAGGATGTTGCACCTGCGAATATGGCATTAATATCCGCGGATTTCTGCTCTATGGGCTGTTCCTGCCTGATCCACTCTTCCTCCACATTGTTGTAGGTAACCTGTTTTCCGTCTTCCTCGACGGAATAACTCTCTATCTCCATGCTGATTCCCATCAGGTTCATGGACACGACTGCCTCTATGTGGGCCGCAGACGGGTCGTCGGTCACCTCCATGCCCATATCCACGTTCACTTCCAGATCCATGCTGATCCCGCTCTGCTTGATCCCCATAGTGATGTCTGCCCCCAGATCCATATGGGCCGACTTCATTTCTTCCATATTGGCTATAACTTCTTCCATCAAACTATCTGCCGTCACCTTCTGTTTCTTGCCGCACCCCACAAGTACTGCAGCCAGAGACAGCAGAATTGCCATGGCGCCATATAGGACGTAACGCGTTTTTTTCTTCATATTCACATACCCCTTCTCTGTATATTATCCTGATTATACTACATCCCCCCTGGTTTCGTCCAGCATATCACAAATGAGAAGTTTTTCTTTCTCCCTCCCAGCCGGTAAACATGGATAAAACCGTTCACAAGTCCTCCTTTGACAAGTCTCCGTACCGTTCTTCGAGGGCTTCCTGTACTTTGATAAAAGCCGGAAGATATTGTTCTAAAATACGGCCGACCATCTGCTTTGCCGCCGCCCCGTCATAAATATGGGTCATATCATTCCTGGCTTTCAGCATAGACAGCCACACTTCCTCATCCACAAAATCATATACAGCATAAGCCGCCTTGATAATCTCCCTCGGCGAACCGCTTGCGGCCGTCTGTTTTCCCTCATATCTCAAAAGTTCTTTGAAAAGCTTCCAGCCAAGCTCAAACTGCAGGAAAAATTTGTCAATAATTCCACTTATAATAAATTCGTTGTCCAGATCTTCCTGTTCCGCTCTCCCAAGCACCGCAAGATTCGACACAAAGTTCTCATACTTTTTCATAAAGCAGTATTCCTTCCCGATCAATCGCCTCGCGAAACTCTTTTCTTAATTCCTGTCCCAGATCTACCACATCAAAGGTAAGTAACGTGGAAACCTCCTCCTTCACGTCCAGCGTAAAATTCAAAATATCGCCTCCCGAGACAGCCAGATCAATATCACTGGCCCTTCCATAATCGCCTCTCGCTCTGGAACCAAACAAAATCACTTTGTCAAGCCGATGTCTCCTCGCAAAAACTCTGATTTCCTCCAAAGCCTCCTTCCTGATTCCGGTCTCTGCCTGTTTGCTCATATCCCAGCCTCCAAAATCCGATAAACAGCCCCCATGTCCATGTTTTCCCGCACGGCGTCGGCCAAAAGGTCATACTGCCGCTCCTTATACGCATTCAGGTCAAAGGCATGCACAGCTTCGTCGGAAAGCCCCTTCCTCCGGCAGAGAAGCTTAAGCATTGCCCTGGCGGCTTCCTCCCCGTCAAAGATCCCATGGACATAAGTCCCACAGACATTCCCCGAAAAGGCTCCCTCTGCCTGTCCGGAATCTTCAAGAACTGTCAAAGGGGCACCGCCGTCCTTCAAGGCGCTGATCCCCATATGGATCTCATAGCCGTAAAAAGGAATACCGGAAAGCGCTGCAAAGCCTCCGGTTATCTTTTGGAACGCCCCCTTCGTCTGGGTTCTGGTCTTCTGCTTTTCAAAGACCGTATCCATGGGAAGAAGTCCCATGCCCCGGATGCTTCCCCCTGCTTCCACGCCGTAGGGGTCTGCCAAGGTCTCTCCCAGCATCTGAAAACCGCCGCAGATTCCCATGATAAGCGCCCCCGATGCCGCCGCCTTGAGAACTGCCGCTTCCAGTCCGTTCTGCCGCATCCAGAGGAGATCCTCCATGGTGTTCTTCGTGCCCGGAAGGAAGATCAGATCCGGATTTCCCAGCCTGCCTGCCCCATCCACATACCGGACGCTTACGCCCTCCATGGCCTCGAAGGGCTTAAAATCTGTAAAGTTGGAGATCCGAGGAACGCGGACCACCGCAATATCCAGAAGTCCCCCTGCTTCTTTCCGGTCGAACCGTTCCGTCAGGCTGTCCTCATCGTCAATGTCCACCGGGAGATAGGGAATCACTCCCACCGTCGGGATGTTGATCCGTTCCTCCAGCATGGCGATCCCGGGATCCAGTATGGTCTTGTCTCCCCGGAATTTATTGATGACCGTGCCCTTTACCATGGCCCTCTCCTCTTTGGAGAGAAGCTCTATGGTGCCCACAAGCTGGGCAAAAACCCCGCCCCGGTCGATGTCCCCGGCCAGAAGGACCGGCGCCTTTGCAAGTCTCGCCATACCCATGTTGACAATGTCGTCCGTCTTCAGATTGATCTCCGCCGGACTTCCCGCCCCCTCCAGCACCAGAATATCATACTCCTCCGCCAGCGATTCGTAGGCCCGCATAATATCCGGTATCAATTCTTTTTTATAACGAAAATAATCCCTGGCCGCCATGTTGCCCCGGACCTCGCCGCCTACAATCACCTGGGAGCCTGTGTCGTTGGTGGGCTTTAAGAGGATCGGATTCATCCGCACCGAAGGTTTGATGCCGGCCGCCTCCGCCTGCATCACCTGGGCACGGCCCATTTCCAGCCCTTCCTCCGTGATAAAGGAATTCAAGGCCATATTTTGGGATTTAAAGGGAGCCACCCGATAACCGTCCTGCCTCATGACCCTGAGAAGTCCCCCGGTGAGCAGGCTCTTCCCCGCATTGGACATGGTTCCCTGTATCATAATCGCCTTCGCCGCCATACGCCCTCCTTATCCTTTTTCCCCAAATGTCTCTGTTTTGTCAAAAACTTGCCTGAACACCTGTACCAGCCGCCTGTTTTCCTCATGGGTCCGCACGGCAATCCGGTAATAACCCGCCGCAAGGCCCCGGTAATTCCCGCAGTCCCGGAGCAAAACCCCATGCCGCAAGCATGCCTCCTTCAGGTCGGTCCTCCCACAGGAAAAAAAGAGATAGTTGGCCGCCCCCTCATAAACCCGAACCGGAAACTCCTCCAGGGCTTCCAAAAGGAACTGCCGCTCCCTCTCAATATACCGAAGGGACTGTTTCAGGTAACCGGTCTCCGAAACCGCTGCCTCCCCGGCCTCCTGGGCGGGGAGGGAGACATTCCAGGAGGGCTTATACTGATACATCCGGTCAATCAGTTCTCTGTTCCCGGAAGCTCCATAGCCAAGTCTGAGACCGGCCATGGCATAAGTCTTTGTCATGGATTTGAGAAGAAATAAATGTCTGGATGGGAGAAAGGGTTCCGCCGACGATTCTTCTTTGTTTCCGGTCAGCTCCATAAAGGACTCGTCCAGAAACAGCATGCTTCCCGTCTCCCTGCACCGTTCCAAAACCCCGGAAATAAAGCCGCGCGTCAACAGGCCTCCCGTCGGATTGTTGGGATTGCAGATCACAATGAGATCAAGCTCCGGCGTAATCTGTTCCCGGAAATCCTCCCCCGGGAGAAAACCCTTCTCTTCCCTGAGCAGATAATACCGGCATTCACAGCCGTAGGCCGTAAAGGCCTCCTCATACTCGGCATAAGTGGGAGCAAAAAGCAGCGCCCGCCTTGGCCGCATGGCCGCCGCCGCCAGAAAGACAATCTCCGTCGCTCCATTGCCGAAGATGACTTGATCCGGTCCGACCCCCAGAGAACTTCCGATCCGTTCCCGAAGCTTCGCACAGTCCGGCTCCGGATAATGCTCTGCCCGCCCGACGCCGGAAACGGCCGCTCTCCTCACCGACTCCGGCATCCCGAGGGGATTCAGGTTAGCCGAAAAATCCAGTATCTGTTTGTATTGGTAGATATTTCCCCCGTGAATATGCCTGCCCATCGCCGCCCTCCTTAAAGATATACTGCATTTACCGCACGGCAGGGAACCGTCCAGCTTTGCCGTCAGAAAATCCACACTCCGTAAATCAGGGCCGACGCCCCCCCAAACAAGAGCAGTCCCAGAACTGCCGTCCCGTACATGAGGCGGTTTGCCAGCCTGATATCATCCGGAACCACCGGCCGCTTTGCCGTTCCGATGGTCTTTTTTTTGTGGAGGACGCCGAAATACCAGGCATCTCCCGCCAATTCCACGCCGAGGGCCCCCGCGCAGACCGACTCCGTTTGCGCCGAATTGGGACTGGCATGGTTTTTCCGGTCTCTCAGATATATCTGGAACGCGCCCCTAAAGTCCAGCCCCAAAAGGCCGCTGGCAAGGATCATAAGCCATGCCGAAAATCTTGCCGGAATGAAATTGCAGATATCGTCCAGCCTGGCCGCCGCCCGCCCAAAATACAGATATTTGTCATTTTTATAGGCGACCATGGAATCCATAGTATTGACCGCCTTATAAAAAAAGCCGAGGACCGGGCCGCCAAGCGCCATATAAAACAGAGGGGCCAGGACCCCGTCTGAGGTGTTCTCCGCCACAGTCTCCACCGCAGCCTTGGCAACTCCCTCCTCGGTGAGACGCTCGGTATCTCGGCCCACAATCATGGAGACCGCCTGCCTTGCCCCGGAGAGATCCTTCGCCTCCAGCCGGCTGCAGACCTTCATGCTTTCCGTCCGCAGAGACTTTGCCGCCAGAAGCTGATAGCACATAATACTCCCAATTGCAAACATCAGATAGGGATGAACCAGGGCCGCCAGCCAGAGAATCCCCAGGGGAATGCCTGTGGAACAAGCCGCCACCCAAAGGACTAAAACCGCTCCGCCAAGGAGCTCCCCGCCCTTTGTCTTCGGAAAACATTTTCGAAGCATCCGCTCAAAGCAGGAAATCAAAATTCCCACCAGGCGGATCGGATGAGGCAGCCAATAAGGATCGCCGAAGAGCAGATCCAGAAAAAAACCGACTCCCAGCATTGCCGGGACAGCAAATGGATTCATATCATGGAATACTCCTGATTTCTGTCAAATTTCGTTCTCCGGCCAGCCACTTCCCGCCATGCAGCACTGCCCGGTAGCCGCAGCCGTTCTTTGCCTGCCAATGATAAAACCCTTCCCTCGGAAAGCCATAATGCTCCAGGATTGCCATTATGCTTCCCCCGTGGACCACAAAGGCCACCGCTCCTTCCTCCCCTTTGGAGAGCTGTTCCGAGACAGCCTCCTCGAAGGCCCGGAGGGTTCTTCCGGCAAAATCCGCCTTGGCCTCGCCGCCCGGCGGCGCCAGAACACCACTGCTCTCAATCCAAGCCGCATAGGCAGGATTTTCTTTTAACTCCTCATAACTCTTATTCTCAAATTCTCCAAAATCACATTCATTAAAACCGCATCGTACGGTCAGTTCTGCCTCCGGGAACAAAAGCCCTGCCGTCTCCTGCGTCCGGACAAGGCCGCTCACATAAACCGCCAGGGGCTTTTTTAGGCCTGTCCCCCGGTAACCGCCCTTCCACAGAACCTCCGTAAGCTCCCGTCTTCCCTCCGCGCTCAAAGGCTCATCCGTCGAACCGATGTAACGCCCCTCGCCGTTTCCCTTTGTCTTTCCGTGACGGATCAAATATAATTCCATTCTCTTCTCCATTGGATATAAGAGCCCCTCTCTTTTACCCCTTAATCTGTATCGGGAGCCCGGCCGTCATCCGGTAAACTTCCCTCGCCTCTTTCGCAAGCACACATAGAATCCGCCCGGTGACCTCCCGATACTCCCTGAGTCCGGCATCCACCGGCACGATTCCACAGCCCACCTCATCCGCCGTCAGAATCTTTTCTTCCTTTGAGGAAGCCTCCAAAAGGAGCTCCGCCTCCATCTCTTCCCTTGTCTTCCCGGCACGGAGTCCTGCCTGAATCCGCTCATGGACATTGAAGACGATCCGCTCCCTGTCTCCTCCCGCCAGCTTAAGGGCCAGCTCTCCTTTTCCCTGATACGCGCCGCCCACAATCAAAATCACCGGCCATCTCCTCCATTCTACCACAAACCGTCTGCAAGTACCACCGAAAGCCCCATAAAGAGTTCACAAAGCTCCAGAAACCACCCGGCCAGATCTCCGGTAATGCCGCCAAATTCCTTGTAGGACTTGTACCGGTAATACGCAAACACCAGCACGCCCATAAGAACCGCCGCCCCTCCAAGCCTGGGGGAAAGGGCAACCATTCCTCCCCCTGCAAGGAGCATGTAGAGCACCAGGACCACCCGGGTGATCTGCTTCTCGGCTCCGTCGGAAAAGACAGCCAGCATTCCGCTTCCTCTGGCATTTCGAAATGTCACCACCGAAAAACCGGAAAGCCCTCTGGAAAACACAAAGGACAGGGCACTCACCTCCAAAGCCCGCCCGGAAAGCCCGCTCCAGATCCCGAGGGAGGCCACCAGATATACACCTCCGAAAATAATAGCGAACGCCCCTGTGTGGGAATCCTTTAGAATTTCCAGCTTCTTTTCCCTGGTCTGGTGGGAGGAAAGAGCGTCAATTGTGTCCAAAAAACCGTCCATGTGGATTCCGCCCGTCACCAGGAGCGGAATCAGGAGGAGTCCCGCGGCCCGAAAAAGCTCCGGAAACCCGGCATAGGCACAAAGTCTGGAAAAGCCATAGATAAGTGCCCCGATCACCAGGCCGATCAGAGGAAAAAAGCACATGACATACTTCATCCTTTCCTTTGCCCAGTCTGCCCTCGGCACCGGAATCCTGGAATACATGGCAAATGCCAGCAAAAACGAATTGATCATAAAGGGCCTCCTTTGTGATACAGGGGGATGGAGCAGACCACCTCCACGAATACGTCGGAATGGAGGGCCAGCCTCCGGTTGATCTGCCCCAGGAGCCTGAGATAGTGTTCTGTGGAGGAATCATAAGAAATCCCGTCGGAAAAGACTTCTCCCGTCACCACCACAAGCCGCTCTGCCTGGGAAAGAAGCTGCTCCATTCCGGCCATAATCTCCCGTTCCGCCCGCTCTCCGGCTTTTTCAAGGTCCGCCGATCCCTCCCCATAAAGCTCGTTGGCCGTCAGGTTTGACATGCATTCCAGCAAAACAGAAGGACGCTTCCCGTCTTTCTCCGGAAGCCTCAGAGCCCTCAGATTCCGGTAGCATTCCACCGTCTCAAAGCCCTTGCCCTTCCGAAGCTCCCTGTGCCGGCGGATCCGTTTTCCCCCCTCCTCGCCAAAGGGCTCCATGGTGGCCACATAGATCCGGTGGGAGGAACCGTCCCCGTCCAGCTGAAGCAGCAGATTTTCCGCAAACTCTGACTTCCCGCTGCCGCTGCCGCCTGTTACTGTTATAAGCATGGCCGCCTCCTCACAGTGGCTGATACTGCTCCACCTGGATCTCGTCAAAGGTGGCCATCGAATGATAAACGGCGAATCCCATATCCAGGACAGAAAGCCCGGCCATGGCCCCGGTTCCCTCCCCCAGGCACATCTCACAGCAGAGCATGGGCTTTAACCCCAGGGTATCTAAGACCAGTCCCCCCGCCGGTTCTTTGGAAACATGGGTCGCCAGCATGAAATCCTTTGCCCCCGGCAAAATCCGAACTGCCAGAAGGGCAGCCACGCTGGAAATAAAGCCGTCCAAAAGCACGGGGATCCGATAAACGGCCCCTCCCAAAAATACTCCGGCCAGTCCGGCGATATCAAAGCCTCCCACCTTGCAGAGAACGTCCAAAGGATCTTCTTTATCCGGCTTTAAGTCCTGAAGGGACTGCCTGATCACCGCAATCTTTTTCAGCAGCCCCTCATGGGAAAGCCCGGCTCCCTTTCCGGTCATCTTTTCCACCGGTTCAGAAAGGAGGGCCGCCGCCACTGCGCTGCTGGTGGTCGTGTTTCCGATCCCCATCTCCCCGGTAGCCAGAATATCATAGCCCTGGGCCTTTAGCCGCCCGGCAATCTCCAGCCCCGTAAGAATCGCCCGAAGCGCCTCTTCCCGGCTCATGGCAGGACCTTCGGCAAAATTCCTGGTCCCGTGGGCCACCTTCCGCCCAAGGAGCGTCCTCGGCACAAGATCCTCCTTCTCTTCCGGGATCCCCAAAATACAGCTTCCCTCCGTCACCATGCCGATATCCACCGGAAACACATCCACTCCGGCCGCCTCCGCCATGACTGTCACCGTCGTGGCGCCCTCCGCCATGTTCCGCGCCACAATGGCTGTCACCTCCATGCCGGTCTGGGTCACCCCTTCTGCCACCACACCGTTGTCCGCACACATGGCAATGAGTGCCCGTTTCCCTATCTGCGGCTTCTCACTCCCGACAATCCCTGTAATCTTCGTCAGATTCTGCTCCAAAAGCCCCAGGCTCTTTAAAGGCTTCGCAATGGAATCCCACCTTCTCTCTGTCTGTTCCATCACCCGTTCCTCTAATCCTGTCACCAGGGAAAGCCGCTCCTCAAGCCGCTCCTCAAGCTCTGCAAGTCTGTTCTCCACCTCATCCGCTCCCTTCTCCGGAAATCCTTTCCTTTTCCTCTTAGCTGCCCTCAGAGCACTCGAAAGAAACAATTCCTGTCATTTTGCTATAAATCTTTTACGTGGTCCTCAATCAGATAGCACATTTCCTCGTGGGGATCCGCCCCTTCCGAAATCCTTCCCACCGGCAGCTTCAAATAATGAAGCATTCCCTCGGCAAGCAGCACTCCCCCCGGGGCAAAAATCTCTGTCTGCATCGTGGCAAATTTTGCGTTTTCCTTGATTACGATCCCCCTTCCGGTCAGCCCTTCTCCATAAGGCACCGGCTTCCGGTATTTGACTTCCATGGACATAGTGACCCCGAAAATGTCTTCATTTCCCTTGGTCCACAGCGCCCGAAATCCCAATTCATCCAGAATAGTCGCGATCAGCCCCCCGTGGACCCTCCCCGGAAAGCTCTGATGCTCCTCTTTATAGAGGAACCTCGTCATAACACTTCCGTCCTCCATATTGTAAAACTGAGCCTTTAAGCCGATAGGGTTGTCCATTCCGCAAATGAAACACATTCTGCTGTTTTTCTGTTTACTGATAACTTTCATCCTTCTATCCCTTTTGTCTCCTGATACCTTCTGCAGGCCGCCAGAAAATGCTCCGCCGCCTCCGTATTTCCATAATAGTAAAAATGAGGGAAGCCGGCAAGCAGATTATTGCGGTTGACCATACACCGCCAGCTTCGGTTTCCGGTGGGCTTCTCTGCCAGAAAAGCCTCCCCGTTTTCCGTGCTGTCCCAGTAATGGAATTCGTGGGCCGCAAACCGGCTTCCTGCCTTTCCGAGAATCGAATCCTCCCCGGCAGTCAAAGTCACATACCCGAACCGGCCAAGCTTCGGCGTTCGAAAGGCATGGCCGTCCAGGACTCCCGCCATGGGCCAGGCCTTTCCGTCCATATCCTCCAGGGTCTGATGCAGATAAAGGAAACCGCCGCATTCCGCCAGGCAGGGGATCCCTCCCAAAATGGCCGTCTTCACCGATTCCCGCATCGAGACATTTTCCGAGAGTTCCTTCGCGGAAAGCTCCGGGTAACCGCCCGGGAGCAAAAGTCCGTCTGCCTCCTTTGGTACTTCCCTGTCCCTCAAAGGGCTGAAATACAAAATTCCCGCCCCCAGCTCTCGAAAAAGCCTCAGGTTGTCTTCATAATAAAAATCGAAGGCCGCATCTCTTGCCACCGCCACCTGCACCGGGGCCTGTCCAAAAAGCGGGTGCAGCTCCGGCTTTTTCCCTTTCAATGCGGGCGCCGTCTTTGCCAGTGAAAAAAGCCCGGAAAGCTCCACCGTCTCCGAAAGGATTCCGGAAAGCTCCCCAAGGCGCCTTTCCAGGTCTCCTGTTTCCTCCGGTCTTTTTAAGCCCAGGTGCCTGCTCTCAAAAAGCCCCTCCGGAAGAACCGGTACATAGCCATAGACCCGGATCCGGGTTTCCTTTTCAATCTGTTCCTTTAAGAGAGGATACAGCATGGGAGAAACCTGGTTGAGGATCACCCCGCGAATCTGCTTTTGTTCCTCGTAATCCACAACCCCCCTGATGAGAGGGATTACCGAACGGCTCATCCCCCGACAGTTTACAATGAGCACCACCGGGCTCTCTGTCCAGGCCGCCACCTCACAGGTAGAAGCCCGCGGGGAAATTCCGCCGAGACCGTCGAAATATCCCATGACCCCCTCGATCACAGAGAGCTCTGCGTCCCCCGCTCCCCGCTCTAAAAGATAACAGAGGGTCTCCCGGTCCGTAAAAAAGCTGTCCAGATTGACGGATGTAAGACCAAGGACCTTTTTATGAAACATGGTGTCAATATAATCCGGTCCGCATTTAAAGGCCGCCAGCTTCCTCCCCTGCTCTTTCCAGGCTGAAAGGAGACCGCAAGTGACCATTGTCTTCCCGCTCCCGCTCCCTAAAGCCGCCAGAAGAAGCCTTGGCGTATTCCCGGTCATGGACACACCTCCCTGCCGGTGAAGCTGATCACATAAACCGGGTTCATCCCCACCATCAATTCATAACCGCCAAGCTTCCTTCCTCTGGAAGCCATCACCTGGGAGACGGACACCCCCTCCACCGGAAGCTCCTTAAGAAGAGACGATGCCTCTGCCACCGTCTCCAGGGCAATGGCGTTGATTACCACCCGCACCCCGGGATTTTTCCCGAGAAGGCTCTCCACAATCTCCCTCAGATTTCCGGCAGAGCCGCCGATAAAAGCATGGGTCGGGGCCGGAAGGCCAGAAAACGCCTCCGGGGCCAGCCCCTCAATGATCTCCAGGTTAGAAAGGGCAAATTTCCTTTTGTTCTTAAGAATCAGCTCCGCCGCCTCCCTCTTCCGCTCAATGGCATAGACCCTTCCCTCCGATGCCTGAAGCGCCGCCTCCACAGAGACAGAACCGGTTCCGGCCCCGATATCATAGACCACTGAATCCCGTTTAAGCTCCAGCCTGGAAAGGGATACGGCGCGAACCTCATACTTTGTCATGGGAACCTCGCCGCGGATAAAAGCCTCGTCGGCAATTCCGTGGGTGACGACGCCATTCCCTCCTTTTGGATTTTCAAGGATCGCCGCCACGAGGCCGCCAAAGTGCTTCTCCAAGAGTTCCTCCGGCTTTCCGCAGACAATCCGTTCCGTCTCATAGGAAAGATTCTCCCCGATGGCAAGATCCACCTCTGAGAGTCCGTAATAGAGCAGCTCCCGGCAGAGAGCCTCCACGCTTCCCTTGCCGCCCAGAAGCACAAAGACCCGTTTTTCCTCCTGAACCGCCCGGATCAGATTCTGCGAGCGTCCGTGAACACTCATAAGTTTCGCCTGATCCCAGGACTTTCCCGTCCTGGCGGCCAGGTAAACGAGAGAAGAAACCCCCGGCAGGCAAACCGCATCAAAGTTATGCTCCTGCAACAGCAAAAGAAGCTTTTTTGCCCCGCTGTAAAAGCCAAGATCACCGGAAAACGCCACCAGAGGACGTCTGATTTCCTCGTGGGCCTCCAGAAACTCCACAATCTCCGTCTCTTTATAGGCGGAAAACGAAGGCTTCCCAAAAGCCTTCAGTGCTTCCAGCATTCTTCCCGCCCCGATGATCTGGTCACATTCCCCAAAAGCCTGCCTGGCCTCCTCCGTCATCAGAGAAGCGGCACCGGGACCGACGGAAACCAGAAATACCTTTCTTTTTTCCCTGCATGTCTTTCCATTATCGGCAAGCACTCTCTGCTTTACCTGAGAAAACGAAAGCCCGCCTGTCTCCTTTGGCCGGCCGATGACAATCACCCCCACATTGGCCCGCTCTGCCGCCCGAAGCTTTTCCCCGTATCCGCCTGCCTTCCCGGAAGCCTTTGTCACCAGCCAGGAAATCCCGTATTCCTTCATGGTGGCATAGTTGAGCTCCTCCGAAAAAGGCCCCTGCATACAGATCAGATTTCTCCCGGCAAAGCCAAGGCTTCCGGCCAGCCGCACCGATTCCTCCGTGGAAAGGACTCTGGCAAATACCCGGCTTTTGTAGTCCTCAAGGGCCGTATAGGAGGCAAGCTCCTTACTGCCCGTGGAAGCCAGGATGTTCCCCTCTCTGGAGGCAAGAAACTGGACGGCCTCCTCTATGTTTTCCACAAAGTGAACCTGTCCTGCGTGCTCTGCCTGAAGCTCCTCCCTGATGAGCCTGAGATAGGAAAGTCCCGTCTTTTCGGCGGCCCTCCTGATGTTTTTCGAGACCACCGCCGCATATGGGTGGGTGGCGTCTACCACGCAGGAAAAATCCCCCGCCTCCATCAACGCTTCCATCTGCAAGGCATCCAGCCGCCCCGCCAGACGAGTGATCCCCTCCCCCTTCGGAAGAAGACTTTCTCCATATTCCGTCGCCACACAGACCGTCACCGGGACCGCCGCCTGATATAGTTCCTCCGAGAGCTTTCTGCCCTCCGTGGTTCCCGCAAAAATCAACACCTGCTTCACAGAGCATACCCCCTGGGCGTCACCATCTTCCCGCCGATCTGTTTCGTCTGAGAATTCCCGATCCAAACCGTCGTAAACATATCCGCCTGCGTGTCCCGGAGCTCCAAAAGAGACAGCACATGGCCCTCTTCTCCCTCCCTGCCGATATTTTTCACATATCCGCAGACCGTCTCCGGGCTCTGATACTTAAGTACCAGGTCACAGGCTTTTTGCAGATAATCTTTCCGCTTTCTGCTGGACGGATTGTAGAGGCAGATCACAAAATCTGCTTCCGCCGCAAAGGAAAGCCGCTTCTCGATCTTTTCCCATGGCGTTAAGAGGTCGCTCAGGCTGATCACTGCGAAATCATGAATCAGCGGAGCGCCGAGAACCAGGGCCCCGCCCGTGGCCGCCGTCACCCCGCCGATCAGCCGAAGCTCCACCTGCGGATAACGCTCTCCGATTTCACACATGAGGCCGCTCATCCCATAAACCCCCGCGTCGCCGCTGCAGATCATGGCCACCCGTCTCCCCTTCGCAGCCTCCGAAAATGCCAGTTCACACCGCTCCACCTCTTTGGTCATGGGGGTGGTGAGAAATTCCTTCCCCGGGAAATGCTCCTTCACCAGATCCACATAAACCGTATACCCGACAATGACGTCACAGCTCTTTAAAGCCTCCGCCGCCTCAAGGGTCATCTTCTCATAAGCACCGGGGCCGATCCCGATCACATAAAGAACACTCATTCCTTCTCCCTTCCAAACCTCAGTGGTTTCTCTCCTCTCGCTGCCGCCAGAGTCACACCGTCCGCCGCCTGTTTCCGGAGCAGAAGACTTCCGCCGCCGCTTCCGAGGACTGCCGCCCGCTCACAGACGCAGTCCACACCCACCGTCTTTTCTACAAAATCCGAACAGGAAAATTCCCCGGGGACATCAAGAAGTTCTTCTGCCGTATACCAGAGGAACGGCACCTTTCTGCTTTTTGTCAGCAAAATCAGCCCTTCCTCATCCTTCTTCCTCTCAATGGTCGCCACCCCCGCCAAGGCCTCCGGAAAAATCCCCGCATCCGAAAACACCCTGTCAAGCGCCTCCGAGAGCGCTTCCTTTCCCGCCCCTCTCCTACAGCCCATGCCGACAGTCACCGACCTTGGCACCAGATACAAAATTCCGTCTGTCTCCGACGGTCTTCCCTCCAACGTCCTTTCCTCCGCCAGAATTCTCTCCGACACGGCGATTTTAAGGCCCGGTTCCCGCAAAAATTCTTCTGCCCTTTCAAAAACCGCCAGCTCCCCCGGCGCCTGATCCGCCAGAGGCCGGGTACTGTAAAAGGGGATCCTCGCCCCGGAAAGAAGCCTCGCCGAGACAAGTTTCGCCAGCCTCCGGTCCTTTAAAACCAACTGATTCTTTTTCGCAAACACGTCCACGGCAAAAAGGCCGTTGACATCCGTAGCCGTGGAGATGACCGGAACGGCCCCTGAAAAAGCCGCCGCAAGGCGGCAGAGCTCGTTGGCGCCGCCCACGTGGCCCGACAAGAGGGAGACTGCAAAATTCGCGCCCTCGTCCAGCACCACCACGGCCGGATCTGTGAACTTATCCTTCAGAAAGGGCGCAATGGCCCGGACAGCGATTCCGCAGGCCCCCACAAAAATCAATCCGTCATAAGCCGCGAAGGCCCGGGACGTCCACTCTCTGAGACTCTCTCCCGCTGTCCCCGACCGCTTTTCACAGGAATCCGCCTCATGGCCGTTTTCCCGGAAGGACTGCCCAAGCAGGCGGCCGAGGCGCCCTCCCCGCTCCGTAAAACTGATGATGGCAAGACGCATGGCTATTTGACCGCCTCTCTGAATTCCGTGGTAAATGCCGGATTATAAAGCTCCGAGCGATTATATTTCCCGTCCAGCACTCTTCCCACTACAATGAGCGCCGTCTTTGTGATATGATTTTCCTTCGCCGTCTTTGCCAGGGTCGACACGCTGCAGCGAAACACCTTCTCGTCCGGCCAGGTAGCCTTATAGACAATGGCGGCCGGTGTATCCGCGGGATAGCCGCCCTCCATGAGCCGCCCCTCCAGACTTTCAAGCATTCCCGTGCTCAGGAAAATTACCATGGTGGACTGGTGGGCCGCCAGCTTTTCAATATTCTCCGCCTCCGGCACCGGCGTCCGCCCGGCCATTCTGGTGATAATCACCGACTGGGATACGTCGGGAAGGGTATATTCCGCATGGAGTGCCGCCGCCGCGCCGCAGAAGGAACTAACGCCGGGGCAGAGCGCATAGGCAATCCCGCGCTTGTCAAGCTCGTCCATCTGCTCCCTGACGGCCCCGTAAAGGCAAGGATCTCCCGTATGGAGGCGAACCGTCTGTTTCCCCGCCGCTTCCGCCTCCTCCATCACGGCAATTACCTCTTCCAGAGTCATATAAGCGCTGTTATAAACCTGGCAGCCCTCTTTTTTATCATCCAGCAAGGCGGGATTCACCAGGGAGCCGGCGTAAATAATCACGTCCGCCTCCTGAAGCAGCCTTTGCCCACGCACTGTAATCAGGTCCGCCGCGCCGGAGCCTGCCCCCACAAAATCAACCATGATCTGCCTCCTTTACAATCAACAGAGAATAATACCCGGCGTTTTCATCAATCTCCTCTGCCGAATGATAGATCTTTTCGTTTTCCATCCCGCAGTTCTCCACCATATAAGCCCTGCACCCCGCCTTCAAAAGTGCCGTCTTCACCTGTCCCATGGCCTTTCCCGACTTCATTAATATTTTTGTTCCAGACAGGGAAAGCGCTTCTTCCACACCATAGGTGGCCGGAATCACATGAAGCTCTTCTTTCGTCTCCACCAGGCCGATTCCAAGCCTTGCGGCCGCCGCGCAGAAGGACGGAATCCCGCTTACGATTTCCGCCTCAAACCCGGCTTTAACCACCCGTCTGTGAAGATACAGATAAGTAGAATAAACTGTCACGTCCCCAAGCGTCAAAAACGCCACGGTTTTTCCCTCTCTTAAAAGTGCCGTCACCTGAGCCGCTCCCCGGTCATGGCACTCTTCCAGAGCCGCCTTATCCTTCGTCATAGGCATATGCAGATAGAGAAACTCCTTTTCATCCAATTCTTTTACGGCGCCCCTCGCAATTTTGTAAGCCACACAAGCTTCCTTGGCCTTCGCCGGCAGCGCAATCACGTCCGCCTCTCCAATCACCCGGACGGCCTTCAACGTCATCAGCTCCGGATCGCCCGGGCCGACCCCCACTCCATATAAGATTCCCTGTTCCATGTCCTGTCCCCTTATATCCTTTGTGTACCAATCCAGGCTTTTGTCCTAATCTTTGTGATTTGGCTGTCAACGTTTTCGATCAAATTCTCTGTGACCATATCGCTCTCCTCTCATTAAAAACTCTTTCGATTCAGATTTTATATCCACTTTTAACGAAAGTCGCTAACAGCTCTGCCGCTCCCTCCGTCTGCCCCAGCAGCCCGTAGACATTGGAAAAAATCATCACCTCCGTCCGAAGCTTTCCCTCCGCCTCTGTCCGGAAGTTACTGTCTGCCCTCGCCTGCAAATAAAAGCCGGCCCGCTCCGTCAAGATCCCCATGGCATCCTCCAGATACCCGGCATCCTTTAAAATCCGGAGGCCTTCATCTGTAGTCGTCCCCAAGAGCACTTCCGAAAGCACCGGAAGCGGCGCCCCGGCCCCAATGGCCGCCGCCGCCAGAAGTTCCATGCGGCTGTCCGCATTTCTGGAATGGGTGTTCATAATTCCGCCGGAAAGCTTGACAAATTTCCCGATATGTCCGATAAACAAGATTCCTTTCGCCCCAAGCTCCGCCGCAAAATCCACCGTCTCCCCGATGTAGTTGCTGCACTTCATAGTCCTCTCCGTGTCGATCCCCAGCCCGTTCCCCGCAAAGGCCGCCCCATAATTTCCCGGGATCACCACCAGATATCCATTTCCCCGTTCCAACTGAACTTTCATCTCCACTTTGATGGATTGAACCAGGGCAGATTCGCTCATGGGCTCCACAATCCCTGTAGTTCCCAGAATAGAAATACCACCCACAATACCGATTCTCGGATTAAAGGTTCTCTTTCCGACCTTCTCTCCCCCCGGCACAAAGACAGTCACCTTCAGCTTTCCCTGAAAATCATGGGCTCTGCAGCAATCCATAACCGCCTCTGTGATCATCTGTCTCGGCACCCGGTTAATGGCCGCCGCCCCCACCGGCTGTTCCAGTCCCGGAAGGGTCACCCGTCCGACTCCCTCCCCGCCGTCAATCACCACCTGCGGCCCCGCATCCTCCGAAGAGCCGTCCGAAGCCTTCGTTTCCCCGGCGTATTCCACACGGGCGCAGATCAAAAGCCCGTGTGTCGCATCCGGGTCGTCCCCGCCGTCCTTTCGCACGCCGCAGCTCACAAACCCCTCTCCCCGGACCACCTCTTCCACATCCGGCCTGAGCAGGATTCCCTTCGGAGTCATCAGTTCCGTACAGGAGAGCTCCCCGCCTCCAAGCAGCATGTTGGCGGCTGCCTTCGCCGCGGCCGCCGCCGAAGAGCCGGTGGTATAGCCGCACCGCAGTCTCTGATTCTGTTTTACCACATATTCCTCAAACATAGAAGCACTCCTCGCGCACAGTTATACCGGCGGCCTCCTGAGGGGGCAGTCCGACAATGACACCCTTCCGGCCAGCCTCTTAAGCCCATTGTCCCGCAGATAATCCTGCAAAATCGGTTCCGACTGGGTAGACTCCGGCCCGATGATGATTTCCTCCACCAGATCTTCCAGGCCAATCCCGATGTTCTCACACATCGTCATCAGATTCAGAGGGTAGTATTTCTTGATACGCTCTATGGTGATGTGGTAACAGGGCTTTACATCAAAATATTCCTTTCCGAAGGGAGATAGGACCAGGCGGACCTCCCGCTCCGAGGAAAAGGACGGGTGTTTAAATACCACAGACTGAATCCAGGCATTTCTCATGGCCACCTTCAGGAGAAGGCTTTTTTCCAGGGGCTCCTTCTCCTGCTTCATAAGACGGTAAAAGACCTTCGCCAGGTTATGTTCTCCCATATCATCCTCATAAAAAACCCTCTGCAAAGACAACTCTCCCACCGCAATCTTTTCCAGAAATTCTCCCCGGAAAGCAATGCAAACCCCTCGCCCGCGGTTTCCATACCGCTCCCACTGGGCCGCGTCGTCCCGGTACAGAGAAAAACAGGCGGCATAGGAGGAATAGAAAAACTCTTTCTTAAGCTCCTCCCGAAAAAGACGGCGAACCATCTCCGCCCGCTCAAAATCCTTCTCTTCCTCCAGCCGTTTCGCCACCGCACTGCACAAACCGCTCATGAAGTGGCTCATCTCCGCCGCGTCATTCATATTCAGGACATTGTTCACCCGCAGCTGAGTCTGCCGAAGGATGCCGTCCAGCGCCTGATAGTCGGTATAATGATAAAGAATTGCCTTCCCATAGCCTTTCTCTCCACCTGTCTCCATACGCCACTCCCCGTTACATAGAATGGATCCTGTTTTTACGGACCGCTATGCATGAAAATATCCGCCATGGGAGAATCCTTCGGGAGAATCAACGTATTTCCTCCGCCGGCCAGAGAGGTCTTCGCCGCATCCAGAGCCCTGGTGAATGAATAAAACTCTGCCCTTCCCTCGTCGGAATAAGCTTCTGCCAGAATCCTCATATACTCCGTCTCACCCTCGGCGATTATCTTCGCCGCCTGGGCCTCGGCATCAGAGAGCATAATCTCCACCTCCTTGTCGGTGGTATTGCGAATCTTCTGCGCCTCTGAATCTCCCTCCGCCTGATAAGTGGCGGCAATTTTGCTCCGCTCCGAAATCATCCGCTCATAGACTGCCTCCTTATTGTCCTCCGGGAGATCCAATTGCTTAATCTCCACAGTTTTAAGTTCGATTCCGTAGGAATTCATGGAAGCGCCTACCCCCTCCATAACTGCCGCCTGGAGTTCCCCGTCCCTGGCCGCAATCACGTCACTTTGGGTCATGTTGCTGATAATATTCTTCGTCGAATTATAGACAGCCGCATCAATTCTCTGCTCGGCACTCTCTTTTGAAGAATTCAGTGTCTGCGCATACTTTAACGGATCCGAGATTCTCCAGAGCACATAGCTGTCTGCGATCATGGTCTTTTTGTCCATGGTAATGACGTCCGACTCCGGAAGATCGTATAAAAGAAGCTGTCCCGGAAGCTTGTCCGCCGTCTCAATAAAAGGTATCTTAAAGGTGATTCCCGCTTCCCCGATGATCCGGTCCACCTTGCCAAACCGGCGGATCAGGCTGTACTCCTTTTCCCTGGTAATGACAATGGAGGAAAGAAGCAGCAGCACAGCCGCCACAGCCGCCAAAATTCCAATCAATTTTTTCTTCATGGCCTTCTCCCCCCTCAATTTGCTTCCGGTTCCGGCACCGTCGAGGCGCCGTCCTGTACCCCAGCTTCCGTTCCTGTACTGCTTCCGGCCGCCTGCCCGTTTCCTGCGCCGCTCCCGGCATTATTACCCGCCGCGGAACTGTCTCCCGCCCTTTTGCCTGCGCTCTGCGCGTTTCCCGCCGCAGCCGCCTGTCCGGCCGAATCAGAAAGCTGATCCATCAGCATGGTATTCACACTGTCCGTCCCGTCGATAATCACCTTCAGATTCGGAAGTACCTCCTCCATGGTCTCATAGAACATCCGCTGCTTCGTCACCAAAGGATTCTTCACATACTCCTCATACTGAGCGTTGAAAATAGCCACCGCCCCGTAAGCCTCATTGATCCGCTTCGTCTTCGCAGACTCTGCCTCCTGAAGAATCTGGTCCACATCCGCCTCCGCCTTGGGCAGCTTCTCATTGCGGTAGCGGTTGGCGTTATTGATGGAGGTCTCCTTTCCCTGCTTCGCCGTCTCCACATCCTTAAATGCCGCCATGACCTCCGCCGTGGGCGGTTCGGAATCCTGGATTGTAATGTTGACCAGCTGAAGGCCGATGTCCTGCTCTTCCATCTGTGCCAGGAGCATCTCCTTAATATTCGACTGAATTTCATTTTTCCCCGTGGTGAGGACACTGTCCACATCATAATTGCTCACGACGGTGCGGATACAGCTCTGCGCCAAGTTCCGGAGAATCATCTCCGGCTCCCTCGACGCAAAAACAGCCTTCACCGGATCGGAAACCCGGTACTCCACATAAAAATCAATGTCCACAAAATTGAAATCCGAGGTGATCATGATCGCCTCATTGGTAACTGTCTGCTGTTCTGAACTGTCAAATCCCACAGAAAAGCCCTGGATCGTCGTGTCCACCTTCGTCACCTGCTGAACAAAAGGAATCTTAAAATGAAGGCCTGACTCCGTGACCGCCCCCGGCACGCCGAAGGTGGTGACCACCGCCTGTTCCTGCTCCCCGATGGTATACACAGAATTCAGCGCGGCCACTGCCACGAAAATTACCAGCACGAGGATCCCTGCGGCCTTCCCGCCCACCTTCGCCGCCCGCTTTCTCCGTCCGGGCCTCTTCTCCTTCTCCGGCTTCTCCTCATCATCCTCCGGCCTCCCAGAGGAACTGCCCTTTCCGCCCCCTCCCGTGAGGACATTCATAATATCGTCAAATAATCCCATCCGTCTCCTCCTGTATTATCTGCGCCTTTCCTTTGAGCCATCCACGCCCTTTTCGCGCTCCTGCGCTCCCTTCCCGTCTTATCTTCGCTCCCGTGCCATTCCCATCAGGAAGCCTGTCCGGGATATTCTTCCATTTCCAGGGGCGCCGGCGGTTCCTTCCCTGCCGGACGATAGGAGGTTTGGCAAATTTTCCGAGTATAGCGCAGGCAATTTTCGCTGCCTGCCTTATTAGCAGTAAAATTGCCTGCATATAAGCGGCGCAGGAAAATTCGTCAAACCGAACGTGTCCGACAGGGACGGAACCGCCGGCGCCCCGTCCGAAAACCCCAAATTTCCGGACAGGCGTCCCACCTCTCTCTATTACGCCCCCTGGTAGATCCCTTTCTGCTTCACCAGCTTAGGCCGATAGCCGCCTCTCTCGAGTTCGGCCACGATTTGCTCTCTATGCTCAATCCCGAAGGCCTCCAGGGTGATCCGAAGCTCCACGGCATCGTTCCGGTTGATGCTCACGAACTGGTTATGCTCCAGCTTGATGACATTGCCCTGCATCTTGGCAATCACAGAAGCCACATTGACCAGCTCTCCGGGCTTGTCCGGAAGAAGCACCGATACGGTGAATATCCGTCCCCTTTGGATCAGGCCGTGCTGGACGATGGAGGACATGGTGATCACGTCCATGTTTCCTCCGCTGATGATGGATACCACCTTCTTGCCCGCCGCATCCAGATGCTTAAGCGCCGCGACAGTGAGCAGGCCGGAATTTTCCGCCACCATCTTGTGATTCTCCACCATATCCAGGAAAGCCACAATCAGCTCCTCGTCCTCCACCGTAATGATGTCGTCCACATTCTGCCCGATATAGGGGAGCAGCAGATCCCCCGGCGTCTTCACTGCCGTGCCGTCGGCGATGGTGTTGACCTTGGGAAGCGTCACCACCGTCCCCTGGCGGACAGATTCCTGCATGCAGTTGGCCCCTGCCGGCTCCACACCGATGACCTTGATGTTGGGGTTTAAAAGCTTCGCTAGGGTAGAAACCCCCGTGCAGAGACCGCCGCCGCCGATGGGGCAGAGGATATAGTCCACCGTAGGCAGTTCCTTGACAATCTCCATGGCAATGGTTCCCTGGCCGGTAGCCACCGTCAGGTCATTAAAGGGATGAATGAACGTATAGCCGTTTTCCTCCGCCAGCCTGTAGGCATGCTCACAGGCCTCGTCATAGACATCCCCGTGGAGGATGACCTCTGCCCCGTAGCTCTTGGTCCGGTTCACCTTCATGAGCGGAGTCGTTGTGGGCATAACCACCACCGCCTTCACTCCGAATTTCTGTGCCGCGTAGGCGACACCCTGGGCATGGTTTCCGGCAGAAGCTGTAATCAGCCCTTTATTCCGCTCCTCTTCGCTCAAGGTACTGATCTTATAATATGCGCCCCGGACCTTGTAAGCCCCTGTATACTGCATGTTTTCCGGCTTCAGATACACCTTGTTTCCGGTAATTTCGCTGAAATACTCACTGTAAACCAGTTTTGTCTCCAACGTTACCCGGCCGACAATCTCGGCAGCCTCTTCAAATCTCTCCAGTGTCAGCATGTTTTTTTTCCTCACTTTATGTTTTATTTCCTATTCTCTTGTAAACAGCGCATTCACAAATTCCTCCGGGTTGAACTTCTGCAGGTCATCCATCTGCTCCCCGATGCCGATATATTTTACCGGAATCCCCAGCTCTGCCTGGATGGCCACCGCGATGCCGCCCTTTGCCGTGCCGTCAAGCTTTGTCAGGACAATGCCTGTAATGTCGGCCACCTCCCTGAACTGCCTGGCCTGTTCCAGAGCGTTCTGCCCCGTGGTACCGTCAAGCACTACCAGCGTTTCCCTGTATGCATCCGGATATTCCTTGTCGATGATCCGGTGGATCTTCCGAAGCTCCTCCATCAGATTTTTCTTGTTGTGGAGCCGCCCCGCCGTATCGCAGAGAAGCACGTCCGCATTTCTGGCCTTAGCGGCGCAGACGGCATCATAGACCACGGCCGCCGGATCAGAGCCCTCCTGTTGGGCAATGATATCCACCCCGGCCCGGTTCGCCCACTCGCTGAGCTGCTCGATAGCCGCCGCCCGGAAGGTATCGGCCGCCGCCAAAAGCACCTTTTTCCCCTGGTCCTTAAGCTGCCCGGCCAGCTTCCCGATGGACGTGGTTTTTCCCACTCCGTTGACGCCGATCACAAGCACCACCGACCGCCGGTTTTCAAACTCATAGGCATTCTCCCCCAGATCCATCTGATTCTTAATGGTATCAATGAGAAGGGCCTTGCACTCCGAGGGCTCCTTGATCTTCTGCTCCTTCACCTTTTCTCTCAAATCCCCGATAATGGCCTCCGTGGTGTGGATCCCGATATCCCCCATAATTAAGGTCTCCTCGATCTCCTCATAAAAGTCATCATCTATGGCAGAAAAACCGTTAAAGATGGAATCGATCCCCGCCACAATGTTATCCCTGGTTTTGCTTAAACCCGCCACCAGCCGTCCAAAAATCCCTTTTTTTCCCTGGCTCATATACGCATCTCCTCCAATCTAATAATCGTACACCTATCTTCCCTGTTCTGTCAAGCTTCCGTCTGTCCGAAAGCTATGCCGTCTGCTCCGTCAAATCCACCGATACCAGGGTGGACACCCCCTTCTCCTGCATGGTAATGCCGTAGAGCCGGTCCGCCACCAGCATGGTCCCTCTTCTGTGTGTAATGACGATAAACTGGGTGTTCTTCTTTAACTTCCCCAGATAAGCCGCATACCGTCCCACATTACTGTCGTCCAGGGCTGCCTCGATCTCGTCCAAAAGGCAGAACGGCGACGGTTTCAAATTCTGGATGGCAAAGAGGACACTGATGGCCGTGAGGGCCTTCTCCCCGCCGGAAAGCTGCATCATGTTCTGAAGCTTCTTTCCCGGAGGCTGGGCGATGATCTGGATCCCCGCTTCCAAGAGGTCCTCCCCCTCCACGAGCTCCAGGGTTCCCTTTCCGCCTCCGAAGAGTTCCTTGAACACTGTGTCAAATTCCGCCTTGATATCCCGAAATTTTTCCTCGAACTGTCTCCTCATCCCCTCGTCCAGTTCTTCGATGACCTGGATCAGGCTTTCCTCCGCCTCCTTTAAGTCATCGTGCTGGGCCTTCATAAAGAAAAACCGTTCCGAAACCTCTTTGTAATCCTCAATGGCGTTCACATTGACTGCTCCCAGCTCCTTGATGGCCTGCTTGAAAGCACCGATCTGTTTCCGAATCGAGGCGGCCGTCGCCTCCTCCGGAACAGATGTCTCTGCCGCCTCCGAGGGAGTCATCTCGTACTCCTCCCACAGATACCGGATCTGCTGCTCCATAGCCTCCTCGCACTTTTCCTTCTGGCTTTCCAGACGGTAGAGTTCCTTATCCAGCCGTGCTATTTCCTCAGACATGGATTCCTGCTTTTCAAAAAAGCCGCTCTGCTCCTTCTGGCACTTCTCCCGTCTCCCGGTATATTCTAAAATCGCCTCCGTAAGCCGCTCCGCCTCCTGCTTTTTCTCTGCAATTTCCTTCCGGATCCCGGCAATCTCCTCCGTTTTTTCCTCTGAAGAACGCGTGCATCTGTCAAGCTCTTCTTTCTGGGAGACCTGCTCTGCGGACAGAGCCTCGATTTCTCCGGACACCCGGCGGATATTTTCCAGGATAAAGCTGTCCTTCTGGGAAAGAGACGAGAAGTCCAACTCTGCCTGCCTAAGCTTCTCTCTCCGCTCATTCCTTGCGTCTCTGACCTTTCCGGCCTCCCCCTCCAGCGCTGCAATCTCCTGCTCGTACTCTTTATTTTTCGCCTCCAAGGTCTCCGTCTCCGTCTTTAAGGCGGCCTTCCCGTCCTCAATTTTTTTGAGATCCTCAGAGAGCTTCCTTCCCTCCAGCCGGATAGCTTCATAACCGGCGGCAATCTCCCGCACCTTTTCTTTGGCCGCAGCCAGATTGGCCGTCAGAGAGGAAAGCTTCACTCTGGCCGCCTGGCCTGCCTCCCTGCTCTTCTCCATGATATCCCGAAAGGCTTTAAGATTCCTGTCCGCGGCCTCCACCCGCCCCTTAATCTGATCACACTGGGCAAGGGCCTGATTCATCGCTCGTTCCAGCTCTTCCAATTCCCGTTTTCTTCCCAACAGATTGCTGGTGTTTTTAAAGGCGCCGCCCGTCATGGAGCCGCCGGCCGCCAAAAGCTCTCCTTCCAGGGTGACAATCCGCAGGGAATACTGATACTTTCTGGAAATGGCGATGGCGTGGTCGATATTGTCCACCACCAGAATCCTGCCCAGCAGATATTCCGCCAGCCGGTCATAGCCGCCCTTCACCTTTACCAGGGTGTGGGCAAGTCCCACCACTCCGGCCTCTGAGAGGGCCTCTTTTTTGGAAAAACCGCCCCTTGCGGTGATACTTGAGAGGGGCAGGAAGGTAGCCCGTCCAAATTTGTGCTTTTTCAGATACCCGATCAGGTTTTTCGCCGTAGCTTCCGAATCGGTGACAATATTCTGGATGGAGCCGCCGAGGGCCGTCTCAATGGCCGTCTCATATTCCTTCGGCGTCTCCAAAAGGTCCGCCACGACACCAATAATCCCCGGGGTGGACCCCTTGACCTCCATGACTCTTCTTATACTGTTTCCGTATCCCTCATACCGTTCCGACAGATTCCTGAGGGACTCCAGCTTGGTCCGCAGCGTATGGTATTCCTGCTGCTTTTGATTTAAGTTTTTATTCTCCCGGTAAGAGACCTCCTCTGCCTCCTTGCCGGCTGTCTGCGCCTCCTGAAACTCACCCTTCAGCCTGGAAAGCTCCGTCTCCAACTCCCTGATCTCCTCCTCGATCTGGGCTTCCTCCTGATGTCTGGCCTCCTCCTCGCTCTTTACCTTAAGCAGCCTTGCCTCCAGTTCCTTTTTCCTCTGGGTATTCTGCTCCCTCAAAGTCTCAAACCGCTCTTCCCTGGCGCCTAAGGAAGCCTTGTCATTCATGGAACTTAAGATATTGCCCCGGCGGCGGTTGGTCTCGGACTCCAACTGGTGAAGATGCTCCTCGTCCTTGGCAAGCTCCTGTTTTAACGCCTCCTGGGCATCATCCAGCTGATCCAGGCGCTCGTTCAGGCTCCCCTTCTGTTCTGCAAAATCGGCCCGGTCTGTCTCTTTATTTTTTAGTTCTCTCTCAATGGACGAAAGCCTTGACAGGATCCGTTCCCTATTTCCGGAATCGGTGCGGATCTGTTCCTCCAGGACCCGGATCCGTCCCTCCATGGATTCCGTCCTGACCTTTCCGTCGTTTAAGGCATCCCTCTGACTGGAAAGCTGGGCATCCAGCCCGGAAATCTCCTCTGCCAGCCGGTCATAGCCGGTCTTAAGCTCGGCCGCCTCCGCCCGCTTTCCTGAAAGTTCCGAAGACATGGTCTCGATATGCCCGCAGACTTCCGAAAGCCTTTTTTTCTGAGCGGCATTTTCCAGCCGGAAGCTCTGCATATCCAGAGTCTTTAGCTCTTCCCGGAGCTTAAGGTACTCCCGCGCCTTTCCGGCCTGCTCCTCCAAAGGCCCCACCTGCTTCTCCAGCTCCGTCAAAATATCCGTCACCCGAAGAAGATTCTGCTGTTCACTTTCCAGCTTTTTCTGGGCGATGCTCTTACGCTTTTTAAACTTGACAATCCCGGCAGCCTCATCAAAAAGCTCCCTCCGGTCTTCCGGTTTGCCGCTTAAAATCTTATCAATCTGTCCCTGGCCGATAATGGAATACCCCTCTTTCCCGATACCGGTATCATAAAACAGCTCATTGATATCCCGCAGGCGGCAGGCCCCTCCGTTCAGCAGATATTCGCTCTCCCCGGAACGGTAGACCCGCCTGGAAACCGTCACCTCGCCGTAATCAATGGGAAGAGAGTGATCCGAATTGTCCAGGGTAATGGCCACGTAAGCATACCCCTGAGGTTTCCGGTTCTGTGTCCCCGAAAAGATCACGTCCTGCATATTGGCTCCGCGAAGCTGCTTGGCGCTTTGTTCTCCGAGCACCCAGCGAACCGCGTCGGCCACATTGCTCTTTCCGCTGCCGTTTGGCCCCACAATCCCGGTGATCCCGTCGTTAAATTCAAAGAGTATTTTATTTGCAAATGACTTGAAGCCCTGTACCTCGATACTTTTTAAAAACATCCGTCCCTATTCCTTTTCTCTGAGCCTCAGGATGGCCTTATAGGCCGCCATCTGCTCCGCCGCTTTTTTCGTCCGTCCCCATCCCTCACCGACAGTCTTCTCCCCTACGAGGGCCTCCACACGGAAAACCTTCGCGTGATCCGGCCCTTCCTCTCCCGTGAGCTCATAGGAAAGTTCTCCCTCCTGCCTCTTCTGCACCAGTTCCTGAAGGATAGTCTTGCTATCATAAAAAAGCTTTTTGTGCTCTAAGTCATTCATAACAAACCGGAATACAAACTCCTTTGCATTAGCAAAACCACCATCCAGATAAACTGCCCCGATCAGCGCCTCCAGTGCATCCGATAAAATAGAATCCCGCTCTCTTCCGCCGTCAATCTCCTCTCCCTTTCCCAAAAACAGGTACCTCCCCAGGCAAAGATCTCTGGCACAGCGGGCCAGCGTGGGCTCACAGACAATGCTTGCCCGGAACCTGGTCAGCTCCCCCTCCGGCCTGTCCGGATATTCCCGGTAAAGAAAATCACTGCTGCAAAGTTCCAAAACCGCATCTCCCAAAAACTCCAGGCGTTCGTTGTTGTCCGAGCGCTGCATATGATGCTCATTGACATAGGAGCTGTGAATCATCGCATGGTACAACAAGGACTTGTCCCGGAAGATATATCCAATCCTCTCCTCCAACCTGGAAAGCTTTTTCCATCTTTGTCCCATATCTGTTCCTTTCCCGAAAGGTTTTTCTTCTTCCTCTGGTTCCCGTGCGCATACAAAGAAATAGAATCCTGCCCCGCAGGATTCTATTTCTGCGACTGCCCACGATCGTCAGTTGCAGGCATTCCGGATCTGCTCCACAGCATCTCCCACCGTGACGATCTTCTCCGCCGCCTCTGTAGGAATCTCGATGTCAAACTCCTCCTCGATTCCCATAATAATCTGGAACACATCCAATGAGTCTGCTCCAAGATCATCCACAAAAGTGGTCTCCATGGTGATTTCCTCTGCATCCACATTCAGTACCTCTGCGATAATCCCCTGTAACTTCTCAAATTCCATAACTAGTCACCCTTTCTATATTATTATTCTGGTTTTTTTGCCTGTTCGGCAAAAAGCCCTTTAATTTTGTCATTGATTTTCTGTTCCTTAAAAGTCACGCACTGAAAGATGGTGTTTCGCACCTCCTTGGCCGTGGCGTTCCCATGGGTTTTCACCACCAGGCCGTTTAACCCCAGCATGGGCGCTCCGCCGTACTCCGTGGCATCAAACTCCTTCATCGTTTTTTTCAGAGCCGGCTTCACCAGCAGCGCCCCCATTTTTGAGCGGAAGGTGGACATCATCCCACCCTTAATCTTTCCGATCAGCGCAGAAGCAAGTCCCTCATAGAGCTTCAAAATCACGTTTCCCGTAAAACCCTCGGCTACGATCACGTCGGCTCCCCCATGGGGAATCTCCCTGGCCTCGATACTACCGGTAAAATTCAGGTCTTCACAGGCCTTGAGAAGAGGAAACGTCTCCTTCACCAAGGCGTTGCCCTTCTCCTCCTCCACTCCCACATTGACAATGGCGACTCTCGGTCTGTTAATGCCTATGACATGTTCCATGTAAATAGAACCCATTCTGGCAAACTGCACCAGATGACTGGCTCTGGCATCCACATTTGCCCCGCTGTCCACCAGAAGAGAAACTCCGTTCGCCGTAGGAATGATCGTCGCCAGAGGCGGCCGCTCCACGCCGCGGATTCTGCCTACCACCAGCTGTCCCCCCACCAGAATCGCCCCGGTACTCCCGGCAGAAATAAAAGCATCTGCCTCTCCCCGCTTCACCAGATTCTGAGCCACCACGATAGAGGAATCTTTTTTCCTCCGAATCGCCATAACCGGCGCCTCCTCCGTGGTGATTACCTCCGTGGCGGCAACCACCTCCAATCTGTCCTTCGGATAAGTATGACCGGAAAGACAAGTCCCGATGGCATCCTCCTGCCCCACCAGAAACACCTTGATGTTTTCTCTGGCATTTACTGCCTCCACCGCCCCCTTTACCATCTCCTGCGGGGCATGGTCGCCTCCCATGGCATCCAGGGCAATCCTCACTGTCTCCTGCATTGTGTGTCCTCCATAGTAATCTACCAATTAATATACACAATATCCTCCTATAAATCAATAAATTTTGACGAAAAAAACGCAGCCTTCTCTGTTTGGGGGAAAGCTGCGTTTCTGAAAACTTCATTTTACTCAGTCAACGCTTACGATTTCTTTCTTATTGTAACATCCACAAGCCTTGCACACTCTGTGGGGCATCGTAAGAGCGCCGCACTTGCTGCACTTCACTAAATTCACCGCACCCATTTTCCAATTGGCTCTGCGGCTGTCCCTCCTGGCTTTGGAATGTTTATTTTTCGGACAGATAGACATGGTTACACACCTCCTTAATCCATATTTTTCGTTACAGACCGTCCGGCTCATACAGCTGTATGCCGAACCGGACTTTTGCATTACCGATTCGCGTCCCTAAAGATGTCACGGATCGCTGCCATCCTGGGGTCAGGCTCCGTTCTGTCACAGCCGCAATCCCCATGATTGAGATTTGCACCACATCTATTACAGATCCCCCTGCAGTCCTCCCTGCACAGAATCTTCATAGGCATATGCACGAACAGCTCGTCGCGGATCAATACATCCACATCCAGCACATATCCCTCGATATACGCCTGCTCTTCCTCCCGGGCCTCCTCCCCAAAATCCGCCTCACGGCTGACCTCATAGGAAAAGGGAACGGTCACAGGCTCCAGGCATCTGTCACAAGGCATCGACAGGCAAAAAGAAACCTCAGCCAAAAGACTCAGCCTCTTCTCACCGATTTTCGTGATCCGAAGCCGTACCGGCTGCTTCTCAACAACCGGATAGCTGCTCCTGCCATCGTCAAAGGTATCAAACGAAATCTCTGCCTCATAATCCCTGGTCTCCTGCCTGCCGGACAGGGAGTCCGATAAATGAATGTGCATAGTATTCTCCTAACACACCTGTACTATTATACACAGGCGCTGTCTGTTTGTCAACTACTATATTTTTACTGGGCCTGGGCCTGTACGGCAGTGATGGCGACGACGCCCACGATGTCGGAAGCACTGCAGCCTCTGGACAGATCGTTGACCGGTGCCGCGATCCCCTGGGTCATGGGGCCGTAGGCTTCCGCCTTCGCCAGTCTCTGCACCAGCTTATAGCCGATATTGCCCGCATCCAGATCAGGGAAGACCAGAACATTTGCCTGTCCTGCCACTTCGCTGTTCGGAGCCTTGGAAGCGCCGACACTGGGGACAATAGCTGCATCCAACTGCATCTCTCCGTCCAGCTTGAGCTCCGGATATGCTTCTTTTGCAATCCTCGTGGCCTCAACCACCTTATCGACATCAGCATGCTTTGCACTTCCCATGGTCGAATGGGACAGCATTGCAATCTTGGGCTCCTTCCCCACAAGCAGGCGGAAGGATTCTGCGGAGGAACCTGCGATGGCCGCCAGCTCTTCCGACGTGGGATTCTGGTTTAAACCGCAGTCAGAGAACACAAAGGTTCCCTCCTCTCCCATCTCACAGTCCGGGACTACCATCAGGAAGAAGGCAGATACCAGTTTGGTGCCAGGCTTGGTCTTCACAATCTGCAGGCAGGGGCGCAGGGTATTCGCCGTGGAATGGCAGGCGCCGGATACCAAACCATCTGCATGTCCCGCCTTGATCATCAGGCAGCCATAATAGCAGTAATCGCTGAAAATGGTCTCTTTGGCCTTCTCCGGGGTCATGCCCTTGGCTTTTCTGAGTTCCACAAACAGGTCGATGTACTCCTGAGTCTTTTCGTAAGTATGGGGATCAATGATGGTCGCCCCGGAAATATCCAGTCCCTTGCTGTTCTCGGCAACCTCCTCCGGCGTTCCGATGATAATCAGGTTCGCAAAATCCTCCGCAAGGATCTGCGCCGCCGCCTCAAAGGTTCTCCTGTCCATGGACTCCGGCAGGACAATGGTCTTCTTGTCGCTCTTTGCTTTTGCTTTGATGGTGTCAATAAATGCCATGATCGTGGCTCCTTTCGTATCAGGTATTTCTTTTCCGCCGTCCGGCGGTCACTACCGCCTATTATAGCGCATTCTTTCTTACTTCACAAGAGAAGAATCCCGGAGTTTCTAAATTTTGCTCCGAAAAAAATCGGGCGATACTCTTCTTTGCTATCCGGCATATCTCACTGCTGGACAAGGAGCCTTTAAAGGAATCAGAAATTACAATACATCGCTTCATCAAAGATTCCTCCGCCTATTTCATTCAAAATTTTCTGTACTAAAATATCATATCAAATATCTTTTCTGTTTACCATATCCCACTATTCCGTTTTTTGTAAACATTAAAAACAAAACTTCGCTTTTGCACATTTATTTCCGTTTTTTCATTCAAATTTTCCTTGTCAATTTTGTTTTTTTATTCTAAAATGGAGGCATAGAACGAGGAGAAAAACGGAGGGTAGTGTCAAGTAATCTATGAAAAAACTGAGCCGAAAAAACAGGCTCGATTG
>CAJUQY010000016.1:25610-56053 GCA_910588815.1 uncultured Lachnospiraceae bacterium | reverse complement strand
TCATCAATACCACCGGCGACAGCGAGCTTTGTTTCAGACCGTTATACCCGCGTATAGAAGCCGAATTGTGTATTGTCTGGAAAAAATATCAAGTTTTTTGCTTGTTGGTGACATGTCCCCAAGCCCCTGAGATCATTGCCGTGGGCAATGGCTGCGCGTTCCGTTGGAACACGGAAAAAGTTATATTTGCTATTTTGAAAATAGAAAAACTGCCATGCAATCGGCGAACCTTTTGCATAGCAGTTTTCTGTTTTCCCGTTTACCTGACGTAAGTCATAAGTTTTGTAATATTTCCTTATGGGCTACCGCCATTCCCTCACGGCTCTTTTTCTGCGATCTCTCCCTGATTCTTATAGATGGAGTCTGCCGGAATATACCCACGCACCATGGACAAGGGATAAATACTGGTGTTTTTTCCGATCACAGCCCCCGGATTAATGACACTCCCGCATCCCACTTCCACAAAATCCCCCAGCATGCCGCCCACTTTTTTCCGTCCCGTCTCCAGGCGCTGTTCCCCGGCTTTGACCACCACCGGTTTTTTGTCCGACTTTACGTTGGAGGTGATGGAACCGGCGCCCATGTGAGAGTAATACCCCAAAATAGAATCCCCCACATAATTGTAGTGGGGCACCTGTACATGGTCAAACAGAATCACATTCTTAAGCTCGGTGGAATTACCCACCACGCAGGACTCCCCCACCAGGATGCTTCCGCGGAGGAACGCACAGTGGCGCACCTGGGAGTTTTTCCCGATAATCGCCGGTCCCGTGACGGACGCCGTCGGGGCGATGACCGCGGACTTTGCCGCCCAGATCTGATCCCCGATCTTCTCATACTCTTCCACAGGAAGCTTCTCCCCCAGGGCCGCGATAAAATCACTCAGTCCGGCCAGCGCCTCCCAGGGATAGGTAAAGCCTGCCAGATAAGACGCCGCCAATGTGTGGTCGAGATCATATAAGCTTGCAATGGTAAGTTCTCTCATCATGATGATTCTCCTTCTCTTCTCCAAGGGCCCTCCCACCTTATTTCCAGAGATGGATGCTGCCCTCGTCATTCATTTTCTTCAAAACCGTCGCCATAACCGGAAACAGGAAAATCCCCCAGATTCCCATGACCTTCCCGCCCGCAAAAATACAGATCAGCGTCACGATGGGATGCAGCCCCACCTGCTGCCCGATAATCTTCGGTTCCAGGAACTGGCGCACTGCCGTGATGACCAGGTACAAAACCAAAATCCCGACTCCCTGCCCCACATTTCCAAGAATGCAGGAGACAAGCCCCCAGGGGATCAGCACCGTCCCTGTCCCAAGCACCGGCAAAATATCCACAACCGCCGTCAAAAGGGCATACAAAAACGCCATATCAATCCGAAGAAGTTTAAAGCCGACATAAAGCTCCACAAAGGTCACACACATCAGAAACAGATATACCTTCAAAATCTTTCCCACCATAACCCTGGCGCTTTTCACCATCTCCAAGACCACGCCGCGCTGCTTCTCCGGCACCTGAAGGAGCAGGAATTCCCGGACATGTTCCAAATCGGCGGTAAAGAAAAAGGAGGAGATCACCATAAATATAAACTGAATCAACAGCCCCGGGAAGGCCACCACATAGGTAGCGCCCAGGCTGATGATGGTTCCGGAAGCCCGATTGATGATATCCTGCATGGTTCCCTCCACGGAACCGGCCATCTCCAGTACACGGTTCTGATTTTCCGGAAAGCTGGAAGCCAGCTTATCTGCCAGCAAATTGATCTGTGGTTCAATGGTCGTCGCATAATAGGACGGAAGCCTCCCGGCGGCTCCCTGGATAAAGCCTACGATCTTGGTGCCGAAAAGATAAATCAGCGCGCCGAACAGCACGTAAAACAAAAGTACCACGGCCGGAGACCATACCTTCCGTCCAAACTTCGTTTTCGCCGTCAGAAAACGGATCAGTGGATTTAATAAAACCGCAATGAGAAGGCCGATCACAAAAGGCAGAAAAATCGGAAACAGCTTCTTTAATACAAAATACAGCACTCCGACCAAAATGATAACATATAGAAAATTGATGATAAATGCCTTTCGTTTCTCCAGTTTTTCCTGCCTCTCCTGTTTTTCCAGTTTCTCCTCCATGGCTCTCCTCCGTATATCAATCAGCTTTATCCTTACTTTACCATATTCCCCCATCGACCACAAGTGCCGTTAAACAATCATTCCCGCAAAAACCGGCGTCAAAATCACCGTGGCGATCCCGGCCACCACCACAGCCAGGCTGGACATGGCCCCTTCCAGCTCTCCAAACTCCAGGGCCTTGCTGGTTCCCATGGCATGGGCCGCAGTTCCGCAGGCCAGCCCCACGGCAATGGGGTCTCTGATGTGAAACAGGCGGCAGAGGAGCTTCGCCATAATCCCGCCGAACATTCCTGTGACTACCACGGCCATGATGGTCAATGCACTGTTCCCGCCAAGCTCCGCGGACACGCCGATGGCAATGGCCGTCGTGACCGATTTGGGCTGCAGGGAATGATAAATGCTCCCGTCCAGCCCCAACAAGGCGCAAAGTCCCCAGATGGAGAGAGCCGCCGCCAGACAGCCGCTCACAATACTGATCAGGATCGCCGCCAGGTTTTTCTTAAGTATCCTCACCTGCCGGTACATGGGGATGGCAAGGCAGACCGTACAGGGTGTCAGAAAGTAACTGATATGGGAAGCCCCCGCATCAAAAATTTCATAATCAATCCGAAAAATCAGAAGCACGGCAATACACAGCACCGTGCTGATCAACAACGGATTGCAGAGGGTATAGGGAAACCGCTTCTGGATTTTCAGCCCGATCCAATACGCTGCAAGAGCCAGAAAAAAACCAAAATATGCGCTCCCCTGCAAGATCTCATTCATGGTCCTTATCCTTCCTTCCCTCTTTCCGCCTGAGTACTGCCTGGGCCGTCACCCCCGTCACTGCCATAACGATTACGGTGCTGACGATGCAGACCGCCAGGATCGGAATCAGCCTGTCTGCCAGTCCGCCCATCACCGTGATGAGACTGACACTGGGGCCGATAAATAATACCGGCATGAGCTTAATCAGAAAATCCCCCGCATCCTCCACCTGTTCCAGACTGATCAGTTTCGTCATCAGCAGAAAAAACATCAGTACCAGTCCATATACACTTCCCGGAACCGGGAGCGGGAGCACCTGGTTTAAAAATTCCCCCACAAAGGAAACTGCCATGATGACGGTCAGCTGCTTGAAATACTTGACTGCGTCCACGCTGTTCACTCCTTCCATCTAAGCTGTCATAATCATAAGAATACCATGTTAATGCAAAAACAATGGTGCTGGCTGTATCCTTCCCACTACCAGAGCGGATCAGGAACTTTCACCCATTAGAAACATGCGCCGCAAGGCGTACAATCAAAAACAGCCCCTTCTTTTCAGAAGAGGCTGTCATGCAGTTGGCGGGACTTGAACCCGCACGAGCGCTATGCTCACTAGATCCTTAGTCTAGCGCGTATGCCAATTCCGCCACAACTGCGTATGTCATTTGACTGGCACGCCTATTATGATATCATCCTCAAGCCAAATTGTCAATGGTTTTTCCGCAAAAAAATTCCTGTTTTTTTCCAAAAAAAGTTTTCAAATTGTGTTGACATTTGAGACTATTTAAGGTATACTATTTTTCGTCCGGTGATGAAATTCCGGAATTAAAAAGAAAACAGGCAGTTGTGGCGGAATTGGCATACGCGCATGATTCAGGTTCATGTGAGCATTAGCTCGTGAGGGTTCAAGTCCCTCCAACTGCACTTGGCGGCGAGGCTCCAAACCCGGAACGGTTTTCAGGGAAGGGTTTAAAGATCTCGTTTTTTTGTGCAAAAAAGTGCCGATAATCCGAATCCGGTTTTAATCGGGAGTGGTTTCACATTTTGAGTAAAGCAAAGATTGCATAGTCAGTTCAAAGGAGCAGCCCTATTCTCATGATAAGGCTGCTCCTTTTTATTGCTTTCACGCCATATGTCTACTCCAATTCAAATGCCCCCGTATAGAGCTGATAATACTTCCCGCGCTCTTTGATGAGCTGTTCGTGGTCTCCCCGCTCGATAACCCGGCCATGCTCCAGTACCAGGATGGCATTGGAATTCTTTACAGTGGACAGTCTGTGGGCGATGACAAAGACTGTCCGTCCCCTCATCAGGCTGTCCATGCCTCTCTGGACGATGAACTCCGTCCTGGTGTCGATGCTGGAGGTCGCCTCATCTAAGATCATGACCGGCGGGTCGGCCACGGCGGCCCTGGCGATGGACAGAAGCTGCCTCTGGCCCTGGGAAAGGCTGGCGCCGTTTCCGGTCAGCATGGTGTCGTAGCCCTGGGGAAGCCGCCGGATAAAATCGTCGGCATTGGCCAGCTTTGCGGCGTGGATCACCTCCTCGTCGGTGGCGTCCAGGCGGCCGTAGCGGATGTTTTCCATGACCGTCCCGGTAAACAGGCAGGTGTCCTGGAGAACCATCCCCAGGGAACGGCGCAGATCCGCCTTCCTGATCTTGTTGATATTGATGTTGTCATAGCGGATCTTCCCGTCGGCAATGTCGTAAAACCGATTGATCAGGTTGGTGATGGTGGTCTTTCCGGCCCCTGTGGCCCCCACAAAGGCCAGCTTCTGGCCCGGCTTCGCGTAGAGTGTCACATTATGAAGGACCGTCTTCTCCGGCTCATAGCCGAAATCCACATCATAAAACCGCACATCCCCGGTCAGCTTCGTGTAAGTGAGGGTTCCCGTTTCGTGGGGATGTCTCCAGGCCCAGATGCCGTCCCGGTCCGCCGTCTCCTCCACCATCTCCGCCGGAATCTGCTCCGGAAGGTCCCCTGACTCGTCCTTCGGGCGGATCCTTGTCAGAGTCACGTAGCCGTCATCCGCCTCCGGCTCCTCGTCGGTGAGGGCGAAGATCCGCTCTGCCCCGGCAAGCGCCATGATGATGGCATTGAGCTGCATGGACATCTGGTTGATGGGCATGGTAAAGCTTCTGGAAAGCTGCAGGAAAGAGGCGATGGTCCCCAGGGTCATACCGCCGACCCCGTTCACAGCCAAAAGTCCGCCAAATACGGCCAAGAGGGCGTATTGGAGATTCCCCAAATTCATGGAGACAGGACCCAGGACGTTGGCAAAGGCATTGGCGCTGGCCGCGTTTTTGCAGAGCTCCTCATTCTTTTCGTCAAACTCCCGCTTCGCCGCCTCCTCATGGCAGAAAACCTTGATGACCTTCTGGCCGTTTATCATTTCCTCGATATATCCGTTGACGTCCCCCAAGGACTTCTGCTGGCGCACAAAGTAGGTGGCGCTTCTTCCGCCGATCTTTTTGGAGATCATCACCAGACAGGTGATCGTCACCAGGATAAACAGGGTCAGATACACGCTGGTATAGAGCATGGCGCAAAACACCAGCACAATGGTCATGCAGGAGGATAAGAGCTGGGGAAAGCTCTGGGACACCATCTGCCTCAAGGTATCGATATCGTTGGTGTAATGGCTCATCACATCCCCAAAGGTGTGGGTGTCAAAGTATCGGATGGGGAGGCTCTGCATGTGGGCAAACATCTCATCCCGGATCCGCTTCTGGACTCCCTGGGAGATCCCCGCCATGAGCCAGTTGTAGGTAAAGGTACAGGAAACTCCCGCCAGATACACACAAGCCATGGTGAGAATGGCCCCAACCAGCCCGTCGAATACCGGATCCGCCGAGAGGAGCAGCGGCTCAATATACCTGTCAATGAGAATACGCAGGAACATGGAACCGGCTACGTTGGCCGCCGTGCTGATCAGAATACAGACGACTACCACCGCAAAGGCGGCTTTGTCCTGTCCCGCAATGTACCCGAACAGCCGCTTTGCCGTCTCCGGATTTAACTTCATCCCTTTTGCCGGCGGCATTCCCCGCATTCCCATCCTGCCCGGCATTCTGGCCACCCGGGCCGTCTGCGGCGCAGCCGCACCGTTTCCCTGTACCGTCGTTTTCGACTCATTCGCCATCTCTTCCGCCTCCCTTCATCTGAGATTCATAGACCTCTCTGTAGATTTCATTTTGTCTGAGGAGTTCTTCGTGGGTCCCGAAGCCACTTACTCTTCCCCCGTCTAAGACGATAATCTTGTCGGCATCCTCCACCGAGGAAATCCTCTGGGCGATGATAAACTTTGTAGTGTCCGGAATCTCTTCCCGGAAGGCTTTCCGGATCAGAGCGTCCGTCGCCGTATCCACGGCGCTGGTGGAGTCATCCAGAATCAGGATCTTTGGTTTCTTTAAAAGAGCCCTGGCAATACATAGCCTCTGTCTCTGGCCGCCGGACACATTGGCGCCTCCCTGCTCGATATACGTGTCGTAGCTGTCCGGAAATTCCCGGATAAAGCCATCCGCCTGAGAAAGCCTGCAGGCGCGGACCAATTCCTCATCCGTGGCGCCCGGATTTCCCCAGCGGAGGTTTTCCTTGATGGTTCCGGAGAAAAGGACATTTTTCTGGAGCACCATAGCCACTTGGTTTCTCAGGGTTTCGATATCGTACTCCCTGACATCCAGGCCGCCCACCAAAAGCCGCCCCTGCGTGACGTCGTAAAGTCTGGGAATGAGCTGAACCAGAGAGCTTTTGGAGGAACCGGTCCCACCGATGATCCCCACCGTCTCCCCGGACCGTATCTCAAGGTCAATATCCATCAGGCAGAGCTTGCTTTTATCTCCTTTATAGCTGAAGGACACATTTTCAAATACAACGGAGCCGTCTGACACCTGAAAGTTCGGATCAGCCGGATTTTTCAGACTCCCCTCTTCCTCAAGTATCTCCACAATCCGCTCCGCCGACGCTTTGGAAATGATCAGCATCACGAACACGTTGGACAGCATCATCAGACTCATCAAAATCTGCATGGTATAAGAAAACATGCTCATGAGCTGTCCCGTAGTCATCCCCCCGGCCGTGCCGTTCCCGCCCACGATCAGCCTGGCGCCGATCCAGGACAGCAGCAGCATGCAGGTGTAAACCGAAATCTGCATCAGGGGCATATTGAAGGCCACCGTCCTCTCCGCTTTCCTAAAATCCCGGTAAATGCTCTCGGATACCCGGCCGAACTTCTCCTTCTCATAGTCTTCTCTCACAAAAGATTTGACCACCCGGATCCCGTGGAGGTTTTCCTGCACCACCATATTCAGCCGGTCGTAGGTCTTAAAGACCCGTTCAAAGAGGGGATGGGCCCGGCTCATGATCAGAAACAGCCCCACTCCCAAAACGGGAATCACACCAAGATAGATCACCGCCAGCCCGGCATTCACCAGAAACGACATAAACAGTGCAAAGACCAGAAGGATCGGCGCCCGGACCGCCATGCGGATTATCATCTGGAACGCATTCTGCACATTGGTCACGTCCGTCGTCAGCCTGGTGACAATGCTGGCCGTGGAAAATCTGTCAATATTGGAAAAAGAATATTCCTGCACTTTGTAATACATATCATGTCGCAGGTTCTTCGCAAACCCGGCGGAAGCCCTGGCCGCATGGGTTCCCGCCAGGACACCGAAGCCCAAGGAAACCAGGCAGCAGAGGGCCAAAAGAAGTCCGGTCTGCCAGATGGCCGTCATATTCCCTTTGTCAATGCCCTGGTCAATAAGCTTTGCCATCAGCATGGGGACAATGACCTCCATAGCCCCCTCTCCCACGATGTATGCGGGCGCCAACACGGAATCCCGCTTATATTCCCTGATACATCCTGCAAGCCGTTTTATCATGTTATCCTCCTTCTATCCTTTTCAAAAACCTGCCCCTTTCAGGCGGCAGCCGCCCCTGTTCAGCCGTCCTGTTTTAAATTATCCTGTATCCGGGACAGCATCTGAAGCAGCGTGAGAAGCTCCTCCCCAGAAAACCCCTTCGTGATCTGCTTCTCCGTCAGTTCGATTTCTCTTCGGATGGATGCCTCCAGAGAAACAGCTTTTTTTGTCATTACAATCCGTTTGAGCCTCGCATCGTAAGACACCTCCTCCCGGTAGATGAGGCCGTTTTTCTCCATCAGCTGCAATATCCCGGTGGCAGAGGAACGGTTGATGCCAAATCGCTTCTCAATATCCTTCTGAAAAATTTCTTTTCCGTCATTCTCCTGCAAATATTTCAGAATCCAGACGTGGGTACCTGTCATCTGACTGGCACACTGCACCGCAGCCGACCGGTCGATCGTCCTCTTGATCAGCCTGAAGGTCTGCTTAATCTCAAAACCAACATAGAGCGGATGCGCATCGTCCATGGGAACGCCTCCTTTCTTGTTTCCGGAAGGACAAAATCGTCCTTTTAGTTTTAATGAGCGACAAATTATTTTTCCTCCCATTATAGTTTATGTCCAAACTGTTCTGCTCCGAACAATTTTAGCATGAAGTATTTTTCTTGTCAACCACATTTTAAAACCACGCATTAACCTCTTCAAAAACTCTCTGTCTGATCTGTTCTGTCCTCTCTCTCCGCTCGAACAAATGATTTCCAAGCCGCGCGGCCGGCATCACGCCCATCAGGGAATTGGTAAGGAAGCACTCGTCATACCGGCCTATATCCTCAGCCGGAATCCTTATTTCCGCAACGTCATACCGCTCCGTCAAAACCTCCCGCACGATGCCAGGAAGGAGGCCGCAGGAGCGCTCCGGCGTAAAAATCCTTCCCTCCCGGACAAAAAACACATTGGATGCGCAGCCCTCGCAGACCTCTCCCCGGCCATTCAGAAAAACAGCTTCGTCAAAGCCGTGCGCCGCCGCCCGGCGCCTTTCCAGTATACAGTCCCCGTAATTCAGGGTTTTGTGGCAACTGAGCGGCGAATGCTCGTTGCGCCTTCCCGCCGCGAAATCCACGGTAAAGCCCCGCTCATAATCCGATTCCCGGTAAGGATTCTCCCTGGGAAGGAACAATTTGTTTTTTTCCGATACCACAATTTTCAAAGCCCCTCCCCTGCTTTTTTCAGACTCCAAATACCTCTGCACCTCCTCCTCTGTCACTCTTTCGGAGAGCCCGAGAAAAGAAAGGGTCCCATTGAGCCGCTTCAAATGCCGCTCCAGCCATACGGGGCGTCCCTGAACCAGGGCAATTGTCTCAAAAGCCCCAAGTCCGAACAAAAACCCTTCGTCCAGCATGATCTGCCTGTCCATTTTCCTCATCCTTTCCTGTCTTCTGTATTTATTACGGCTTCCGAATCGCCTCCAGAACCGCCTTCGCCTTCTGGAGAGTCTCTTCATACTCAAACTCCCGCTCGGATTCGCAGGTGATCCCCCCGCCCACGCCCAGGGTATACACACCTTCCCGGTGCAGGGCCGTTCGAATGACAATATTGAAATCACATTCCCCGTCCAGAGTCAGATATCCCATGGAGCCGGTATAAAGTCCCCGCCGCCCGTGCTCCAGCTCATCGATGATCTCCATCGCCCGAAGTTTCGGAGCCCCGGTAATGGAGCCGCCCGGAAAAGCCGCCTCCATTAAATCCATGACGTTCTTTCCCTGCTCCAGCCGGCCCTCCACCTCCGCCTCCAGATGGAACACGGTCGCATAGGTCTCCACTTTGAATAACTCCTTCACGCGGACACTTCCCGGCACGCACACCCGGTTCAGATCATTCCGCTCCAGATCCACGATCATCAAAAGCTCGCTCCTGTCCTTCTCCGACTCAAACAGCTCTTCCTTAAGCGCCGTGTCTTCCGCCTCCGTCTCCCCCCTCTTCCTGGTTCCCTTGATGGGCCGGGTCACCACATGCCCCTGCTCCATCCGGAGGAAACGCTCCGGTGACGCCGAGACCACCTGAAAATCCCCGTACTGGAAATATCCTCCAAAGGGGGAGGGATTCTCCCGGCGCAGCTTCCTGAACACCTCATACGGCGGCTTCTCACTGCAAACCGTAAGCTGCTGCGTCAGGTTCATAATGTAGACGTCCCCCTCTGTGATATGGGAAACCACCGCATCCACCGCCCCAAGATAATCCTCTTTTTCAAAATTTGCTTTTACCCGACATCCGCCTGCCGCCCCGGTATCTCCCCCTCCCGGCTCTTCTGCCAAATCGCTTCCAAAATCCGTCTCCTCCCCGATCCTTCCAATCTGCAAAAGGAGCTCCTCAATCATCTCCCCGCTGTCCCTCTGCTTTCCGTTGGCGATAAGATGCAGTTCCCCTGTCCCGTGATCTTCCACGAGAAACACGTCATAAAAACAGAAAATACTCTCCGGAATGGAATCCTTTTTTTCATGCCGGCTTTCCACCCCTTCCTTCTTCCGCCCGTAATCATAAGAAAAATAACCCACAGCTCCGGAAACAATGGGAAGATTTGTGGGATTCTCTTCCCTGTGGCTTTTCAGATATTCCTTTATGTAAGCCTCAAAGCTCTGCCCGCATTCCCGGCCATTGACGGTAAATTTCTCCCCCTTCACCAATATCAGGTAGGGATACAGTCCGACGATAGAATACCTCCCCAGATGATTCCGAAGAGAGGAATCCAAAAACACCGCCATTTCTTCTTCCGCATACCGGTCAAAAATCCGATGGAGAGGCGGATGATTCTCAAGAGTTTTTATGGTTCTCATGGGTTCGCCTCCATTCTCTGCAGATTTTCCCGAAATTATCCAGGAGCTTAAAACCGCACTCCGTCAATACCGCCTCCGGGTGGAACTGGACGCCGTACACAGGATGGTGTCTGTGGGAAAGCCCCATGATCACGCCGTCCGAAACCGATACCGCATCCACCGAAAGTTCCTTGGGAAACTCTTTTTCGCTGACCACAAGAGAATGATACCTCGTGACGGAAAAATTCTGCCCAAGCCCCTCAAAAAGCCCCACTCCCCCGTGGGCAACCTTCGTCAGTTTTCCGTGCATGGGACGTTTCCCCTTTTCCACCCGGGCGCCAAAATAATGGCCGATGGCCTGGTGCCCCAGACATACGCCCAAAATCGGAATCTTTTCCTTCCATCGTTCCAGAATCTGCAGAGACATCTCTGCGTCCGACGGCTTTCCCGGCCCCGGAGAAAGAACTATCCCCTCCGGCCCAAGCGCCTCAATCTCAGAAAGCGTGATCTCACCCTCACGCTTCACCAGAATTTCCTGTCCCAGCTGTCTGAAGTAAGCCGACAGGTTGTAGACAAAAGAATCGTAATTATCCAGCATAAAATACACAGGCTTCTCCTCCCCTTCCGATTGTTCCGGCACAGTCGTTCTTGACACCGAAGCATCCCCGAAGGTAAAGTCTCTGCGGGGAGGGTCTGTCTCCGGGCCTTATATGGCCCGGTCCGTATCCTTGCCTTTCTGTCCCACAGTATACCTCAGATTCCTCCAAAAGGCAAGCCTGCCAGCCAAATACTCGCCGCAACCCCGGCAAGGGTTGCAAGGAGGGCTCCCGCCAGAGTATATCTGGTTTTCTTAATTTTCACACTCATAAAATAGACGCTCATGGTGTAAAATACCGTCTCCGTACAGCTTAAAATGATCGACACCATCCGTCCGGACAGGGAATCCGGGCCGAACTCCTTAAAAATATCCAGCGCCAGGCCGGTGGCCGCCGAGGAGGAGAACATCTTTACCAGAATGACGGGAAGCACCTGGGCCGGGAGAAGGACCGCCGGGATCAGCTTCGACAGCCACAGGGCCAGCAGATCCAAAAATCCGGAAGCCCGGAGGATTCCGGTTCCGATCATCAGTCCCACCAGAGTCGGCAGAATCCCTCCTACTGTTTTTAATCCTTCTTTCGCCCCCCGGATGAAATCCTCGAAGACAGGACGTTTCTCCAGCAGCCCGTATACAGCCACCAGGCAGACCAGGACCGGAATCAACAGATTGGAAAAATAAACCATAAAAAAAGCTCCCGCATACTATTTTTACATCGTATGCGGAAGCCACTGCCTCTCATGCGGAATTCTCTTTCCTGCTACAGATTCGCAAACACATCCACCTGCTTTCTCAGCTCTCCGACGATCTCCTGGTTCGTATCCATGCGGGCCGCGATACCGGCCATATCCTCTGCCAGCGCATGGGTACTGCTGGCGGCGCCGGTTACGTCCGGCAGCGCGCCCTCGATGGCTCCCGATATTCCGGAGATCGAAGCTGCGATCTCGTCCATGGCATTTTGCAGCCGGTCTGTCCGGCTGTTGAAGGCCTCCATGGAATGTTCCACGTAGGCGGCATCCTGTCGGTACTGCCTGCCGGACTGAAGGGAGGCCTCAAACTGGGTCAGAATATTCTTTCCGAGATAATCTACCAGCTCCTTGGCGCTCCCGGAAAGATAATCCACCGCGCCCGTGACGACTCCGCTGACTTCTTTGATATGTCCCGCCGTCTCCGCGCAGGAGTCGGCCAGCCGACGGACTTCCTGGGCTACGACGGCAAATCCCTCCCCCGACTTTCCGGCCCTGGCCGCCTCGATAGAGGCATTGACTGCGATCAGGTCTGTCGTCGATGAGATAGAAAAGATATCCTGGATCAGGCTGTCGATCTGGCTCACGCTCTGACTCTTCTCAATGGCCTCCTGGAGCACGGACAGGATCTCCTCCGTCTTCGCCCGGATCGCTTCCATGTTCTTCTTCGCCGCCTGTTCCATCTCCTCCGCCCGCCCCCGCATATCTGCAGAATAGGCTGTGATTGCGGCGCATTCCTCTGCCATATCCCTGGTATCGTTCTGGGTCCCGGACGCATTGGCGCTTATGGAGGCGGCGTTTCCGGCAATCTCTTCAAAGGCGGCCGACAGCTCATCCGTCAGCCCGGACAGCTTCCGGACACTGTCATGGGATGTCCTGGTCCGTTCCCGCACCTCATCCACCACGCCGCTGATCCGCTCCGAGCTGCCCTGGAGCATGCCCATGGCATCCCGGATCGGGGCAATGACAAATTTCCGGATGATCCGGAAAGCCGCCATCACCAAGAGAATCCCCGCCACCAGGGTTACCGCGCTGCTGATCAATGAGACGACATATACCACCGACAACCGCCCCCTCGCCTGCTCTGCCCGGGCACTGACAGAAGCATAAAGGGCATTGATGTTTTCTTCCGCAGCGCTGCTCCAGGAGGCTACATCCCCGTTGGCCATGGCATATGCCTCCTGGGTCTTGCTGTCCGCGCTGGCACAGACCAGGAAAACCAGGGAATGCTTGAACGAATCATAGGCCGAAAGAAGCGTGTCATAGGTTTCCCGGTCCTCTTTTGCAACGTAAGCTTCATAGTCCGCCAGTTTTTCGTCCAGCCCGGCTTCCTCCTCCTTGATCTCGCCGACCAGGCGGATCATGGTGGCATGGTCTGCCGCCACGATATGGGACAGCGCCAGACGGTGAATATTCATCATAGAATGCCGGACCCCCTCCAGCTTCGCCTCACTGACCATGTATTCGTCGACGATAATACCGGCATTGCCGTTCACATTATTGATCCCGAACACCGCCAGAATGTTTGACAGCAGCGTAATGACTCCCAGCAAAAGGATCGGCAGCAACAGCCGTTTTTGCAGTGTCAGCTTGCCTTTCATACAATTCCCTCCCCAAACGGTTTTTTTCAAATTGTGTCCTACCGCGCAGTCACGCCCTCCACCAGATGGTCAAGCTGCTCCTGAAGCGATGTGCCGGACGGGTTTCCCTGCGCCATGTTGTTGGCAAAGGCAGTCACCGGATCCCAGAACTTTCCTCCCACTCTCTGAAGCTGGGAAAACTCCGACTGCTCCAAAAGCGCCGCAATGGCAGGGGATTCCTGTACCTCAGCCGAAGCGGCCGCCTGGATATTGGACGGCCCCTGCCCCCTCCTCTCAAACCGAAGCTTCTGTCCGCTCTCATTGGTGAGCCATTCTGCAAGACGGGCCGCCCACTCCGGATGTTCGGAGTAGGCATTGACACCGATCAGTTTGCAGCCGGAAAAGGAGGCCATCTGTATCGGCTCCCCCTTGCAGGTATAGACGGGAAGCTTGGCCGCCCCCATCTGGCTGCCCCAGATTTCCTCAATCGCCACCGCATTCCAGACGCCGCTGACTCCGGCGATCACGGAGCCGTCCTTCACCCCGGCCAGAAATTCTTCGTCCGTACAGTTTGAAAATCCAGGACTGGAGGCAATATCCACCATGGCCTGGGCCACATCCACCCCCCGGATCGGTCCCTCCGTGTCGTTCCAGGTGCAATAGTTAGTCAGACCATCCTCGTTGAGCCCCACCTCAAGGCCCGTATTCCCGAAAAAAGCATAGACATACCAGGCGGAGGACCAGTCCATGGTCACAAACTTCCCGTTCTTTTCTGCGATCTCTACCATCCGGTTTAAGCTTTGGATATCCGCCTCGGAAAAGTAGGCTTTATTATAATAGAGAAAATAGCCGTTATCCGCCGTCAGCGGATACGCATAGAGTGTATCTCCCACGGAGGCCGCCTCCACAGAAGCTGGAAGATTGGCCGCACGGACCTCTGCCTCATTCTCGATCGGATCCAGCGCGCCGGCGGCAGCCAGCGCCGCCACCTGGTCATCTGCAAACGCAAATACGTCCGCGCCTCCCTCCAAATCCCCCAGCAGGATGTCCTTACAGTTTGACTCGCTCTGTGCCTGATAAGTGATCTGAAAGCTGGCCTGCCCCGCATAATGGGATTCAAAAGAAGCAAACAGTTCCCGCAGAAGCTCCTCGTCCTCTTCCCCGCCCCAGACAGTTAAAGCAACCACCTGGTCCGATTCCGTTCCCTGTTCCTCTGCCGCTTCCTGTTTACCACAGGCATTCAGGCAGAAAAGACTTCCGACTGCCAAAAAAAGACAGATCCATTTCTTTTTCATAACCTCAACCCTTTCCCGTTATTCAGGCTTTCCGGAAAGCCCCCACAAAAATTCCACTTGCATAGTCTTTTACTTCTTTCCAGGTGATTCCCACATACCGTTCCGGAAGCATACTGTAGGCCACCACCGGGGCCAAGGCACTGTAAAGCGCCGTTTTCTCGGCCAGTCTCCCTCCCTCTGTCTCCAGAGCTCGGGTTCGAAAACCGATTCGGATCAATGCCCTCGTCACCTGTTCTGCCGTATCCAGCCCTTCACAGTCTGCCTCCTTACAGCCGCACAATTCTTTTTTCAGTCCTTCCGGAAGCTTTCCCCCATCCATAAACCGCATCAGAAACAGGGCGCGTCCCTGAGGGGAGGCTACCCATTCAAAAATCACATCCAGCATTCCCGAAAACCCGGATGCTTCCTCCATTCTCCGGTAAATCTCTTCTTTCTCCTTCTCCAGGGACCAGGCAATAGTCTCGGCAATCAGCTGATCCTTGCTGCGGAAATGCTCATAGATCGTCCCTTTTGGAATGCCCGAAGCGTCTGCAATGGCGCCCATGCGGATGTTTCCCCAGTCAGCCCCTTCCATATGAAGTTTCCAGACACTCTGAAAGAGCATCTCTTTTTTTGAAACGCCTTCCCTACTCATTCAGGATCTCCAATTCTTCTTCTTTGATTATACGCATTTTCTTCCTGTGAAACAAGTCATAAAGCACCGGCACCACGAACAAAGTCATAAGCGTCGCGTAGAGCAGCCCCCCGATGGTGACAATCGCCACCGGCTGCATCATTTCCGCCCCGGTTCCCACGCCCACAGCCATGGCGGCAAGGCCCAGGATAGTCGTCAAAGCCGTCATCAGAATGGGGCGCATACGGGTCACACCGGCTTCCACGATGGCCTCCCTTTTTTCCGTGCCCTCCATCCGCAGCTGGTTGATATAGTCCACCAGCACAATACCGTTGTTTACAATGATCCCGGCCAGCATGACAAAACCGATCATGGCGATGACACTGACCTCCTGCCCTGTGAGGAAAAGCCCTAAAAAACCGCCCGTAAAAGCCAGAGGGATCGTAAACATAACGATAAAGGGCGACAGCAGGGACTGGAACTGGGCCACCATAATCAGATAGATAAAGGCCACCGCCACCAAAAGCATCTTGATGAGCTGGCTCATGGCTTCCATAATGGTCTCGTTTTCCCCGGCAAATTCCATGGCGCAGCCCTCCGGAAGCTCAAAATCCTCAAAGGCCGCCTCCACGTCGCTGCTGACCAGGCCCACGTTATAGCCGTCCTCGATCTGTCCGCTGACCGTCAGGTAACGTCTCTGGTTCTCTCTTCTTATGGAAGAGAGACTCTCTGTCTCCTCGATAGCGGCAATTTCCCGCAGAGCGATCTCTTTTTCCTCACCGTCCATTCCGGTCACATGGAATTTGAACCGCTCAATGTCCTCCCGGTCAAAATCCGCCAAGGACGCATCATCCACCATCACAGAATATCCTTCCGTCCCCTCCGTGAGCTGTGTGGCCTCCTGTTCGGAGCGAAGGGCGCTCTGGAGATCCATGTAGGCCTGGGCCACCGTTACCCCCTGGGCCATGGCTTTTTCCTTGTCAATGACCACCCGGAGCTCCGGCGTAGGGTCCTCGATGCCGTCCGTCACTTCAATCACGCCCTTCACCGCGGACAACTTCTCCGCCACAGCCTTGGCCGCCTCCTGAAGCTCATCCAGTTCCCGTCCGCTTACATTGATGGTGATGCCGGATCCGCCAAGGGCGCTGATATCCATCGTGGATCCGCTCGCGGTGACGACACATTCCAAATCCGCGCAGGCCTCCTCAATCCTGGAGGCAATTTCCTGGCTGGAAGCCGACTTCTCTTCCTTCAGGATGGCATAGACGGACACGGAATCGGAGGAACCTTCCCCCATCATGGACATCATTCTCCCTCCGCCCATCATGGCGCCCACCGTCTCCACATCCTCCACGGATATGATCCGTTCGATGGCCTCGTCCGCCAGCTCCCGGATCTCCTCCCTGGTCGCCTCCTCCGGCATCTCCAGAGAGACGGAAATCTGTGTGCCGTCCATCTGTGGCATGTAGGCCGTGCCCCGGCCGGTGCTGGCGATGACACTGAACACCAGCATCCCCACCGCCGCCAGGAGCGTGAGGAGCCGATGCCTCAAACACCAGCGGACCGCCTTCTCATAGCCTTTTATCATTCCGCCGAAAAGCCTGTGGGATTTTTCCTTCTGCTTCTTCTTCAGCATTCCGGAGGCCATGGCCGGAACCAAAGTCATGGCCACGATCAAGCTGGCCGCCAGCGAATAAGTGATGGTCAGGGCCATATCCGTAAAGAGCTGTCTGGTCATACCGTGGATGAACACGATGGGGACAAACACACTGACCGTGGTCAGCGTAGAGGAGGTAATGGCTCCCGCCACCTGAACCGTACCGCTGACCGCCGCCTGGACTGCCGAAGCCCCTTTATTCCGCAGCCGGTAAATATTCTCGATGACCACGACCGAGTTGTCCACCAGCATGCCGACTCCCACAGCCAGCCCCGACAGGGAGATCATGTTGAGGGTCACGCCGGAAAAATACATGAGCACGATGGCAAAGACCACGCTGATGGGGATGGAACAGGCAATGATCACCGTCGGCCTCAGGTCCTTGAGGAACAAAAGCAGGATGATGATCGCCAGAATCGCTCCGTAAAGGAGGTTGTTCAGCACCGAATCCACCACCAGGTGGATATAATCCCCCTGATTGGACAGCATGGTAAAATGAAGTCCCTCATGGGTCCCTTCCAGCTCGTCAAATTTCTCCTGAATGTTTTCCGCCACGTCGGCCGTGGCATAGGTGGGCTGTTTCTCAATGGAAAGTACCACGCCGTCATTCCCATTGATCTTCGCATAGATATCCGCGCTGTTGTCACTCTTATAGACGTCCGCCACATCGGAGAGGCGGATCGGCTCTGCATCGTCCGTACCCGGATCAAACAGGATCAGGTTCTGAAGTTCTTCGATATCTTCTAATTTATTTCCCACCCGGACCAGATACTGGATCCCGTCCTCCGTCACATAGCCCGCAGGCATGGCAAAATTCTGGGCTGTCAGGATCTGGGAGATCATCTCCACCGTCAGCTTGTCGGAAACGTCGGCCGCATCAAGGGCAGTCTCCTTGGAAGTATCAAAGGTTTCCTTCTGCGTGTTGAATTCCTTCTCCCCTTCGGCAAGCTGCCGTTTGGCCTCGTCCAGCTGAGCCTGGGCCTCGTATTTGGTCATGCCGGCCTCCTGGGCCCTGGCAAGGAGGGTCTCCTTCCCTGAGGCAAGCTCCGCCCTGGCCGCCGCCAACTGGGCCTTTCCCGACCGTAGGGCCCCGATCCCGGAGAGCCCGGCCTGAAGCTGCTCCAGCATCCCTTCGCTTTTGATCTTGTCTATCTGGGCGACGGCAGTCTCCGCCTCCGTCTTTTTCACCTCAAGCTCTGCCCTCTGGGCCGTAAGCTCCGCCTGTTTTGCCGTAAGCTCCGCCTCCGCGGCATCCAGGGTTCCAAGGGTCTGCTCGTAGGTGTCCATGACTGCTTTCAGTTCTGCCAGCTGAGCCACAGTCTGTTCATACCCGGGCATTCCAGGCTGGAACCAGGGACTTAAGTTTCCCTCCGCGTCGATGACTCCCTGCTCCACCAGCCCTTCATAAGCCTCCTTCGCCGTCTGGAGCTGCTCTTTTCCTGCCGCCGTCTGAGAAAGACCCGCCTCAATCTGAGACAACCCTTCATCTAGTTGAGAAAGCCCCGCTTCCAGCTGGGAAAGGCCGTCCCGGATGGTGCCCTCTTCGGCAAGCAGCCCGTTTAACTGCTCCAGGGACGCTTTCAGCCCGGCTTCCATCTCGTCCACACTGGAATAGCCGGCCTGGCTTAAGGCCTCGCTTTCCTTCGACTTCAGCTCTTCCTCGGCCCGGTCCAGGGCAATCTCTCCCTGCAGGATCTGCATCCTGGCTTCGGAGAGAGCCTGATCCGCCTGGACCATCCCGCTTTGGAATTTAGAAGTCTGCTCCTCAAGCTCCGCCTTGCCGTCGGCAATCTTATCCTCGGCCTCCCGCAGTTTATCCTCCGCTTCGCTCAAAGAATCCCGGACAGAATCCTTCAGGGTTTCATTGACATCATCCACCAATTCCTCGCGGATCACCACATTGACCTGCTCCTCCAAAAGCCCGGAGGCCGACACACTGGCCACACCGCTCACGCCCTCCAGGGCAGGCTGCACCGTCTCCTCCACGTAAGTGGAAATCTCTTTCACATCCATGTCGTCGGCATCCACCGAGGCCACCACGATGGGGAGCATATCCGGATTGATCTTCATAATCAAGGGAGAGCCGACACTGTCGCTCCAGTATCCCGTAATCTGATCCAGCTTTTCCCGGATATCCACGGTCACGGAGTCCATGTTGACCTCGTCGTTAAATTCCAGAATGACCATGGATACGTTTTCACTGGAAACAGAAGTCACTTCATTGATATCGTTAAGTGTGGCCATAGACTGCTCTACCGGCCTGGTTACAACAGTCTCCACCTCTTCCGGGCTGGCTCCCGGATAAGTCGTAACCACCACCGCATAGGGCAGGTTAATGCTGGGCAGAAGATCCGGCGTCATCTCCGTAAAAGAAACCACGCCCAGGATCAGCACCAGTACCACCGCCACAAACACAGTCATCGGCTTTTTCACACTGAATTTTGCAAACATGGCGCGCCTCCTGTCAATAATCTGTCTTTTCCGGCTCCGGTGCGTACGGCCCCGGCATTTCACCGAAATTTTTCCGTTGATGTCTTTCATGGCAAAAACCGACCAGTTGGTCGGTTTCCGGTCTGCTCCTATTATATGACAAAGAGGATATGATGTCAATTTTCCGTGTCTAAACTTTTTATAAAAATTGCCGCCATAACCATCCATTGACAGTTTCTGTCTTCGGTAGTAAACTTATGTTGGCGCGGCAAACGCCAAAAACAAAAATTTTTGCCGTTCACCATAAAAGTAATTTGAGAAGTCGGAGGCTGCCTGTATGGAACAGAAGGAAGTATTGGAAGTACCGGTCTGCGAATGCAGGCACGACCACAAGGAACTGATCGCTTCACTCAAGGAGCAGGCTCCCGACGACGGGACCATGCTGCGCCTGGCGGATCTGTTCAAAATTTTCGGCGATCCCACCAGGATCAAAATTCTTTATGCACTTTTGGGACATGAGATGTGCGTCTGTGACATCGCCGGACTCTTGGCCATGAGCCAGAGCTCCATCTCTCACCAGCTTCGGCTCCTGAAGCAGAGCAGCCTGGTCAAGTTCCGCCGGGAGGGCAAGCAGGTCTTCTATTCCCTGGCGGACGAGCATGTGGTGACCATTTTAAGCCAGGGCTTCGACCATGTGACAGAGCGATAATCAGGTTCCGGACGGCTTCCTGCCGTAAGCCTCCCGTTCCCGGATGACTTCTTCCATGTACTCCATGCCCCGGTCGATCCCGGCGTCCTTCACCGGCTTTTGGACCTTTTCCGGAGCCTGCTCCCAGGTACTTGTTGCAGTCACAGGTCTCCGGCTATTCCGTTCCTCTGTCCTTTTTGTCACAGTGGCACAATTCTCCTCACTCTTCATGGAGCCGCCAGAGCTCCTGCCATTCCCAGAGGACCTTCTGCATATCAAAATCAAATCTGGAGACCGCCATTATTTCCTTGGAGCTCAGTGCTTTTTTCAGTTCTTCTGCTTTATTTTCGGAATCCCGCCAGCCATCTCTTCACCGTTTTTCCTCTCCGTCTTTTCCTGTTCTCTTTCACGCAATCCTCTCCTCTCTGCGTCCGCACGCCCGTCAGCTTTGCTGACACTTTTCCATTGTACACCCGTGTGCAATCGGGCAGGGGAACGGTCTTTCCCCCCGCCGCCGCGCCGGGTGCCCGTCAGCTTTGCTGACACTTTTCCTCTGGGCATCCGTGTGCAAAAAAATCCCGTGTTCCACTTTCATGGTAACACAGGATTTTTCTGTATGCACGTGACGTTTTCGTAACCTTTTCCCTATTTCTTCGCAATATAACCCTTCGCCGTCAAAAGCTCCGCGCAGAGAAGGGCTCCGCCTGCCGCTCCCCTCAGGGTATTGTGGGACAGTCCCACAAACTTGTAATCAAATACCGTATCCTCTCTGAGACGTCCGAGGGTCACGCCCATTCCATGCTCATAATCCCTGTCCAGGTTCGCCTGGGGCCGGTTGTCCTCCTCAAAATATTTGAGGAACTGCTTCGGCGCGCTGGGAAGATTCAGCTTCTGAGGTTCTCCGGCAAATGCCTCCCACCGCTCCAAGATCTCTTCCTTCGTGGGCTTCTTCTCAAAACTCACAAAGACTGCCGCCGTATGTCCGTTGCTGACAGGCACCCGGATACACTGGGAGGTAATGACCGGGCCCTCGGCTTTTTTAATCACGCCGTCCTCGATCTTGCCCCAGATCTTTAACGGCTCCTGCTCAGACTTTTCTTCTTCCCCTCCGATGTAGGGAATCACATTGTCCACCATCTCCGGCCAGTCCTTGAAGGTCTTTCCGGCGCCGGAAATGGCCTGGTAGGTGGTAACCACCGCCGTCTTCACACCGAATTCACGGAGCGCATGGAACGCGGGAGTATAGCTCTGAATGGAGCAGTTGGGCTTCACGGCGATAAATCCACGCTTTGTGCCAAGGCGTTTCTTCTGGAATTCGATCACTTCCGCATGCTCCGGATTCAGTTCCGGAATAATCATCGGCACGTCCGGAGTCCAGCGGTGCGCACTGTTGTTGGATACCACGGGAACCTCCGCTTTTGCATAAGCCTCCTCGATGGCGCGGATCTCATCCTTGGTCATATCCACGGCGCTGAACACAAAATCCACATCTTTCACAACTTCTTCGATATTGTGCAAATCCTTTACAATCAGCTTTTTCACATTCTCCGGCATGGGATTGTCTAACTTCCAGCGGCCTCCCACGGCCTCCTCATAAGTCTTCCCCGCACTTCTGGGACTGGCCGCCACCGTCACCACTTCATACCAGGGATGACCCGCCAGCAGGGACACAAACCGCTGTCCCACCATGCCTGTTGCTCCCAAAACGCCAACCTTTAATTTTTCCTTCATTTCCATTTCCCATTCTCTCCTCGTAGTTCTTACTTTATATGTGTGTCTGTCTTTGAGCAACGCACATTTGTCTTTCCCTTGCGTATTGTACACTATATGCCCTCAAATTGCAAGCACTTTTTTATCCGATTGAATACCTGAACCCGGCAGGAGGGCCTGACAATTCTCGGGAAGGACAGCCGCCGCCTCCTTTCCGCTCTATGTACACAGAAAAACCTGTTTCCATCTACTCTGGAAACAGGTCTCACTTAATTTCTTCAAAGCTCCCGGCCGGACTTGAACCGGCGACCTATTGATTACGAATCAATCGCTCTACCGACTGAGCCACGGAAGCACATCTGTAAAAGATTTTTCAACGTTACAAATATACTATAAGATTTCCCTTCTGTCAAGCCTTTCCGGAAATTTTCTCACTCACCTCTCTTTTCTTCCTTCCATACAATAAACTATACCCAAAGGGCATGTAATACCTTACCTATTGGAGGAACTTTTATGGAACCAGTCCTTGAATTTATAAATGTATGTTTTTCCTACCATTCACCGGACGGTGAGACACCGGCTCTGTCTGATATTAATTTTTCTGTCATGCCCGGTGAATTCATTGCCATCGTGGGGCCCTCCGGCTGCGGCAAAACCACGCTCCTCTCCCTGATCAGCGGACTCCTCGAACCCGAGGCGGGAGAGATTCGGCTTTTCGGAAAATCCCGTGGAACGTCCGAAACCAATATTGGCTACATGCTCCAAAAAGATCATCTCTTTGAATGGCGCACCATTTATGACAACGTTTTATTGGGGCCGGAAATCCATCACAGCTTAAATCAGGAGGCAAAAGCTCAGGCAGACTCCATGTTAAATACCTACGGACTTTCTGCCTTCAAACATTCTCCGCCGTCAGCTCTCTCCGGCGGTATGCGCCAGAGAGCGGCCCTGATCAGGACTCTGGCTCTGGAGCCGGATATCCTGCTCCTTGACGAGCCGTTTTCGGCCCTGGATTACCAGACCCGTCTGGAAGTCGGAGACGACATCGGAGGAATTTTGCGGAGGGAGGGAAAAACCGCTGTCCTGGTAACCCACGATTTGGCGGAAGCCATTACTCTGGCTGACCGGATCATCATCCTTTCCCACCGTCCTGCCAGAATCAGGAAAATTTTGCCTCTTCACTTTAGTGAAGCCTTCGACACTCCCTTAAAACGCCGGAGTGCCCCTTGTTTCAGCGAATATTTTGACGAAATCTGGAAGGAGCTTAAATCCAATGGATAAATCCCTTTCTGCGGCTCAGGCTCATTACCTGAAAACCCGTTCCCGCCACAGACATCTGGTCCTGGTGGGACAAATTCTTTTATTCTTCCTGTTTGTCGGCATTTGGGAGTTTACCGCATATACCGGTATCCTCAACGATTTTATATTCAGCAGTCCATCCCGAATGGTGTCCTGCTTCCTCAAAATGATCGGCGACCTCAGTATCTTCACCCATATCGGCATTACCCTGGCAGAGACAGTGGGGAGCTTTTTTCTGGTCATGGCCTGCGGCATCCTTGCCGCCATGCTCCTCTGGCTCTTCCCGACACTCGCCGAGCTTTTAGAACCCTATCTGGTCATGCTGAACAGCCTGCCGAAATCCGCCTTGGCCCCGGTACTTATCGTATGGCTGGGCAATAATGTAAAGACCATCGTTGTGGCAGCCGTTTCCGTGGCAGTCTTCGGATCCGTCATGACACTCCACACCGGCTTCAAACAGGTAGATCCGGACAAAATCCGGCTGATCTACACCCTGGGCGGAAGCAAAAAGGACGTTCTCTTCAAAGTCCTGGTGCCAAGCTCCGTTCCTCTGATCATAAATAACATGAAGGTCAATATCGGGCTCTGCTTAGTCGGCGTAATCATCGGGGAATTCCTGGCTGCCGACAAAGGACTCGGTTACCTGATCATTTACGGAAGCCAAGTCTTCAAAATGGACATTGTCATGATGAGTATTGTCATCCTCTGCATCCTTTCCATGGGATTTTACCAGTTGATTTCCCTGTTGGAAAAACATGCGTAAAGCGCGCCGCACACATATCGGCAGGTGCGGGCAGCTTTATGCCGCATCCTTCCTCTCCGCATCTGTGTGCACCCCAAAAAAGGAGGAAGCCCTTCCCGGACTTCCTCCAAACACTCTACTGTCTATCATCAAGCGCGCTTCATGCACCCGTCAGAGTGCGATAATCACTCCCCCGTCCCCGGCATAGGTGGTGCTGACGCCTGCCGTATTGACAATATAAACATCCTTGACCTTGATCAGCCTGCAAATCTGCTCCTTCACTTTCCTCGCCCGCTCCGGACAATTGGTATGGGCAATGGCAAGAATCTTGTTCTCCGCTTCCTTTGCCTCCTTCGCCACCCACTGGGACATCTTTGTGAGAGCCTTTTCAATCCCCCTAGCTTGATCCAGCTTGATGATCACGCCCTTATCGGCACCCATAACCGGCTTGATATTCAAAACCGTGGCAAAAACCGCCTGAAGACCGGTCAGCCTTCCGTTTTTCTTCAGATAATCCAGCGTTTCCAGCACAAAATAAGTCTTCATATTGTCCCGGAAATCAGAAACCTCCCTCACGATCTCCGCAAAGCTCTTGCCTGCCTCGGCGAGCTCCCGGATCTTTAGAGCGATCTTCACCTCGCCCACAGCGGCAGAATCAGAACTGAATACGGCAATCTGCTTGTTTCCCTTCTCCTCCAGATAAAGAGTCCTGCCCAAAACCGCGCTATTGTAAGTCCCGCTCAAATGCTGAGAGAGAGTCACAACAAAAATAGCATCCGCATCGCAGTCATACGCCTCTTTAAATGCCTCCGGAGAAGGGCAGGCCGTCTTCGGGCAATCCGGCTTCGTTCTCACCAATTCCAAATATTCCGCCTGATTAAACCCCTCGTCATCTATAATTACCGTATCTCCCACTTGCAGCGTCAGGGGAATCACCTGAAAATGGCTGTCTGCCTTCAGTTCCTCTGTCAAATCGCAGCAGCTGTCCACCACAATCTTGTAATTCATATTTTTCCTCCTGCACTTCTCCACTACTTTTATTCGGTTCCCAAACCGTTCCATGTAGTTTTCATTACTATATATGATAGCACAGGATATTCTATTTGAAAAGGGGTATTCTGAAATTTTTCGCATCCCTTCCGATCCGGCAGAAAACTCACCGGTCCGTCTCTTCGGATTCCCTGTAATATGCCGTCAGCAGACTGGTCAGCGCTTCCTGATCGGCAGCGCCCATAAGCTCTCTGGCCGAGTGCATGGCCAGAATCGGGATCCCGACATCCACCGTGTTCATCACGGTAAAAGCCGAGGCGATGGATCCCAGCGTACTTCCTCCCGCCATGTCGGAACGGCCTGCAAACATCTGATACGGAATGCCGTGCCTCTCACAGATTCCCCGGATTACGCCTATGGCCGCCCCGTCCGTGGCATATTTCTGGCAGCTCTCCGTCTTGACGGCTACGCCGCCTCCCAAAAAGACCTGATTGGTCACGTCGCTTTTCTCCGGCTGATTTGGATGCACCCCATGGGCCACATCCACCGACAGAAGAAAGCTGCGGAACCGGCTGTTCAGGCAGTCCTCGTCACTGTAACCGAAGGAACGGCAGATTTTTTCCATTATGACAGGGAGAAGCACGGAGCCCGCTCCCTGCCTGGTCCTGCTGCCGATCTCTTCGTGGTCGAAAAAGACTGCCATATCCACCCCGTCCCTCCGGCCGCCTCCTCCCAGAAGCCCGTCCACGCAGGCTTTCACCGAGGTCACGTCATCCAGGCGGGGCGACAAAAGGAACTCGCCGTTTAATCCGACATACTCCGGCCTGTCACAGTTATACAGAGACAGTTCAAAAAACAGGATGTCCTCCACAGGCGCACCCGCCTCGGCCGCCAGCGCCTCCACAAACTCGTTCCCTCCTCCGGTCTCCCCCTCCAGGCTGCGGCCGATTAAAGGCGCCATGTCCTTCTGCCGGTTCAGCTCCACACCCCGATTCACGTCCCGGTTCATATGAATGGCCAGATTGGGGATCACGGCAATGGGCCGCTTAAAGTCCACCAGCCTGGTCACAGGCGCAAAACAACCCTCTCCCTTCAGCGTAACCCGTCCCGCCGCAGAAAGCGGACGGTCCAGCCAGGTATTCAAAATCGGTCCCCCGTAGGTTTCCACGTTCAGCTTCCCATAAGGACCCTGAGACATGTCCGGCGCCGGCTTGATCCGCATGCAGGGCCAGTCCGTGTGGGCTGCCGCAATACGGAAGCCCTGAAGGCGGCCGAACCCCGGATTCACCCGGAACGCAAACATGGAAGAGCCGCAGGCCCTCACATAATAACCCCTTCCCCGTTCAAGGGCCCAGCTGTCCGAAAGCCCTAATTCCCGATAGCCGGCCCTTTCAAACTCCTCTGCGGCCAGCCCGGCCGTATGAAAGGGAGAAACCCCGCCCTCCAGATACCGGATCAGACCGTCCGCCGCGTTTTCTCTCTTCCTCATCCTGACCTCCTGTCCGTTCACGTCTTCTTAATAAACTCCCTGCCGCATTTGGGGCAGGTGATGGAAATCCTTCCCTTTCCTCTCGGCACCCGCACCGTCTGTCTGCAGGACGGGCATTTAAAATAACAGTGGCTTTTATCCCTGCTCCTGCTTTTCATCCGTGCGATTCCCCTGCGCAGCCCTGCCGTGGCCTGCAGATACCGGCTGTTCTCCCGGGAACGGCTCCTGATATTTTTCGAAAACATTCGAAAATACGAAACCATGAGCCCAAGTAGCGTAATCCAGTAAAATGCCCGGTGCCGGACAAACAGAGAAATCACCAGAAACGCCATCACGACTCCCATCAAAAAACGGTTCAGTTGATCCACGCCGTACCGTCCATACATAAACCTCGTCAGCTTGTCCCGAAATCCGCCCATCTTTTTCTCTCCCGTCTGTAAACCTCCCGGTCCGGATGCCGGAAGGCAGTAATCTCTTCAGAAACTCTTTCCTCATCATAGTCTCTTTCCATGACTGCGTCAAGAAAACGGCAGAAAACTTTTCTGAATTTTTTATAAAGCCGCCGGCTCCCACAGGCATTTCCCAAGGCAGTAAGCTCCCGCCGAGGAACAGTCTTCTTCCAGCACTGCAAGATCCGCATCGTATCCGGCGGCCAGCCCTTCGCCCTCATGGAATCGCTTACCATGATCCCGCGGCAGCCTCCCTTTGCATGAAAAAAATTTAAGGCCGCCGTATGACAGTGATTTCTGTCACAGATGATCTCTCCGTACAGCTCCCGAAGCCGAAGAGCCGCACCTTTCCACCACCCCCTCCGCCTCCAGCGCCTTCAAATCCCTCCGGATCGTCTCAAAGCTCACCTGAAAGCGTTCCGCCAGTTCTGCCACTGCCACACTTTTCTTTTCCAGAAGGATATCCGTAATCGCCCTCTGACGTTCAATCGACAGCATGCCGTCCCTCCCCTCTCCCCGCCTCCCGGACGGAAAATACACAGCCGCAGTAATCCTGCCTGTAAAGACCCAGCTGCGCCGACCACTCCACGGAGCGCTTATATCCGTTCTTTTTCTTAAAATCCGAAGGCAGGTACGCCACCCCGTATTCCTCCGCCAGACGTTCCCCGATCTCCATCAGGACTCCGGCTTTTTTCAAAGGGCTGATGGAAAGGGTCGTGCAAAAATAATCAAAGCCCCCGGCTTTTGCAAATTCCGCCGCCTTCCTGAGCCGAAGCTCAAAGCATTTCCTGCACCTCTCCCCCCCTTCCGGCACATCCTCAAGCCCCTTCGCCGCCCGGTAAAAGACCTCCGGTTCATAAGGCCCCCGGATAAAACCGATCGGATAAAGACGTCTTCCTTCCCCGCTCTCTAAGATCCGTTCCGGCAATTCCAGGATCAGCCGTTCCTGCTCTGCCGTCCGCTTTTCATACTCCTCCCTGGCACCGATATTGGGATTATAATAAAAAACCGTAATGGCAAAAAATCCTGACAGATATTCCAGCACGTAGCTGGAGCAGGGGGCACAGCAGCTATGGAGAAGCAGGCGGGGAACCGTCCCCTGCTCATCCGCCCTCTCCTTTATGGCTTGTAAAAGGACTTCCAGTTCTTTCTGATAATTTCTCATAAAACTCCCCCTCACAGACTTCCGTCGTCTCTCTGAGCAAAAGAAACGCCATCCCGGAACCTTCGGACAGCGTCTCTTCTCTCGTATGTTTCGTATTCTTACAGAAAATCCCGGATCCGTTTGCTCCGCACCGGATTCCGAAGTTTCCGCAAAGCTTTTGCCTCAATCTGGCGGATCCGCTCCCTGGTGACATTAAATTCCTTTCCCACTTCCTCCAGGGTGCGGGGATGTCCGTCCTCCAGGCCGAACCGCAGAACGATCACCTGCCGTTCCCGCTCCTTCAGATCCTCCAGCAGGGTGTCGATATGCTCCCTGAGCATCACCGACTCTACGTTCCCCTCAGGAGTCACGGCATTGCTGTCCGCCACGAAATCCCCCAGATTGGAATCGTCCTCCTCGCCGATGGGCGTCTCCAGAGAAGCAGGCTCACGGGCGATCTGCATAATCTCCATGACCTTTTCCTCACTGATATCAAGCGCACTCGCAAGTTCCGGCACAGAGGGCTCATACCCCAGCTCCAGCGTCAGCTTCCTCTGCATCTTCGACATCTTGTTAATGGTTTCCACCATATGTACCGGGACGCGAATGGTCCTGGCCTGATCGGCCAGCGCCCTCGTCACCGATTGCCTGATCCACCACGTGGCATAGGTGCTCAGTTTATAGCCTTTCGTATAATCAAATTTCTCCACGCCCTTGATAAGCCCCAGATTGCCCTCCTGTACCAAATCCAGAAAACTCATCCCGCGGCCGGTGTACCGTTTTGCAATGCTTACTACCAGACGCAGATTGGCCTCGATCAGCCGTTCCTTCGCCATCTGGTCTCCCTCCGCCTTCCTCTTTGCCAGACGAAGCTCCTCTTCCGCCGTCAAAAGCGGAACTGTACCGATCTCCTTCAAATACATCCTCACCGGATCCTCAGTACCGATGCCGTCAAGAAAGTCAATGGCGTCCAGGTCAATGTCCTCTTCCTCTTCTTCCTCCAGCGCAAACGCGTCATCGTCCGCATCCAGGACCAGATCATCATCAATGGTCAGCTCGTCATTCATTATGCGTAAGACATCAATTCCGCTGTTTTCCAGATACGCAATGATATCTTCGATCTGCTCCACCGTAAGCTGTACCCCGGTAAAGGCATCGTTGATATCATTCATATCGAGGGTGGACTTTTTGCTTTTGCCCAGTTCTACAAGCTTTCGTAACTCTTCGCTAAACTTTCCTTTTTCCACTTGTTAACTTCCTTTCGCACACACTTATCCACGCTAAAGATACATTATACAAGAATTCGAGGCAAAAGTAAAGTTCAGATTTCATTTTTCCTTAAATTTCCTCTCAAACACCCAGATTATGACTTTTTCGGGAGGGAATGTGTCATTTTCATGATCTGCACCGCCCTGCACCGGTTCTCGATGATGACTTCCTTCCGTTTTCCGCCAAATTCTCCGTCCAGGACCCACTCCGTCGCCTCCTCAAACCGGAATTTTACACGGGAAGCCATAAAATGGCGCACCAGCTTGGACTTATGTCCGTTCTGCAAAAGACTTGTCACCACCTCCGGAAGCTGGAGGATGTTCTGCGGGTTCTCCACCAAAAGCACTTCAAACACGCCGTCGTCCAGGCGGACATCCTTTCCATTCAGCCCCTTAAATCCGGCAATCTGGTTCGCATTGCTGACCATCCCCACCAGAACATCCCCCTCATAGTAATCCCTTTCTGTCTCCATGGTCACATGGCTGGCCTTGATACTGCCAAGGCTCTTTGCCGCTTCCAAAATATAGGCCGGATGTCCGAGGACAGCCTTGATCTCCCTGGGCGTTTTATAGGGCACGTCCGTAAAGGCACCGAATGCGGCCACATAGGTAAAATACCGTTCATTAAAGGTTCCGATATCCACGGGACAGGCCGTCCCCATGACAATACTCTCCGCCGCCCGGAGCATGTTCCGGGGAATCTTGTGACTGGCGGCAAAATCATTGGTGGTCCCTGCCGGGATATAACCGATCCTGGGCTTTCTCTCCATGCCCATGATCCCGGAGATCATTTCGTTGAGCGTACCATCTCCCCCACTTCCCACGATCAAATCCATATCATATCCGCGTTCTTCCACCACTTTTCTTGCATCTAAAGCTCTTTGAGTGACATGAATCTCCACCTGATATCCGGCCTTAATAAAAACATCCAAGATATCCATAAGCTTCGTGCGGATCTGCGCTTTCCCGGAAAGAGGATTGAAAACAAACAGCATTCTCCTACCCATTCAAAAAACCTGCCCTTCATTGCCATTCGGCGTTTTTACATCATTATGATTCTACTCCCTTCCTCCATTTCCGTCAATGTTTTCCTAAAAAAAACGTCCATGGCCGGGCTCTCCTTCTATAATAAAGTGGGGCGTCCGGCATACTCCGTGCTCAGACACGTCGGTCTGGCCGCTTTCCCTGCGCCGCCTATTGCAGGAA
>CAJUQY010000016.1:0-25510 GCA_910588815.1 uncultured Lachnospiraceae bacterium | reverse complement strand
ATTTCACCTCCATCAAACCGGGTCGGCTGAAATTTCCTGCGCTATGCTCGGGAAAACGGCCACACCTTCCTATCGGCTGCGCACAGAGTATGCCGGACTCCTCCCAAGTCACAGGGAGGAGAGACCTCCGCAGATTTCCCGGAAGGACAGGGCCGGTCTCCCTGCGCCGCCTATTGCAGGAAATTTCACCTCCATCAAACCGGGTCGGCTGAAATTTCCTGCGCTATGCTCGGGAAAGCGGACAGACCTTCCTATCGTCTGCGCCCGGAGTATGCCGGACTCCTCCCAAGTCACAGAAAGGAGAGACCTCCGCAGATTTCTCGGAAGGACAGGGCCGGGGTCCCTGTCGTTTCTAAGCAGACGATAGGCAGATTTCCCGGAATTTTCTGCGCCTAGCTTCGGCTGTTTTGTCTGACCCGGTTTGATGGAAGCAAAACAGCCGATCATAAGCGGCGCAAAAAATTCCAGGAAAGCAACGTGTCTGCGTGAAACGTCAGGGAACCCGGCCCGTCATTTTTCGAGAATCTGCGTCAATGGGATCTGCGTAAGCTCCCAGGTGCTGTCCGGATGAAGGGTGATGAGCTCCGCTCCACGCTGCTCCTCGTCATACTCGATTCCCGGCATGGCCAGGTAGTCGATGCTCATCCCGTAGGTGAGGCGGATCCCCCTGTACTCTAAGGACATATTGTTGTAATGATCGTGGCCGCAGAACACGGCCTTCGTGCTTCCCAGGGCTTCCATCGCATCAAAGAGGCGGCTTGGATAGTCGGAACAACAAACCTTTCCGGCCGTCTTCTCGTTGTTCTCTCCGAAGAAGTACTTCACCTCGCCGCTGCCTGCCTCATAGAGCTCATAGGCAGTCCGGTATTCCTGCAGGGGAATGTGGAAAAACGCCATGGAAGAAACAGTGCGGCCCTCCTCTTGATTCAGGCGCTCAACCTCCTTCTCATACCATTCCACCTGGTCGTCATGTATGTAGTCGTAGGCGTTTAACCCCTCGCCGGTGTAGGCGTTGGAGTCAATGAGAAACAGCGCCTGGTTCAGGGTTCCGTCCGGATTCCGGATCTCTATAAGCTGATTGTTCCTTCCTGTGATCTCCGGCTGAACATAAGGATAGAGCAGGTTGCCGGAGGTCCGGTAGGACAGGGACTTGTAAAGCTCGTCCAGATCCCCTTCCGACAGAGTGGCAAGATCTTCCGCGTCATGGTTCCCGTAGGTGAAGGCCCAGGGGATATCCACATTTCTCATAAAGGCAGCAAACTGTCCCACAGGGGCGGAATTATTGAAGGAAAAGGACATGACTCCCAGAGGGAAAGACATATCGCCGGTGACCACCACCAAATCCGGCCGGGTATACGCAATCTCCGCATAGACGGCCTTCAGGGCTTTCAGATCCTTCCGGTAAGAGTAAAGGCTCCCTCCCAGATGGATATCCGTCAAATGAAGAATCCGAAAATCCCCTCCCGAAGCGGTTATGGTATAGACTCCTGTGTCTTCATTGTAGGAGATCTTGTGGTCCTCATGGCGCACCACCGGAAGAGAATTGATATAAGGCTGGGTATACCAGGTGTCCCTCCGCAAAAATCCGTAGCCAGAGACCAGGAGAACCACTGACAGCACAAGCCCCAGGCGTCTTCTGTTGACTACGAAATTCTGATCGGTGACCGCCTTTCTCATGGTCATATCATAGACCAGGATACAGAGGGCAAACCCTGCCGCCAGAAGACCGTTCACTCCATACCCGAATAATTTCCGGAAAAAGATCGTCAAAAAGACCGACAAAATTCCGTAAACCACCGAGAAGAGCAGAATACCGTTCCGGTGCTTCTTACATATCTTTTCATCCGGGAATCCGGTCCGCCTCTGCATCAAACGAAAACACAGAAAGTTCTTGACCAGGAGGTAAACCGGAATCTCAAACAAAAGCATATTGGAAAAGAGATTCTCCGCCAGCTCGGCCGCCTTGGAGTTTCCAAAAATAAAAAATCCGAATTCCACCACAAAAAAAACCGTAAAAATGGCCGCGCAGAGAGCAATCCCGTTGAGCCTGCGTTTTGTATACCGGTCGCCCAGGCGGCAAAAATACAGATACGACTTTGTATCATAGACTGCTGTTTCATATTCCCTCTCCAGACGGAAAAATTTCCGGCCGAGAAAAACCGCCCCTGCTGCAAGAAGGGCAGTCAGCAGCAGGACAAAAACTGCCGCGAGGGGGTTCGTGAACAGATCATATACCAGCCACAGAAGCTCCACCAAAACGGCTGCTGCCAGAAAAGAAATCCCGTAGATTCTCCTTTGCTGCCGTCTCGTTTCTCTCCGGACCCGGGAAAATTCCCTCGCCGCCTCTCCCACGCGCCATCTCGCGGCATCTTCCTTTGTATACCCCACAAGCTCCGCCATGCCGGACAGCTTCCCGTACTTTTCCACAATCTCCTCAAAAGCCGCGGAATCCTCACGCCCCTCTTTCAAAAGTCTTCTGTATTCTCCAATAAGGGCAGCTTCGATCACCTCCCTGGCCTTTATGACCTCCAGAGAATAGGGAACATCTTCAAAATAAATATCCACCAGGTTTTTGATTCGTCTGTCCATGCTATTCCCTTCCGATTTTGTCACTCGTTTCTTGGCCGCACAAGTTGACGGCAGGGACAAAAGAATATTTGGCCCTTGTATCATGAATTTAGTATAGCACAGGGAATCCACACAGACAATCTATAAAACAGAAAAACCGGCACTGTCCGGAATGTGCCGGTTTTCCTGTTCCTTCCATAATATCGGACTTTTCTCCTACAGCCATTTCGGTTCCGTGATCACCGCATCGTAACCGTGGATTTTGATTTGATCGCCCACATGGAGCTTGTCCTTCTTTGCAAGGATGTAGCCATTGTTGACCTCCTTCACATAAGAGTAGACCAGCTTGGAGACCCGTCCCACTTCTTCCTCTTCGCCTTCTATAAAGACTGGCTCGCCGGGGCCGCCGTACTGCTTGGCACGAATATAGATATCCGCCTCCGGCACCTCGAAACCGACCATCTCCCTGGCAGGCCCTTCTTCCTTCACTTTTAACAGGGCCGCTTTTCCGAGAAACTCCTTCTCCCAGTCAATGCCACCGGCAAGCCCCACCTCAAAGGGGTTGGTGTGGGCCAGGTCACGCATGTAATAGAAACCGGCTTCTGTCGGAAGAGTCCAGGCCATGACCTGGAACTCAGTAACCTCTCGTCCGCCCGCGCTCTCTACCGCGGGGGCAAGAGCTGCCTCCAAGGCTTCCCCGTCCTCCTTGCTCACATAGATCTCATAGCCAAGCTTCTCCCCGGTAAAGCCGCCCCGGTTGATCTTGCAGGCAATCCCGTTTATCTCCGTGTCCATGTGGGCGAAGAACTTAAGAGAAGCCACGGAATCGTTCACAAGGCTCTCTACCACTTCTCTGGATCCCGGCCCCTGGACGGCATACATGGCCCAGTCGTCGGTCACCTCCGTCCAGTCCACGTCATAATCTCCCTGATGGTAATACCACCAATCGTCGGTCTTTGAGGCAAACAGAGTGGATACCCAGTACTTGTCCTCGGCCATCCGCATGATGACCACGTCGTCAATGATCTCTCCCTGCTCATTTAACATGGTGGTATAGCGGTCTCTGCCCACGGCCAGATTCCCTACTTTGTTTGGGTACATATATTCCAGAAAATCCGTCACATCCGGCCCCGTAATCTCCAAAAGCTGATGGGTCCAGAAATACCAGCCCACGCTTTCACGCACCGCCATATGCTCTGCCCGCTTCATCTCGTCATATTTAAAAATGTTCTTATACATTTCGCACCCTCTCCCCTACATAAATTTGTCAATCTTCTTGGCGATCTTTATCCGCATCTTCCCGGCAGGAGAATCCTCCTCCCACACGGACCACTGGACATTGACCAGGGTCTTTACCATGCCCTGCCACATCCACAGGTGAGTTTCCGGCACATCTTTGGTGCCCGTGATCTCTAAACCGGCCCTGTCGATAACCAACACGACTTCTTCCTTATTAAACGCCTCCACCTCATATTTGCAGACCAGGGATTGAAGGAGCATCTCCATGAGGCCGCCCATGACCCGGCCGTCTTCCTTGATGGAAGCAGGAACCCCCAGCCAATCCCGGCAGGCTTTAATCGCGTACCGTTCCCCAAACATAGCTTTTCCGGATGCTTCCAATACACATTTCAGGATATGGTTTGCCTGCTCTCTGGTCACATAACCACGCTTCACCGTCTCTGCAATGGCCGGCAAAATGTACAGGGAGGCCGCTGTAGACATATTGATCATCTGATTGCTGGAATCTGTCTCATTGTTGGTTCCATTGACAAAGTGGTAACCGCACTCCTCCCTGAACATCATGGATTCGGAAACGCAATCCTCCTCCTTCGTGTCTTTCTTGTACTCGTCCGTCACCGCAGGGCCGAAGCTCTCCCAGAGTGCGTGGGGAGGCGCCGGATATTTTTCTCTGGATTCGGCGATGATCCGGCAGTGTCTGTCCCCACAGCCCTTGGCCTCCACCATCAGATAATCCATGGTCGGGCCTTTTCTCCTGCGCTCTGCAGACGCATCGGCCTGCCCCTGCAGGGACATGGTCGTAGTACGGCAAAGCTCTGAGCCGCAGATGTCCCAATCACAGACATCCAACTCCTTCTCCGCCCGGTAGGTGCCAAAATCCTGGCACCTGCCGCACATCAGGAGGGCGTCATCCCCCTTGTCTCCGATGAGGGCTCCCGCAAACTGGCCGCAGAAAAAGGGATGGATACCAAAACCGTCGTCATCACCATAATATTTTCCTGTCGCATAGAGTCTCGCATAAGCCTCCTCGCACATGAGCTGTGCTCTCTCGGCATAATCGGGGACAATGATCCGAAGCGCCTGAAGCGCGGCGGCCCCCAAGACTGACTCAAACCGGCTGGCATAATGAAGGGCTTCCTGATAGGAATAAATCTTATTCCAGGGAGACCGGATCCCGTAATAATTTTTAAAATAAGCGCCTTCCCCGCTATTCTGTGGAATTCTTTCATCAATCTTTTTACTCATGATTTCCTCCTTCTCTATTCCTCATCTTCCGGATACTGATCAATGGCCGGCTGAAATTTCACGATATTATGGGACATTCCCCAGTCGGCTGTCACCACCTCGCCGGTGATGCCGTCGGACATGGGCGTGCTCATGGCATAGGCCACAATAGCCACCGTGTCCACCGGCTGCTGGGCGTCGCTCTGCCACACCATCAACTCCTCATAAAACTCATCCTGCTTTTCCTCGGGAAGATCCTTGGCGCACATATTGGAGGAAGCCCCCGCTGTCACCATGCCGCCCGGCGCAACCACGTTCACCATAATCCCGAACCGCTTCAACTCCTTGGCTGCCTCGATGGCCAGAGAATTGACGCCGCCTTTGGAGGACGCATAATGAGGGTAACCTCCGAACACCGGATAGGGAAGCCACGCCGCATTGGAGGAGATCAATGTGATCTTTCCTTCAATCTTATGCTCGATCATATATTTGCTGACGTGCTTGATTCCCAGGAAAGCGCCGCTCACGTTGACGTCCAGTACCCGTCTGAACTCTGCCGCCGGAAGGTCGTAAATATGCGCATAGCTCCAGATGGCCGCACTGTTCACAAAAATGTCAATGGAGCCGAACCTCTCGTCCGCCGTCTTCACCAGATTTTCCATGTCCGCCTCTTCCGTCACATTGGTCCGGCAGAAGGCCACCCGCTCCGGGCCAAAACCGGCCTCCTCCAAAATCGGAAGCGCATACTCCCCTTTTGTCTGAGAACTTCCGGCAATCACCACGTTGGCACCCCCCTGCAAAAGCCGGAGCGCAATGTTAAAGCCCAGGCCGGAAGTCGCCCCTGTCACCACCGCCACCTTGTCCTTTACGGAAAACATCTCCTCCATAGGCCTGGCGGCTTTCACATACCCCTTCAACATGGCGACGTTGGCCGCATTCGCATCAAAACCCATAATAAAATCCTCCTCTGTCTGTTTTATAATGCCAAAAAGAAAACACTATCTCCATTATGAGGGAGAGGCGTCCAGTTGGAAATCCTGCGGTTTACAGGTTTTTTCTCCGCCTGGCCCGTTAAAAACGCGGGGAGAAATTTGACATTTTTCTATGTTTTCTTTACAATAAAACCAAAGGAGGGGAAAGGAATATGAAACTGAATGCATACATTCTTTTTGAACATCTGAGCCGGAGCTACACCGTCACTATGTATGGGAAAGCTGATGAGAAGCTTCTTCTGGCGGAGCCGGAGCTGTATATCGACAATACGCTGCGTCTTTTGTCCGATCATGTGTATCTGGCCACCGTAGAGCATCTGCCCCAGAGACCTGTCATCGAAAGAAATGTGGTTTTGGTCTGCATCGGAGATAATTCCCGTCTGACTTATTACAAAGAGCACGCCACTGTTCTCCTTCTGAAAAAGAAAGTGGATTTTTTTGAGGTCTATAAAAGTCTGCAGGAAATCTACGAACGCTTTCACCTCTGGGAGAGCCGGCTCCTGGCCCTGTTTTTAAAATCCCCCACCATCCAGGACATTCTGGACTACTCCCTCCCTGTGCTGGAACGCCCCATTCTGGTCATCAATTCGTCCTTCCAGTACGTGGCATCCGTCCTCACCGGACAAAAACGCTGGAAAAACGACCGCTGGAACCTTCCCCACACCAAGTTAGAGCCGGAAGCTTTTTTAACCTTCCTGAAACAAAAGGAGCCCCGGATGGATACCCACGGCCCCTTCCGGATGGATTTTGACGAAGGGAGCGTACTCTGCGTGAACCTTTTTGATTCCGGCGACGAATATGTGGGCTGCCTCTATATCGAAGAGGCCGGCAGGGCCTTTGTGAATGGCGAAGAAAAGCTGGCCGAAAAGCTGGCCAGAATGATCGAAAAGGCGGCAGAGCTTTCACCGAGCCTCCTGGCCAATGAGCAGAGCTCTCTGAAAAGGGCCCTCCAGAATATGATGAATGAAATACCCCTAAGCCCCAGCCAGAAACTGCTTTTAAAATCCTCCCGCTACAGAAGGAACTGGCTCTGCATCTCCATCCACTGCCTGAAACAGTTTTCTGCCCTTCCAGTCGGCTATATCTGCTCTGTCATGGAATCTTTGTTTCCGGACAGTACCTTTTTCGAGCAGAACACCACTATCCTGGGCCTGATCCCCGCCGGCCATGCAGGCCCAAAAACACCTCCGGCCGAGGAAGTTGCAAAAAAGCTCTCTTCCCTGGTTGAAGAAATGCAGCTGCGCATCGGGATCAGCAACAATTTCCCCGACCTTTACATGCTCCGCACCTACTATTTCCAGGCCGAGGCCGCCATCGAAAACGGGCGTCTCTATGCTCCCGACCAAAATCTCTATGTTTTTTCCGATTATGCCCTTCAGGAGATGGTGATGGATGCCTTTGGCGGCTTTCCCGTCGAGGCCTATTTTCCCGCCGGTTTTCGCACTCTCCTGGAACACGACCAGGATTCAGAGGTCTCCTACCTGGAAACTCTCTCTGTCTTCCTCGAGGAAAATATGTCTTACGCCAAAGCCGCCCGGCGGCTGTTCCTCCACCGGAGCACCCTCATCGAACGGATGGGAAGGATCGCCCAGGAGTTTCCCTTCAGCCTGAATGATCCGGACAGGCGGCTTCAGCTGCAGATTATCCTGAAAGCGCTCTCTATCGAGTCAAATGTACATGGACGCTAAAATACGGAGGGGGGGGCCGGGCAGGCCCGGCTCCTCAAGGAACAAAACCAGATATGGTCAAATTACTCAGATTGAACGAATATCGTTTTTACTTCCTCATATAAAACCCCCGGCGGTTTTCCTCGACAGACGACAGGAAGGTTTTGCGGATTTTGCGAGCATAGCGCAGGCAATTTTCGCTGCCCGCTTCTATAGCAGTAAAATTGCCTGCCTCTAAGCGGCGCAGCAAAATCCGCAAAACCGACGTGTCTGGCGAGGAACACCGCCGGGGGCCTTGGAACACCCTGATAGTTCGAAACAATACCTCTTCTTCTGTGTGACTTGCAGCACACTATCTGGAACAGGCCTTAAGATCCGCGTCAATCTCGTCGGCGTGTACGGCCACCTCGGCCGATTCCGGATAGCTGAGCAGCTTGCGGTAGGTGAGCGCACCCACCAGCTTCATGCTGGGATTGGAGGTGGAGCCGGGAGCCCATTTCTCCATAACAGCTCTTCCCTCTTCGGATCTCATAATTTCCTTGATTTTGGAATCCAGTGACAATGCCATAATAAACCCCTCCTTATACCTGTGATCGTTTTATAAATTCCTTCGAATTCACTGCATCCATTATAGGGGAAGTTCCTCGGCTCTGCCACCCGGCAAATTGATCCTAATTTTACCGAAACGCCCGCTTTTTTGTAGGGGCAGGCAAAAGCCTCCGCCGCTTTTAGCTGTCAAAAACAATACTGTCGATCACTTTCTGGAACAAAACATCCGCCTCCTCGGCGTAATCCTCGAAGGTGATAAAATTAAAATCAATATAATCGGTACCGTTCTGGACGGACACATAGCGCTGGTAATAGGCCGTACCGTCATCGCCCCGGGAAGCGGCAGCCGCATCAATGGCGTCATGGCCGCCGATGGAAATTTCATTTATCTCAAAACCCTGGGCCTCCATGTTCCCACCGAAATTCTGCAGTTCGGACGGATCGTCGGAAGAATAGACCGTAATGTAAAGGGCAGACATATCCCAGGGATTCTCTTCCTCATAGCGGGAATAAATACTCAGGCCGGATCCGTCCTCATTTTCCGAAAGCTCCCAAAGATACGGACAGGAAAAGGAGAGGCCCAGCTCATCCAGATGCCGCATAGTCATGGCAGGCGCCGGAACATACGGCTCCTGCTTCATGGCCTCGTCCAACTCCTCCTGGGTGATGGAGATTGCCGGTTCCGCCCCGGTATCCTCCAGTATCTTCCCCGCCACGACTCTCGTGAGAGGCGCCAGCGTGGAAAAATGGTCGGCCCCCTCGATGACATAACCATGGAGGCTGTCATTGTCCGAGGCCTCCATCATCCGCTCCAGATTGGCCGAATTGCCGTCCCTCCCCTCGATCAGGAAAGTAGGGCTCTTGATATTGTCCAGCCAGTAGATGGGAGAACGCATCACGTATTCGTCCTCATTGTCCAGATCAAAGGTAAACTGCGTGTTGTTGTGGTATTTGATTTCGTCCACCGCCCCGAAGCAGAACACCGCCCGGAACTTGTCCGTGTACTCCGAAGCCAGGAGCGCCCTGGTGCCTCCGGTGCTGTGACCTCCCAGATAAATCCGTTCCGGATCCACATAGGGCAGGGAGGCGGCATACTCATAGGCGGACACAATGTCATCCACCTCGCCAAAAAGCGCCTCATAATTGCCCGGATTGCCGCAGCCGCCCCGGAAAGAGGGGTACATCGTCAGGATCCCCTCCTGCCAGAAGGCAGAGCCGGTCTGATCGTTATCCCATTCCGGATAGCACCAGGGAAAATCGTCGATCCCGTTGCCCCAGCCGCCGACCACCCAGATCATCATGGGATGCTTCTCGCCGTCGCCGGGATCGCTGGACACGTAGGCAGCCAGATCACCCACTTTGGAAGAATAAGAAACCAGGTCAAAAAGGCCCTCCGGCGGATCCGGAATCGAATAATCGTCATTCTCTTCCCTGGCCAGCGTGGTCGTAAAGGCGTCATGGGCCTCGGCAAAGCTTCCCGACGTATCAATCGCAGATCCGGCTAAAGACTCCTTCTGCCCGGAATCGGCCTCTGCTCCCCCATCCTTCCCGCCGCTGTTCTGTACGCCGTCATTACCGCCGTCTTCCGCCGGCTTCTGCGAACCGCAGGCTCCCATAAACGTCAGCATCACGGCCGCAAACAGTACCAAAACCCTTCTGCGCAATTTTTTATTCATAAAAATCACCTTCCCTTTTCTTTTTGCACAGTATCTTTTTTATTATAACGTGCCGGACCGGACCTTACAACTGTCTGGAAAAAATTTCTTTCCGGTCCGGCCGGGAAATTTTCTTTCCTGCCTGTTTCAGTTATGATATAACCGGTAGCAAAAACCTTTAGAAATGTAGAACGCAATGAAAGACGTGGGAAACGAGATCAAAACCGCCTCTGCCGGTCAAAGAGGGAGAGCTGCCTGTCCGCGTAAGACACCGCCTTTCGTTCTTTTACCACATCGCCCTCCCGGATCTCCCCCCACAACAGCGGCGAACCCGGGTCATGCCTGCTGACCCGGCCGCCCTGCCGATTCGGGCCGTAATTGGCATAGCAGTAGATACAGCCGTTCGGGCAGGTATTGTAGACGCCGATATCCATGCTCGATACACAGCCGCAGGCTTCTCTTTGATTCGGGTCCTTCTTCACATCCAGCCGAACCCCTCCGATCCGTTCCAGCCGCTCCCTGTCAATACAGCAGGCATGGCCGATGCCATATCCGGCAAAATCCCCCTCCTCCGCGCAGGTATTCACACGGATCCCGTCCGCTTTCGCGGTCTCGGAAAAGTTACACATCAGCGTCAGCTGTTCTTCCCGGGATGGGGCCCGGATCCCGCGGGGCCGCAGAGCGCCCGCCGCATTCCTGTAAAAATCCAGAAAACTGACCGTACAGGTATCCGTATAAGGGGCCAGCTTCTTCGCCAGGACCCGGAAATACTTCAGATGATATTCCACGGTGTAATCCTCACTCAAAAAGATCGGATCATATCTCCACACCACGCGCTCCCTGCCGATTTGTTTTGACAATTCACAAAATGCCGGTATCATCCTCTGATTTTTCGACGGAATGCCGGGCTCCACATCCTTTCCATAGGCGGTCAGCGTAAATTGAAAATAATAATGGTAACCGTCAAGCTCCGACAGCCGTCCCATCATGGGAATGGGATTTTTGGTCCAGAACACGATTCCGTCAACCACCTCTGGCGACAGGCTGATTTTACCAACCTGGTGAGCATTCATGGGATTCCTCACAAGGACATAGCCCTCCCTGAGCCGATTGTAAAACCATTCGGAATAAAAGGAGGGAATGTCCGTCCTCCTGCTGGCGCTTATGATCATGTCGTCTCCTCCACCCTGCACTCAAAAGCTCCCAGCTCCACTTCCCCGGCAGACGCCGGAAATCCATTGTGATTGATGAACATCCGGACACACTGCTCCCTACCTCCCCGGACAACCACCTCCACACCCTCATCGGAAAGAGTGGTTTCGATTCCGCACTCCTCAAGAACCTGCCCCATGAGCACAGCCGTGGTCGCCTCGTCCAGGGCACAGCCCAGATAATACACCGCTCCTCTGCCATGCTGTTTCCTGGTCACGGCGGCATACCGACCATAGAAGGCGTCTTTGTAGCGATAGAGCACCTCGGCATCAGAAACCTCCAGCATGTCCCGGAAAATGCCGCCGTATCCCGTTTTTCCCGCGAACCGTCCCTCTCCGGCCACCGGAAAGGCATGAACCGCCTGCAGGCTTTCCGTTTCCGCCACGGACACACCGGCAAGCTCCCGGTAGCCGACGGGAACCCGTTCTCCGAAAGGCAGGTTATTGTCTGTATCCTTGACGGCATTCCGATAAGTGAGCACCAGCGTCCCACCGGCACAGACAAACTGCTTCACCCTCTCCTGGAATCCCTGCTTTGCAATGATCATCTGGGGCAGGAGCACCGCCCTGTACCCGGCCAGGCACGCCTCCGCCGGGATCACGTCCACCGGCACGTTCCGGTCGAAAAACGCCTTATATAGTTTCTTCATCTCCCCGTGGCAGTCCAGCAGGACGCTCTGCCTCTGAATGCGGAAAGAGGCCAGCGAGTCATAGTCATAGACAATCGCCACAAAGCTTTCGACCGGGGCTTTCATTGCCCTCTCATACTTCCTGATGTCCGCAAAAAAACTCTGCACCTCCCAAAATTTCCGTCCCCGGACGTTATCCACATCCAGGATCCCATAACAAAACTGCTCCGCCCCTTTGGAAGCCCCCCGGTAGCGGAAATAAAAAAGGGAATCACAACCGTGGGCCATGGCCTGATAGGACCACATCTTCGCCTGGCCCGGCCTGGGGAGATAGCCGGTCACGTCATGGCCCTGGGCACCCATGATGGCCTCCGTAATCCAGAAATTCTGCCTCTTAAGCCCCCGGACATAATCCAGTTCAAAAGCGGTCTCATGAGGGGCCAGCGGCTCCTTCTGGCCGCCCCACACCGGATAATGATTATACGCCGCCACGTCCAGGTTCTTCGCCGCCCTGGAATAATCCACGTGCTTATCCAGGCCCCCTCCCGGAAAATCATGGAGGATCAAAGCTCCCGGAGCGGTCTCCCGGATCAGGCGAACCTGAAAATCCATAAAATCCACAATACTCTTACTGCGAAATCTCTCCCAGCTGAGGCGCAGGGCCGGATTGTGAGTGGTAATGGTCTCTGCCGGCAGCGGGATTTCCTCAAAGCAATTATATTCCTGGGACCAGAAAACCGTGCCGTAAGCCTCATTGAGCCGGCCGATGTCCCCCGAAAACTTCTCCCTCAGATAATCCTGAAAAGCCCTGTGGCACCGCGGGCAAAAACACATATCACTGCCCTCATGTCCAAACTCATTGTCCACCTGCCAGGCCGCCACCTGTTCTTCCCCCCGGAAGTGGGACACCATGGCCCGGATAATTTTCTCCGAATATTCGTACAGTACAGGACTGTTGAAGCAGTACACATGGCGTCCGCCGAAGACCCGTTTCCTCCCATCCTCGAACTCCGATAAAATTTCCGGATGCTTATGGGCAAGCCAGGCCGGAATGGCAGCCGTGGGCGTCCCCAGGATCACCTTAAGCCCTCTCTCCTTTGCCCCGGCGATGACCCTGTCAAAAAGCGAAAAGTCATAAACCCCTTCCTCCCGCTCCATCCGGTGCCAGGCAAATTCTCCGATGCGGATCCCGTTGCAGCCAAGCTCCGCCATAGTGTCTAAATCCGCCTCCATCAAAGCCGGATCCCATTGCTCCGGATAATAATCAACGCCCAGTAACATGCCGATTCCCTCTCATTCTTCAGATTCCCCTCCCATGCACCGATCCTTCTCGGACTGCCGATCCGTTCCGGATTATAGAAAGGGCATGGTTCTCTGCAATGCAGATGTTTGATAGCCTCATATTTGACTTTTAATATGGCATAGCAAGCTCTTCATGTCAAGAGTTTTCAATTGAAGCTTCCGTCCCAGGTGGGCATGTCGGTGAGATAGCTGCCTTCGACCGCAGGCACATAATAGGCACCGAAGTCCTTTAGGCCATGATCCCGCTTCTCCTCGGGAAGCTCCACATAAAATTTGTAATAGGGCATGTAATACTGGTCATAGGCTCCGTCCCTGTAGACAAGCTCCACCTTCGCGATATACTCCTCCCCGGGCATCTCATAGGGCACGGTGGTGATATAGTTTCCGTTGAGCAGCAGGCTCCTCGCCTCCTCTGTGGAAATGATCGGGTAATTTCCCACCTTCTGCGACAGATCCGGCCGGTAAATCCGTACCAGATCCATGGTCCCCTCCTCGCTCGCACAAAATTCCACTCTGTTGAAATTGTAGTTGACGATCTGGTCCGTGATGCTTCCGGCCATATCGAAAAACTCCAGGTCATAGCGCTGCATATCCGCCTGATAGGTGTAATCGCCGCCGCTTATATTGAGTCTGGGCTTTTCCATCCGGATCAGCTTCCCGATATACTGCTCCTCCAGATAAGCCGCGATGGCAGTCAGCTCCTCGTAGGAGGCATCAAAGGTAAACGAATACGGCTCCGGGAGAGCTATGGCCGGATCATAGGAAATCCATACGGACAGATCCTCTCCCACCCGGATGGTGAGGCCCCTCCCCTCCGCCGTCAGCTCGGTTGGCTCCAGATAGGTATTGACAAATTCCTCGTCCTCATCCGAGAGCTTTTCCCGGATCTGCTCCTTTGCCTCTCCCTTGGGAGCATTGTCGCCGAACTCAAAATCCTCCCCGGAAAAACCAAGCATCGAGATTACCTCGTCCAGACGCTTTTTCATCCCTTCCCGGTCGGGATTGGAGACAAACCAGTACTCGTTATAGGTTCTGGGATTTTTGTAGACGGGAAGGGCCTTCAGCGGAAGCTCCTCATTCCAGGGATTTGCATTCACAAGCTCCGAGATATCCCGGACCATGTAACCCTCATACCCCTGGCCGTTAAAATTGTTATCACTTATGGCAAGCATCACAAGCTCCTCTGGGGCATCCGGCTCAAGAATTTCCATCTGCCTCTCCTCTGTCTCGGGCTGGCTCTCGTTTGCGGCGATATTCCCCGTCGGATTCTCATCTGTCCCTTTCCCCGGCGAGTCTTTTAAGATAAATTCCGCCCCCGCAAAGATCACCAGGGCCAGGCAGGCGGCGGCGGTTATCCCCCAGGGAACCCAGGAGCCTTTTTTCCCTCTTTTCCCATCCAGGACCGCGTCGGCGACCAGATCCTCGTCAATCCTTCCCATGGCCTCCAAAAGCCTCTCCTGCTTTTTTGTATTTTCCGTCCCTCTTCTCTCCGTATCCTCTTCTTTGTATTTCCTCATAATACAATTCCCTCCTTTTCCAAGTGCTCCTTGAGCTCCCGCCGCATGCGAAACAGCATGGAAGCGACCTTGCCCTCGCTCATCCTATAGGTGCGGGCGAGCTCCTTCACCGGGGTCAGATACCAGTAACGCCGGATAAAAATATTCCTCTTCTGCTCCGTCAGGCCGTACAGGAACATTTCTATGGCATCCACCAGGACCATCTCCTCCACCACATCCTCCACGCCCCCCGCCGCCGGGATGCAGTCCGCAAGCTCCGACAGGACAAGCGCCGCCTGTCCGCCTCCCCGCTTCCCGGCGCCATAGCTTTTAAACCGGTTGATAGAAAGATTTCTCGTGATTTTTCCCAGATATGCCGAGAGCCGGTTGGGATAATGGGGCGGCATGGAATTCCATGCGTGGAACCAGGTGTCGTTGACACATTCCTCCGCATCCTCCCGGTTGTGCAGAATATTATACGAAATCGTCTGGCAGTATCTTCCGTATTTTTCCGCCGTCCTTGTGATGGCCGCTTCCTGGCGTTTCCAATATAGTTCCAAAATCCTGTTGTCTTCCATCTCTCTTCCTCCCCTGTAACATAAAGGCCTTCACTTATATACACAGCAAAACTCCCCGTCCCTTTCGCGAAAAAGAAAATTTCCGCAAAAATTTCCGAAGTCAGCGCCTGGAGGATAATCAAATTTTATAGGGGTTATTGCTAAATTTATCTAATACATTCTCCAAAAATAGAAAAAAACGCCCAAAAATCGGAACAGGGATTGCCTTATCCGTCAAATCCTGTTAGAGTATAAAGGTACTTATTTCAAAAAGAAGGAGGTTTTTTTCTATGTTCGATACTGAAAAAACAAACCCCGCCGACTCTGCCTTTGAGGCCCGCCTGGACCAGCTGGTGGAATATTGTAAGAATTCCAATCGCATAGATTTGAATCTCTATACGGAATATGATGTGAAACGGGGGCTCAGAGAGTCCAACGGCAAGGGTGTCTTAACCGGCCTCACGGAGATCTCCGACGTAATCGCCTTCGACTCCATTGACGGAAAAAAGGTTCCCGTGGACGGACGTCTCTATTACCAGGGCTACAACGTGAAAGATCTGCTCTTGGATGTCCGGGGGCGGAAATTTGCCTTTGAGGAGATCACGTATCTGCTTCTGTTCGGCAGTCTTCCCAGCAAGGCCCAGCTGGACGAATTTCTGGATCTGATGGGATATTACCGAAATCTGCCGGACACCTTCGTCCGCGACATCATCATGAAGGCCCCCAGCAAGGACATCATGAATTCTCTGCAAAAAAGTGTGCTCACCCTCTACACCTATGACAAGAACCCGGACGATATTTCCATCCCCAATGTGTTGAAGCAGTCCCTCCACCTGATCGCCCAGTTCCCGCTGATCTCGGTGTACGCCTACCAGGCCTACCGCCATTATCACCTGGACGAAAGCCTGGTCATTCGCAACCCCAAGCCGGAGCTTTCCACGGCAGAAAATATTCTGCGTCTTCTGAGGCCGGACGGGAAGTACTCGGAACTGGAGGCAAGGGTGCTTGACGTGGCCCTGGTCCTCCATGCGGAGCACGGCGGCGGAAACAACTCCTCTTTCACCACCCATGTAGTCTCCTCCACCGGTACGGACACCTATTCGGCAGTGACCGCCTCCCTGGGTTCTTTAAAGGGCTTCAAACATGGCGGAGCCAATTTAAAGGTTCAGAATATGTTCGCCGACTTAAAGGAGCACGTGCATGACTGGAAGGACGAGGACGCCGTCCGGGGATACCTGGAAAAGCTGATGCGCCGGGAAGCCTTTGACAGAAGCGGCCTGATCTACGGCATCGGCCACGCGGTCTATACCAAATCCGACCCCCGGTGCGTGATCCTCAAAAAATACGCGGAAGCCCTCTCTGTGGAAAAAAACCGGGTCGACGAATTCAACCTGTACACCAGTGTGGAACGGCTGGCCTGCCGGCTCCTTTCCGAGCAGAAGAATCTCCACAAGGCCATCTGTGCCAACGTGGACTTCTACAGCGGCTTCGTCTACAACATGCTGGGCCTGCCCAACGAAATGTTCACCCCGATCTTTGCCATCTCCCGGATCTCCGGCTGGTGCGCCCACCGGATTGAGGAGCTGGTCAATTCCAGCAAAATCATCCGCCCCGCCTACAAGTATGTGGGCCAGCATAAGGAGTATGTGAAATTGGATGACCGGACATAAAAAAATCGGGCAGGCAGGCAGTAACGCGAAACCGGTTCTTCCAAGCGAGGAGGCCAATTTCCCTGTCCCATCATATATGTACGAATAACGGGAATGTTCCGAGCCCCGGCCGGAACATTCCCGTTGACTATAGTTTTCCATTCTGGCCTTCGGCCTCTGCTCTTCCCAACAAGTACAAAAAAGCACTGCACAGTATATTATAACAACAGTCAAATAAAATAAGACGGACTGATCCGCTCCCTCAGAGAGGAGGAAAACCGAAAAATATATCTCAACCGCCTTGGGGAAAGAGGTGCTGAAAATGGAGAAGAGGCGGATCAAGCGCTCCGGCCGAAGGGCAAGGAGAACCGTCCGGCCGGCTATACAGTGATTCCTTCTACCGATACATCTGCGCCAGCTTTTCAAAGGCCGCCAGGGACCGCTCGATCATCTCCGTCTTCACACAGTAGGCGATCCGCACATGGCCGGGGCAGTCGAAGTCGTCCCCCGGCACCAGAAGCAAATCCAGGCTCTTCGCCTTTTCGCAGAAAGCGTAAGCGTCCGGCTCTAAGGAGCGGGGGAAGAGATAGAAGGCTCCCTCCGGCTTCACGCAGGAATATCCCATCCCGATCAAGGCATGGTAAAGCAGGTCCCGGTTCCTCTGATAGACGGCAATGTCGGAGGTCTGCCCGGCGCACTCTGCCGCCACCCGCTGGAACAGAGCCGGCGCGCAGACATAGCCCAGTACCCGGCCGGCGCCGCAGACAGCCGCGTAAGCCTCCCTCGCCCCCTCCATCTCGTCCGGTACCACGATGTACCCGATCCGCTCCCCCGGCATGGACAGGGATTTGCTGTAGGAATAGCAGACAAAGGTGTTGTCATAATATCTGGTCAGATAAGGAACCTTCACGCCGTCAAAGGCGATCTCCCGATAAGGCTCGTCGGAGATCAGATAAATGGGATGGCCGTATTCTCCGGACTTTTCCTTTAAAAGTGCCGTCAGCTTAAGGAGCGTCTCCTCCGAATAGACCACGCCGGAAGGATTGTTGGGTGAATTGACAATGACTGCCTTGGTTTCCGGCGTAATCCGTTCCTCAAAAGCCTCAAAATTGATCTGGAAACTGTCCGTGTCCGCCGGAACCACCCGAAACGCAGCCCCGGTTCCCTCCACAAAAATCTTGTACTCCGGGAAATACGGGGCAAAGGCGATAAACTCGTCCCCCTCCTCGGCCAGCGCCTTCAGGCAGACACACAGGGAAGCCGCCGCCCCCACGGTCATATACAGGTTGTCCCCGGTGAAATGGGTCCCGTGGGCCTGATTGATGGACTCTGCAATCCTGCTTCTGGCCACGGCATCCCCCTGGGCGCTGGTATAGCCGTGGAGAGCCGCCGCGTCCTCCTCCCTCACAAGCCTTACGATGGCATCACTCACGGTTTCAGGGGCAGGCACATTGGGATTCCCAAGGCTGAAATCGAAAATATTCTCCCTGCCCACCTGGGCCGCACGTTTATTTCCAAACTCAAAGATTTCCCGGATCGTAGAACGCCTGCTTCCAAGCTCCACCATTTTTTCTGAAAACATCTCTGTCGCATCCTCCTCTGCCATTTGATCTCCCAGGAAATCCGGAACCAGTCGGTTCCGGATTTTTAAAACTACCGCCAAATATTATTTTTCTTCCAAAAGTTTTTCCACACCGGCAAGCTTCACGCACAGACAGAACAGATGAATGGCCTTGTCAAGCTCGTCAAGTGTAGGGAATGTAGGGGCAATACGGATATTGCTGTCCTTCGGATCCTTCCCGTAAGGCCAGGTCGCTCCTGCCCCTGTCATGGTCACTCCCGCCTCCTTCGCAAGAGCCACCGTCCTTTTCGCGCAGCCGGGAAGAGTGTCAAGGGCCACAAAATACCCGCCCCTGGGTGTCACCCAGGAGGCCAGGCCCGTACCGCCAAGCTCCGACTTCAGTGTATCCAGCACCATGTCGAACTTGGGCTTTAGGGCCTCCCCCAGCTTCTTCATATGAGCCCGGATTCCGTCGGCATTCTTAAAATATTTTACATGGCGGAGCTGATTGAGCTTGTCGTGGCCGATGGTCTGGACGGTCATGTGCTTCTTGATCTCCGCAATGTTGGAAAGGCTGGAAGCCAGAATCGCAATACCCGCTCCCGGGAAGGTGATCTTCGAGGTGGAGAAGAAGGAAATGATCCTGTCTTCGTTGCCGCAGGCGGCGGCAGCCTCAAAAATATCCTTTAAGGGGACATCCTCATAAATGTGATGGACCCCGTAGGCGTTGTCCCAGAAGATACGGAAATCCTTCGCCGCCGTCTTCATGGAAGCCAGCCGGTCCACCGTCTCGTCCGAGCAGCAGGCGCCGAGAGGGTTGGAATGGAGCGGCACACACCACATACCCTTGATGGTTTCATCCTCCGCCACCAGCTTTTCCACCACGTCCATGTCGGGACCGTCCGCCCGCATGGGAACCGGGATCATCTCGATCCCCATATCCTGCGTCACAGCAAAATGCCGGTCATAGCCGGGGCTGGGACAGAGCCACTTGATTCCCGGTACATCCTTCCAGGGCTTCTCCCCCTGGGTTCCGAAAAGCATCAGCCTTGTGAGCGCATCGTACATCAAATTCAGGCTGGAACTTCCGCCCACGATGATTTTCTCTGCCGGAATGCCGAGGAGCTCGGAAAACAGTTTCTTGGCCTCCGGGATGCCGTCCAACACTCCGTAATTCCTTGCGTCAAGGCCGGACTCCGTATGATAATCATCCAGGGCCGAAAACAACCCGTTGGTGAGATCCAGCTGAGCCGCCGCCGGCTTTCCCCTGGACATATCAAGTTTTAATCCCTGAGCCTTAAACTCCTCGTACTGCTTCTGAACCTCCTCCTTAAACGTAAGAAGCTCCTCTCTTGTCATCTCTGTTACCTGTTTCATGATATATACTCCTTCCCGGCTTTCGCCTAATATGATCACATTCCCCTCGCCTTATCGGCACAGGCCGTCATGGCTTCAATCACACTGCTCCTCATGCCCCGCTCCTCCAAGACCCGCACCGCCTGAATGGTGGTTCCGCCCGGAGAACACACCATATCCTTAAGCTCACCCGGGTGCAGTCCGGTTTCCTGCACCATTTTCGCCGCCCCGAGGACTGCCTGGGAAGCAAATTCATAAGCCTGTTTTCTTGGCATCCCCAGAGACACCGCCCCGTCAGCCATGGCCTCTATAAACATAAAGACGTAGGCGGGTGCACTTCCGCTGACCGCGATCACCGCCTCGCTCATGGTCTCCGGTACCACCGAGGCCCGTCCGAAGCTTCCAAGTACCTCCATGACCCAGGAAAGTTCCTCCTCCGTCACCAGCTCCCCCGGAGACACGGAGGTGATCCCCTCTCCCACCAAGGCGGGCGTGTTGGGATTGCAGCGGATGAACTTGAGTTTCCGGCCGAACTGCTCCTCGAACCACTGCAAAGTCTTTCCCGGTGCAATGCTCATAATGATCTGCTTTTCCGTCACGTCCTCCCGGATCTCCTGAATCACCTGGCTGTAAAACTGAGGCTTCACGGCCAACACAACAATCTCTGACTCCTTTGCCACCTGTCTGTTATCCCCGGTCACCGTGATCCCCCAGGTTTCCTCCGCATAGTCCAGCGCTCCCCGGCTCCTGTTGGACGCAAGGATCTCCTCCGGCGCCACCAACTTCTTCCCGACAATGCCGCCAATCATGGCTTTCGCCATGTTTCCGCATCCGATAAAACCGATTTTCTTCATGATTCCGTACCCTCTCTTTCCCATTGCTTTTTTATACCTCAAGCGTAAGCTGTGCTTCCTCCTCCGCCTCCGCCTTGAATTCCTCGATCTGCTCCGGCGACGTGGCCGGAAGCTCCTCCAGGGAAGAAACTCCGAAACTCCTCAGGAATTCCTCCGTGGTTCCGAAGAGAAGCGGCCTGCCCGGCACATTCAGACGGCCCGCCTCCTCCACCAATCCGTATTCGATCAGCTTGTTGACCGCATGGTCTGATTTAACCCCCCGGATCTTTTCAATCTCCGGCTTGGTCACCGGCTGTTTGTAGGCAATGATGGACAAGGTTTCCAAAAGCACCTCTGTCAGCACATATTTCCGCGGCTGGGCCGTCACCCGGATTAAATTTTCGTAATATTCCGGCCTGGTGCACATCTGAAAGGCATGCTCCAGCTCAATGATCCGCATTCCCCGGCCCTCGGAGTCATAATCATCCGCCAGGCTTCTCACCAGCTTCCCCGTGGTCTCCTCGTCCTGTCCGACGGCTTCCGCCAGGGCTTTTAATTCCACGGAGCCGCCCATGGCGAACAGCACCGCCTCCAGAATCGTCTTTGCTTCTCTGATCTCCATATATTCCCGCTCTCTCTCTGCGACAATCCGTCTCTTCCGGTCTGTCTCTTCTCTTCGCCCTCCGCTCTCACGCATCCGCGCGCTTATGCGTCAATATTCAGGGCAATCTCCTCCGCCATCTGCTCCGTATTGGTCCTGAGGGCTTCCGATGCCTCCAGGATCAGATCCTCCCCGGCATCCGTAAGGGTCACGCTTCCCATCTTCATAAGCTCCAGCACGGCCAGAAACGTGACCACCAGTTCCACCCGCCCGGTCTGGGCCGCAAGGAGCCCGCGGAAACTCATGCGGCCCTCTCTGGCCGCCACATGGACAATCTGCATAATCTTGTCCGACACCCGGAAAGGCTCCCGTTCAATCCGCCCGAATTTGGAACGGACCGGATCGATCTTATCCTCCTGCCGCTTAAGCACCGCCTGAAAGATCTCATTCAGCTTCACAAGAGTCAGGCCCATGAGCAGTTCGCGCGTATCCACCGGAGGCCGGTATTTCGCCACCTCCTCCGGTATGGTCTCCGGCTTAAAAAGCGACTTCCCGGCATCCACCTGGCGGTCCTTAAGCTCCCTGGCCATGTATTTGTACATTTTATATTCCAACAGGCGTTCCACCAGCTCCTGTCTGGGATCCTCCTCCTCGCCGTCCTCTCCCTCCTCAGCCGGAAGAAGCATCCGGGACTTGATGTCCAGGAGCGTTGCCGCCATGACCAGAAAGTCACTGACCACATCCAGGTCTTCCTTGTCCATGGCCTGCACATATTCCATATACTGATTGGCAATCTCCGCGATGGGAATGTCATAAATATTTACTTTGTTTTTATCGATCAGATGAAGGAGCAGATCCAGAGGCCCCTCAAACACCTGCAGTTTCACCGACAACACCGGCTGCATCTCATATCCTCATTTCCGTATAATAGTTTCCGCAGTCATATTGCCCAAGAAACACGGAATCAAATCGGTTCTTTTCACGCTGAAACACGACATGCAAAAACTCAGGTTCTGTCCACGCGCTTAAGCCGCACCACCAAAAGCTCCGACATATTCCCAAGGCGGAAATTGACAGAGTGGGTCCCCAGACCGCCGCTGACGATCATGGTCTTTCCTTCCACTTCAAACCTTCCTCTGCTCCACCTGGGGAACAGCCTGTAATCCGGGGCAATAAAACCGCCCAGGAAAGGTAGCCTTATGGTTCCTCCATGATAATGGCCGCTTAAAGTAAGATCCGCTCCCCAGGCCGCGTATTCTTCAAAATATGCCGGAGAATGGGCCAGCAAAATATGATATTCTTCCCGCCTGGCCACCCCCAGGGTCTGTTCCAGATAACCTGGCTCCATGGGCGCCTTCGTCCGTTTCCGATAATATTTTTTGTCCAGATTCAATCCGGTAATGGTTAAGGCGTCCTGTCCCTCCCGGAGCGTCAAGGACAGATTGTCAAGGACCGTCACTCCGGCCCGCATCATCTCCCGGTACCATTCCCGATAAGAAGAAGCATACTCTTCCCGGTTCCTCCCCATCCGGTCCTCATGGTTTCCCAGCCCGTAATAGACCGGATACCGAAATGCCAGACGCTTGAGCAGACGGACGCATTCTCCATAGCGGCAGACGCCCTTCCTGGCCATCACCATGTCTCCGGCCACCATGACGGCATCCGGATGGATCCGGCGGATGGAAGCCATCATCCGGTTATTCCTCCTTCCGGCTCCGTTGTCGTGAAGGTCGGCCATGACCACCATGGTGTAGCCGTCAAAGGCCTCCCCCAGCGCCGGAGATGCCACCTCGTATTCCCTGACCGCCACATGATTCCTCTCGTACCAGGAAAGAAACAAAGCTGCGGCAGCCAAAACTGCCAGGATGAACCCTGCAATCCATAGACCCATATCGCTTTCTCCGTGTTCTTCCTACATTTGCTATAGTATAGCACGCCTTTCATTTACAGTCAAACTCACAGAAGAAACTGACCCCGTCTTCCTCGTTTTTCACTCCGTAGGCACAGTTGTGGGATTCCATAACCGCCTTCACGATGGAGAGGCCGATACCGCTCCCCCCGTACTGTCTGGTCCTGGCTTTGTCCACCTTGTAAAACTTTTCCCAGATCCGTCCGATGTCCTCCTCCGGAATAGCCGCTCCGGTGTTCCTCACCTGAATATAGGCCTTGTCTCCCCGCTTCTCCACCAAAACATCAATTCTCTTTTCTCCGTCCAGATGATTCAGGGCGTTGCCCACATAATTTCGGATGACCTCCTCGGCCATATATTCGTCGGCCCAGATGTAGAGGCTCTCCGGGCTCTTCAAAAACAGTTTCGCCTCCTTCTGTTCGATCAACAGCCGATAGGAATTAAGAACCCCCTGAATGACGGGGATCAAGTCGAAATGCTCCATGGAGAGCTGCTCCCTGCCGGCCTCAATCTGATTTAACGTCAGGAGCTTCTTCACCATCAGATTCATCTTGGAGGCCTCGTCGATGATCACGTCACAGTACCATTCCATGGTTTCAGGATCGTCGCTTATCCCCTCCTTTAACCCCTCCGCATAGCCCTGCACCAGAGCAATGGGAGTTTTTAACTCGTGGGACACATTGGACAAAAATTCCTTCCGCATCTCGTCAATCCTGGTCTTCTGCTCAATGTCCCGCTTAAGCTCCAGGTTGGCCGTCTTAAGCTCCAGAATAGTCCGTTCCAGCTCCGATGACATATAATTCATGCTCTGCCCCAGCATTTCAATCTCCCGGTTGTCATTTCCCTCATACCTGGCCGTGAAGTCCAGGTTTGCCATCCGCCCCGCCAGGGCCGACAGGTGAAGAATGGGGTCTGTCATGTTTTTTGTCAGCCTCCAGACGGCAAAGACTCCCACCGCGGCCACGGCAAGGGCCACATAGAGATGAAACTGATTGACCATCCGCACCGTCTCCTGAATACTCTGCAAGGGCACCCGCATCCTGGCGAAGCTCCCGCCCGCAAAGGAAGAGAACATCTCCATATAGCTGGCGCCGGAGGTTTTGTCATAGACTTTATTGATCTGATAGTTCTCTTTCTCTTCTATAAGCTTCAGAGCCTGGTTCTCCCCCAGAATATACGCAAGCAGGTCATTGCCCTCCTCCAGGATATCCCTGGCCGTGGAGGAGTAAATCACGTTCTGGCTGGAATCCCACAGGAAAATTTCGATGTTGTAATTTTCTTTGATCCGCCGCAGATAAAGCTTGGTGTCAACCGTCACGGTGCCGTCCCTGAGAAGCCGCTGCTCCAGCTCGTCATTGGCCCGGACAAGCGTCCTGCGCTTTTCCCGCATATAATAAGGCTCCAGGCACAGGTTGATCGCGGCCCAGCTCGCCATGATGACCATGGCCACGACTCCGGCCAGGATCATGGTATATTTAAAACGGATGGTATGCTTCATCTATTTTTCCACCTCAAACTTATAGCCCATTCCCCAGATGGTCTTGATATACTCGCCCTGTTTTCCGAGCTTGCTCCGAAGCTTTTTTACATGGGTGTCAATGGTTCTCGCATCCCCGAAATAGTCGTAATTCCACACGTGGTTCAGGATATTTTCCCTGGAAAGGGCCAGTCCCTGATTCTCCACGAAATAGGTCAGAAGCTCAAATTCCTTAAAACTCAGCTCCACCTGTTTTCCGTCCACACTGACCTGGTGGGCCGCCTTGTCGAGAACAATCCCGCCCACCTCGATGCTGTCCGTCTTCATGGCCATGCTCCGCCTTAAGATCGCCTCCACCCTGGCCACCAGAATCTTCGGGCTGAAGGGCTTGGAAATGTATTCGTCGACCCCAAGCTCAAAGCCGAGAAGCTCGTCCCGTTCCTCACCTCTGGCCGTCAGCATAATAATCGGCACCTGAGAATACTGGCGGATGGTCCGGACCGCCTCGTATCCGTCCATTTTCGGCATCATCACATCCATAATAATCAGGCTGATCGCCTTATCCTCAAAAAAAAGCTCCACGGCCTCCTCTCCGTCCCCTGCCTCCAGGACAGTGAATTCCTTTTTGGAGAGGAAATCCTTCACCAGCTTCCTCATCCGGACCTCGTCGTCCACCACAAGAATTTTCAGTTTTTCCATTCTGTCCCCACCTCCCACCGCATCCTGCGGCTTTTCCATTTTCCTGCCTGTCATTTTATCAGAAGGATGCCCGGATTTCCATACTTTCCTTGAGAAATTCACGGAAGTTTCACAGGCAGGAAAATTCCGGAGAAATTTTTTCGGAAGTTTCGGATTGAGGACAGGTTAATCCATGCATGCGGATCCCCTCAAAAAAACCGTGAAAGCAAAACGGCTTTCACAGGGATTCGTCTCTCCTTTTCCGATTCAGTAAAACCTGCTAACAAAAGTCAAGACTTTTTAGCAGGTTTTTTATAAATTTTTGATACGAATTTTTTCCACGACAATTAGACCGGT
>CAJUQY010000015.1 GCA_910588815.1 uncultured Lachnospiraceae bacterium | reverse complement strand
TAGTAACACGTTAGTAACAAAAAATCTCCGAAAGTACAGCGTTTACAAGGGTTTCTTGTCTTAAATCTTTAAGGAAACCCTAAGAATTTTAGTAGAATTTCCCTATAGGATTTTTTGAAAAAATCTGCTATATTCATGGGGAATGCAAGAGATATAAAACAGGGAATGAAAATGAGGAAAAGGGTTGGGACTATGCGTGCGTATATGGAAAAGCTGAGGCGGGAGGCCGGCCGGCATCCGGTACTTTTCAGTTTTGCAGCAGCAGCAGCTTTAAATTTTCTGGTGGAGGTACTTTCCAGGCGGTCTCTCTGGAAGCCGATGGTGTTTTTGGTGACGAGGCCGCATATTTTTCTGTACAATACCTGTATTATTTTTTGGTGCTTTTCCCTGCTGCTTTTGGTAAAGAGAAAGTTGTTTTTGGGGACGGTCATCGGCGTTGTTTGGCTGCTTCTGGGATTTGTGAACCTGGTGCTTCTTAACTGCCGGGTTACGCCCTTTAACGGGGCAGACCTGCGGCTCACCAAGGATGCGATGACCATTGCCGGAAAGTATCTGACCTGGTGGCACCTGGTGCTGATGGCTGCCGGTCTGCTGCTTCTTCTGGCGGGACTTGTAGTTTTGTTCCGGAAGCTTCCCAAATGGCAGAAAAAGCCTGCTTATGTGAAGGGGAGCGTGTTTATCCTATTTTCCCTGCTGGCGCTTTTCGGGCTTTCCGGCGTAGGGATGAGGACGGGACTTTTGGCAAATCAGTTCGGAAATCTGGCGCAGGCCTATCTGGATTATGGATTTCCCTACTGCTTTGCAAACAGTCTGGTCAATACCGGTATCAGTAAGCCGGAGGATTACAGCGTGGAGACGGTGCAGGAGATCAAGGAGGAGGAATTTCTTCCGGAGGAGCACGGGTGGTCTCCCCTGATCGAGGAGGAGAGGCCTCTGGCGGTGGATGAGCAGGGGATGGCCGTCACAAGGCAGACTCCCAATATTATCTTTCTGCAACTGGAATCCTTCAGCGATCCCATGAAATATCTTCATATGGAATGTTCTGAGGATCCGATTCCCAATTTCCGGAGGCTCAAGGAGCAGTATTCCTCCGGATATCTGTGGGTGCCTGCCGTGGGAGCAGGTACGGCCAATACGGAGTTTGAAGTGATTACCGGCATGAACCTGGATTTTTTCGGGCCGGGGGAATACCCTTATAAAACGGTGCTTCAGAAGGAAGTCTGCGAGAGCCTTTGTTTTGACCTGAAGGAAATCGGTTATCATGCCCAGGCGATTCACAACAACTCAGGTACCTTTTATGACCGTTACACGGTATTCTCCCAGTTGGGATTCGACAGCTTTACCTCTTTGGAATATATGAATGGCAGTGACAGGACTTACATGGGCTGGGCCAAGGATGAAATGCTCACGAAGCAGATTGCAAAGGTCATGAAATCCACCACGGGAGTGGATATGATTTACACGATCTCCGTCCAGGGGCACGGTTCTTATCCGGAGGAAAAGGTTTTGGATACACCGGAGATTACGGTGAGCGGACTTCCCACGGAGGAGGAGACCAATGCCATGGAATATTATGTGGCGCAGCTGAGAGAGATGGACAGCTTTGTAGGCGAACTGATCGGCTATCTGGAGGGCTGTGGGGAGGAGACCGTCCTTGTAATGTACGGGGATCACCTTCCCAGCCTGGATCTCACAGAGGAAAAGCTGGAGAACAAAGATGTCTTTCAGACAGAGTATGTGATCTGGGATAATATCGGGCTGGAGCGGTCGAAAAGGGATGTGGAGGCTTACCAGCTTGGCGCCTGGGTCCTGCATAAGATCGGAATTCAGAAGGGGACCATGTTCCGTTACCACCAGGCGTGGCTTCAGGAACTGGTTCATACGGAGGCGGAGACAGAAAAGTATCTGGAGGATATGAAGCTTTTGGAATATGATATCCTTTACGGGGACCAGGAAGTATTTGAGGGAAAGATTCCTTATGAGGCGACAGAGCTTCACATGGGAGTGCAGCCGATTACGATCAGCCAGGTCATGACTCAGAATCAGGGGCTTTATGTGACCGGCTGGAACTATACGCCAAACAGTGTGGTCTATCTCAATGGGGATGCCTGCGAGACGGATTATGTGTCTGTGAATCTGCTCTATTGCGGCGATGTGTCATTGGAGCAAGGAGAGAATGAGATCACCGTCTGTCAGGTGAGCGAGGATAATATTGTTTTGAGTGCCACAGAGCCGTACTTTTTATCCTATGAGAAGAAAGAAAAACCATAAAAAAAGTCTTTTGGGTTGCCACTTGGCGGCTCTTGTGGTATAGTTGAAATGTGCAAGACGATTGCCGTATCAAGTGCCTGCTTTTTGTGGGAAAAGGGAATCAGGTGAGAATCCTGAGCGATCCGGTCACTGTATTCAGAGCGCGTTCCTCAAAATCCATTGCAAACCCTATCATGCGAGAAGGAGAGGAGACGTAAGGAGCTGTCAGTCAGGAAACCTGCTTGGTGCGTGAGATGAGCTTCCGTGGAAAGCTTTACATCCGACGGGGTTTTCCCCAGGTGTCGGCTTATGGGTTGAGCAGACATATCTACAAAGTCTCAAAGCAACGAAGAATATGCACAATTGATATGTGGAGGATGGGTTCACAGCAAGTTTCCTACTCGCCGGACAGAAGCTGTCTGAGTGCTGCGTCCCGGACCATGTACACATTCAAAGTAAGGGCGCGCCGAGGGGCGCGCTCTTTTCACCGTATGGGAAATTGATTTGTGGACAGGATTATAGTTACAGGAGGAAAACAGATGGCAGTTTTATTGACAGGAGGAGCGGGGTATATCGGCACCCATACGGCCATTGAGGTGGCAGGAAGCGGAGATTCCGTGGTGATTGCGGACAATCTGTCCAACAGCCTTTTGGAAGCGGTGAGACGGGCGGAGGCCCTCGCCGGGACAAGGTTTCCTTTTTATAAGGCGGACGTGGCGGACGAGGCCGCTTTGGACCGGATTTTTTCGGAACAGGAGATAGAGGCGGTTATTCATTTTGCGGGGCTCAAAGCGGTGGGAGAGTCCGTGGAGAAGCCGCTTGAGTATTATGAAAACAATCTGGGGAGCACGCTTGCGCTTCTCAAGGTGATGAAAAGGCACGGCTGTAAACGGATCGTGTTCAGTTCTTCCGCAACGGTGTATGGGACTCCAGAGGCAGTCCCCATTACGGAGGAGATGCCTGTGGGGCATGGCTGTACAAACCCTTACGGCTGGACAAAGGTTTTTATCGAGCAGATTCTGCGGGATGCGGCCCATGCGGATCAGGAGCTGTCCGTGGTGCTTCTGCGTTATTTTAACCCCATAGGCGCCCACGAAAGCGGACGGATCGGGGAGAATCCGGATGGGATCCCCAATAACCTGATGCCCTATATTTCCCAGGTGGCGGTGGGGAGGCTTCCGAGACTTAAAGTTTTCGGAAACGATTATCCCACGCCGGACGGGACGGGGATCCGGGACTACATCCATGTAGTGGATTTGGCCAGAGGGCATGTGGCGGCGCTTGCTTATGGAGAGCGGCATACGGGAGTGGAAACCTTTAACCTGGGGACGGGGACAGGCTATAGTGTTCTGGACCTTGTTGGAACCTTTGAGCGGGTGAACGGAGTGGCGGTTCCCTACGATATCGTGAAGCGGCGGGCAGGAGACATCGCGGAATGCTATGCGGACGCCTCAAAGGCCAGGCAGATGCTTGGATGGGAGGCCCGGAAGGGCCTGGAGGATATGTGCCGGGATGCCTGGAATTGGCAGAAAAACAATCCGGAGGGTTATCCGGAGGAACCGGCATAGAATCTGTCTGAATTTCATAAATATAGAAGGAATGAGAAAACCACGGAGCAGGTTTTATGAAACGATTACTTCAACAAATGGCTGTGCTTTTTCTGTCCCTCTGCCTGGCATTTTTCTTGTGGTGCCCGGCATTGGCGGCGGGAGAGGGACAGCCGTTTTTGCTGTCTCCGGAGACAGAGGAGGCAGGAGAAACAGAGACGGAGACACCGGGGGAGGCCAAACCACAGCCGGCAGCGCAGGAGGGTGCGCAGACGGCGGACTTGGGGCTTACGGCCCGCTCGGCGGTTCTCATGGAGGCATCCACGGGAACAGTGATTTATGAAAAGAATGCAGACGAGGCATTAAGGCCGGCCAGCATCACAAAGATCATGACCCTGATCTTGATCTTTGATGCCATCAGGGACGGCAGGATTTCCATGGACGATCAGGTGACCACCAGCGCCTACGCCAAATCCATGGGGGGCTCCCAGGTGTTTTTGGAGGAAGGAGAGAGCCAGACGGTCGAGACTTTGATCAAGTGTATCGTGATTGCCTCCGGGAATGATGCGGCGGTGACCATGGCAGAGTACATAGCGGGGAGTGAGTCGGAATTTGTGCGGATGATGAACGAACGGGCGAAGGCCCTTGGGATGAGCCAGACAACTTTTGAGGACTGCTGCGGTCTGACGGATTCGGCGACCCATTTAACATCCGCCAGGGATGTGGCCGTCATGAGCCGGGAGCTGATCACCAACTATCCGGAGATTGAGAATTACAGCACGATCTGGATGGAAAACATCACCCATGTGACAAATAAGGGGAGCAGCGAATTTTGCCTCTCCAATACCAACAAGCTTCTGAAAATGAGCAATTCCTTTACAGTGACCGGGCTGAAGACCGGGAGTACCAGCCTGGCGAAATACTGCCTGTCGGCTACGGCCAAAAAGGATGGCGTGGAATTGATTGCCGTTGTTATGGCGGCGCCGGATTACAAGGTGCGCTTTTCGGAAGCTGCCAGCCTTTTAAACTACGGCTTTGCCGGGTGCAGACTGTTTCGGGATAATGATGAGGCCAGAGAGGCCCTCCCAAAGATTCCGGTCGCCATGGGGGTGGCTTCGGAAGCGGCTCTTCGCTATGGCGGGGATTTTTCTTACCTGGGGATGAACGGGGAGGACTTTTCTGCCGTGGAGCGGACGGTAACCCTGCCGGAGACATTGACTGCGCCGGTGGCAGAGGGAGATATCGTGGGAAATCTGACTTATACCTTGAACGGAACGACTCTGGGGGCGGTGGATATTCTGGCTGCGGAAGCGGTGGAGGCCGCCGGATACAGAGATTATCTGAAATGGATGTGGGAAGAGATGATGCTCGCGGAGCAGGGATGATTCTTTTCTCATGGATGATTCTGAAAACCCCCGGCGCCATTCCCCGGCAGACGATAGGAAGGCCGACGTGTCTGCCGGGGAAAATGGCGCCAGGGGTCCGTTGAGGCTTTAGAGCGTGCACAATTTGCGGAGACGTTCAATCTTCCGGTTGGTCAGCTCCTGGAGGGCTTCAATGTCTTCCTCTGTCAGATGGCGGAATTTCTTGAATTTCTTTATGAATTCCCGGACCGGCTTCGGATTCTTCACGTCGAGAGACATCCGGAAGCTTCCGTTTTCCACCTCATAGAGGGGAGCGAAGTTGGTTTCCACGGAGAGTCTGCAGGCTTCAATGCTTTCGTCGGAGGTACAGCCCCAGCCGGTCAGGCAGGGATTGTAGACATGGAGATATACAAGGCCGTTTTCCACAGCCATGGCTTTTTCCAGTTTACGGACCATGTCCGGGATGTAGGCGGGGCTCATGGTTGCCATATAAGGCAGATCATGCATGGCCATAATCATGGGGAAATCCTTTTTGTTCTGCTTTTTCCCGCCTTTCCCGTCTATGACAGGGGTGGTGGAGGTCCAGGCGCCCTTGGTGGTGGAACCGCTGCGCTGATAGCCGGTATTCATGTAGCCTTCGTTGTCGTAGCAGATGTAGATCAGCTTGTCGCCCCGCTCGGCTGCGCCGGAGAGACACTGCATACCGGCGTCCACGGAGGCTCCGTCGCCGGCAAAGGCGACCACGTTGACATGGCGTCCGATATGTTCATAGTGCAGCTTGATGCCGGCGAGCATGGAGGCAACATTGTCTAACAGCGGGAAAAACACGGGGGTCTTCGCACCGGACTTTTTGTCCCAGCCGACGACGCCGACGCCTCCCATACATCCCGGCGGGATTGCGAAAATCGTATCCGGCCCCAGCACCTTCATGCAGGTGCGCAGGGTCAGCTCCACATTACATCCCACACAGGCGGAAATGCCAGGGGAAATCTGGTCCTCATAGGACGCAAGCTTTTCGATTACGTTCATTTCGTGTCCTCCTTCCCTTTGTCTTCCCGGTTTAACCACACAGTCGCATTCCTGACGGAGTCTGCGGCATGGTCTATAATTTCGTCGATGGCATAGTTTATATGGGCGGCTGTGATATCCTCGCCGCCGAGACCGGCAATAAACGGAATATTGGGAACGAACTGGCCTGCCCGGTTCATGGAGGCGCAGATCTCTTCGTAGATTATCCCGGTATTCCATCCGAAGGATACGTTCCGGTCAATGACGCCGTAAGCTTTCCGGCCCTTTAAAACCTCGGCCACACGGACAGAGGGGAAGGGACGGACCATGCGGATTTTTAACAGGCCGATTTTTTTGCCGGCCTTCCTGGAAGCGTCCACACAGTCCTTGGCGACGCCGGTCATGGAGCCCATGGTCACTAGGATATAGTCAGCGTCTTCGCAGCAATATTCCTCCACAGAGCCGCCGTAGCTTCGGCCGAAGCGGTCTTTGAATTCACCGTCAAGGACTTCTAAGAGCTTTAAGGCATTCTGCTGGGCCAGCATATGCTTCAGCCGGTATTCGGTCAGCAGATATCCGTTTGTCAGAGGATCCACGGCCATGGGGCGGGAAGGATCCAGAATGATATGCTCCGGAACGTATTTTGGCAGGAAATCGTCCACCTGGGCCTGTTCCGGGATTTCCACCCGTTCCGACATATGGGACAAATAAAAGCCGTCAAAGCATACGTTGATGGGAAGCAGGACGTTTTTGTCCTCTGCGATCCGGTATGCCAGGATCAGGGTATCCAGGATCTCCTGATTGTCCTCCACATAGATCTGCAGCCAGCCGGCGTCCCGGACGGTCAGTGAGTCCTGGGGGCCGCCCCAGAGGGTCTGGGGAGAGATCATCTCCCGGTTGGCCACGGCCATCACGACGGGAAGCCGCAGGGTGGAGGCCCGGAAATAAGGCTCATACATAAGGGAAAGTCCCTGGGAAGCCGTAGCGGTAAACACACGGGAGCCGGCCAGAGAGGCGCCGGTCACGACGCTCATGGCGGAAAGCTCGCTTTCTACTTCGCTGACGGAGCTGTTTAAAAGCCCGCCGGTCACAAAATCGGCCAGATATTCGACGATAGGAGTCTGGGGAGTAATCGGATATGCCGCAATGATATCCGGGCGGCAGAGCCTGGCGCCGATGGCGGCGGCCATGTTGCCATTGATAACTTTAACCTCAGCCATTATTCTTCCTCCTTTACTGGCTGCATCTCAATTGCGCCTTTTTTACATTCGTGGGCACAGATCCCGCAGCCCTTGCAGTAGTCGTAGCAGATCTCGAAGCTGCCGTCTGCATTTCTTTTTACGGAGTTTACCGGGCAGTACATCAGGCACATGCCGCATTTGACACATTTTGTCTTGTCCATCGCCGGTTTTCTGGTGCGCCATTTGCCGGTCTGTACGATATGAAGCCCTTCCGGCCCAATGGGAACGATATAATCACTGATAAATTTCATGAGATCCCTCCTTGGTCAAAATGGTACAGCTTCGCTTCTTCATAGCCCCGGCGGAAGGCTTCGACATTTTTTTCGCCGAAGGTGCGTCCGATGACTGTCTCAAGTCCTTCTTTGTCCACCCATCCGGTGGCCCGGACAAAAGCGCCCAGAATAATGGTGTTGGGGATGGGGCGGCCTAAAAGCTCCAGGGCGATGGAAGTGGCGTCCAGACAGGCCAGGCAGGCCACATTCGGATCCCTGACCAGCTCCTTCGGGTTCTGGGCTTTTGTGTTCAGGATCACATAAGAATGCTCCTTCAGCCCTTCAAATACCGGAGTGGAGATTAAGAGGCTGGGATCCTGGATGATGACACAGTCCGGGTGGTAGACCTGGTTTTTGGCGCGGATTTTCTGATCGCCGAGCCTGACATAAGAGGCGACCGGCGCCCCTTGGCGTTCAAAGCCGAAAAAGGGCATGGAATTTCCGAATTTTCCTGCCGCAACGGCGGCATGGACCAGCATTTCTCCTGCTTTTACCGTTCCCATGCCTCCGATTCCGTGAAGCCTTATTTCTTTCATACAGCGTTCCTCCTTCACTTTTTTCAGAGAATTATGTTTCTTCCCGGCAGACGACCATGGCGTCGACGCCGGCGGCTTTTCGTCCGTCCCCAAAAAGGACGAAGGGATTGATATCAATCTCCGTGATCTCCGGGTGAGAGACGGCCAGCCTGGACAGATTCATCAGGGCGTCCACAATTTCTTCCCTGTCATAGGTTACGCCGCGGAGTCCTTCGCAGGCTTTTGCCAGAGGAGTTTCCTCAAGCATCTGCAGGGCGTCCGTCCTGGTGATGGGAAGGATCCGGAGGGAGACTGCCTGCAAAAGCTCCACATAGATCCCTCCGAGCCCTACCATGATGACCCGTCCGAACTGGGGATCGGTGCTGATGCCCAAGAGCACCTCGAAGCCCTTCGGCAGCATCTGCTGAACCAGGACGCCCTGAATTCTGGCATTCGGCGCGCCTTTTTTGGCATTTGCCAGAATTTCTTCATAGGCGGCCTTCATCTCTGCTTCGTCTGTGATATTTAATTTCACGCAGCCAAGATCCGTCTTGTGGAGGATATCCTCCGAAAGGATCTTCATGACCGCGGGAAAACCGGTTTTTGCCGCGGCCGCGGCAATGGCCTCGCCGCTTCCATCTGTCAGGAATTCCGATACGACGACCGGGATCCCATAATCATTTAAAAGCTTTCCGCTTTTTAACTCATTGAGTGCTTTTCCCATGTTCTTCCTCCTGTCTCGACAGATATTCGGCGTAGCGACACATATTTTTTGCGGCCAGGACAGCTTTTTCCGGGGTGTTGAAAGTACAGAGCCCGTTGTTTTCCAGGATCCTTCTCGCCGGGGCTGTATAGGCGCCTGCCATGACACAGTAAAATACCGGTTTTCTCTGGCCTGCCGGAACGGAATGTTCCACGGCCACCAATGCGTCTGCCAACTCCTTCTGGGGCAGGAAGGTGGGGACCACTGTGAGAAATATTACCAGATCGACGGAAGGGTCCTCCAGCACAATCTGAAGCCCGTCGGCGTGGTTTTTAGGGGAGGCGGAAGCCGTGATATCCGCATAACCCTCCGGGTGGCAGATATTTGCCATGGGAAGCTGGGAAGCGGCCAGCCGCTCTTTGGTCTCGTCGGAAACGACAGGCATGCAGAGATTTTTATGGCTGCTTATGGCGTCGGTACAGTAGATGCCTGGGCCTCCGGCCTGGGTATATAAAAACGTATTGTTTCCCTTCGGGACCGGAAGACGGTCAAAGGCCTGCAGAGTGTCGATCAGTTCATCGATGGTTTCTACCCGTATGGCTCCGGTCTGTTTGAACATGGCGTCGTAGACCCGGTCGGATCCGGCCATGGAACCGGTATGGGAGTTTGCCGCGGCGCTCCCAAGGCTGCTTCTGCCGACTTTCAAGACGACGATCGGTTTTTTTCTGGTGACTTTTTTGAAAATTTCCGCCAGCCTGCGGCCGTCTTTGTAGCCTTCCATGTAGATGCCGATCACCGAGGTGGTCTCATCCTCTGCCAGCCATTCCAGCAGGTCGGCAAAATCCAGATCCGCCATATTTCCGATGGAAATGAATTTATTATAGAGAACCGGGACGACGCGGGCCGCTCCTTCCATCAGTACGGAAGTAGCCAGGGCGCCGCTCTGGGAGATAAAGGTGATCCCGGTGGGGTTTCCGAAGGCGGAAAAGGTGACGCCCGTATCGACGAAGGTGGTGTCCACCAGGCTTCGGTTGTCGATCACGCCGATGCAGTTGGGGCCGACGACGCGGATACCGAAACGTCTGGCCGTTTCCATGAGCCGTTCCTGGCGCCTGATCCCCTCCGGTGTCTTGGTCTCGGCGTAATCGGCGGCGGCGCAGACGAGAAACCGGACGTCGTGTTTTTCTTCCATCCTGGCATCCAGATCGTCCATGACGCTGTAGATCAGCCTGGACGGCATAATCAGGACCACCAAATCCACATGTCCCTCAATCTCCCTCAGGGAAGCGGAACAAGGGTAATCCAGGATGCTCTTTTCCTTGGGATTGACGGGATATACCCTTCCGGGATAATTTTTTTCCCGCATATTCCGGATAGCGACGAACCCTGCCTTGGAGGGGTTGGCAGAGGCGCCGACCACTGCGATTCCCTCCGGGTTAAATAATCGCTCTAACATCAGTTTCACCTCCTGAAATCAATATGCATGTCAAAAACGGTTTAATTGTCTACAATTTTTATTATCACAGAAGAGAAGTCTTAATTCAGTAATTCATTTGACAAAGTTTAATTTTTTCTTTAAAATAACCATAACTTGACAATGCGGATTGATGTATGAGGAAGAAAGATGAAGCAGAAGGAAGAATCCCATCCCTATTTTGAAATCGACGACTCCTTGTGGCTGAATACAAAGGAACTGGATTGGAGTCTGGTCACGGAAGGACTTACGCCGAAGCGTTATCGGCCGCAGCAGGAGCTGTTCCATCAGTTGCAGGCCTTTCGCTACGTTTACCTGTGCAAGAGCGGCCGGGTCCAACTGAGTGTTTTTGGCCCCAACGGAAACCGCCGGATCCTTTTTATCTGCGACCAAAATTCTATTTTTGGAGAACTGTCTCTGTTCAATGGCCTTCCTTATAACTGTGCGGCGACTGCGGTGACGGATTCGGTGATCTACGCCATTCCCGCCGATTTGTTCCTACGCCGCCTAGAGGAGAGTCCGAAGCTTGCCATGAATGTGATGAAGACCCAGGCATTGAAGACCAGGCTGCTCACCACGGCGATCAAGCAGATGTCCTTTAACGATGCAACCTACCGGGTTGCTTATGTGCTGGTGAACCTGATTAATGACTATTCCAAACAGCTGAAAACATCGTCTTATAAGTTCACCTTGAAATATACCCATCAGAATATCGCCGACTTGACAGGCTTGTCCCGGGTATCGGTGTCCAATATCATCAGCAAATTCCAGAATATGGGGATTCTCAAAAAGGATTCCTTCGACGGATACATTATTATCAAGGATCCGGAAAGGCTTTATGATTTTCTGGACGAGTACAAGAATGAGAATTGAAAAACCGGCAGGCTTCTCAGACAGGCGCCTGCCGGTTTTGTGTACAGGGGCGCAAAGAGGAAGATAAATGGTCCTTGCCCGATCGTCCTCCTATGGCTTCTGCAAAGATCACAGCATACCGTGCTTTAGAACCCTTCCGGAGGGGGAATCGTCGGCCAGACGTCCATCCCGGGCGGCAATACGCCCGCCTTTTATGGTCACCAGGGGCCAGGCGCGGAGTGTTTTTCCCTGAAAGAGGGAGAAGTCGGAGCGGCTCTGCAACCCTGCCGGCTCAGCAGTCCTGCAAAGGTTCATGTCCACGAGAACCACATCTGCGTCAGAACCCGGCAGCAGGGTTCCCTTTCTGGGATAGATGCCGAATATTTTTGCCGGGTTCATGGTCATCAATGGTATCAGCTTTTCCAGAGGGATTTCCTGGCGGAAAAATCCTTCGTTCAGGACAGAGACCAGATGGGTCCCGAGGGCGGGGTAACCGGCGAGGGCCGATGCCATGCCGCCTGCAACCTGTTTTTCCTCACAGGTGATGGTGGTGTTGTCCGTGCCTATGGTATCGATGATGCCTGTCCGGATGCCGTCCCAGAGAGCCTTTCTGTCCTTGGGCGCGCGGAAGGGAGGGAGCATCTTCCCGTAAACTCCCACATCGCTTTCCGTGTCCAGGGACAGATAGGGGGAGGTGGTTTCCACAAACAGCTTTTCGTGTTTGGCTGTCCGCAGAGCTTCCATGCTCTCCCGGCAGGAGGTGTGGACCAGATAAGTCCTGAACCCCAGCGCTTTTGACAGGTAGGCAGTCCGGACGACGGCCTCGCCTTCTGACAGGTTCGGATGGCTCCCGGCAAAGGCTTTCAAAGTATCCGGCGGCGCTGCCAGGGAAGCCTCTGCGTATTCCACGATGGAAGCGTTTTCTGCATGTACGCACAGAATTGGATCTGCGGGGAGCCTGGAGAGCTTCTCCATACATCGGACGATAAAGCCGTCCTCCTGATGGGGAAAAAGACCGGGGATTCCGCACATATAGACTTTATAGGAATTCATCCCTCTCGCAGAATAAAGGGGAAGCTCCGCAAGCTGTGCCTCTTCACGCAGGGTCAAATGGGGAAAGATGTCTGTGTGTGAGAGATTCGGAACCTGCTCCTCCAAAAAATCGATCAGGGAAAGGTAGCTGTCCGGACGGTTGAAAAAGGTGCCGATTGTGGTGACGCCGCCCAGGAGGGCGGAGCGGGTCTCGGTTTCCAGTTCTGTCTCCAGGGGGGCGAACAGGCCGAGATGAGTGTGGGGATCCACAATACCCGGCAGGACATAGAGTCCGGAGGCGTCGATCCTGGAAGATGCGGATACCGGTTCCGTGGTCAGGGCTGCGATTTTTCCGTCGCGGATACAAAGATTGACGGGAAGTCGTCCGGCCTCCGGCAGCAGCACTGTCCCGTTTTCGACAACCATGTCGTACCGGGACGTGACCGAAACCACAGGCGGAGGGCCTGCCGGAGTCTGCATCGGAGCAGGCTGCGCCTTTACAGGCGGGGCAGATAATATCCGCGGAGGAAAGGCAGGTTGTGCCGCAGAGGAAACCGTTTCCCGTATCAGCCGGATTCCATGTTTTTGGGCCGTTTCCCTGGCCAGGTCTGTGAGCCGGTGATCTGGTCCGATCACATATTCTGTTTTCCCTTTGCGGGCCAGAGCGGCCACGTCGCTTGCAGTAATAAATTTTTTCACTGTTTTTCTCCGATTGCCGCGCGCAGCCCGGGCATTTCCTGTGAGACGGCCGTCCCGAGGAGCGCCAGCTCTGAATTGATGATTACCATGTCAAAGCCCTTGTCGAACCAGCTTTTCGCCGCCTGAAAATTGCCTGCGAAGATGCCAAGCCGTTTTCCGGCGGCATTGGTTTTTTCACGAAGGTACATAATCGTATCCACCAGCTTCGGGTTGGAGAACTGGCCGAAAATACCCATATCCATAGAAAGGTCGCCGGGACCGATAAAAAACATGTCCACGAAGCCGGCGGATTCCTCCAGGATCCCGTCGATGTTTTCGACGGCAGATACAGTCTCCAGCTGGATTACGATATTGGTGGTCCGGTTGATATCGCCGGCTTCGCCCAGCTTTCCGATGGAATCTCCGTATTCCCAGAGACGGGAAGGGCCGACTCCCCTGCGGCCGACGGGAGGATACTGGCTGTAGGATTTCAGGCGGACGATGTCTTCCACGGTTCGGATCTGGGGGATCAGAAGTGCGTCGGCGCCGATATCCAGCGCACCGGTTACCATCTCGTAGGAGAGGGTGGGAATCCGGACCATACCGTAGGTTGGAGTGTGGGACAGAGACTGAAGCATCTTCTGAAGCGTTTCCAGATGGATGGCGTTGTGCTCGCTGTCAATGCAGACGAAATCAAAGCCCAGATGTCCCACATATTCCGTCATGACCGGATGGGGAGTGCCGATGAAAGTCCCCACAAGCTTTCGGACGGAACGGATCACTTCTTTAAAAAGGGGCTTGCCTAAGCCCCCCTCATAGACGGCAGCACCTCCGTAGCCGCCGCCGGTACTCCCGGGTACGGCGGCAGGAGCCGCCTGTGCCGGTGCCGGGACAGCGGGGATGGGCGCAGAGGCCGTGCCTCTGTCCGTGAGAACGATCTCCATGCCCAGGCGGTTAAGCTCTTCCCTGGCCAGGTCGGTCATGAGCGGTATTTCCTCCATGGGGATCTGCCGGATCCCCTTTTTGCTGTAGTCCAGTATTTCGCTTTTGGTAAGGATCTTCTGCATAAGCCGTCACCTCCTTAATATAACTGCTGCAGGCTTTGGTCCGGTTTTGCGATCACATTGGTGTGAACCACCTTTCCGATACGAGAGACAGCTTCCTCCGCAGCGTCCAGTGCGGCGCGGACGGCGCCGATTTCCCCTTTGATGATGACGGCCACCATTCCGGCGCCGGTATTTTCCTTTCCCACAACCTCCACATTGGCCGCCTTCAGCGCGGCGTCCGCCGCGGTCACTGCACATACCAGGCCCAATACCTCAATATATCCATATGCGTCCATGATTTCCTCCTCCCTTTCTTATCCCTCCTGAACCATCTGGATGTTCAGAATCTTCTGTGCGTCTTTGCTCGGCCTTGCGATCACATGAAAACTGTGGAGTGTCCCTGCCTGCCTTACCGCATCGACACCTGCGTCGATGGCTGTCCTCACAGCGCCGATTTCACCGCGGATGGCGATGGTCACCATGCCGCCGCCGATGACTTCCATGCCGGCGATTTCGATATTGGCCGCTTTTACCATGGCGTCTGCACCGGCAACCGCAGGCACATAGCCGATCACTTCTATAAAGCCCCAGGATAACATATCGTTTCTTCCTCCTTTTTCGTGTTTTACTTTCAAGACTGGCTGTCGATCATTTCCAGTAACTCTTTCGTCGGCCGGGCGATGGTGAGGCAGCCCTCCAAGGCTTCCATCTGATTGGCGGCTGCGGCCCCTGCGTCGACGGCCATGCGCACGGCGCCCACTTCACCGCTCACGATCACGGTGACCAGCCCGGCGCCTACCCACACCTTCTTCCTGATTTCCACATTGGCGGATTTCACCATGGCGTCTGCCACGGCAAATGCCGGCACATACCCCTTCGTTTCCACAAATCCTAAAGATTGCATACGATTTCCTTCCTCCTTTTCGTGATAGGTTATTCCGATACGGAATCGACGATCGCTACGATTCGGTCATCCACATAGACGTCCGGTTTCACACAGATGTGATGGCTGACCAGCACCTCGCTCCCGACTCCGGCCCCCACCATATCCACGGCTACGAATTTCTGTCTGCTTTGTTCTTCCAGTGTTTCGCAGACGAGAAGCTTTTTTCCCATCAGAAATTCTTCTTTTTGCTGCGAGACCACCATTCCGACGACTCTGCATAACAGCACTGACTGCTTCACCCCTTTCTGTCACAGGCTTTCATCCGGATTCCTGCTGATTTTTCCTATATATTAACAAATAAACATAGAATTTTCAGTAACCTCTTTTACATTTTCTGAAATAACTTTCTTTTTACTGGCCGAAGCGGGGATGCGGCAGCTTATGCTGCATCCGTCCTCTCCGCACCTGTGTGCACATAAAAAAACCAGGCGCCGAAAGGGCGGGGCCTGGTTTTTGTCAAGGATTTACAGGATGTGCTACCGCTTTTCCGGATGTCCCTCCGGTCCCTCAAAGCGTCGTCCCCATCCGGTGATCACAGAGAATGCGAGTACGGCGAAGAGGCACCAGCAGTGGAAGGTTGCGCCGGCAACGGCGACCGGACTGAGCATCTGGATGAAGGAATATTCCCCGGCCACTCCTTGGATACAGGAGATGACAATGAAGATAAAAGAGCTGGTGACCGGGATAATGACCGGAAGGGTGCTTCCGAAGCCGTCAAGGATATTAGCACGGCGATAGGGATGCAGCTCCCTGGACTTGCCGATATCGTTGGCGATAGGGCCGAACATGATAATGGCCGGGCCGTTAGCGGAGCCTAAGCAGACAGAAGAAACCATCATGCCGATAGCCATGATAATTTCAGAACCCAGGGCCGTCTGGTTTAACTTGCTGTGAACCAGCTTTTCGATGATCGTCTCCATCATGCCGCTGCCGTTTAGGACACCGATGATGCCGGCGACCGCATAGAGATAACCGAAGGTTCCGAGCATGTTTTTCACACCGTCAATCAAAAAGCCGGCCAGAGAGCCGTTTTCCATGCTCATGATATCCGCAGGAGTTAAGACACCGGAGACGAGCCCGACGACGCAGCCGGAGAGGATGCCCCAGGTACATGCGCGGAAAATGCTCTGGGATTTTACGGCAACTACCAGCAGGACCACAACGGGGATCAGCATGATCAGGCCCTTGGGATCTTTATACTGGGCCAGGAGTTCCCGCCCGGCCTCGTCGACGCCGGAACCGGAACCGCCGAAAATGATAAACAGGACAACCGCAGCAGCCGCGGCCACCAGTGCATATTTCATACGGGTGGCTACAACGCCTCCGATTTCGGCAACACCTTCTCTTTTTGTATACTCTTGGGTGGAAGCGGAAGCGATGGTGGTGTCGGAGATGGGAGCCACGTTGTCTCCGAAGATTGCGCCGCTTAAAATTGCGCCTGCCAGGAAAACAGGGTGTGCCCCCAGGAGAATGCCGGATGGATAGAGGATCGGGAACCCGGTGAAGAGGGTGCCGATGGAGGTGCCTGTCGCCATGGAGATCACACAGGTGGCGATGAAAGCAAAGGCGGTGAACAGGCCGCCGGACAGCCCCATGGCATCTCCCAGCCATACGAAGCCGTTTGCGATGCCGGCACGGGTCATCATTTTGCCGAACATGCCTACGATCATCAGGATCAGCGCCAGAGTGCCCATGGTCTCGGAGCACATGCCTTTTACGACGGAATCCCAATAGGTGCTTTTCTTTTTGGCAAAAATGCTGCCGATGATCAGTGCACCAAAACCTCCGACGCAAAGGGATTCCATGGCATAATCCTTAAATACGACAAAAAACAGTACACAGGATGCCACGAACAGGGCCAGCGGAAGCAGAGACATACCTTTCCCGCCATAAAACAATACCTTATCGTCTTTTTTTTCCATACAGTTACTCCTTTCGCTCGTGTATGTCATTCAGTTATAAATTAAAATATATTTTTTGCAGAAAAGAGTCTGTAAAATAGTTTACATTTCCCGATGTTTATTTTTTAACTTTAATCGAAAGAGTAGTTAATGAAAAATATTATAATTTGTAAAAGAATTAACATATTTCTGGCTCGTCTTGTGATATATTTTTTGTAAATTATGGATTCTGCAAGGGATTAACAGTACGAAAATTATCGGCACGAAAAGGAGGAATTACCATGTTCAGAGATCTTGTAAGCAAATTTGTCAAAGAAGTTCCCCCCTATAATTTCGGTGTAGGTGATACGTTCAAGCCTTTCCGGGAAGGGGTAACGAAGGAGATTATCATGCATAAAAACGAGAATCCCTTCGGGACGTCCCCCAAGGCGGTTGCCGCCATGGCAGAACAGATCGCCCATTCCAACCGGTATCCCGATATCCGGGCAGTCTCGCTGTGCGAAAAGCTGGCAAAGCTTCACGGTGTAAAGACAGAGCAGGTCATGGTGACGCAGGGTGGGACCTCAGCCCTCGGATTCATTTCCGAAATGCTGATCCGTGAGGGGGATGAAGTGATCGTCACCACGCCGACTTATCCCAACTATCTGAATCTGACCAAGAAAAATAACGGTGTCCTTGTGAGTGTACCTCTTGATGACAATTATGAGCCGGTATTTGATGAGGTGGCAAAAGCCGTTACAGATAAAACCAAGGTGATCTTCCTTGCCAACCCCAACAATCCCACAGGCACCATCTGTGATGACGGCGTACTGGCAGAATTTATCCATCGCCTTCCGGAGCATGTGGTACTGGTGGTGGATGAGGCATACTTTGATTTTATTGAGCGTCCCGGCTATCGCAGTATGATCAGTGAAGTGGCTGACGGCGTAAATCTGATCATTGTTCGGACCTTCTCCAAAATTTATGGCATGGCAGGCTCACGGATCGGATACATGATATCCAATAAAGAGATCATTGATTATCTGCAGACAGACGCCACGGGGTTTTGCTGCAACCGGGTAGGGCTTTGTGGGGCAGAAGCGGCATTGGAGGACCGGGAGTTTATTGAGATGACCATTCGCAGAAACAAAGAGGGACGGGATTATCTGACCGGTGTGATGAAAGAACTGGGCTTCCGTGTGTGGGAATCCCACACCAATTTCATTTTCTTTGACCCACGAATTCCGGCTAAATATTTTGCGGATGAGCTCTATACCTTTGGAGTGAGGATCCGGGGAGATTTCTGCCAGTGCCGACTGAGCATCGGCACTATGGAAGAAAACCGCATTGCCGCGGAAGCGATGCGCCAGATCGTCCGGGAATATAAGGAGAGCGGGGAGTAGAAGTGGACGCGGCAAAGGGCTTCCGGTTACACGGGAAGGGGCCTTCAGCTACAAGGAAGTGATTTCAGATCAGGCGGTGCAGCCCCGATTACAGGGGTTGTACTGCCTTTTAAAGCTGTCATTTTGTGTGGCCGGACAGCGCTTGTCATGCGTAGTGGTATTTTTCTCTGTTGTGATTAAGAAAGGCCAGTGCTGCAGTCATGGTGATTAGTTCCGCTATCGGTACCGCAAGGCATACGCCTGTTACGCCAAAAAACTCAGGCAGTGTAAGCAACAGCACTGCAATCAGTCCGATCATGCAATTTCATAATCCGGTTAAAAAGAAATGTTGTAACTGCTGTTGCCGTCTGACTGATCATTTTCGAATATCCATTTGTAATGCTTTCTGCCAATACGGAAAAGTCTATGGCCGGCTTCCTGAAATGCAGATGGTTTTTTTTGAGGAAAAGGACAATAATCCTATTATTGCCGGTATCATATAGCCTATACCCGTACCAGGCGCCGTCCCCTTAATTCCCATTTGGAAGGGCGCTATAAAGATGTAGTACAGAATTATATTTGCTATTCTGGATTTAGGATGCGCTGCTGGATACCGTGGGAAGTCTGGACGTTCTGGTGGGGGACGAAGGGGGGCCCCCGGTAGAGTTTCGGGCAGCCCCGGGAGACATGGAAAACAGTACATAGTCCCCAAAAGAGCAAAAAGGAAAGAAATACATAGAGTTCAGAATATGAAACAGCCCGGAAACCTAATGTTTCCGGGCTGTTTCCCATGGAGCATAGGGGATTCGAACCCCTGGCCTCAACAATGCGAATGTTGCGCGCTCCCAACTGCGCTAATGCCCCGTACATTTATCCATTCTATCACAACTTTGGAAAATGTAAAGCGTTTTTTTGCAATTTGACAAATTTTTCTCCGATCTTTGTGGAAGCGCTTTTGGAAAAGTTCGTTTTCTCCCATCGGAATTTCCCAAAGGCGGGGCACACTTTGCAAAATTGCTCATAGATTAAGAAGAGGAATCTTTTGCAAGGAGAATGTGTATGGATATCGGGACTATGGGAAGCGTAGTTGGAATTACGGTGATCTGTTATCTGGCGGCTACGGCAGTCCGGGCCACACCTCTTGACCGGAAATGGCTTCCGGTCATCTGCGGGGGATTTGGCGGGCTTCTTGGAATTTTGGGATTTTTTACAATGACGGATTATCCGGCGGGAGACGTCTTGTCTGCGGTGGCGGTGGGAATCGTGTCGGGGCTGGCAGCTACCGGGAGTCATCAAGTCTATAAACAGGTGGTTGCTTCTAAAAGTACCGGAGAAAGCCAAAAGGGAGGCGTAGAAGGATGAGTCTCAGGGTAGAGGAATATTACTGTACAAGGAACGACTGCTACAGGCAGGGGACAAGGCTGGAAAATGTAGAGTATCTGATTGTTCACAGCCCTTCTGTCTATCCGGCTGTGATCCGGGCTGTGAGCGGTTCCGGCAACTGGTATAAACGATGGAATAAGCCCGGTGTGGAAAAACTGGTACACGGCTTTATTGACGATACAGGGATTTACAATTTTGCGCCGTATACTCTGGCCTGCTGGCAGATCGGAACTGGATGGGGGAATAAACATTGCATCGGTTATGAGCTTTGCGAACTGGAGACAAAGGCGGAGTTCGAGCGGGTATGGAACAATGCCGTCAATCATTATGGAACCCTCTGTAAAAAATACGCTTTGACGGCGGAGCGAGTGATCGGGCATTATGAGGCTCATGAGAAGGGCTTCGCTTCTGACCATGACGACCCGGCCCCTTACTTTCGGCGCTTTGGGAAGACCATGGCAGATTTTAGAAGAGATGTCAGGCGGATTCTGGAAGGAGAAGAGATCCCGACGGAGGATGGTACGGCCATAAAAAAGACATATGAGCCCTGGGCCCACGGTGTCGTGCAGAAACTGGAGGGCAGCGACCAGCTCAATGTCCGTACCGGCCCCGGAATGGATTACAGTCTGCTTTCCGCCTGGCCGAAGCTGGATGCGGGCAATGAGGTGGATGTTCTGGAACTTTATGAGAATGACTGGGCCAAGATCAATATCCGCAGTGCGAGGGGATATGTGAACTCCTGGTATTTGAAAATCACGGAGGCTGGAACGGGCGCGGAATCTTATCCGGTATGGGTAGGCCGGGTAGCAGGTCTCGGAGATGCAAGGCTCAATGTCCGCACCGGCCCCGGAACCTCTTATGGCCTGCTTTCTGCCTGGCCGAAGCTGGGAGAGGGAAATCTGGTGGATGTAACCGGCGAGAGCAGCGGCTTTTACCAGGTACGGATTGCGGGAGAGCATGTGGGCTGGGTCAGTAAGGATTATCTGGTGCGGGCGTAGACAGACGCACCTTGCCAGAGGACAGCGGAATCTGCTATAATCCTTGTAGAGAGCAGAGGATGCGGAGGAAATACTTATGACAGAAAATAAATATTTCAAACAGGCACTTTCGGATTTTGTACTGGACGCAGCAGGGGGCGGGGCGGTCCGCCATCTCGTGAAGCAGGGATTTACGGTGCGGCAGATCATGGGACGGCTGGATTTTCCCCTTCCCTATGAGCGGGTACGGCAGATGGTCTGGGAAGCGTTGCTTGAGCAAAACATCATTCTTCCGGAGGAGCCAGGAAGTGGAAAGCAGGCGGAGAAGGCTGTTTATATCAAAGAGCAGGGAGCGTTTGGAAAGACAAGCTTCCGCCGCATTGTGGTTCCGGAAGAGGATTACAGGCGGATGCAGTGGAACGAGTTCGGATACGAACAGAAAGATGCGGCGGAATTTGGGCGGCATCTGTCGGAGGCCTGCGCGAAGAACGGATGGGAGACGGCATATGCCTCCTGCGATTTTGGAATCTGGCAGGCGAAGGATGCAAAACAGTACCAGAAATTGCTGCAGATCCTGGAAGGGCGGCAGAGAGAATATATGGAGGGCCTGCCCTGGCCCAGAAAGAGGGTCTATCACCGCCTGACTCCTGGTTTTTCAGAAATCCTTCAGCTTCTGTCCCGGCAATGCCAGTACCACGGGTGCTGCTACTTCCTGAAAACAGGAGACAAACTGTCTTTGCGGAGTGATTGATAATAAATGCTGAATAAACGCAAATATTTTCTTGACATCGCCGTGCAGAAAGGCTAAAATAAAGTTACATATCCGGGAGCATATCTAAAACCATTCGGTTACCGATTCCCCTGTATGGAAAAATGAAGATTATGGCGGAACGGAACCGAAGAATATTTTTTGGTCTAAGAAGTGAATGGTTTTCTCAGACAGCATTTTCTTTCTGTTTCGCTGAGATGGAAAGGAGAAAAAAATGCCCAGGAGAAAACTGGAGAACTTGAATTTGCTGGACAATTTTCTGTTTGGAACCATTGTGACCCATCCGGTCTGGGGAGAACGGTTCAGCCGGATCCTGCTGGAAACGATTTTCCAGAGGAAGTTCGGAGGCTTAAAAATCTTGCCGCAGAAGGTGCAGTATGGGAAAGACACGGATCGGCACGGAGCGAGGCTGGATGTGTATGTGGAAGAGCTTCCAGAAGGGATGACTGCCTGTCAGGCTTCTGTTTATGACATGGAGCCGGATCGGAAGGACATGAGTCCTGCGGAGCTTTCCAGACGTACCCGTTTTTATCATGCGTTGATTGATGCGGACTGTCTGAAATCGGGAGAAAATTACGAGACCTTGAAAAATGTGATCGTGATTTTCATTTTGTCCAGGGATCCCTTTGGGGCGGGACGGATGGTCTATACGATCTGCAACAGCTGCAGGGAGGAACCTGAGATTCCATATGATGACGGGGCGCAGACATTGTTTTTATATACGAAGGGAACCAGAGGCAGGTCTTCGGAAGTCCTTCACCAGCTGTTGCGTTATATGGAGGACAGCACAGAGGAGAATGCGGTGAACCCGGTGCTGAAGGAGATCCACCATATGGTTGAGTCTGTGAGGCAGAACAGGGAGGTGGAGTTAAGCTATATGAAGTCTTGGGAGTGGGAAGAGGAAATCCGAAAGGAGGCTGTTGCGGCAGGACTGGCGGAAGGCCGTGCAAAAGGAATAGAAGAGGGATTATCAGAAGGCAGAAGGGAAGGTCGAAAAGAAGGTCGAAAGGAAGGCCGAAAAGAGGAACGTGTGAATACGGAACGGGAGAGGAGGAGGGCTGATCTGGCAGAAGCCGAGCTTCAAAAACTGCGGGCAAAGCTGGCAGAGTATGAAAAGGATCCGGGAGTTTTGCCGGACTGATCAAAAGAAGAGAATAGTTGTAGGAACTAAAACCCTGTCGGACAGGCCTTGACCCGTTTCGGCAGGGTTTTTCCACAGGTCTCTTTCGCTTCCCTGTGATAATGCGCTTCCGGAGTCCTCTCAGTTCAGTTCTGCGATCCTGGTAACAGCTACAAAAATCTCAGAAACCTTATACCAGGTTCTAAAATCCACGACGCCTGTCTGTGGAAGGCCGAAGACCGACTGGAATTTCTCCACGGTATTTTTGGTGTTTTCCCCGTAAATGCCATCGGGAACCAGGGACGGGATGGAGGAATAGACGCTGGCGATGCTGTTTAACTGTTCCTGAAGCTGCCGCACCTTGGGGCCGCTGGAACCGATCGTGAGGTTGGAGCCGGGCCAGGAGGAGGGAATGCCGGAAATCTGTTCGGCCGTATTGATGTACATATCCTGGCCGTAGTAGTACCGGAGGATCTCAATGGGAGAATATCCCTGATCCCCCAGACTCTTAGAGCCCCACTGGGTCATCCAGTCGGGGCAGGAGACCCGTTTGCCGTCGCAGTACTGAGTGAGGATCGGTTGTTTTACGTCCGGCCTTGACAGATAATCGGTAAAAATGTCATCGACAACCACGGAAATACTCTCGAAAATATTCCGGCCGTAGATCCATTTGTGGTCATAGGCCGTGGAGGAGGTGATGGTGAAGTCATATCCCCTGTTCCGGTACCATTCTGTATACACCCGGTTCATGGTGAAGGACATGATGGCGAGGACGTTGGCGATGATGGTGGATTCCGGCCAGTTGGCGTAGATCTCGCTGCAGGCCACATTTTTAATGTACTCTTTGTAGGGCACGTAATAATTGGGGGCGGAGGTGTTGCTCAGGGTTCCGTCGTGGACCACGATGGTCTCCGGAGTGACTACCCGGCTCAGGACGATGTTGCCGCTCTCCGCGATGGGCTTGACCTCCGGTTCGGCAATTTTGGGCGGATATTCTCCGTAAAGGGTGTGGTCGGGAATCATGATGTCGGCCGGGGCGCCTTCCTCCTCCGAGAGAGGACGGAGCCTGACGTTTTGGATGGCCGTGGCATCCGGAAGTATCTCGGTGCCCTCGATGGTCTGCGTCTCATAGCCGGGGGCGGAAACCGTGATGTTGTATTCCGTATAAGGCCGGGGTTCCCCAGGCGTCATGCTGTATTCCAGGGGAGGCGTTCCCAGGGTGACTTCCTCCGTCTGGCCGGAGGTGTCTGTGGTGAGCTGTTCTAAAGCCTGGCTGCCGTTGTCTTCTCCGGTGATGGAAATGGTGACAGTGGCATCGCTTATGGGAAAGCTGTTCAGGGAAGAATTGACAGTGATAAACAGTTTTCCTGTGTCTGTGGTATCCGGTGTCTGTAAAGTCCTCAGGATCAATGGAACTCTCCGCAGTTTTGGTTTCTATTAATATATGAAGGAAGAGAGCTTTTGGTGATATTTTATGAAAAGAAATTTCCTGGAGGAAAAGGGTTGAAATGTAAAACGTGGTATGGTAAAATTTTTAAGATTTGAGCAAAAGTAAAGATTAAGGGTATACTCAAAGGGTGCCCTTTAATGCATGCGCTCTGCGCGGGCAATTAAGGTATACGAAAGGAAACGGTGGGCATAATTATGGAAGCTTTTCTGATACTAGAAGATGGAACCGTCTTTTCCGGAACCAGTATTGGTTCGCCAAAAGAGATCATCAGTGAAATCGTCTTTAACACCTCCATGACAGGTTATCTCGAAGTTCTGACAGACCCCTCTTACGCCGGACAGGCAGTCGTTATGACATACCCCCTCATTGGAAATTACGGCATATGCCATGAAGATATGGAATCGGAACGGCCCTGGGTGGACGGCTATATTGTGCGGGAATTGTCCAGGACGCCCAGCAATTTCAGAAGTGAAGATACCATTCAGAAGTTTTTGGAAGAACATGATATTCCGTGTATTGCCGGGATCGATACAAGAGCGCTGACGAAGCTCCTCCGAGAGAAAGGTACCATGAACGGAATGATTACCACGAATGAACATTACCGGCTGGAAGATGTCCTTCCGAGAATCCGGGAATATGCGCCGCGGGAGGAGGTGAGGAAGGTGACCTGCAGGGAAAAGCAGGTTTTGGCCGGGAGCGGATTCAAGGTGGCCCTAATGGATTTCGGGGCGAAGAAGAATATTGCACGATCCTTAAGTCAGCGGGGATGCCAGGTGACGGTCTATCCGGCGTACACGAAGGCGGAAGAAATCCTGGCGGATGAGCCTGACGGCATTATGCTTTCCAACGGGCCGGGTGATCCCGGCGAATGCAGGGAGATCATCGAAGAACTGAAAAAGCTTTACCGGACGGAGATCCCGATTTTTGCCATCTGTCTGGGACACCAGCTCATGGCCCTGGCCACAGGCGGGAATACCTACAAATTGAAATACGGCCACCGGGGCGGCAACCATCCGGTGAAGGATCTTACGACAGGACGTGTCTATATTTCTTCTCAGAATCACGGCTATGTGGTGGACACGGAGAGCCTTAGCGAGGAAGTGGCCCGTCCGGCCTTTGTCAATGTCAATGACGGGACCAACGAGGGGCTTTCCTATGTGGGGAAGAATATCTTCACGGTCCAGTTCCACCCGGAGGCCTGCCCGGGTCCGAGGGATTCGGCATATCTCTTTGACCGGTTTTTAAAGATGATGGAGGTGAAAAAGCATGCCTAGAGATCCCAGGATTAAAAAAGTATTGGTCATCGGTTCCGGCCCCATTGTCATAGGACAGGCGGCGGAGTTTGACTATGCGGGCACTCAGGCCTGCCGTTCCTTAAAAGAAGAGGGTGCTGAGGTGGTGCTCCTTAATTCCAATCCGGCTACCATCATGACAGACAAGGACATTGCCGACGAGGTCTATATCGAACCGCTGACGGCGGAGGTGCTGGAGCAGCTCATCGAGCTTGAAAAGCCGGACAGTATCCTTCCCACCCTGGGAGGTCAGGCGGGACTTAACCTGGCCATGGAGCTTTCGGATTCCGGATTCCTGGAAACCCATCAGGTGAGGCTGATCGGCACTACGCCGGAGACCATCAAAAAGGCGGAGGACCGTCAGGAATTTAAGGATACCATGGAAAAAATCGGGGAGCCCTGCGCCGCCTCCCTGGTAGTTCGGGATGTGGAGGCAGGAGTGGCATTTGCGGAGGAGATCGGCTATCCGGTGGTCCTCAGGCCCGCTTATACTCTTGGGGGAAGCGGCGGCGGCATCGCGAAGGACGAGGAAGAGCTGGTGGAGATCCTCCAGAACGGCCTCAGGCTTTCCCGCGTGGGCGAGGTATTGGTGGAACGGTGCATCGCCGGCTGGAAGGAGATCGAATACGAGGTGATGCGGGACGGGAAGGGCAATGTGATCACCGTCTGCAATATGGAAAACATCGACCCGGTGGGGGTACACACGGGAGACAGTATCGTGGTGGCGCCTTCCCAGACCCTTGGCGACAAGGAGCACCAGATGCTGCGGAGCGCGGCCTTAAATATCATCGACGAGCTTCAGATCACCGGCGGCTGCAACGTCCAGTTTGCCCTCCACCCGGAGAGCTTTGAATACTGCGTCATTGAGGTGAATCCCAGAGTGAGTCGTTCCTCGGCCCTGGCCTCCAAGGCCACCGGCTATCCCATCGCCAAGGTGGCGGCGAAGATCGCCTTGGGCTACACCCTGGACGAGATCAAAAACGCCATCACGACAAAGACCTGCGCCAGCTTTGAGCCCATGCTGGATTACTGCGTGGTGAAGCTTCCCCGCCTGCCTTTTGACAAATTTATAAACGCTAAGCGGACCTTGACCACCCAGATGAAGGCTACCGGGGAGGTAATGAGCATCTGCACCAGTTTTGAAGGGGCGTTGATGAAAGCTATCCGTTCCCTGGAACAGCATGTGGACAGCCTTCTTTCCGTTGATTTTTCTGATAAAACAGAGGAGGAGCTTGTGGAGCGGCTCAATCTCGTGGATGACAGGCGGCTCTATGTGATCGCCGAGGCCCTCCGGAGGGGGATTTCCCGCGATGTCATTCATAACATCACCAGAATCGACAAATGGTTCATCGACAAGATCGCGATCCTCACGGAAATGGAAAAGCGCCTTCAGACAGAGCCACTTACAGGGGAACTTCTGGCGGAGGCGAAGCGGATGGAGTTCCCCGACGTGGTCATCGGACGCCTGACCGGGCGGGCGGAGCGGGAGATCAAATATCTGCGGGACAAATATGATATTCATGCGGCTTTTAAGATGGTTGACACCTGCGCGGCGGAATTTGCGGCGGAGACTCCCTATTATTATTCCTGCTTCGGAAGCGAAAACGAGGCGGCAGGGGAGAAGACCAGGAAGAAGGTGCTGGTTCTTGGTTCCGGCCCCATCCGCATCGGCCAGGGAATTGAATTTGATTTCTGTTCCGTCCACAGCACCTGGGCTTTCAGCGAAGCCGGTTACGAGACTATCATAGTCAATAATAATCCGGAGACGGTCAGCACGGACTTTGATATTGCCGACAAGCTGTACTTTGAGCCGCTGACGCCGGAGGATGTGGAAAATGTGGTGGAGCTGGAAAAACCCGATGGGGCCGTGGTTCAGTTTGGCGGACAGACAGCCATCGGGCTCACGGAGGCGCTCCTTAAGCTGGGCGTCCCCATTTTCGGAACCTCGGCCAGAGATGTGGATGCGGCGGAGGACCGGGAGCTTTTCGACCGGATTCTGGAGGAATGCTGTATCCCCAGGCCGGCGGGCCACACGGTCTATACCTGCGAGGAGGCTGTTGTCGCCGCCAACGAGCTGGGATATCCGGTGCTGGTGCGTCCCTCCTACGTGCTGGGCGGCCAGGGTATGCAGATCGCCATCAACGATCAGGACGTGGAAGAGTTCATCGGAGTCATCAACCGTACCCGCCAGGAGCATCCGATCCTGGTGGACAAATACCTGAGAGGAAAAGAGATCGAGGTGGATGCCGTCTGTGACGGGGAGGATATCCTGATCCCCGGCATCATGGAGCACATCGAGCGGGCGGGCATCCACTCCGGCGACAGTATTTCCGTCTATCCGGCGGACAGCCTGAGCCGGAGAATCAAGCGGGTCATTGAAGAATACACGAGGCGCCTGGCCAGGGCGCTCCACGTGCGGGGACTGATCAACATCCAGTTCATCGTCAGCAATGACGAGGTGTACGTGATCGAGGTGAATCCCCGTTCCAGCCGGACGGTTCCCTATATCAGCAAGGTGACGGGAATCCCCATTGTGAAGCTGGCGACGGAAGTGATCATCGGAAAAACCATAAGAGAACTGGGCTTCGAACCGGGCCTCCAGCCGGAGGCAGATTATGTGGCGGTGAAAATGCCGGTGTTCTCCTTCGAGAAGATCCGGGGGGCTGATATCGGTTTAGGCCCGGAGATGAAATCCACGGGCGAATGCCTGGGGATCGCAAAGACCTTTAACGAGGCTCTCTACAAAGCTTTCCTGGGAGCTGGGATCCGCTTGCCGAGAACCAAGAAAATGATCATCACGGTCAAGGATGCCGACAAGCTGGAGGCGGCAGATATCGCAAAGCGGTTTGCGGCCCTCGGATACAGGATTTACGCCACCAGGAGCACGGCCAAGGTCTTAAATGAAAATGGAGTGAAGGCCATACGGATCAACAAGCTGGAACAGGAGTCACCCAACCTTCTGGATTTGATCCTGGAGCATGACATCGACCTGGTTATCGACACTCCCAATCAGGGCGCGGCCAAGAGCCATGACGGATTCATCATCCGCCGAAACGCCATCGAGACGGGAGTCAATGTGCTGACGGCCATCGATACGGCCAGGGCCCTGGTGACCAGCCTGGAAAATCGGGAAGAGGGCCTGACACTGATCGACATCGCCAAGGTGAGGGGCAGAGATGCATATACAGGGGGAAATTTATGACACAGGAGAGTTGGGGAAAACGAATTTGGAAGCTGATTTATCCGGGACTGACGTATCTGGTGATCTGCTTTATCATAGAAGTGATCGCCGCCGTTTGGATCGCATTCTCCACGGTGGCCAAATATGACGTGAACAGCCTGAACAGCGAAATGAACAGCATCATCAACAGCATGCTGGAACAGACTATCTCTGTGGCTCTGGAACTTCAGGTGCTGGCGGCAGCCATTACCCTCCCGCTTCTGATCCTGTATTACAGGCGGGACCGGAAGAGAGAAGAGCAGGCCGGCCAGATGCATCGGTTCACATGGGTACCCGCCTGGCAGTACCTGCTTGCGGTCCTCCTGGGAATGACGGCCTGTCTGGCGGGAAACAACCTGGTGGCCGTCAGCGGCCTGTACCAGGTGTCGGACACCTATGCGGAGATTTCGGAAATGATCTATGGAGGGAAGCTTGCGGTGGAGCTTGTTGGCCTGGGGATCATAGTCCCTGTTGTGGAGGAGTTGATCTTCCGGGGGCTCATGTACCGGAGAATGCGGGAGTACTTGAATATCTCCACGGCCACCGTGATCTGTTCGCTGATCTTTGGCTTCTATCATGGGAATCTGGTACAGGGTATTTACGCCTTCTGTCTGAGTCTTTTGATGATCTACGTGTATGAGCGGTTCCACACCATGCTGGCTCCGATCTTGTTCCATGTGGCGGCCAATCTGCTTTCCGTCATCGTGTCGGAAACAGGGATCCTGGACGGTGTTTACCGCTCTGCGGGTCCCTTCTGGCTCACCACCCTGGCTGCCTGCCTGGTGCTGATCGGAACCGTTTACCTGATCGAGCGAATGGTGCATTCCGAAGAGATTCTGCCGGTGGAAGAGATCCGTGAAGAGGAAGAAGAAAAGGAATAGAAGCGAGAAGAGAATTCAGAAGCCTTCGCTGGTGAGCGAGTAATGCCATAGGAAAACCAGAAAAGAACGGGGATTTTTAAGTATCCCCGTTTTTCTTTCTGGTTTTTCATCACATCTTCCGCTTAAAGCTGTAGGCCCGCTTTGACCGGCGCATACGGTTTTTTGCGGCTCTCGATTTAAAAAATTCCCTTGTAAGCTCCGCCTGATAGATCAGGAAATAGAGCGCAATGGAGAGAACCACGGCACCCAGTCCGTCCAGTACAGAGTGTTGTTTCAAAAACACGGTAGACAGACAGATGGAGACAGTCACTATCGTAGAAACAGGACGGATCCAGCGATGCTTTTTTGAAATCTCACTGTTCCACCAGGCCAGATTTACGCCGAGAGACGCAAAGACATGGATGCTGGGAAATACATTGGTGGAGGTGTCGGTCTTATACAGAGCGACGATCCATCTGGAGAAAATATTTTTCTCCGGGTTGACCGGAGGACGCATGGTCTGTCCGTTGGGGAACAGGGTGCAGATGGCCAGACAGAGGGTCATCCCGATGAACAAAAAGGCCGTCATCCGGTAAAATTCCTTTTTCGGCCGTTTAAACAGAAAGAATGCAACAGACCCTGCCACGAAAAAGAACCAGAAAAAATAAGGTATGACGAAATATTCGCAGAACGGGATCAGATCATCGAACGCGATATGGATATTGGTAAAAGGAGTCCCGATGGCCACATGCCGCTCCAGCCAGAAAAACCAGGGGAAATAAATAAAAACATAGAGAAGAACCCAGGCCTGACGATATCGGTTAAAAAATGTTTTCAAAGGTTTCATTGATTTCACACTCGAATGCCTTCCTTCTCCCCCGTGGGGAGCCAGAGAATCATGAAATTATTTTTATTGTATGTTTTCTGCCTGCCACTATAGCACGCTTTTTTGAGAAAGGCAAGGGGATTCAGAAAATCTTTAGAAACACTTGCAAAAAAAGTAACAATGTTTAATTTGTGGTTCCGCATTTTGGAGTTTTTGTGAATAATTACGGAAGAGAGGCGGTTCTTCCAAGCCGAAACCGCCTCTCTTCCTGCGTGTCAGGGCCATCAAATATGGAACCTTGGAGATTAGAGTGGAAGGAGGAACTGAAAGGTACAGCCGCCCCCCGGAGTGTCGGAGAGGGCGACGGAACCCTGATGCCGTTCCATGATCTCCTTTGCAATGCTTAAGCCCAGGCCGAAATGATTCCGGTCGGTGTGGGAGGCATCGCCGCAGAAAAATCGTTCAAACACCCGCTCCCTGTACTCGACGGGGATACCGGAGCCATGGTCAATGACAGAACAGACGAAAAAGTTTTCCTTTCTGGCTGTTTGCAGGGAAGCCTTCAGTAGAACAGAAGATCCGGCCGGGGAATGGTCCAGGGCATTGTCCAGGAGGATGCGCAGGACCTGTCCGATCCGTTCTCCGTCGCAGAATACTTTGGGAAAACATTTTTCTCCCGTATCCAGTTCCAGGAAGATACCCTTTTTTCGGAAAGCAGGGAGAAAGGCTTCCCAGGTCTCGATTAAGAGGGTATCCATGTCCGTTTCCCTTTGGCGGATGCGAAAGCTTCCGGTATCTGTTGCCGCCAGGGTGAGCAGGGAACCGAGAAGGTCCGCCATACGTCCGCATTCTTCCAAAATGACCGTCTGTTTTCTCTGCTCGTCCCCAGCAGGCTCCATGGCCTCCGCATTGGCCTGGATGACACTTAAAGGAGCTTTCAGCTCATGGGAGGCGGCGGCAATGAATTCCTTCTGGCTTTTGATAGACGCTTCCACGGGAAGGAGCGCCTTTCGGATCAGGAAGCGGCTCATGCCATACATGACGGCAAATATAAGAAGCCAGAGAAGGGGATAAAGACGGCAGTCCGCCCACAGGATATCCCGGATGGGGGTGCAGAGATATAGGAAGATCAGGTCATGATCTCCGGTACCGGTTCCGTAAATGTGGATCTGAAGCCCGTAATAGGTTTCGGAATTTCTGCCGGTCAGCAGATGGGTGGTGCGGCTTTGCCGGCTCGTTCTCCGGCTGCTTGACACGGTCTCCTCCGCTGTGCGCATTCCGGATCCGGCCCGGATCTGGTTTGTCAGATCGGAGACGGGGGTCCGGAAAAATTCCGGCCCCGCCTTCTCCTCCTGTCCGTCCCACAGGCAGATCCAGACACGGAATTTTTCAGCGTAGTAATAGAGATTTTGCTTTGTGGGAACCGTTCCCTGCTGAATTTCGTTTACGATGCCGTCGGCGAGGCGGTTGACATGGGAAATTCCGGCCTCTCTTTCCTTCTTGACGGCGCTTCCCGCGAAAAAGAGGAACAGGAGTGTAAAGGCCAGCATGGTGAAAAAGAGGAACAGCCGGATCAGGTTCCGCTTAAGCTTGACAGTCATGGCGTTTCCTCCAGCCGATAGCCGACGCCGTAAACGGTGCGGATTTTGACCTTGCAGTCGAGACTCTGCAGCCTCTTCCTCAGAAAATGAATGTAACTGTCCACGTTTCCGGCTTCCACCTCAGAAAAACCGCCCCATACCTTCCAGAGCAGCTCATCCCTGCTGTGGACCCGCTCCGGCTCCTTCATAAAAACCTGCAGAAGCTCCGACTCTTTTCCTGTCAACAGAACGGCACGGGACTTGCAGCTGAGCCGGCGCCGCTCCGTATCCAGCGTCAGTCCGAAGGCGGAGAGCTCGAAAATAGCGGTCATATCTGCCGGGCGGCGAATGAGGGCGCGGATTCTGGCAGACAGCTCCTTCATATGGAAAGGCTTGACCAGATAATCATCCGCTCCGCAGTCCAGTCCGTCGACCTTGTCCTCCAGCTGGGAAAGTCCGGTGATCATGAGCACAGGGGTCCAGAGCTGTTTCTGCCGGATCGCCTTTAAAACCGTCAAGCCGTCAATGACGGGGAGCATTCGGTCCAACAGGATCACGTCATAGGAAAACTCCCCGTGAAGGGCGAAGGAGAGCGCCTGTTCCCCGTCCGGACACCAGTCCGCGAGATACCCTTCCTTTTTCAAATGATCTGCGACTACATCCGCCAGATTCTTATCATCCTCCACCAGCAAAACCCGCATTACATCCATTCCTCCTTCGTTTTGTATCGTTGCCCTTCCATAAAAAGACCACATTTCCTGATTTTCTCTTTCCTATGATACCAGGAAATTCTCTAAAAATCCTTGAAAAACTTCCTGCATTTTTCTTAATTTTTTCAAGACTTTTCAAGATCGTTTCCTTTACAATGTCGGCAGAGACAAAGAAAATCTTGCTTTGGGAATGTCTCGGGAAAGGAGAGAAGATCAATGAAACAAAGATTACTTTTGGCTATCCTTCTGGTAACCCTTCTTGGAATAGGCCAGGGCTGCGGAGGGACAAGAGAAGGCAGGGAAAAAAGCGGAGACTATTCGGAGAATGGCAGGGATGGAACAGAGATGCGTGGAGGAGAGACGCGTGGAGGAGAGACGCGTGGAGGAGAGACGGCTCCGGAAGAAAATCCGGCCGATGCGGATCTGCTTTTGGAGGGGGCAGGACTGATCGGAAGCGTTACGGAATTTTCCGGAGAAGGATGCAGTCTCCTGCCGGTACACGAGGAGGGGACAGACGACGGAGGAGGGCTGGCCTGGTCGGCAGCGGAAGGACATGAGGCGGATGCGGAGAAGATAAATGTTTCCTATGGGCCGGACTGTATCTTCCAGATTGCAAAGGTTGATATCATAACGGCTAAGGCCACATATGAGCCGGCCTCCCTGGAAGATGTGAAAAAACAGACCGATCTGGTTCTTTATGGAAGCTATGGGGAAGACGGGAGCTTTCTTGCAGAAAAAGTATATGTTTACCGGAGAATGGAGGGATGACATGAAGTTCTGGCGGAGAGGATTTTGCTATCTCGGGCGAAAGAAAGGAAAAAGCCTGATGCTCCTCGGCATCTTTTTTGTCATAAGCATTCTGCTTCTTGTGTCCTTTGTGATTCTGAAGACGGCAGAGGAGACTGGGCAGAGGCTTCGGGAGAAGACCGGATCCAAGCTCCTTTTGCAGACCGGGGACGGGAAATGCGGCATTACAGAGGAAATGCTTTCCGAGATTCTGGCGCTTCCGGATGTCCGGGACGTGAACAGGAGCACGGCACATGAAGCTTATCCTTCCGGTTTCTTTCCTGTGACGGGGAGTGAATCAGAGGCGGTGGAAAACCGGACCGTTACCCTGCAGGCTATGGACGACACCGGGGCGGACAGATGGTTTGCAGAAGAAAAATACCGGCTCTTGGAAGGAAGTCCCATTGACAGGACCGTAAAAAACGGAATTCTGGTCAATTCCATTCTGGCGGAGGCCAACGGGCTGAAGGTGGGAGACGAGCTTGACTTTGAGACGGAGGAGGGGCGGAAGGCTTCCGGCAGGATCGTCGGCATTTTCTTTTCCGGCATGGAGCGCAGACAGGACGCTTCCGTGCTCTCCGCCTACCGGATTGAGAACCAGATTTTCACGGATCACGAACTATTCAAAGAACTGTTCGGGACTGGGGGTTTTTCCTCGGTTTCTATATACTGTTCGCGGCCGGAACGGCTGGAAGAGCTGTATGGGGAGATCGAAGGAATGATGGGGGAAGGGATGGAGCTTTCTGCTTCCGATACCCTCTACGAACGGCTCCAGGCGCCCCTGCAGCAGGCAGCCTCTGTCACAACGGTGCTTCTTGTCCTCACCCTTGCGGCATCGTCTGTCGTGGTATCGCTGATTCTCTGCATGTGGATGCGGAACAGGCAGAAGGAGTTCGCCGTTCTCATAAGCCTTGGAAGTTCAAAAATAGATATTCTTCTGCAGATTTTTACGGAGGCTGTCGGGCTGTTTCTGGTTTCGGTCTTCGGGGCTGTCTGCTTTACGGGAATTTTTGCGGGAGGGATTTTAAGGAGACTGTTTGGCGCCGGTGAGCTTGCGGCTCTGGCGCAGGCCCGCGTGGAGGGGGAGCATTTGTGGGCGCTTTTGCTTTTCGGCGGGGCTCTGGTTCTTTTTTCTTCCGGGTTGTCAGCCGTTCCGGTCATGAAAGAAAACCCGCGGGATATTTTATCGAGAATGGAGGAGTGAATTTTGAACAGTGTACAAAGAGCGTGGAGATCCGTTGTCCGAAAACCGGTCAAAAGTCTGTTGTTGTTTCTGGCAGTATCGGTGATCAGCCTGCTTCTTCTGTCCGGAATGGGAGCAGGCAAGGCGAACGTGGTGAGCCAGGACAAGGCAAGACAGGCCGTGGGGGCGGGCTTCAGGCTGGATGCCAATGAAAAAAACCGTTCCAGGCGGCTTGAGGAGATATCGGAGCGGATCGGGAACGGAATGGAAGGTTCCTTAGAGGGCGTCCATCAAAAAAAGATAGAGACGGCCTACGGAACTCAGTGGATGGTTTGGGCGGATAATTCCTTTGAGACGCTGCAGCTTGCGGATATTGAAGCACTGGCTTCGGTGGAGGGAATCTCCGATTACAATATCACCACCTGCGTGACGGCGGTCCGGCCGGCCGGTTTTCGGCGGATTGAGGATCCGGATACGGATCAGCATGGGGACTTGGGCTGCGTAACCCTTCTTGGCAACCGGAAAATGGAGCTGGATTCCAATGTGCTCTCCGGCAATGTATCCGTCAAGGAGGGGCGCATGATAGGGCCGGACGATAGGGATGTCTGTGTCATTTCCGAAGAACTGGCAGCGGAAAACGGATTTTCTTTGGGGGACACCTTAAGCTTCGGCGACCGCTATGACACCCTGGGTTCTGCCGTCCAAACGGCAACAGTCGTCGGGATCTACCAGACGAAGCAGCCCATGGCGGCCTATATGAGCGGAGACACCTTCCGGTCGGAAAACGTGATCTTTACGGATCTTAGGTTTCCGGAGAAGGCGGAGGGAGCCGAAGGAGATCCATGTTTTGAACACGCATATTTTCAGGTGGCAGACGTGGACCGCTACGAAGAGACCAGGGAGGCCATGGAGCGGGTGGAGATAGATTGGGAGCGGTATGATTTTATCGATCGGAACGGAGAGCTTTCTGTCATGTCCTCCAATTTTAACGATTTAGAGAAGATCAGCGGCCTCTTTGTGGCCGTCACCTTTCTTGCCGGCTTTTTAATTCTGTTTCTGATCTTCCTATTTTGGATCCGGAGCCGTTCCAGGGAAAGCGGGATCCTTTTGTCCCTGGGGGTAAGAAAAGGCAGCATCCTGGGGCAGCTGTTTTTGGAGGCCCTTCTGACTGCCTCCCTGGCCTTTCTTCTCTCCCTTCCGGCAGCCCCGGGAGCGGCAAAGCTTGCGGCCGATTACCTGGTGGAGGGACAGATGAGACAGGAAGAATTGAGAAAGAATATGGATGCAGACAAGGTATCAGGCGGGGGAGAAGCAGAGCAGACAGTGACGGGGGTGGAAATTACGGTTACCGGAGAGATGACGGGGCTTTGCGGAGCAGGTCTCTTTGTATTGGTGGGAGGAGCCGTGGGGAGCGCCGGAATCTTCCTTCTCAGGAAAAAACCGGCCGGAATTTTGAGTGAACTGTCGTAAACAGCCAAGGAGGCGGAATAATATGATTTTAGAGGCGAAAGACGTATCTTATTTTTATAAAACACAGAAGGAAAAACAGATTTTGGACCATGTGAACGCCGGATTTTCCTGTGGGAAGCTGTATGCGATCCTGGGACCCAGCGGATCCGGGAAGACCACCTTTCTCTCCCTGCTTGCAGGGCTGGATATCCCCACCGGGGGAGAAATCTGCTATAACGGGAAGACGGTCGGAGCCAGGAATTTGAGGGAACACCGCAGATGCCATATTTCTCTGGTATTCCAGAGCTACAATCTGATCGATTACCTGACTGTGACGGAGAATGTCCGGCTTGGCGGAAAAAAGGATCCGGGGAAGCTTTTGGAGGGCATCGGGATCGGCCCGGAATTCTGGAACAGAAATGTCCTGCAGCTTTCCGGCGGCCAGCAGCAGCGGGTTGCCATCGCCAGGGCCCTGGCCAGCGAGGCGAGGATACTTCTGGCAGACGAGCCTACCGGAAATTTGGACGAGGTGACGGCCTTTGAGGTGACGTCTCTTTTGAAGATGATTGCCCACGAAGAAGGAAAGTGTGTTATCGTGGTGACCCACAGCAAGGAGCTGGCAGAGGAGGCCGACGAGATCATCCGGATCGGGGCGGCTTCCCTCTCACAGCCTTAATCGGAAAATTTTAATGAAAGACGGCAGCCGGCCGGAGGATGCAAAGGCAGGCAGCCGTTTTTTTGGTTGAAAAACAGCGGCTTTGTATTATAATGATGTATGATATGTAGAAAGAAAAACGTTGATTCCGTTCAAAACGGAAGCTGTCAGGAGGTAAACAGATGGAAGCAGTCTATGAATATCGTTCCCCCCTCGGAAAGATCGTCCTTGCAGGAGAGAGGGAAGCCCTGACCGGTCTCTGGTTTGACGGGCAGAAATATTTCGGCAGTACACTGGGGACGGGGGCGGTGAAGAGCAGCCTGCCCATATTTGAGCAGGCAGTCAAGTGGCTGGAGCTTTATTTTGGCGGAAAGGAGCCTGCCTTTACGCCCGCCTTGTCGTTTCGGGGAACGCCTTTCCAAAAACGGGTCTGGGAGTTTTTGCTGACGATTCCCTACGGGCAGACCATAACTTACGGGGAAATTGCCGAAGGGCTTTCAGGGGAAGGGGGAGGCCATTCAAAAACGTCTGCCAGGGCTGTGGGAAGCGCGGTGGGACGCAATCCCATTTCGCTGATCGTCCCCTGCCATAGGGTGGTCGGGGCCGGTGGGGGATTAACGGGGTATGCGGGCGGTATTGACAAAAAAGAAAAGCTGCTTTTGCTGGAAAAGGCCGATCTGTCCCGCGCTTCTTGCGGAAACCTTAAGAATCTGTTATAATGGCAGCGGTATTTCCCTCATGTTCTGACGGGAAGAAGGATATACGGACGAAAAGGAGCGATTCTATGAAAGAAGTTTTGTTTGAGATTGGTCCCTTTACCATATACGGGTATGGGTTTATGGTTGCCCTGGGAGTGTTGGCAGCGTTTTTGGTTGGCATGTACCGGGAAAAAAAATACGAGATCGGCGACGATCAGATTTTTTCCCTGGGGCTGTGGTGTCTGGTGTGCGGATGGGGGGCGGCAAAGGTTCTGTTTATCATTACGGAACTGCCTACCCTCTTTGAAAACCCGAAATACTTTCTGGAGACTTTGGCCAGCGGTTTTGTGGTCTACGGGGGATTGATCGGCGGGGTTCTTACAGGGTATGTGTTCTGCCGGGTGAAGAAGCTTCCGTTTCTTCAATATTTTGACCTGGTTATGCCCTCCGTCGCGTTGGCCCAGGCTGTCGGCCGGTTCGGCTGCCTGATGGCCGGCTGCTGTTACGGAAAGGCGACGGAGAGCGTGTTCCATATTATTTTCCCGGTTTCCTGCAACTACGCGCCGGGAGGGGTTCCGCTGATTCCGACCCAGCTCATTTCGGCGGCGGCCAATTTCCTGAATTTTTTTGTCCTCTTGTTCTTTGCAAAGCGGACAAAGAGCAACGGGCAGGTGGGTGGCCTGTATCTGATCTTTTACAGCATCGGCCGCTTTATTATCGAATGCTTCCGGGATGATCCCCGGGGAAATGTCGGCCCGCTGTCCACCTCTCAGTTTATTGCCATCTTTATGCTGATCGCCGGGATCGCCATCTATGTATACTGTGGGAAGAAATATCCGAAGAAGGCGGGAAAAACGGAAGAAGCACAGAGCACAGAGGCGGGGACGGAGGAAGCACAAGAGCCGGAAAAGGAAGAGCAGGAAGAAGAGAATACGGAAGAGGGGACGGAGACTGGAGAAAAGTCGGCCCCCCGGCAAGAAACAGAATCCGAAAAAGAGGCGGAACCGGAAAAAGAAACGGAAGGAGATGCCCGGTGACAGAGCTTTCCGGAGAAAAGAACAGAAGGCATCCGGACTACAGGGGGGAGAGAGCAGTGAGAAAAGGAGAACGAGCGATGAAAAAAACATGTGCGGTGATTCTGGCGGCGGCAGTGGCATTTGCGTCCATGGCTGGCTGTGGAAAGAAATCGGAAGAGACAGAGGCGGCCGGGACGCAAGTACTGGAGGAAACCATGAGGCTGAAGGAAACTGCCGGGGCGGCGGAGACCACGCAGGAGGCCGAGACGAAAGAAGAGGAGACAGTGCAGCCTGCTCCGGCAGAAAATGCAGAGGAGAATGCGGTGGTGATCCGTCTGGGCGGTTTAAAGGGTCCTACCTCCATGGGAATGGTGAAGCTTCTGGACGACGCGGAAAATGGGCGGTCAAAGAGCACGGTCGAATTTACCATGGCTGTCTCCGGTGACGAACTGGCGCCGAAGCTCCTGAAAGGAGATCTGGACGTGGCGGCTGTCCCGGCCAATCTGGCCAGTGTCCTTTACCACAATTCGGATGGCGCCGTACAGTTTGTGGCAGTCAATACGCTGGGTGTCCTTTCCATCGTGGAGACGGGCGGAGAGGACGTGCAGAGTGTCGCCGATTTGAAGGGGCAGACCATCTATGCGACGGGCAAAGGTACGACGCCGGAATATGCGCTTCGCTACCTGCTCTCGGAAAACGGTGTGGATCCGGATCGGGACGTGACCATCGAGTGGATGAACGAGCCGACGGAGACGGTGGCTAAGATGGCTCAGGCGGAGCATGCAGTTGCCATGCTGCCCCAACCCTTTGTGACGGTGGCGGGAGGACAACTCTCGAATTTCCGGATTGCCCTGGATTTAACGGAGGAATGGGAGAGGCTGGAAAACGGAAGCCGGCTGATCACGGCGGGCCTGGTGGTCCGGAAAGAATTTGCCGAGGCACATCCGGAAGCGCTCAAGACCTTTCTGGAGGAATATAAGGCTTCCGCCGATTACCTGAATGAGAATTTAGCGGAGGGTGCGGCCCTTGTGGAGAAGTATGACATTGTGAAGGCGGCCGTGGCCGAGAAAGCAATTCCCGGCTGTAATGTGACCTACCTGGACGGTGAGGGAATGAAGACGGCCATGGAAGGATACCTTCAGGTGCTTTATGATGCCAATCCCAAGGCGGTGGGAGGAAGTCTGCCCGACGACGGCTTTTACCTGGTGCTTCCGTGAGAAGACGAAGACAAGAACGGCTGCTTTCCATAGCGGCCGCTCTTCTCATGTGGCAGATTATTTCCATGGCTGTGGGACAGAAGCTGATTCTGGTTTCTCCTGCCGCTACGGCCGTCCGGCTGGGGGAGCTTGTCCTGAAGGGGGATTTCTGGCAGACCGTGGGCGCAAGTTTCTTAAGGATTGAGGCCGGTTTTTTCCTGGGGCTCTTTTTGGGGGCGGCACTGGCCGTGGCCGCCGCATGGCTCCCTTTTCTGGAAATTATGCTGTGGCCTTTTATGACGGCGGTGAAGTCGGTGCCGGTGGCATCTTTTATTATCCTGTGCCTGATCTGGCTGGACCGGTCGGGGCTTTCCGTATTTATCTCTTTTCTGATGGTGCTTCCCGTTTTTTATTTTAACGTGCTGGCGGGAATGCGGTCGTCGGATACAAAGCTTTTAGAGATGGCGGATGTGTTCCGGATTCCCGGGTTTACAAGGTTCCGTTATCTTTATCTGCCTCAGCTGCGGCCTTTTCTCTTCTCGGCCTGCCAGACAGCTTTGGGTATTTCCTGGAAAGCGGGGGTGGCGGCGGAGGTGATCGGAATCCCGGCCGGCTCCATCGGAGAGCGGCTCTACGAGGCGAAGATCTATCTGGATACGGCGGAGCTTTTCGCCTGGACGGCCGTGGTGGTGTTTACAAGTGTGCTGTTTGAGAAGGTTTTTATGTGGCTTTTGAAGATGGCTTTTGAACGATTGGAGAGATTTTGAAGATTACAGTGAAGGATTTGTGGAAAAGCTATGGAGAGGAATCGGTGTTTCAGGGGTTTTCCACGGAAATTTCCCCGGGGGAGATTACAGTCCTCATGGGAAGATCCGGCTGCGGAAAGACGACCTTCACACGAATCCTTTTGGGACTGGAAAAGGCCGACCGGGGAACGGTGTCCGGGCTGCCGGAGAAAAAGAGCGCCGTGTTCCAGGAGGACCGGCTGTTTGAGCCTTTCAGCGCCGTTTCCAATATCAGGGCGGCTCTTGGTAAGAAAGGGACAGACAGGGAGATCCGGGACAATCTGGAGGCAGTGGGGCTCTTGGGAGAGGTTCTTTTAAAACCGGTCTCGGCTCTCTCCGGAGGAATGCGGAGGCGGACGGCCATTGTCCGGGCGATGATGGCGGACAGTGAGCTTGTGATATTGGACGAGCCCTTTGAGGGCCTGGATCCGGAGACAAAAGAAAGAACGATGGCCTATGTCCGGGAACAGAGGAGAGGCAGGACCCTGCTTTTGGTGACCCATAACCGGGAAGAGGGGGAAGCCATGGGCGGAAAATTTCTGATTTTTAAGAGAGGAGACGGAGATGGACGAGAGGATTAAGCGGTTGGCTTACAATTTGGTGCATCATTCCTGCCGGGTGAAGCCGGGGGAAAGGGTGTATGTGCATTATACGGGGATGGATACGCAGGATCTGGCCAGGTGCGTGGCCAAGGAGGTATACCAGGCGGGAGGCCTGCCCTTCCCCCATTATACGGATACGAGGATGCAGCGGGAAATTCTCCTTTCCTGCACGGACGAACAGCTTAAGCTGATGGCCGAGGTGGACAGTCTGGAGATGTCGAAGATGGACTGTTACCTGGGAATCCGGGGCGGGGACAATATCAATGAGCTTGCGGATGTGCCCCCGGAATGTACGAAGCGATACAGCGCCCTGTACACGACTCCGGTTCACCATGAGATCCGGGTGCCGAAGACGAAATGGGTGGTTTTGCGATATCCGTCCCCGTCCATGGCTCAGAGTGCGGGTACCAGCCTGGAAGCCTTCGAGGATTTTTACTTCGATGTGTGCTGCCTGGATTACGGGAAAATGGGAGAGGCCATGAAGCCGCTGATCTCTCTGATGGAGCAGACGGACATGGTGCGGATCACAGGCCCCGGCACGGATCTTTCCTTTTCCATTGAGGGCATTCCGGTGGTTCCCTGCGCAGGGACCATGAACATTCCCGACGGGGAGGTGTACACGGCTCCGGTCAGAGATTCCGTGAGCGGTGTTCTTTCCTATAATACGCCGTCGGTATTTCAGGGCTTTACCTATGAGAATATCCGTCTGACATTTGAAAACGGAAAGATCGTGAGAGCCGAAGCCAACGATACGGAGAAGATCAATCAGATTTTCGATATCGACGAGGGGGCCCGCTATATCGGCGAGTTTGCCATCGGTGTCAATCCCTATGTGACGAAGCCCATGAAGGATACCCTTTTTGACGAGAAGATCCGAGGTTCCTTCCATTTTACACCGGGCAACTGTTATGAGGAGGCGCCCAACGGAAACAGTTCATCCATCCACTGGGATCTGGTCTGCATTCAGACGCCGGAATACGGCGGAGGGGAGATGTATTTTGACGGACGGCTTATCAGGAAGGACGGGCGGTTTGTGCTGCCGGAGCTTTCCTGTCTGAATCCGGAAAACCTTAAGTGACGGCGGGGGTTTTCGGCATCCGCCTCATGTCATTTTGCCGGATATTTTCGGATGAATGGACAATAATTGTAGATTATGAATAAAAGCAGTCCTGCGACTTAAAAAAGGAAAAAAATAGCTTGATATTTTTTAACAAATTATGTAAAATAAATAACGAGTCAATAATAGTACCACTTATAAATATTTCAATATTTAGGAGGAATTCAAAATGGCAGTAAAAGTAGCGATTAATGGTTTCGGACGTATCGGCCGTCTGGCATTCAGACAGATGTTTGGCGCTCCCGGATATGACGTTGTGGCAATCAACGATTTAACCAGCCCTAAGATGCTGGCTCATCTGCTGAAATATGACTCTTCTCAGGGTAAATATGCGCTGGCTGACACTGTTTCCTACAAAGAGGGTGAGGGCGAGACAGAAGGCGCCATCATCGTGGACGGCAAAGAGATCACCATTTATAAGAAGGCGAACGCGGCTGAGCTTCCCTGGGGTGAGCTTGGGGTTGATGTTGTGTTAGAGTGTACCGGTTTCTATACCTCCAAGGACAAGGCTTCCGCACATATCACTGCAGGCGCAAAGAAGGTTGTGATCTCCGCACCTGCCGGAAATGATCTTCCTACTATCGTATATAATGTAAACCATAAGAGCCTGAAGAAAGAGGATACCGTGATTTCCGCGGCTTCCTGCACCACCAACTGCCTGGCTCCCATGGCGAAGGCACTCAACGACCTGGCTCCCGTGGAATCCGGCATTATGTGCACGATCCATGCTTACACCGGTGATCAGATGATCCTCGACGGTCCTCAGAGAAAGGGCGACCTGAGAAGAAGCCGTGCCGCTGCTATCAATATCGTTCCCAACTCCACCGGCGCTGCCAAGGCTATCGGCCTGGTTATCCCGGAGCTGAACGGCAAGCTGATCGGCGCTGCTCAGCGTGTACCTACGCCTACAGGTTCCACGACTCTGCTTTTCGCGGTGGTGGACAAGGCTGTGACCAAGGATGAGATCAACGCTGCCATGAAGGCTGCCCAGACCGAGTCCTTCGGCTATACCGAGGACGAGATCGTGTCCAGCGATGTTGTTGGCATGACTTATGGTTCCCTGTTTGATGCGACTCAGACCATGGTTTCCCCTCTGGCTGACGGCAAGACTCAGGTTGAGGTTGTTTCCTGGTATGACAATGAGAATTCTTATGTAAGCCAGATGGTAAGAACCATCAAATACTTCGCTGAGCTGGCATAAGCTCCGGACAAGTATCAGTTATTCAGAGAGATCTTTCAACAGGTCCGGTTCCTGGATAGGACCGGGCCTGTTGTTATATGCACATGGGTGCGGAGAGGAAGGGTGCAGTATAAGCTGCCCGCACCCGCTGCGGCGGATAGGGGAAAAGAACTCTCCCCTACTCGATTATAATAAAGGAGAACGATATGCTTAACAAGAAATCTGTTGATGATATCAATGTAAAAGGAAAGAAAGTTCTGGTTCGCTGTGACTTCAATGTCCCTTTGAAGGATGGAAAGATCACGGATGAGAACCGCCTGGTGGCGGCGCTCCCCACAATCAAAAAGCTGATCGCAGACGGCGGGAAAGTGATTCTCTGCTCCCATCTCGGAAAACCGAAGGGAGAGCCGAAACCGGAGCTTTCTCTGGCTCCTGTGGCAGCGAGACTTTCTGAGCTTCTGGGTCAGGAAGTAAAGTTTGCTGCGGATCCGGAGGTGGTCGGTCCCAATGCAAAGGCGGCCGCAGAGGCCATGAAGGACGGAGAGGTTATTCTTCTTGAGAATACCCGTTACAGAGCAGAAGAAACAAAGAACGGCGAAGCCTTCAGTAAAGAGCTGGCTTCCCTCTGTGAAGTATTTGTAAACGATGCTTTCGGAACTGCCCACAGAGCGCACTGTTCCAACGTAGGTGTGACTCAGTATGTGGATACGGCGGCAGTCGGCTACCTGATGCAGAAGGAGATCGATTTCCTGGGCAATGCGGTGAACAATCCCACCAGACCTTTTGTGGCAATTCTCGGCGGAGCCAAAGTTGCGGATAAGCTGAATGTGATCGCGAACCTTCTGGAAAAATGCGATACCCTGATCATCGGCGGCGGCATGGCTTACACCTTCTTAAAAGCAAAGGGCTACGAGGTCGGCACCTCCCTGGTAGACGATGAAAAGGTCGGTTACTGCAAAGAGATGATGGAGAAAGCGGAGAAGCTTGGCAAGAAGCTGCTCCTGCCTGTGGATACGACAATTGCTGACTCCTTCCCCAACCCGATTGACGCGGAAATTGAAGTTTCTGTTGTTGCTGCAGATGCGATTCCTGCAGACAAGATGGGACTGGATATCGGGACAAAGACGGCAGAGCTTTATGCCGAGGCTGTGAAGAGTGCAAAGACTGTGGTATGGAACGGTCCCATGGGCGTATTTGAGAACCCGATCCTTGCCAAGGGCACCATTGCCGTGGCAAAATCCCTGGCTGAAACGGACGCTACCACGATCATCGGCGGCGGCGATTCTGCGGCAGCCGTGAATCAGCTGGGCTTCGGCGATAAGATGTCCCATATCTCCACTGGCGGCGGCGCTTCCCTGGAATTCCTGGAAGGAAAAGATCTCCCCGGCGTAGCCGCAGCTAATGATAAGTGAGCACTTAGCGACTGGCGAGCCGGAGGCGAAGACAGAGCTTAGGGCGAACTTAGCTCTTCGACCGGAGGGAGAAGAGGATACCCGAGCACTTAGCGACTGGCGAGCCGGAGGCGAAGACAGAGCTTAGAGCGAACTTAGCTCTTCGACCAAAGTGTTATTATATTATAGAAAAGAGGTTAAAACCATGGCAAGAAAGAAAATCATTGCCGGCAACTGGAAGATGAACATGACTCCCAGTGAGGCCGTAGAACTGATCAATACTCTGAAACCCTTAGTAAAGACTGACGATGCAGACGTGGTATTCTGTGTTCCGGCTATTGACATCATTCCTGCTCTCGAGGCGGCGAAGGGGAGCAATATCGAGATCGGCGCAGAGAATATGTATTTTGAAGAGAAGGGCGCTTACACCGGTGAGATCGCTCCTGCCATGCTGACGGATGTCGGCGTAAAATACGTGATTATCGGCCACTCCGAGAGAAGAGAGTATTTTGCCGAGACTGACGAGACGGTTAATAAGAAGGTCCTGAAGGCATTTGAGCATGGGATTACTCCCATTGTATGCTGCGGCGAGACCCTGACTCAGAGGGAGCAGGGCGTGACCATGGATTTTATTCGTCAGCAGGTGAAGATCGCGTTCCTGGGCGTGACGGCAGATCAGGCTAAGACGGCTGTCATTGCCTATGAGCCTATCTGGGCCATTGGAACCGGAAAGACTGCGACCACGGAGCAGGCGGAAGAGGTTTGCTGCGGCATCCGTAAATGCATCGCAGAGATTTATGATGAGGCGACGGCAGAAGCGATCCGCATTCAGTACGGCGGAAGTGTCAATGCCAAGACTGCTCCTGAGCTGTTCGTACAGCCCAATATTGATGGCGGCCTGGTGGGCGGCGCTGCTCTGAAGCCTGATTTTGGTCAGATTGTAAACTGGAAGTAAGCAAATGCTAACTGAATTCTGAAAAGCAGAATAAAAAGTTGGAAAAGATAAATATTCTGTCTCTATCCAAGATGTTTGGATAGAGACAGTTTTTTTATACAAATTATCCTGTTAAGTATTTAACCAAGTTCTGTTTTGTGTTTTTTTATGAATACTTACTTAAAATGCGTTGTATAAAATAACCAAAAATGCTATAATGATTCCACTGGGCTATACGGAATGCACAAAATAAAAAGGAGGAAAAACGAATGCTGGAACAGTCTTATTTCAGTAAGACAGATGAGATCATTGAGCATTATGGACGCAAGGCCAGCTCATTGATTCCGATCATGCAGGACATTCAGGCGGAGTACCGCTATTTGCCGGGGGAACTTTTGATTTATGTGGCAAAAGAGATTGGGATTACCGAGGCAAAGGCATACAGTGTAGCGACCTTCTATGAGAATTTTTCTTTTGAAGCAAAAGGAAAATATGTCATTAAGGTATGTGACGGTACGGCCTGTCATGTCCGGAAATCCACACCGGTGCTGGAGGCGCTCTGGAAAGAACTGGGGCTCAGCAAGAAAAAGCACACGACGGATGACATGCTGTTTACCGTTGAGACCGTGTCCTGTCTTGGAGCCTGCGGACTGGCGCCGACCATGATGGTGAACGAAGATGTTTATCCGTCCATGACACCCGAAAAGGCACTTGCAGTAATTGAAGAATTGAGAGGTAGAGGCTGATGATTAAGAATAAAGATGATTTATTGCAGGCGCGCGAAGCCGCCAAAAATCAGGTAGAAGCCTATGACTGCAGGATACTTGTCTGTTCCGGAACCGGATGTATCGCAACAGGGTCAGCGAAGATCTATGAGGAATTCAAAGAGCTGACAAAAGACACACCTGGAGTCGTTTTGGATTTTGCGCCCCATGATGAGGGCGAGCATAGCCACGTAGGAGTGAAGAAGACCGGATGTCAGGGCTTCTGTGAGCTTGGCCCCCTGGTCAGGATCCAGAAGGGCGGCGAGGTCATTCAGTATGTGAAAGTCCAGAAGGAAGACTGCAAAGAGATCTTTGAGCAGACGGTTCTCAGCAAGGAAGTGGTAGAGAGGCTGCTCTATTCCAAGAAAGACGTTCATTACCGCCATCCGGAAGATATTCCTTTTATGGCGAAGCAGACCAGGATCGTCCTGGAAAACTGCGGCCGGGTGGATGCGGAATCTTTGGATGAATATATTGCGGCAGGCGGTTTTGAAGCTCTGTCAAAGGCCATGTTTGATATGACCAGAGACGCAGTCATTGACGAAGTGGACCGTTCCGGACTGAGGGGAAGAGGCGGCGGCGGTTTCCCCTGCGGAAGAAAATGGAAACAGGTTGCCAGACAGAAAGAAAAGACCAGATACGTGGTCTGTAACGGTGACGAAGGCGATCCCGGCGCGTTTATGGACGGCTCCGTGATGGAGGGCGATCCCTTTAAGCTGATTGAAGGTATGATGATCGCAGCCTATGCGGTACAGTCCACAGATGGATATATTTATGTCCGTGCGGAATATCCCATGTCGGTTGCCAGACTGCGCCATGCCATCGCGCAGATGGAAGAGAGAGGCCTTCTTGGCGACAATATCCTGGGAACGGATTTTTCCTTCCGGTTACATATTAACAGAGGCGCCGGCGCCTTTGTATGCGGCGAAGGCTCTGCCCTGACGGCTTCCATTGAAGGAAACCGCGGCATGCCCCGTGTGAAGCCTCCGAGAACTGTGGAAAAAGGACTCTGGGAGAAGCCCACTGTATTAAATAATGTAGAAACTTATGCAAACGTGCCCAAGATCATTCTTCAGGGGGCAGACTGGTATCGGACCATCGGTACGGAGGGGAGCCCGGGAACGAAGACCTTCTCTCTGACCGGTTCCATTGAAAATACCGGACTGATCGAAGTGCCCATGGGAAGCACCCTCAGAGAGATTATCTTTGATATCGGCGGCGGCCTTAAGAACGGCGCGGAGTTTAAAGCTGTTCAGATCGGCGGACCTTCCGGCGGCTGCCTCACAGAAAAACATCTGGATGAACCTCTGGATTTTGATTCGGTGAAGAAGTTCAACGCCATCGTCGGCTCCGGCGGTATGGTGGTCATGGATACCAACACCTGTATGGTAGAGGTGGCCCGGTTCTTCATGAGCTTCACCCAGAGAGAGTCCTGCGGAAAATGTGTTCCCTGCAGAGAGGGCACCAAGCGTATGCTGGAAATCCTGGAGAAGATCGTGGCCGGTAAGGGCGAACTGGAAGATCTGGACCGTCTGGAAGAACTGGCAAACATGATCCGGAGTATGGCTCTTTGCGGCCTTGGAAAGAGCGCGCCTCTTCCGGTCATCAGTACCCTGAATACCTTCCGGGATGAATATGTGGAGCATATTGTGGATAAGAAGTGCCGCGCGAAAGTCTGTCAGTCTATGCGCCGTTTCTCCATTAATCCGGAATTCTGCAAGGGCTGCGGCAAGTGCGCGAAGAACTGTCCGACCGGAGCCATTACAGGCGTCCGCAAAGAAAGTTATCATATTAACCCGAAGCTTTGTATCAAATGTTCTGCTTGTAAGGATAACTGTGCATTTGATGCCGTTTATATTGAGGAATAGGGGGGACAGATATGGGTACAATTACAATTGACGGCAGAAAAGTAGAATTTACCGATGAAAAGAATGTCCTGACTATTATCCGGAAAGCGGGCATTGATGTTCCGACCCTTTGCTATCATTCTGAGCTTTCCACCTTTGGCGCCTGCCGCCTGTGTACGGTGGAGGATGACAGGGGAAGGACTTTTGCGTCATGTTCCGAAGAGCCGAGAGACGGGATGGTGATCTATACCAATACCGCAAAGCTGAAAAAATACAGGAAGATGATCATTGAGCTTCTACTGGCGGCTCACTGCAGGGACTGTACGACCTGTGTCAAGAGCGACAACTGCAATCTGCTGGCGTTAGCTCACCGCTTTGGCGTAAATGAAGTCCGTTTCCAGAATTACAGAGAAGAGCGTCCGCTGGATTTCAGTTCGCCTTCCATCATTCGTGATCCCAATAAATGTATTTTGTGCGGCAACTGTGTGAGAGTCTGTAGTGAGCTGCAGGGAGTCGGAGCTCTGGGCTTCGCCCATCGCGGTTCTGAAGCCATGGTCATGCCGGCCTTTGACCGGGAAATTTCCACCACGGACTGCGTAAACTGCGGACAGTGCCGGGTATTCTGTCCGACCGGCGCCATCAGTATCCGGGATAACCAGGAAGATGTCTGGGCGGCTCTGGCAGATCCGGGTGTGCGGGTAGTGGCTCAGGTGGCTCCGGCCGTCCGGGTGGCTGTGGGAGATGCCTTTGGCCTTGCCAAAGGTGAGAGCGTTATGGGCAAGATTGTCAACGTCCTTCACCGGATGGGCTTTGACGAGGTTTATGATACCACCTTCAGCGCAGACCTTACCATTATGGAAGAGTCGGCGGAATTTTTGGAGAGAGTGAAAAACGGCGGCAAGCTGCCCCTTCTCACCTCCTGCTGTCCGGCATGGGTGAAATTTGTGGGCGACCAGTTCCCGGAATTTTCCGAGAATGTGTCTACCTGCCGTTCCCCTCAGGGAATGCTCTCCGCAGTAGTGAAGGAGTATTTCCGGGATCCGGAAAGAAGCGGCGGCAAGAAGACCGTCATGGTTTCCTTTATGCCCTGTACGGCAAAGAAGATGGAAGCAAAACGGGCCAACAGCTATACGGAGGGCGAGATTGACACGGATTATGTGATCACGACCACTGAGTTAATCAAGATGATCCGGACCACCGGCATTGATTTTGCGAATCTGGAGGCAGAGTCTTCCGACATTCCTTTCGGTTTTGGCTCCGGCGGCGGCGTGATCTTCGGCGTGACCGGCGGCGTGACCGAGGCAGTGATCAGAAGGCTTGCTCCGGATCACAGCAAGGCGACCATGGAGAGCATTGCCGACTGCGGCGTGCGCCAGGATGGGTTTATCAAAGAGTTTTCCATTCCTTATGACGGGATGGATGTGAAGATCTGCGTAGTCAGCGGACTGGCCAATGCCAGAACCGTTATGGAGCAGGTAAAGAGCGGAGAGAAGGAATTTCATCTGATCGAAGTGATGGCGTGCCGGCGCGGCTGCGTCATGGGCGGCGGACAGCCCAGGCTTTCGGGACTCAAGGATAAGGGAGCCAGGGCTGAGGGCATTTACCGGGCCGACAATAATTCTGTGATCAAGAAATGCGATGAGAATCCGATGATCACCTCTTTGTACGACGGCTTCCTGAAAGGGAAAGAGCATAAGCTGCTTCACAACGAAACCTTCTGTTCTTCCTGAAGAATTGTGAAATAAAAATCCCCTGCGGCAAATGCCGCGGGGGATTTTTGGGGGTAAAGGAGGGAGGCGCCCCAATTTCCGCGAGCAGACAGTTGACGTGTTTTCGGTCATGTCTGCAATGGAAATTGGGGGCGCCTCCTTCCGGCGATCAGATACTAATGATATCTGCTTTCAACAGATTCGTGGCCAGATCTGGATTATCCTGACGGATGGCTTCCAGAATGGAACCGTGAAAAGCAGGGATTTCGTGGAACTGTCTGGAGTGATATTCCGCCCAGCGGGTCTGGGCATAAGCTCTGGTTTGGAGTGTCATGGCAGATCGGAGAAGCTGATAGGCATACTGGTTGCCGTAAAGCTCAAAAAAAGCCAGATGGAACCGGATATTGTCATTCCAGTGGGTGATCGCATCTGTTTTTTCTTTTCGCTCAACATCCTTTTGATTGGCGGCTTCCAGATCCTTCATGGCTTCCGGCGTGAACATCCTCCAGTTCTCCGTCATAAAACCGCATTCCAAAATGCAGCGGTAAGATTTCGTGTTTGTGACGTCTTCCTCGGTGAGAGGAGTAATCTTGTAGCCATAATAGGGGATACTGTACAGGATCCTTTCTCCGCAAAGCTCCACCAATGCCTCGCGGATAGGCGCACGGCTGACATTGAACCTTTCCATCAGCCCTTTTTCATTGAATACGTGATCCGGGGGATAAATGCCGAGCAAAATGTCATTGTAGATGGAGTCGTAAATTTGGTCCTTTAAGCTGCTGTTATTTGCGTTCATTGCTGTCTCCCTGCAAAAGCTGATATTATGTTTGAAAAGCTTTTAAGAAAAAGCCAAACTATATTTCAGTATAAACGAAAGTGTCTGGTTTGTCAATGAAACAAAAAATCCGGCATTTCTTTTGATTATATTGAACAAAATATTTTGATGGAGGAAGATGCTTGACTTCAATCAGGAGCTTTGCTATAATATGATTAGTGAATTTGACAGAACGTTATTGAGTAAAGGTGAGAGACGTTAGAGGATTTGACGGAATAGTGGAAATCTACGGTTTATTCTTTATCTTTTTTCACAGAGGGATAAGCGACGCTGATGACTGCCTGTTTTAAGTCCGGCGCCGTTTTTTTAGTTCATTCAATTTTTTTTTCTGTATAAGCATAATATAAAGCGTTCTGCCTGTCTGACTCAAAATTCATGGTAAAATGTTGCTCAAGGAGGAAGCCTATGAAACTGAAGTATGTGGGGAAACGAATCTTGATTATCATACCGACCTTCATCGGTATCACGATTCTGGCCTATTTTCTGTCGAACATGGCGCCCGGCGATCCCATTGATATGATCGTGGGGCCCGCGCAGCTGAGTGCGGAGGATATTGCAAGGCTGGAGCACAGCTACGGTTTGGATCAGCCGGTTATTATCCAATATTTTCACTGGTTTGTCAGGATGCTGCAGGGGAATTTCGGTGTCTCCTACAGGACTGCCGAGCCCGTGCTGGGGATGATTTTGTCCAGGATGGGGCCGACCCTGCTGATTACGATCACCTCTGTTGTGATATCGGTGCTTCTGGCTATCCCCATGGGGGTAGCCGCGGCGGTGAAGCCGTATTCTCTGTGGGACTATGTTTCTTCCGGGATTTCATTTCTGGCGGCGGCGGCGCCGAATTTCTTCGTGGGCCTTTTGTTGGTTTACATTTTCGGGGTGAGTTTAAAGGTTCTGCCGGTCAGCGGCATGTACACCACGGCCAGTTCTAAATCTTTTGGGGATCTGGTTCGCCATATGATCCTGCCGGTGGCGGTTCTTGCTTTCCAGCAGATTGGGAATCTGATCCGCCAGGTCCGCGGCAGTATGTTGGAGGTTCTTCAGGAAGATTACATAAGGACTGCGCGGGAGAAGGGCCTGAAGGAGAGGCGTATCGTGATTCGCCATGGGCTTAGAAATGCTCTGATTCCAGTGGTGACGACCATCGGCATGAACCTGCCTTTCATTGTAGGCGGCGCCGTGGTGACGGAGCAGATTTTCGGGTGGCCGGGGATCGGTACGCTGATGGTACAGTCCATTCATGCCAGAGATTACCCCTGTATCATGGGAATTACCGTATTTATAGCAATCGTTGTTTTGATCGGGAATCTGATCACAGACTTGGTTTATGGTCTGCTGGATCCGAGGATCAGCTATAAATAAGACAGGAGGAGATACAGATGGGTAATAAAAACGAAAAGAAAAACAAGAAAAGTTCCTATATGCACGATGTCCTGGAACGGTTTTTATCCCATAAGCTGGCTGTTGTCGGGCTTGGGATGATCATTCTGCTGATCATATTGGTCATTGTGCTTCCGCCGCTTCTTAAACTGGATCCTTATACGTCCCATGCCCAGGGCGGTTTTAACCAGAAGCCCAGTGCGGCGCATTGGCTGGGGACCGACAGGACGGGCCGGGATATTTTCGCGCGTCTCGTATACGGCGGTCGGATCTCTCTGGTTGTGGGCATTTTGTCAACAATTGTTTCCATGGCGATTGGAATCCCTCTGGGGCTTCTGGCCGGCTATTACAGAGGGTGGGTGGAGACGGTTATCATGCGTCTGGCAGATATTTTCATGTCTTTCCCGTCCATGATGCTGATTTTGGTGCTGGTAGCTGTTATGGGGCCTTCCGTGATCTCCATTACAGTAGTGCTTGGCATTCTTGGATGGACTCAGTTTGCGAGGCTGATCCACAGCCGGGTGCTTTCGGTTCGTGAGAAGGAATATGTGGAGTCGGCGAAGGCCATCGGGACGAAAAACTGGAAGATTATCACCAAATACATTCTCCCCAATTCCTTTGCCCCCTGCCTGATTACGATGACCTTCCGTACCGCGTCATCCATTTTGATGGAGGCATCTTTGAGCTTCCTGGGCATGGGTGTGCAGCCGCCTACGGCTTCCTGGGGCAATCTGATGTATGACGCCCAGTCCATCGTGGTGCTGTCCAAGCAGCCCTGGACCTGGATTCCGCCGGGACTTTGTCTGGTGATCACTGTCCTTAGCATTAACTTCTTTGGCGACGGTCTTCGTGACGCACTGGACCCGAAGATGAAGATATAGGAGGAGAGAGCCATGCAGGAACAGAAGCCGTTATTGGAAGTTAAGAATTTGAGAACTCATTTTTATACAAGAAAGGGCGTTGTGCCGGCAGTTGACGGCGTGGATTTCCAGATCGCGCCGGGGGAGATCCTCGGAATTGTGGGGGAATCCGGCTGCGGAAAAAGCGTGACCTCCCTTTCGATTTTGAACCTCCTGATTCACTATGCGAAAATTGAAGGAGGAAGCGAGATCAATTTTGAAGGCCGCAACCTGGTGGGGCTTCCGAAAAAGGAGATGTGCAAAATCCGCGGTAAGGATATTGCCATGATCTTCCAGGATCCGATGACTTCCCTGAATCCGGTCATGACCATTGAAAAACAATTGATGGAGACGGTGCGGGCCCACAGGGACGTGTCGAAGGAGGAGGCCAGGAAGCTGGCCCTGGAGATGATGATAAAAGTGGGGATCCCTTCCCCGGAAAAGCGTCTGAAAGAATACCCGCATCAGCTTTCCGGCGGTATGAAGCAGAGGGTGATGATCGCCATGGCCCTTATGTGCAGTCCGAAGCTTCTGATTGCCGACGAGCCGACGACGGCGCTGGATGTGACGATCCAGGCTCAGATCCTCAAGCTGATGAGAGAACTGAAGGATGAGACAGGCGCCGCTATTATGCTGATCACCCACGATATGGGGGTCGTGGCATCCATGGCCGACGCGATCATGATCATGTATGCCGGACGTGTGGTGGAGTATGGCCGGGCGAAGGAAGTGTTCCGCAACCCGAAGCATCCTTACACAGTGGGCCTTTTAAAGTCTATTCCGAGACTGGACGAAAAGGTTGACGAGCTGTTTACCATTGAAGGGACTGTGCCGAACCAGTATAATATGCCGGCGGGCTGTAAATTCTGGCCCCGCTGTCCCCATGCCACGGAGCAGTGCAAGACAGAGGAACCGGCGCTTCTCCAGTATGGAGGCTGTCAGGTGAGATGCTGGAATTACGGCAAAGAGGATAGAAAGGAGGAGAACGAAGCATGAGCGAAATTCCCTTGGTTGAAGTAAAGGATTTGAAAAAACATTTCGTTGCCTCCAAAAGCATTATTAAAAGTAAGACGACTTATGTCAGCGCCGTGAACGGCGTGAGTTTGAAGATCAAAAAGGGGGAAACCTTGGGTCTTGTGGGCGAGTCCGGCTGCGGGAAGTCCACCCTGGGAAGAACGATACTTCGCCTGACGCCCGCTACGGCCGGTGAAATTCTGTTTGACGGCCAGGACATCGGCAAACTAAACAACGAGCAGATGCGCCAGATGAGAAAAAAGATGCAGATGATTTTTCAGGATCCCTATTCTTGTTTAAATCCCAGGATGAATATCCTGGAGCTGGTGCGGGCACCCCTTGATGTATTTCAGGTGGGAACGCCGGCCGAACGGATGGATAAGGTAAGAGAGATGCTGGAGATCGTCGGGATGGGCGAGCAGCATATGATGCGTTACCCCCATGAGTTTTCCGGAGGACAGAGGCAGCGTGTCGGAATCGCAAGAGCGCTGATTTCCAATCCGGAATTTGTGGTCTGTGACGAGCCGGTATCCGCTCTTGACGTATCGGTTCGGGCCTCGGTTCTGAATCTGATGAATCAGCTCCAGGAGCGGTTCGGACTTACGTATCTGTTTATTTCCCACGACCTTTCCGTGGTAAAGCACATCAGCGACAGGGTGGCTGTTATGTATCTTGGCGGTATCGTTGAGATTACCTCCAAGGATGAGCTTTATAAGAACCCGCTCCATCCTTATACGAGGGCCCTGCTTTCGGCGATTCCTCTGCCCGATCCGGAGAAGAAGGCTGCGCCGCAGATTTTGGAGGGAGACCTGCCGAGCCCCTACAATCCTCCGGCCGGATGCAGGTTCCATACGAGGTGCGCCAATTGTATGGCGAAATGCAAGGAGGAGGCTCCGGCCCTTAAGGATATGGGCGGCGGACATCAGGTGGCCTGCCATCTGTACGACTAGGTATTTACCGGATCCCCCGGTTGATACAAATATATATTTCAGGGAGGAACAACATGAGAAAAAGAACACGTTTTCTGGCAGCTCTGCTTGCAGGCGCCATGGTTCTTGGCATGGCAGCCTGTGGCGGCGGAGATGACACCAAGTCTTCCGACACTGTTACCAAGGCGGCCGGCGAGACCGGACAGCAGACAGAGGCGAACACAGAAGCAGCGGGAGGCTCTGAGTCTTCCGGAGGAGAGAAGATTGCTACCATTGCGATCACCAACGCATGGGCAAGCTGGTGCCCTTATTTCGATTCCGGCAACTACACGGACGTCGTATCCGACCAGCTCTATGACCGCCTTTGGATCACCCATAAAGACGGCACTGTCTCTCCCCGTCTGGCTGAGAGTTATGAAATTTCCGACGACCATACTTACATGACGATCCATCTGAACAAAGATGCAAAGTTCAGCGATGGAGAGCCTGTGACGGCGGACGACGTGATCTACAGCGCCAGACTGGACTGCAATCCTGCTTTCAATTCAGTAAAGAGGGATCAGATGAAGTTTGTCAAAGGTACCAATGAAGGCGGCGCCTGGGAGAACGAGGAAGATCTGGGATGGGAAAAGATCGACGATTATACCGTCAAGCTCAGCTTCAAGGAAGCCATGAGCGAACTCAATTTCCTGAACATGATGAACCGTTATTTCTATGTGATACCGGAGCACATTTACAGTCAGTACACACCGGAGGAGTTGAATGAAGCGACTCCCTGGAAGGAGAACATGGTCGGTTCCGGCCCCTTCATCTATGACACCTCCATTGACGGCGAGCGCATCGAGATGGTAAAGAACGAGAATTACTTCCTGGGAGCTCCTAAGATCGACCGTCTTGTGATCCGTGTCGTAGAGGGAAGCCAGCTTCTGTCTGTTTTGATGGCAGGTGAAGTGGATGTGATCGCAGGCGGCGGTATTGCGGCCCTGCCTCTGTCCGACTGGCCGGCGGCACAGGAGGAGGCGAACCTGGAGACGGTTGCCACCACCAACTACGCTTATCAGGCGATGATCATCAACTGCACCAGCGAGAAGATTCCCAATGCCGAGTGCCGGTTTGCCCTGAACATGGCAATCAACCGTCAGTCAATCGTAGACAATCTTCTGGGCGGTGAGGGTTCTGTCATCTATGCTCCGTTCAGTGACGAGCATCCCTTCGTGGACGAATCCAAGCTGAATATGCCGGTTTACAATCCGGAGGAAGCAAAGAAGATGCTGGAGGATAACGGCTTTGACTTCAACAATACGCTGGAGCTGATCGTACCCACCGGCAATGAGATCCGCATTCAGTCCACCGTCCTGATCCAGCAGGATCTGGAGGCGATCGGTGTAAAGACCAACATCACCCAGTACGATTTTGCAACCTTGATGGATATGATGCGTAAGGGAGAATATGATCTCGGTATGTGCGGTTCCGCGGGCGGCATTGATCCGACCGAGCCTCTGGGATGGCTGGGCCTTGGAACGAACCAGAACTTCCCCTGCATCATGGACTACTCTTATACCGAGCTGTTTGCGGCGACCAACTCCGTGCTTGACCAGGATGAGAGAGCAGAAGCTTTCGTAAGTGTATGGCAGCATCTGCTGGATGATTCTCCCGTATGCTATCTGTATTCTGAGAATCACAGAACTGCTTACAACAAGGATCGTCTCTCCGGCGTGAATTTTGATGACGCGGAGCAGCTGAACTGGTGCACATGGACCTGGGAAATCAATGAGTAATCTTTTTTGAAAAACCTGACGGGCGGCTCTTGCGGGCCGCCCGTCATTATGGTAGTATGAATGAGTCAATAC
>CAJUQY010000014.1:63510-65535 GCA_910588815.1 uncultured Lachnospiraceae bacterium | reverse complement strand
GTTTACAGGGTTTCTCGCCTATTTTCCTCACTTTTCAAAGAAGTGGTCGATTTAGGGTTTCCTTAAAATGGCCGCATGGCCATACGGCCGGACATTCTTCCGGCTGTGCTTTTCTTGACATTGAATAAAATACCTTCTATAATATGAGGTTGTATGTGGAAAATTTATCCCTGTCAAAAACACATCAAAGAAAGGAACTGTCTATGAATTTTATTTTGGATACCATAAAAGGCGCTGTCATCGGCATCGCCAATGTGATTCCGGGAGTCAGCGGCGGCACCATGGCTGTTTCCATGGGCATCTACAACCGCCTGATCTCCTCGATCACCCACCTGTTCCGGGATTTTAAGAAAAGCGCCGCCACTCTGATTCCGGTTCTTCTGGGAGCTGCCATCGGTATCGTAGGCTTCTCCTATGCCATCGAATATCTCCTGGCGAACCAGCCCCTTCCCACCTGCCTCACTTTCCTCGGGCTGATTTTAGGCGGGATTCCTGTTCTGGTGAAAGACATGATGGCCGGCATAAAAAAAAGCCGTTCCGGCAAATTAACTGTCGTCAATGCCCTGGCCTTTCTGGTCCTTTTCGCCTTCGCTGTCATCCTGCCCCTGCTTCAGGGAAGCGATGATACTTTAAGTGTCCTGGTACCGTCCCCCGGCACCATGATCCTGCTGTTTTTCATGGGAATAATTGCAGCCGCCACCATGGTGATCCCCGGTGTCAGCGGTTCCATGATCCTGATGATCCTGGGATATTATTACGGAGTAATCAACTCCATCACCACCTTTATGGACGGCCTCAGGGCCGGTGATTTTGCCGTCATCCTGTCCCAGTGCAAAATCCTGATCCCTTTTGGGATCGGCGTCGTTTTCGGCATTTTCCTGATCTCCAGGATTATCGAATACCTGTTTGAAAAGCACCCTGTATCCACCTATGCGGCCATCCTTGGGCTGATTCTTTCCTCCCCCTTCGGAATCTTCTACAGCACGGGCGCCCTCACCAGTTTTACCCTGCCCGGTTTCCTCATCGGCATCATCCTGTTTCTTGCCGGAGGCTTTCTCACCTGGTATATGGGGAAAAAACACGCCTGACAGAAAGGAGGCTCTTTATGGGCTTTGAATTTATTAGCAAGCTGCCTACGCCAGCCGAAATCCGCCGTCAGTTTCCCGTCTCGGAGGAATTGACCATGGCAAAGCACAGACGGGATCAGGAGATCCGCGATGTGCTGACCGGAAAAAGCGATAAGTTTCTGGTGATCATCGGCCCCTGTTCCGCCGACAATGAAGATTCTGTCTGTGACTATGTCTCCAGACTGGTAAAGGTTCAGGAAGACACCAGGAAGGAATTGATCATCGTTCCCCGCATTTATACCAACAAACCCCGCACCACCGGCGACGGTTACAAAGGGATTCTCCATCAGCCCAATCCGGAGAAGGCTCCGGATCTGTTTGAGGGACTTTTGGCCATCAGGAAACTCCACATGCGCGTGCTGCAGGAAACGGGCCTTTCCGCCGCCGATGAGATGCTATACCCGGAAAATTACCGATATCTCTCCGATTTGCTCTCCTATGTGGCCGTGGGGGCCCGTTCCGTGGAAAACCAACAGCACCGGCTGACCGTCAGCGGCATGGAGGTTGGCGCCGGCATGAAAAATCCCACCAGCGGCGATTTCTCCGTCATGCTGAACTCCGTCATGGCGGCCCAGCACGGACATACCTTTATTTTCCGCGGCTGGGAAGTCCACACGGACGGCAATCCCTACGCCCATACGATCCTCCGGGGCGCCGTCAACAAGCATGGACAAAGCCAGCCCAATTACCACTACGAAGATCTCCGGCTGCTCTGTGACATGTATGCGAAACGGAACCTTATGCATCCCGCCTGCATCGTGGACGCGAACCATTCCAATTCCAACAAGCTTTATAAGGAGCAGATCCGCATTGTGAAGGAAGTCCTCCACAGCCGCAGCCACTCCATGGATATTCGTTCCCTGGTAAAGGGAGTTATGATCGAAAGCTATATCGAACC
>CAJUQY010000014.1:50958-63500 GCA_910588815.1 uncultured Lachnospiraceae bacterium | reverse complement strand
CGGGCAGCCAGAAGGTGGGCGGCCACATCTACGGCTGTTCCATCACAGATCCTTGCCTTGGTTGGGAAGAATCCCGCCAGCTCATTTATGATATCGCTGAACTGATCTAATCACTGCCCCTGCGGAAATGACAGCACTTGTTTTAGCGGCAAAATCGAGCAGGGGAACTTTTTCCCCTGCTCGATTTGCCGGTACAGAAAAGCATCTTCCAAATAACGCATTTTGTCAAGTCCCTTACTCTAAGGTTCCCCAGGCTTCCCTTAAAATCTCGACCGTCTCCGTCTTCTTCTCCAGCTCCCCCGGTTCCCATGCCGATATTCCGTAGGAAAAAGCCAGATTCCATCCCAAATGTCCACAGATACATTTCATCTGATCTTCGATCAGCTGATATTCCGGATCGTCCACCGCCGCCGCACCTACAGTAATCAGGCCGATCTTTTTCGCCTCCTGCTCCTGGAGAAGAGCCGTCCTGGAGTAAAGCTTGTCCACAGCCATCTTTAACTGGGCAGACATTCCCCACCAATACACCGGCGTTCCGAAGACTACCACGTCGGCCTCATAGATTTTCTGGACCAGCTCCGCGCTTTCATCTGCCTGCACACAATTTCCCCCGTTCTTTTTACAGCCGTCGCAGGCAAGACAGGCGGACAATTTGTGACGGGAAACATCGTAAAGCTCCAGGCTTTCCGGATGAAGCCCTTCCTCAATCCCCTCCATTACCAATGACAGCGCCATCCTCGTGTTCCCCTTCATCCTGGGACTTCCGTTTAACAGTAATACCTTCATCTCTTTTCCTCCGTCTCCTGAACCATAATCTCTCAACACTCATGGTTCCCTGAACATGTGCCTTCAACAACAGTTTCTTAAAAATACGCCTTCAGCAGCAGCGGGTTAATATAACACTCGCAAATAATCCCCGGAAGCAGACAGAGCAGAAGAATCATCAAAAGCAGCAGATCTCTCCCCATCCGAATGCGCCGGTACTGGCTGAGGCTCCTCTGCCTGCGCATAAAAGAATAAACCTGGAATCCCCGAATCCCTAAAATCAGGAGCGCCGGTATGTAAAAAACAGCCTGCGGGAGAATACTGCACACAAAATACAAAATCCCCCGCTTTCCGAATACCATGGTTCCCAGAGAAATCCTCACGCCGCAGGTAAAGCCAAGCCACCCCAGAGCCCCCCACAAACTCAACGCGCCAAAGGCGGTCATAGACAGAAGCCACAAAATCCCTGATTCCAGCAGCCGAAGCCTCATCACATAAAAGAAATAGCGTTCCCTCGCGAAACCCTCCTGCTTTAGCGCATCCCCCAGCTGATTGAAATACAGCTTCCAGCCATCCTGTCCATGTTTTCCGCTTAAATTGGCGGCAATAGTTCCCACAAGCAAAAAGCCCGCAAAGACAACCACCGCCGTCTGTATCATTCTACCCTTTTTCTCCATGGCTCCCTCCATCTAAAGTACTATATGACGGAAGCGTCCATGATATTCCTTATCTGTATTTCACCCGGTAGGCAAGAAGAGCAGCGGAAGTTTTGGCGTCTGTGATCTTCCCGTCATAAATCATGGAGAGAAGCTCGTCAAGCCCATGCTCCTCCACATTCAGAAACTCGTCCTCATCCAGATGCTGCCTGGCCGGAATCAAGTCCCGCGCCACATAAATTCCGATAAATTCATTGCAGAAAGCCACCGTCGTATTCACATTCATCAGCCACTCCAGCTTTCCTGCCTTATATCCCGTCTCCTCCTCCAGCTCCCTGGCCGCACATTTTTCCTTTGGCTCCTCCACGTCATTGACTGCTCCTGCGGGAATCTCCAGCGTATAGCGCTCCAAGGCATTCCGGTACTGGCGCACCATGAGAATCTTCCCCTCCTCTGTCACCGGGACAACCGCTGCCGCCCCCTTATGCTCAATAAAGTCCCACACGGCCGTATTTCCATTGGGCAGGGCCATGTAATCCTCATAAAAATTTACAATCTTCCCTCTGTGGACCAGTTCTCTCTTCACTCGTCTAATCTCGTCCATAAATTCCCCTTCCTTTCTGCCATAAAACGGATCTGCCGAGGCTTGTGTGCCCCGTCAAACAGGGTAGGAGTCTCCCCCTGCCCGCCGCGCGGCTCGTGCACCGCTTCAGTGGTATGTTTCCTCTGCATGGGTCTGCGCATAAAAAGAAAAACGGAAGAAGCTATCTTCTGACTTCTTCCGCTTTTCGGCCTCACAAATATCCGGGAAAACGCACAATTCCTGTCTTGCGTTTTATCAGATTTATTTTGCATAATCGGTGACTCTGGATTCACGAATCACATTTACTTTAATCTGACCGGGGTATTCAAGCTCTGATTCAATCTGTTTTGCAATATTTCTTGCCATCAAAACCATATCATCATCGCTCACCTGCTCCGGCACTACCATTATACGAATCTCGCGTCCTGCCTGAACAGCAAAAGATTTGTCCACGCCCTTGAAAGCGTTGGTAATATCTTCTAATTGTGTCAATCTGTTGGTATATGTTTCGATTGTCTCGCGACGCGCACCGGGGCGTGCTGCTGAAATCGTATCCGCAGCCTGTACAATGCAGGCCGCCAGCGTTTCCGGTTCTACGTCGCCGTGATGGGACTCTACCGCATTAATCACAACGGCAGATTCTTTGTATTTCCTACATAATTCAACACCAAGCTGAATATGTGATCCTTCCATTTCATGGTCCACCGCTTTGCCAATATCATGCAGTAAACCAGCCCTCTTCGCTATACGCACATCAATGCCGATCTCAGCGGCCAGCAGGCCTGACAGATGTGCAACCTCAATCGAATGTTTTAAAGCATTTTGACCATAACTGGTTCTAAATCTCATCTTACCAAGAAGCTTCACCAACTCCGGATGAATCCCGTGAATGCCAACCTCAAGAATGGCCGCTTCACCCTCCTCGCGGATCATAGTATCTACCTCTCTCTGAGCCTTTTCCACCATTTCCTCAATTCTGGCCGGATGGATGCGTCCATCCAGAATTAACTTTTCCAGAGCGATCCTGGCCACTTCCCGCCTGATTGGATCAAATCCTGACAAAATTACCGCTTCCGGAGTATCATCAATAATCAGATCCACGCCTGTCAAGGTCTCAAGTGTACGGATATTACGGCCCTCCCGCCCGATGATGCGGCCTTTCATCTCATCATTCGGAAGCTGAACAACTGAGATTGTGGACTCCGCCACATGATCTGCAGCACACTTTTGAATGGCGGTTACAATATACTCCTTAGCCTTTTTCGCCGCCTCCTCCTTTGCCTTTGAATCTAACTCCTTTACTAATTTTGCCGTATCATGTTTTACATCATTTTCAACAGTTTTTAAAAGATATTCTTTCGCCTGTTCGGAGGTAAATCCTGAAATCCGCTCCAGTTCCTCTACTTCCTTGTCAAAGAGTTCCTCAACTTCCTTCTTCCGTTTCGCAAGCTGCTCTTCCTTCGATGCCAGACCAGATTCCTTTTTCTCCAGTGCCTCGGATCTTTTTTCTAAATTCTCTTCCTTACTCAATACTCTTCGTTCATATCGCTGTATTTCCGTTCTTCTCTCACGGACCTCTTTCTCCAAATCATTCTTCGTTTTCATGGATTCTTCTTTGGCCTCTAAGAGAGCTTCGCGCTTCTTGGTTTCTGCAATCTTTAACGCTTCGTCTATGATTTCTCTCGATTTCTCTTCTGCCTTGCCGATCTTGCTCTCATATACTTTTTTACGATATGCAACCGCGCTAAACCAAGTAATAGGAACTACAACACATAACGTGATAATTACAGCAATTATAATTCCTCCCACAGGAGCACCTCCTTATTTAGTTTTCATTGTACATTACTTATCGCACGTAATGGCAGACATACCATAAGCATTGCAACATATACAATTTTAAACTTTTTTCCTGCCACTGTCAAGCATTATCGCACAATGTCACAGGACAGATTCGGAGGGGACTCCGAAGGATTATCTATTTTTCTGCTCCGCCCACTTCGGCTTCCTCCGTCTTTTTCACCGTTTTCTTATCCGTCACCTTCTTATCTGCTTTTTTTCCATCTTCCTTCTCAGGGCTTTCCGCCGCCCCTTTGTCAAAACCGTAGTGAATACGTACCTTCTTCTCTACTTCTTCCATAATCGCCGGATTGTTTGCGAAGAAAATCTTCGCATTCTCCCTTCCCTGTCCGACCTTATTTCCCTGATAGGAATACCAGGCCCCGCTCTTTTCCACTATATTTTCCTTCACCGCCAGATCCAGGATATCGCCCTCCCTGGAAATTCCCTTCCCGAACATAATGTCGAATTCCGCTTCGCGGAAAGGGGGCGCCACCTTATTCTTCACCACCTTCACGCGGACATGGTTGCCTATCATCTCTCCTCCCTGTTTCAGAGTTTCCGTTTTTCTCACATCGAGACGGACAGAAGAGTAAAATTTCAGGGCACGGCCGCCGGTGGTCGTCTCCGGACTGCCAAACATCACCCCCACCTTTTCCCGAAGCTGATTGATGAAAATCACCACGCAGTTGGATTTGCTGATAACGGCCGTCAGCTTCCTGAGTGCCTGGGACATGAGCCTGGCCTGAAGGCCCACATGGGTATCTCCCATCTCTCCGTCAATCTCCGCCTTTGGCACCAGAGCCGCCACAGAGTCCACAATCACAATATCAACGGCTCCGGAGCGCACCATGGTCTCCGTGATCTCCAGCGCCTGTTCTCCGCTGTCCGGCTGAGAAATGTACAGATTATCGATATCTACCCCGATTTTTTTTGCATAAGCCGGATCCAGAGCGTGTTCCGCGTCGATAAACCCCGCAATGCCGTCCCTCTTCTGCACCTCCGCTACCATATGGAGCGCCACCGTCGTCTTTCCACTGGACTCCGGTCCGTATATTTCTACAATACGTCCTCTGGGAACTCCTCCAAGCCCGAGTGCGATGTCCAGGCTCAGCGCCCCCGTAGGAATCGTTTCGATATTCATATTGGCTGTGGCATCTCCCAGCCGCATCACAGAGCCTTTTCCAAACGCTTTTTCAATATTCACCAGTGCAGCATCCAACGCTTTCTGTTTTTCTTCTTTGATCATCACATATCCTCCGCTTTAGAACGAATGTTCGCTCTTCTTGTAAACATAGTAATATAGTTTCGTTTAAAAGTCAACCTGTTTATGGGAAAAATTCAGGAGAAATCCTAAAAGACGGGATAAACTGAAATGAGTATAACATAATGCCGGCGGAAATACAAGAGCCGCCGGCAGAATTCCAAAACTAATCCCTATAATATTCTTTCTATCATTTTCGCTCTTGACAACCTCCGCCAGGAAGAGTTACCATATACAATAATCCTTTCTGATTCCATCTCTACATCTTTCAGATATCAAAAATCTGTAATACATTCTGCCAGCGCTTCAATCATTTCCCGCGGATACAAAGATTCCTGTCTTCCTCCTAATTGTTTTTCCAAAAGCTCCGTTCCGCCCCGATTCTGGAACGTATCTCTTAAGGTTCTCAAATTTTTCTCCAGATTTGCCAGTTTCACCCCATACTCTCTCGCCACAGGGGTGTATACCTGTTTTCGGATCCCGCATAATCTCGATTCGTCCTCTTTTACCTTTTTGATGCAAGAAACAAGACACGGATATCCTTTATAGCTCTTCAGATAATGAATCCGATGCAACAACTCATCCATGCACATAAATTGTTCCTGCCCCCTTTCCCCACTTTTCTTTCTTAGTTCCTGTTTTTTAGAAGCCATTATTAATTTTACTATATCCAGACGCCTTTCGCAAGTACTCTCACCATTATTATAGTGAACGACAAAAATTTTTGTTTTTGGCGTTCACTGCGCCGATTTTTGCCGTTTACCACAGCATACCCAACAATAGTAATACAACCTACCCCAATAGTGAGTTTATTATTTGTTCTATTTATGTCAGACTATAGGTAAAGATTTTCTAAAAATTTTGCCGTTCTTTCGTGGCAGAAAGGAGTTCATCTTGTCGCAGCCAAAGTTGCCCAAAGAATTGAATCTTCAAAAATATAAAACCTTATCGCTCAATCTCCGTTATTTCCGCAATCGCCTGCAGATGACGCAAGAACAGGTCGCTTCCAGGGCGGGGATTTCTACAAAATACCTGTCTTTGATTGAGTCTGCCTCTTTTCATAATCCGCCCACGCTGGAAGTTGTTTTTGATTTGGCCGATGCCCTTGGTGTAGAACCATACCGGATTTTCAAGGAGCTTTGATCTTTTTTTCTCTTTTTATCCGCAGGGTCTTTTTCCCTGTACACTTCTCTTTTTTCTCAAAAGTCCTTTTTTTCTTTTCCATGTTTATATAATGGCAAAACCGCCTGACAGCCGGTTCCCGGCCGCCAGACGGCATGTCACATTCAAACTTTTATCGCTCAAAACCTAAAACAAATTATCCCAGCTCGCTTACAACCTTCTTCAGTGCATCCAAAGCGTCATCCGGCAGCTTGTCGTATCCGCCCTTAACAGTAGCGAATTCCGAAACCTCATTGACACGATCCTGCATACGCGCTTTCAGCTGAGTCAAATATTCCGTATCATTCATATCCGGAATGAAGCCTTCCCAGTCCATGATCTCGATATCGGAGAAAGGTCCCCATTTCTTGAACTGAGCCTTTCCTTCCACGATACTCTCAAGGATTCCAAGGGTATCCTTAGGCTGAACCTTCTTGCCCATAAAGTCACCGGTGTTGATGATATAGCAGTCTACGTTCTTCTCTTCCACCAACTTCTTGAACTTCTCGTAGTCGTTGGCCAGAGGATATGTCCGGAACGGATTTGCGTAAGGAACCACCACCAGCTTGTTGGGGTCAACGCCGGGAGCCAGTCTCTCAGCAGAAGATCTCTTGGTAGCCAGAGTAGCGCCCATCACAGATGCCAGAGAAGAACCTTTTAATTTCACGACAGGCGGAATGGTAGGATCCTTCATGATCCAGAAAATGGAATTTACAGGAGCATCCACACGATTCACGCGGTTCGGAGACCAGAGAACGGACTTGATGGCACGGCCGTTGCCGTTTCTGATGTCCTCGGTCACAAGCTGAATCTTTCCGTCCTCGTCGACAGTAGCGGAGCAGTTCTGTACAGTCAGCAGATACTTGTTGTCCGGGCATCCGGTCGGATAATCTGCCGTCTTATCGAAGTAAGAAGGCTCCAGGGCAACCGACGCACAAGTATCAGTGTTGATAATAAACGCGTCATCATGAAGAACCGTAACGCCGTACTTGCCGTCATGCTTTGCATGGGTCAGCGTAGACTTTCCGGAACCGGAAAGGCCGAATACGGAAGCAACATACTTGCTGCCGTCAGCCAGGGTATATTCTTTCTGTCCGCCGTGGCAGGAAGCATAACCGTTGCGGTTTGCAATGGCCCACGCCATGGTCAGAGTACCCTTCTTGTGCTCGCCAAAATATCTCATACCAAGAATGCAGGCACAGTTAGTCTCCGTATTGAAGTAGCAGAGAGTTTTCTTTGCAGGATCACTCAGGCAATCAAAGCTGACGCCGGGATGCTCCACGGGAACCCACTGAGGATCAGAGAAGATATAGATATCCGCTTCCTTGCCGTCGCCGACCATCTTGGAATTTTTGTACATCTTCACATATTCGTCAGACAGATACTGGAAGTTTAACATCCAGGAATACATGATATTCTCTTCGCCCTCAGGAAGCAGCAAGTGGGCTCTCACCATAAACTCGGAATCCAGTCCCACATAAGCCTCTGCATGATACATCTTCTTCCAGCGGGATTCATAGATGGCATCCATCGCCACCTTGTCCAGAGCTTCGCAGTCCACTCCGGGCTCTCCGGCGATCCGGCGTGCTGTCGCATAACGTCCGGTGATGGCACCGTCGTTGAACAGAAGAACCTTCGCATCGCTGTCCAGGCCGATCTCCTCGGCTCTATATACGGGCATATCGGTAACTACCGTTCCGGGAGAATTCTTTGCCAGCTTGTAGGCTTCTTTCAGGCTGTTCACTTTCACTACATTGTTCCCGTAAAAAGCGGCTTCGACGATCGCACGGGTTTTGGAAAATCCAACCTTGCCCTTGCCGATCTCAGAAATAGGATAATTTGCTTTTGTCGCCATTTCTTGTGTCCTCCTTTAAAAAATAAAGTGAAATCAAAATCTGCTTTATTATCTCATTTTCCCATGGAAAAGTCAATGCATATTCTGTCTAAAAATTGTCAATTATTTCGCAACGATATTAATAATTCTTCCCGGCACATAGATTTCCTTGACGATGGTTCCGGAAAGCCTGTCTCCGAGGGCTTCCTTTCCGGCCGCCAGGGCCGCCTCCTTGTCAATATCAACAGGAAGGGTCACAACGCATCTGGTCTTGCCGTTCAGCTGCACGGCGATCTCTTTCTCGTCATCGGCCATCTTGGCTTTATCATATTCCGGCCACTCATTCCCCACGAACACGCTGGTCTCATGTCCAAGCTCGCTCCAGAGCTCCTCACAGATATGGGGGGCGAAGGGTGCCAGCAGGGTGACGGCCGTCTCCAAGGTCTCTTTATCCATCCCGCCGCTCTTCTTGGCGATCTCCAGCATCTTGTTGTTGTACTCCATAAAGCCGCTGACCACCGTATTCAGGCTGAAGCTCTCCAAACGGGTGGTAATGTCATAAATCATCTTGTGGCGGAGCTTCTCCATCTCCTTGGTGGGTGCCACATTCGCATCCTTGCTGTCCATGACCAGATTCCAGAACCTGTTCAGGAAACGGTTCACCCCGTCAATGCCCCGCTCATCCCACTCGGAATCCAGCTCCGGCGGCCCCACGAAGAGCTCATACATCCGCAGGGAGTCACAGCCATAATCCCGCACCAGATCGTCGGGGGAAACCACGTTGCCCTTGGATTTGCTCATCTTGATGCCGTTCTTTCCGGTAATCATGCCCTGATTGAACAGCTTGGTGAAAGGCTCGTCGAAATCCACAACGCCGATATCGTGAAGGAACTTGGTGTAGAACCGGGAGTACAGCAGATGAAGCACCGCATGCTCCACACCGCCGATGTACATATCCACCGGCAGGTATTTGTCCGCCTTCTCTTTGGAGACCAGCTCCTTGTCATTTTTATTGTCCACATAGCGAAGGAAATACCAGGAGGAGCCGGCCCACTGGGGCATGGTATTGGTCTCTCTTTTGGCCGGGCGGCCGCAGGCAGGGCAGACGGTGTTGACCCACTCGTCGATGGCTGCCAAAGGCGATTCTCCTGTTCCTGTCGGCTGATAGGATTTCACATCGGGCAAAAGCAGGGGAAGCTCTTCCTCCGGCACCGGCACGCAGCCGCAGTGTTCACAGTGGACGATGGGGATGGGCTCGCCCCAGTAACGCTGTCTGGAGAACACCCAGTCACGGAGCTTATACTGAACCGTCTTCTTGCCAAGGCCCCTCTTCTCCATGATATCCGGGACCTCCGCCTTGGCCTTCTCCGAAGGCATCCCGTTAAACTCACCGGAATTGATCATGATGCCGGGATTTACATACGCTTCCTTAAGCTCCGGCTGCTCCTTTCCGTCGGGGGAGATCACCTGGATGATCGGAATCCCGAACTTCCTGGCAAAATCAAAGTCCCTCTCATCGTGGGCCGGCACGCACATGATGGCGCCGGTTCCGTAATCCGCCAGAACGTAATCGGACAGCCAGATGGGCACCTTTGCGCCGTTGACCGGATTGACTGCATAGCTTCCGGTAAACACGCCGGTCTTTTCCTTATCCTGAAGACGATCCACATTGGATTTCATGGACGCCTGATAAATGTAATCGTCCACCGCCTGCTTCTGCTCTTTTGCGGCAAGGCCTGCCGCCATGGCATGCTCCGGAGCCAGTACCATAAAGGTGGCGCCGTAAAGCGTATCCGGACGGGTGGTGTAGACCTTGATCGCCTCGTCTCTTCCGTCCACCTGAAAATCGATCTCCGCACCATAGGATTTTCCGATCCAGTCTGTCTGCATCTTTTTGACCTTCTCCGGCCAGTCTAATTTATCCAGATCAGAAAGAAGCCTTTCCGCGTAGGCCGTGATCTTTAGCATCCACTGCTTCAGATTCTTCTTTGTCACCGGTGCGCCGCACCGCTCGCAGCTCCCGTTCACCACCTCTTCGTTTGCAAGGCCCGTCTTGCAGGAGGGGCACCAGTTGATGGGCATTTCCTTTTCGTAAGCCAGCCCCGCCTTGAACATCTTCACAAAGATCCACTGGGTCCATTTATAAAATGCGGGATCGGTGGTGTTCACCTCCATATCCCAGTCGTAAACGGCCGCGATCTGTTTGATCTGCTCTCTGATATGGTTCACATTGTCCGCCGTGGATTTGGCCGGATGCTCCCCCATCTTGATGGCGTAATTTTCCGCGGGCAGTCCAAAGGCATCCCAGCCCATGGGATGGACGAGATAATAGCCCTTCATTATCTTATAGCGGCTCCATACATCGGAGATCACATAGCCCCTCCAGTGTCCCACATGGAGCCCGTTCCCCGAGGGATAAGGGAACATATCCAGACAGTAATACTTCGGTTTCTTTCCGTCATTGACATTGACAGGGGATTCCTCCCACTTCTTTGTCCACTTCTTTTCAATTTCCTTATGGTTATAAGGGATTGCCATGATCGATTTTCCTTTCCTGAAATGAATTAAGCCCTCCATCTCCATAGAGACGAAGGGCCTGTTCGCGGTACCACTCTATTTCGCGGACAGCATCCGCGCACTCATCGCTTCTGTAACGGGAATTCCCGCCGTCCCTACTAAAACCCCGTCTCTTCCGCGATCGGAATGCGGCAACGAAAATTCTTTGGGGGTACGGAGCTCCAAGACCAGTTCAGGCTCTCTCCGGCACTGCCTCGCACCAATCGGCAGCTCTCTGAAGCCTTAAAAAGCCCTACTACTTCTCTTCTTCGCCTTTCTCATATGGAATTATCTTATCTCAGGGAATTTCGTTTGTCAAGACAGCATTTTTAAATATTTCTCTGACGGAACGGAGCCCGTCAGCAGGGAAGACAATGAAATGCCTGACTCTTCTCTTTTACCAGCCGCAGAAATTCTTCCGCTGCTCTTGTCATGTATCGAGTTCGTTTATATAGGCAGTTCATACTTTTTTTCATGAAAGGCGAACAGATCTTGTAATACTGAAGTTCCGGCCTGTGAGGACCGCACCGAACCAGGGTATCAGAAACGAAGGTGATTCCTCTGTTCTCCTTAACCATCTGATAAGCCGTCGCCATCTGATCCACCTCCAGGACGATTTGCGGATGAATGCCTGCCTCTTTCAATATCCGGTCTGCTCTCTTTCTGGTGTCATTTCCTTCACCCAGCAAAAGAAAGCGGCCCCTTTCCAGAGCTTTTACCGAAACACAGGGGAACTCTTTCTTTTGATATTTTCCGTCTTTAATATCTTTGCAGGACAGACGGCACTCTAACGGAAGCTCTTTGTCAATCTCCGGCTGGCCGCTGACCAAAAGAATCTGCTCCTTCCCCACTTCTTCCCATACAAAAGAATCATCTCCGGAAACCCAATTATCCAGCACCAAATCCAAACTTCCGTCCAAAAGTCTTGCTTTCAGGAAATCCACTGTTCCCTCTATCAGGGAAATTTGTACCCCCGGATACTTGGCAGAATAAATCCCGAGCAAAGGAGGCAGGACAAATGCGGCAAATACGTGGTTGGTTCCAATCCTTAAATGACCAGACTGTAAAGTATTCAGATGTTTTACTGTTCCTGCAAATTCCTCTTCAATATCTTTGATGCGAAGCAGGGCGGCAATATAGGCTTCTCCCGCCTCCGTCAGGCCAAGCGGCGAAACGCTCCTCTCAAAAATTTTCGCGCCGATTTTTTCTTCCGTTCGCTTTACCACCTCACTCAAAGCCGGCTGAGAAATATAAAGCTTCCGGGCAGCTTTAGAAATGCTTCGTTCTCGGTATACTTCATAGATATACTCTTTCTTTTGAAACATTTTTCTTCTCCATAAGTTTTTTCCTATAATATTTATATAGATATAAGTATTTGATTTTATTATAAAGAACAATCATACTAAAATCAACTATAAGATATGGAAAGGAAGTGTTGCTTATGTCGTTTCAACTCATCAACGGAAGCCTAAATCTGCAGTTCGGAGCCTTCGGAACCGTGATCCTTGCTGTCCTGACCCTTCTTCTCGGCAGCGCCGTCAAAAAGCATTCCGGATTCTGCCGGAAATACTGTATCCCTTCACCGGTAATCGGCGGTGTCCTGTTTGCCCTGCTCCATCTCCTGTTCTATCTGACCGGAATGCTTGAGCTTAACCTGGATACTGCCTACCAAAACGATATGCAGTATATGTTCTTCACAATCGTAGGCTTCGGCGCCAGTTTCTCCCTCCTGAAAAAAGGCGGAAAAAAACTGATTCTGTATTTTATTCTGACTGGGATTCTGATTCTTCTGGAAGCCTGTATCGGTATTCTCGGTGCAAAAATCACCGGTATTTCTGCCATATATGGAATCATCTGTGGTCCGGCCCCTTTAGCCGGCGGCCATGG
>CAJUQY010000014.1:0-50948 GCA_910588815.1 uncultured Lachnospiraceae bacterium | reverse complement strand
CTGGAAGGGGCCGGTTATCAGGGTGCCATGGTCGCAGGGATGGCCGCCGCAACCTTTGGTCTGATCGCAGGAAGCTTTTTCGGGGGGCCCTTATGTTCCCGCCTCATCCGCAGAAATAAGCTGAAAACACCCAGTACTGCCGTTCAGACGAAGGCTTCTGTTTCCCTTTCGGAAAACGCTTCCGGGGATGCAAGCTCCGCAAATACCGAGATTACCATGCATTCCGTCTTCACTCACCTGGCCCTCATCGGAAGCTTTATCGTCTTGGGCGGTATCCTTGGAAACCACCTAAGCATTGGCCTAGGAACGCTTACAGGCGGAAAAATCAGCCTTCCCGGTTTCTGCGGCCCTATGCTTGTAGCCTTTGTAGTGCGGAATGTAAATGAAAAATTTCACTTTTTAGTGCCCAATGACAAGATTCTTCATATCATGGAAGAATTGTCTCTCGGCATTTTCCTTTCCATGGCCATGATTTCTTTAAAGCTCTGGGAGCTTGTGGAGCTGGCCGTTCCTATGGTGATCATACTTATTCTGGAGCTAACCGCAGTTCTGGCTTTCATCTATCTCCTCGTTTTTCGTCTGTTGGGAAGGGATTATGAGGCGGCCGCCTGCTGTGCCGGTCTGTGCGGACACAGTTTCGGTGCAACCCCCAACGGAATCGCCAATCTGAAAAGTGTATCGGAGCAATTCGGTTATCCGGCAATGGCCTTTCTGATTGTCCCCATTGTGGGCGGCTTCCTTCAGGATATCTTCCTGGTACCTGTAAACGTGTTCCTGATCAATCTGTTTGGATGACAATTATAAGATGGAGGTTTTTATTATGTACTCAAAAGAAAACAATGAAGGCTGCTATGGTGTATATCCCTTCTCCGGAATCCCTACTTTTCTGAGGGCAAAAGAGCTGAGGACCAAAGAAGAATTTGAATCGGCAAACTTTGACATCGGAATTTTAGGAATTCCCTTTGACGAGGGTATGCCTTTTATCCCCGGGACCAGATTTGGCCCCCGCGCAATCCGTGAACAGACACTCCGCTATAATAAGCGCGGCTATTACAGCGTGGATGAAGATAAAATCTTTTTAAGCCGGGAATTCGGCGAGGAACGGCTGGCGGATCTCGGCGATGTGGCGATCACTCCCACCGATATTGAAGGAAGCCTCACTCAGATTACAGATTCCGTCCGCACAATCCTTCTGAAAAAAAAGGACGGTTGCTCTCCGCTCTTAATCTCTCTTGGAGGAGATCACTCTGTATCGAATCCGGTAATTCGCGGTTTCGACGCCCTTGGCGAAGCCTTTCATGTGGTACAATTCGATGCCCACCCGGATTACGCCAAGGCAGAACCCGGTTTTTCTTACACCAACGCCCACCCATTCCGCCATGTGGCCGGAATGTCCCATGTGAAAAGCCTGACTCAGGTGGGTATCCGGAGCGTCCGCGCCTTTCAAGCAAGAGATTCCCGCGCCGACGGAAACCAGGTGATCGGCATGAAGCGTTTTTACGAACTGGGGCCAAAGGGGATTGCAGCGCTGATTCCTGCCGGTGAGCCTTGCTATGTAAGTATTGATATCGATGCCTTAGACTGTACACTGGTCCCCGGCTGTGTGTCCGCAGAGCCAAACGGGATGACGTTCCGGGAACTGACAGATTCCCTCGCCGCCCTTGCAAAGCGGTGTCGGATTGTGGGATTCGATCTGGTGGAGGTGGCGCCGCTCCTTGACACGCCCAATAAGATCACCTCCTATCTGGCCACCCAGTTGATCATCGAATTTCTCGGCCGCATCTGTGAGGAGGATTACTGGAAAAAGCGTTACCTGTAATCGTTTTTCCGCATTTCAGAACTATGACCATAAAAACAGAAGCCCCCTCCCGCAGCTTGCCAGAAGGGAGCTTCTGTTTTTCACAGAGCAATATTCAAAAGAATCGTTACAGGCTCTCAATAAACCGGAGGAAGGCCGCCTTCCCCTCCGGCGTCCTCTTGTAGACTCCGGCGTCCTCCAGGACCTGGCTGAACACGGAGCCGATCTCCTTTCGAATGATGTCGTGGACATTGCCTGCATTCACATCCGGGTAACGCTTTAAGAACTCCTCCGCCCAGCCGGCGTGCTTTTTCGTGGCCTCGTCCGCCCGCAGGTCTCCGCCCGCCAGGATCACCTCGGCCAGCTTCTCCATCTCCCCCTTCAACCTGGCGGGAAGGACCGCCAGGCCCATGACCTCGATGAGACCGATGTTCTCCTTCTTGATGTGATGGAGACCTGCATGGGGATGGTAGACGCCCAGGGGATGCTCCTCGGTGGTGATGTTGTTTCGAAGGACCAGGTCCAGCTCATAGACCTCGCCCCGCTTCCTGGCGATGGGCGTGATAGTATTGTGGGGCTCCCCGTCCGTCTCGGCGAAGACGAAGGCCGCTTCGTCGGTGTAGCCCCTCCAAGCCTTTAAGAGCTTGTCGGCGGCGTCGATTAACTCTTCCGTGTCCTCAGAACGGAGCCTAATCACCGACATGGGCCATTTGACAATGCCTGCCTCCAGATGCTCGAAGCCGTGGATCACAACCTTCTCCTCGACGGGGGCCTTGGCCATGGCGAACTCGTAATGACCACCCTGGAAATGGTCATGGCTTAAGATGGAACCGCCCACGATGGGCAGGTCCGCATTGGAGCCCAGGAAATAGTGGGGGAACTGCCTCACGAAGTCCAGCAGCTTGCAGAAGGCATCCCGGTTAATCTGCATGGGCGTATGTTCCTTATTTAACACGATGCAGTGCTCGTTGTAGTACACGTAAGGGGAATACTGGAGTCCCCAGGGCTTCCCGTTCACCGTGATAGGAATGATCCGGTGGTTCTGCCTGGCCGGATGGTTCACCCGTCCCGCATAGCCCTCGTTCTCCGCACAGAGCAGGCACTTGGGATAACCGCTCTGTTTCGCCAGCTTGGCCGCCGCAATGGCCTTCGGGTCCTTCTCCGGCTTGGACAGGTTGATGGTAATGTCCATCTCCCCGTAAGGAGTCTCCGCCTTCCATTTTAAGTCCCGCTTCACCCGGTAACGGCGGATGTAATCCGTATCCTGGCTGAATTTGTAATAAAAGTCCGTGGCCGTCTCCGGGCTTTTCTCGTAGAAGCTCCAGAATTTCCGGATGATCTCGCTGGGCCTCGTCACAAGCTTTGCCATCAGCTTCGTGTCGAAGAGGTCCCGGTAAACGATGCCGTCCTCGATGAGGCCCTTTTCACAGGCATAGTCCAAAAGCTCCGCCAGCACCGGCCTAAGCTCCACGTCATGGAATTCCTCCGCCGGCTCCTCGTATTCATCAATTTTCAGTGTCTCCAGAAGGGCGTTGGTGGTGTAGAACACGTCCTCCTTCTCGATCAGGCCGGTTTCCAGCCCGTAGGTCACCAGCTTCTTGATGGCTGTCATGGTCATGACCTCTCCCCCCCTTATTTCGCATATCCGTTCGGATGGTTCTTATGCCAGTTCCAGGCGGTGGCAATGATCTCCTCCAGGTCCGCATGCTCCGGCTTCCAGCCAAGGATCTTCTTGGCCTTCTCGCTGGAGGCGATGAGCCTTGCCGGGTCTCCCGCCCGTCTGGGGGAGACGACGGCCTTGATGGGATCCCCCGTCACCTTCCTCGCCGTCTCAATGACCTCCTTCACGGTAAAGCCGACGCCGTTGCCCAGGTTGAAGATGTCGCTCTTCCCGCCCTCCATCAGGTATTTCACCGCCAGGATATGGGCCTGGGCCAGATCCGTCACGTGGATGTAATCCCGGACGCAGGTGCCGTCCTTCGTGTCATAGTCGTCGCCGAAAATGCTGATGGCCCCCCGCTTCTTAAGGGGCACCTGGAGAATCAGCGGAATCAGGTGGCTCTCCGGGTTGTGGGCCTCGCCGATCCCGCCGCTCACATGGGCGCCGCAGGCGTTGAAATACCGGAGAGACACGAACCGGAGCCCGTGGGCCAGGCCGGTCCACTTGAACATCTTCTCCATGGAAAGCTTCGTCTCCCCGTAGGTGTTGGTCGGCTCCGTCCGGTCCGTCTCCTCGATCGGGATCTTCTCCGGCTCGCCATAGGTGGCCGCCGTGGAGGAGAACACGATCTTGTCAAGGCCGTGGGCCACCATGCTCTCCAGAAGCACCTTGGTGCCGCAGAGGTTGTTGTCGTAATATTTGAGGGGATTGGTCATGCTCTCCCCCACCAGGGAGTTGGCCGCAAAATGGATCACCGCATCGATATCCTTCTCCGCATCAAACACCGAGTCCACAAATCCCCTGTCTCTCAGATCACCCTGATAAAATTTCGCCTTCGGATGAACCGCCTCGATGTGCCCCGTCTCCAGGTTGTCGATGATGACCACGTCATTTCCCGCATCCACCAGCTCATACACCGTGTGGGAACCGATATAACCGGCTCCGCCAAGTACCACAATCTTCATTTTTTCCGCCTTTCTTGGTATAAATTATTCCAACCGCACAGGTACAATTCAATTATTTCCGACCGCACAAGTTTAAAACACCTTAATCCCGCCGTAGGGCCGCACTTTGAGCACGTGGCAGGAACCCTCGCCGAACACGCTGTCCAAAACCTTTCTGTACTCTTCCACGAAGGAGTTCTTCACGAAGGCCTGGATGGTTCCGGCAAAGCCGCCGCCGTGGACCCGGCAGACCCCGTTCCCGTCCAGAACGCTCTCGCTGACGGCAAGCCCCACGGACACCCCCTGGTTCTGCACGTCCTTGTTGGTGTAGACATTCTGGAGAAATTGGAAGGAGGAAGCGCCGGATTCCTTCACCAGACCGAGGAAATCTCCAAAGCGGTCCTCCGAGAGAGCCTTCGCCTCTGCTGCCGCCCGCTCATTCTCCGCAAAGAAATGAAGGCTCCGAAGCACGGCCCGGTCCCCCGCCTTCTTACGCACCTCGGGGATCTTTTTCATAAATTCGTCCCGGCCAACTTCCCGTAATACATTCTTTCCGAAACAGGCCGCCGCCGCCTTCATCTCCGCCGGAATCTGGGCGTAATCGTCGGTGAGGTCGGAATGGGAGCCCTTGGTGTCCACGATGCACAGGCTGTAATGGTAGGAGTCAAAGTCCACGGACACCTTCTCCACCACCGGTGCCTTCGGATCCTTAAAATCGATGCTGATGAGCCCGCCCACGGAGGAAGCCGTCTGGTCCATGAGGCCGCAGGGCTTCCCGAAATATTCATTCTCCGCATACTGGGCCACCTTTGCGATCTCCACCGGGTCGATCTTCATCTCGTGGAAGAGACCGCAGATGATGGTTCCCACCAGCACCTCGAAGGCCGCCGAGGAGGAAAGTCCGGCGCCGATCAGCACGTTGCTGGTCACGTAGGCGTTGAAGCCCTGCTTCGTGGCAAAGCCCAGTCTTTCCAGTCCTGCCGCCACGCCCCGGATCAGCGCCGCCGTGGTCTCCCGCTCCCCTTCCTGTCTGGAAAGATCCGCCAGGCCGACGGTGATCATCCCGTAGCCCTCGGACAGGATCCGGATGCAATGATCCTCATTGAGCCCCACCACCGCAATGGCATCCAGATTGACCGAGGTGGCGAGCACCTGTCCGTACTGATGGTCCGTGTGGTTTCCGCCCACCTCGCTGCGCCCCGGCGCACTGTAGATCTCCACCTCTTCTCCACCGAACAGCTCACCGTAATGTTTCACGGCTTCCACGTACCGCTCCCTCTGAGCCGCCACCATGGATTCATCGACGTAAATGTCCTTCAGCCGCCCGTCATAGACTCCCTGCATCAGTTCCTCAAGGAGCTGTTTCTTTTTCTTCATAGCCTGCACCAACCCTTTCTGCTTCCGCTCTTTCGCCGCCTCGGCCCGAAAACACCCCTGCGGCAGTTTTCCCATCTCTTGCTCCTCCTATCCTACCATAGTTTTACTAAAAGTTCAACGGTTTTTTACTAATAATATCATTTTATTTCACTAAACTTTCTGCATCGTAAGGATAATCCCGAGCCTTTCGCCCCCCACCTCGGCCCTCACGCTCCATCCCATCCTCTCCGCCAGCTCTTTCACGATAAACAGACCCAGCCCGGAGGAACCTTTTCTCCTTGCAGGGTCTGCCTTATAAAAACGCTCAAAGAGCTGCCCCGGATCCGGCTTTTCCCGGTCGGCCAGGGCGTTTTCAAAAATCAGAGAAGCGCCCTTCTGGGTGATCCGCACTGCCCCGTCTCCATGAAAGAGCGCATTTTGAAGCAGGTTGCGGAAGATGCGCCGGAGCCACTCTTCATCGGCAAGGACTTTCACCCCTTCCGATTCAAAGACCACCTCCGGCGAGATCCCCCGCTTCTCAAATTGACAGTACAGGCCGAGCAGGCAGTCACTAAGGAGGGGAAGAACCTGAAATTCCGTGGGAACCGGTTCGAACTCCCCTCCCGCAAGCTTTGTATACAGGAATAACTCTTCCAGCATATCCTTAAGCTCTTCCAGCCTGTCGCCTGCCGTCCGCAGATAGCGCTGCCGCCTTTCCTCCTCCCCGCACTCCCCCGCAAGCTGTACGTAGCCTGCGGCCCCGGTGAGCGGAGTCCGGATGTCGTGGGCAAGACAGGTAACATTCTCCTTCAGCCTCTTTTCCGCCCGCTCGTACTGAAGCTGTTTTTGAAACTGGTGGCGGCAAAACCGGTTCAGCGTCCGGCCAAATTCCAGAAAATCTCTCTGACGACTTTCCAGCCCGAGCTCCATGCGGCTTCCCCGCTCCAGCTCCCCAAGCTGCCCATTTAAGGACCGGATGGCCAGAATCAGGCGGACATGCCGCATCGCCAGCCACGCCAAAAGACTGCATACTGCTGCCAAAAGCACTGCCATGTCTTCCCTCCCATTGTCTTCATCTTTTTAGAAAAAAGCGGTTTTACACTTTGGAATCTGTCAAGAAGTCCCCGACAGTGTTCCTCGGCGGACACGTCGGGGACTTTCCAGAACTTTTTCATGAAAGTGAAAAACCTTTTTTCTATGAAATCAGATGTCCCGCTTTTTCAGCAGGAGCCCTGCCGCCGCCGTATAGAGGGCCAGAAATCCGATCCCCACCAGGTAAACCTTCAGATCCCTTGCGGAGGCGTACCGCTCCGGCCCCGTGGCCAGGGACAGATAGATGGTGTATTCCAGCCATCCTCCCATATGGAAGAGACTGCACACCCGGTAGAGGGTCATGACCAGAAAACCGCTTCCGAAAAGGACGGCCACAAGCGTTCCCGCCGCCATATTCCTAAAAAGGACGCAGGCAAAAAGAATCAGTGCGGCAAAGGCCATGGTCAAAAGCCAAGCATAGCTCAGATAAAACACCGTTTCCCTCCATCCGGCTCCCGGCACCATGTTCCCGAACAGTCCATTTAAGAGCAGGGTAAACGCCAGATGGCCAAGAAGATAGCAGAGGTCCACAATACCGGCCGTAAGAAGCTTGCTCCCCACGTATCTCCACCGGTTCTGATGGAGAGCCATGATATTTTTGATAAAACCGCTCTGAAAATCCGTGCAGATAAAGAGCATAAACCAGATCCCAAAGAGGGTATTGTACATCCCAGCGTCTAAGGATGCCTGCCGAAACAGGCCAAGGACGTTCGTACCATCCAAAAGCTCCCGGAATTCTCCCAGCTCTTCTGTCGAAAGCATCCCGATGCGCAGGGCCGTCTTTTGTCCGCCCGGCGTCGCCAACAGCCAGAGCATTCCAAAAATGGCCACCGAACAGAAAAGCAGGATCCCGAAGATCACATATACGGATCTGCCCCTCTTTACCCGGTACAGATCCATCCGCATCAAGTTAAACATTCCGGCTCCCCCCTTCCATGCGCTCCAAGAAATAATCCTCCAGATCCATGCGGTGAAAGCCGGAGGCGCAGACCGGGATCTGATGCTCCACCAGCACCCGGTTGACCCCGGCACCGTCCTCCGCCCCGTAAATCCGAATGGATTCTTTGTCCATGACCTCCGCCACGATCCCCGGAAACGCCTCTTCCAGCACCGGAACCGCACGGGTGATATCCTGAACCTGGATTTGAAAATAGTCCTGGCATTTTTCTTCCAGTTCCTCCCTGGTGATCTGCTCGATCAGTTCCCCGTCCTTAATAATTCCGTAGCCTGTGGAAATCTTGCTCAGTTCTCCCAGGATGTGGGAGCTTATGAGGATGGTCTTCCCCTCCTCCTTAAGCTCTCCGAGCAGCTCACGGAATTCCCGGATGCCCTCCGGGTCAAGACCATTGATCGGCTCATCCAAGATCAGAAGATCCGGGTTGCCGAGAAGGGCCAGGGCGACCCCAAGCCGCTGCTTCATTCCCATGGAGAAGTGACGGACCTTCTTTTTCCCCGTCTCCAGAAGTCCGGTTTTCTCAAGGACCGTATCCACCGCTTCCTCGTCGGCAAGCCCCATGCATTTCGCCTTCATCATCGCATTCTGTCTTGCGCTCATTCTGGGATACAGACCCGCCGCTTCGATCAAGACCCCCAGACGACGCCGCACCGCAGGGTCGCTCACCGGCTTTCCAAACAACCGGACCTCCCCCGCCGTCGGCTGCGCAAGCCCGCTCAACATTTTCAAGGTCGTCGATTTTCCGGCTCCGTTCCTGCCGATAAACCCGTAAATCTCCCCTTCCCGGACCTGCATGCCGAGATTTTTCACCGCCGCCCGATTTCCATACTGCTTCGTAAGAGCCATCGTCTCTATGGCAAACATCGCTTTCTCCTTTCCTGTGGCTTTTATAATAAGGCAAGTCTACCGCAGGAATATTCAAAAAGTTTTCAAAAAGGGTTAAGAAAGTTTAAAGCCCATCCCCCAAACCGTCCGGATGTAAGTGTCTGTCCCGCTCTTCTTCAATTTGGAGCGGATATTGCTGATGTGAACATTGATGGTCTTATCCTCAGCCAGATATTCTTCTCCCCAGGCATACTCATAGATCATCTGCTTGGTAAAAACCCGTCTGGGGCTGCCGATGAAAAGCTCCAGGATCAGGAATTCATGCCTGGTCAGGGGAATGACCTCTCCCGCCGCACGCATTTCCTGGGTGTCCTGGTTTAAGGTCCATTCCCGGTAGGAATACACATGGGCCGTTTCCTCCCCGCCCGCAGGAAAGGCGCCCGCATGTTCTCCCTGTTCCTCCTCCCGCTCCTTACGCCTTTCCAGCCGCCTGAACTGTACCTGGATGCGCACCAGAAGTTCCGTAAGGTCAAAGGGCTTGCAGATGTAATCCTCCGCCCCCGCCGACAAAACCTCCACCTTGCTGTTTAAGTCCAGCTTTGCGGACAAGACAATCACCGGCGTTTTTTCCGAAATGAACGCCACCAATTCTTCCCCGGAAATGCCCGGGAGCATCAGGTCCAAAAGCACCAGATCATATTCCTCCATGGAAAACAGAAGCTTCGCCTCACTGCCGGAATAAGCCTGGGCGCACAGATACCCATGGTTCTCCAGATATTCCTTTATCATCTGATTATTTTCCGCATCATCCTCTACGATCAAAATTTTCCGCACCGTTTTTTCCTCCAGCCCGCAGCCACCTGTTGTCCCATCCATTGTACTACAGGTGCGGGGATTTTTCCATGCCCGTCCTCCGGGATTGCTTTTCTTCCCATTTTTGTTTATAATATCCGGGAAAGACAACGTGAAAGCGAGGGTTTTCCCATTGGCCACTTTAAAAGATGTTGCCCAAAAAGCCGGCGTCTCCTCTGCCGCCGTTTCCCGGATCCTCAACAATGACGCCTCCCTGTCGGTCCCCCCGGAGACCAGGCAGAAGGTTTTAGATGCTGCCAGGGAATTAAATTATCAGAAAAAATCAAAAGGCACCGCAAAATCCGCCTATACCATGGGGATCCTGCAGTGGTTCTCCTCCCTCCAGGAATTGGAGGACAGCTATTACCTCTCCATCCGTCAGGGCATCGAGGATTTTTGTCTGGCCAACTGCCTGAACGTGGTCCGTACCTTCAAAACTGATTTAAACTGCATGGAATCCCTCTCCCAGGCGGACGGGCTGATCTGCATTGGGAAATTCACGGCGGACGAGGTGGCCAGCTTCAAAGAGATCACCGACTCCCTGCTCTTAATCGACATGGCCTCCCCGGACCCAGAGGTTTCCTCCATCACCCCGGATTTTGAACAGGCCGTATCCGAGGCCCTGGACTATCTGTACCGGCTGGGCCACCGGGACATCGCCTATCTGGGGGGCTTGGAATATCTGGCGGACGGCTCCCTCTTTCCCGACAGCAGGTGCGCTGCCTTTACCGCTTACTGCGAAAGCCACGGCATCAACTATCTGCCTTACATGAAGGAAGAACAGTTTTCCAGCGAATCCGGCTACCGTATGATGACGGAGTTAATCGAGTCCGGTTCTCTCCCCTCCGCCGTATTTGCCGCCAGCGACCCCATCGCCCTGGGAGCCCTAAACGCCGCCAAAGAGCAGGGCTTAAAGGTACCCGGCGATCTCTCTTTCATCGGCTTTGACGACATCAGCCTCTGCCGGATGGCCTCCCCGCCCCTCACCACCGTCCATGCCCCGGTCTACGAGATGGGGCAATACGGCGCCGGCATCGTCTACCACCTGTTAAAAACGCCCTCTGACGCCGCCCTTCAGATCAAGATGCCCTGCCGCCTGGCCCTCCGGAATTCCTGCCGGGAAAAAAGCATGAAATAAAATGACAAGAAAAAACAATTTTTCCAAAATTAACAGTTGACAAGACGGCGCTTCTATAGTATATTATTCATGTTGCCGCTAAGAAGCGGCACAAAAACAGGTGCTGGCGTGGCACAGGTGGTAGCGCACCTCATTGGTAATGAGGAGGTCGGCAGTTCGAGTCTGCTCGCCAGCTCGCGGAAGAGTCCGGAAACATTAGGTTTCCGGGCTCTTTTCATGCCCAGGACACCTCTCATTTCCCGCTATTTTCGCCCTCCTGGGGACTATATGGGGACTACCGCACATATCGGAGTGCCGTCCGCTCCGTCGCACTGGTCCAGGTCCTTTTGAAGGTCTCGGCGCCGGTCCCCCGGATCCCGGAGGAATACCGCCAGCCGTCCAGGTACGGCCGGATCCGGTCCAGCCTCTCCGGCTTCCGAAGCTCCCGGAGGCCCTTGTCCACCAGGCGCCCTGCTTCCTTCCCCGTGATCCCAAGCCTCTCCCCAACCAGCTCATTTATGAGCCCGTCCCGGTACTTACAGACGACCGCCCGTCGCTGATCTGCGTCCAGGGTGTCCACAGCGCCCCACAGGGCGGCCTTAAGCTCCTTCCGGTTCACTTCTTCGACCACGTCCGTTTCCAGGTCCCCTGGGGCCGCCTGAAGCTCCCCCAGGGTGGTTTCTCCCTCGTCCCCCACCGGAACGTCCAGGCTCCCCACGTTCCCCATGAGCGCATCCTGCCTAAGCTTCTCCAGATGGCCGTGAGAGATGCCCAGAGCGCATGCAGCTTCCCAATCGGAGGGATCACGGCCAAATTCCTTCTGGAATTCGGAACACAGGCGGCGGTATTTCCGCATGAGCCCCGCCTGGCCGGCCGGGATCCGGACCGGACGCCCGCAGTTCTCCAGGTAGCGGCCCATGCCCTGTCTGATCCAATACGCCGCATAGGATGAGAACGGCGTGCCTTCTTCCGGCTTGTAGGCCCTCACGGCGTTGCAGAGGGCAATATACCCCTCCTGCTCCAGGTCTTCCAGCTCTCCCCTTGAGCCGAAGGACCGGGCCAGCTTCCCGATCAGGCCCAGCATATTTTGGTACAGGGCCAGCATGTTCTCCGCCACGTCTTCCCCGGCCCGGATCCGGAGCACAAGCTGTTCATTCTCCATATAGCCGCCTCCCCCCGAAGTCCAGAACGCCCCAGGCAGCGGAGGATACTCTGCCCGGGACGCCCCGATCAAATTGTTGGTAAACTGCTCTTTTACGCTGTGGTTACTGCCTGGTAGTAGATCGCTTTCGCCTTATTCTCCAGGACGAAGGCGTCATAACAGACACGGCCCGTATTCCGGCTTCCAGAATTTCGGTTACGTCTACATCCAAGCTTTTAGCTAATCGTCCAGCTGAAATCGGAGATACTTCCCGGCTGTTAAGAATAACGTTCATCCTTGCCCGGCTCACGCCATAAATCTTTGCTAAAGTTGTTACACTCATTTCCTTGCGTGCCAGTGCAATATTAATCTTCTTTCTATTAATTTTCATGTTTTCACCTCCTGAAATTGTATAATATCATATATAATTTTATAATACAAGTATCAATTGTCTTTATGGCGAAATTATTTTTATATTGACCTTTTTGTTGTTTCTAACTATAATTTGTGGTAATATCAGATTATCAAATGGAAAGGGACTAATCTGATGGGAGAGTTGGAAATATTTGCAATAAGAATAAAAGAATTACGCACTTCCTTAAAAATGACACAAAAAGAATTCAGTGAGTATATAGGGATAAAACAACAAACTCTTTCAGGGTACGAAAGAGGAATAATGAAACCGCCTTTAGATATAGTAAAGGAAATAGCAGCGAAGTGTAACGTATCTATAGACTGGTTGTGTGGCCTGTCTGATAAAATAAAAAATACTGATGAACCAGAAACCTATGCAGATATTATTGATTTATTGGTCAAAGTTGAAAAATCATTGTACTTTCATGTTGGAAGAAAACAAATCACAGTAGAAGATAAAGTTTTTCAATACTTTTTAAAAGATTGGGGGCATATGCTCCCCTTACTTCACAATGGAACCATTGATAATAAACTATATAAATTATGGCTAGATGATAAAAAGAAAGAATATGCACATATTCACCTGGAAAACATCAATGAAATAGATGAATTTTTAAGCATTATGCGGGACTTAGAGAAAGCACCATTTTAAGACTGACCCGTAACGAGAATCCCCGCCACGGCCAGACTGCCGACCGCCCCATTTATGGGGGCGTCGGCCTTCCCGATCGAGGGCACCAGGTAGTCCGGTTCCCTCAATTTTGAGGGAACCCGGTGCAACCGGCCCCACCAAATGGTGGACCCCCTCATAAATGGGGACAGCACCATGACAACATAATATGCTTAACCAGGCAGCCGGTAGAGCGGCTGCGGTTCCTCGCCCTGAGTCTTGAAGGGAGGGGATGCCTTATGAGTACATATGAAGAATTCATGGTGATCCTTACCGTGGCGCTGCTGATCGTGGCAATTCTGAACCTGAAACATAAGAAATAGCCGCCCTGCTCTCTGGTAAAGAATAGGCGGCTGTTTCTTAGCTAAATATTTTCGCCAGGGCGGGGAGCCTTGACCTCCCTCACTGGCTGTCTTGTTAAGCATATTATAAGCGATTCTGTTCCATTTGTCAAACGGAGAAACGGCTCCCTGCGCCAACAGGGAGCCCTCTCATAGATACCGTACAGGCCCGAAGGCCGGTACAATGGCACATATACCCAAAGCTATTGTACCATCTTTCTCCGGGCCTGTACAGGCTTATTTTTTACACCCAAAAAGGAGGGAGATGATACAATGGCAAGCATAGAAAAACGAGGGGATTCTTACCGGGTCACGGTCAGTGCCGGCTACGATGCCTCCGGCCGGAAGCTCCGGCAGTCGGCCACATTCAAACCGGATCGGCTCACGGCCACAGGAAGGACGAAGGCGGAGTCCGTCATTGAGAAAGAAGTGCAGACTTTCGCTGCCCAGTTTGAGCATGATGTCAAGGCCGGCGCCCTATCTGTGGGCGGCAGCATGAGATTTTCTGAACTTGTGGACTGCTACCTGGAACAGTACGCCGCTTTGGAACTGGAAAAGGGCACAGCAGACGGATACCGGGCGATCCTGGAAAAGCGCCTGCTGCCCGCCTGGGGGCATACCAGGATCAAGGAACTGGCGCAGAAGCACCTTGACCTGCAGGCGTATTTCAACCGGCTTGCGCTTCCCGATCGGGACGGCAGAGCCCTTTCACCGGCCACGATCAAGCGGTATATGGCCGTCCTGAGCTCTGTCTTGAGCTGGGCAGTCAACATGCGGCTGATCCCGTCAAACCCCATGGAGCACGTCAGGGCGCCCAGGGAAAGCTATAAAGAGCCCAAGCCGAAGAGTTTCACCATAGAAGAACTAAAGCGGTTCATGGAGGCCCTGGACCTGCCTCAGACGGCCACGTACAAGGCCCACAAGAGGACGGCACAGAGCGGGACCGTCTACAGTGTCCAGGAGTACAGGGAGAGCCGGAAACTCCCGGAGCAGTTCAAACTGTTCTTCACCCTGGCCGTCTTCTCCGGATGCCGGCGCGGGGAGCTGATCGCCCTGGACTGGCCCGACCTGGACTTTGACACCTGTACGATCAGCATCAGCAAGAGCGTGAGCAAAACCTCGCACGGCGTCATAGTGAAGAAGACGAAGACAGCCAGTGGCGTCAGGATCATCAACATGCCGCCCTCCGTCATGCAGCAGGCGAGTTTCTGCCTTAGACGGAACATGTATTATGTCGTTGCTTGTAGGTGCCGTCCGGGCTGACAGGTTCAGTGAAGGAACGTTACTCTCCTTTTTCAGTAGCGGAGCGATTGCAAAGTGGTTATTACGATTAAAGGAATTAGATCGTTAAACAGGAATCAGCCCTGCCCTTGCGGTTGGGGCTGTTTTCAATTTCTTTGCCTTTCCAACATAAAATAATTTGACATACGCACAAGAACCGCATATAATAAAAGTACGAAAAATCATACGAAAATAGGAGGTGATAGCATGTTGGCAGTAAAAAGCATGGATGTGCGTGAAAATTTTAAAGAATGGTGCAATAGAGTAATAGGCGGTGAAACGCTGATTGTGTCACGGCCTAAAAATGAAAATGTAGTAATCGTATCCGAAAAAGAATATAACGAAATGGCAAAAGCAAAGAGAAATGCGGAATATCTGGCGATGTTGGATGAAAGCTTTCGGCAGTTAGAGGAAGGGAAAACCATATCTTTCAGCATGGAAGAATTACGGGCAATGGAATCTGATGATTGGAAACCCACACAAAAAGTATTAAATTGGATGAAACAGCAGGGGCAGACAAATGAATGATTTAACATTTACAGATAAAGGGTTTTCTGATTATGTATATTGGCAGTTTGAAGACAGAAAAACTGTTAAAAGAATCAATCATCTGTTAGAGGATATCAAACGAAACGGAGCAATGCAAGGCATTGGAAAGCCGGAGCCACTGAAACACCGCCCCGGATATTCCAGACGAATCGATGAAAAGAATCGTCTCGTATACGATATTGATGAATTGCAGAATATCAAAATCATTTCATGCAGAGGGCATTACGACGATTAAGGCGGCATATTCCCCAAATACCAAATTGACTTGTTGTGGGCTTTTTGTTAGATTCTTGTTAATAAAGTTACAGCGAACAATGAAAAGGACGCCAAGCTGCGAAAAGAACTCCCCATAATTGCAGCGTTTCACGAAGCAGCAGGCAAAACTGTGATAACACAGAGCTTCTCTTCCCGCTGCTCACGGCTGCCGCCAAGGCACACCAGACGGTGGTCTTCCCGCTCCCGCCATCACCGGCCAGCGAAGTGATCTGATAGCGCGGCATGTGGTCCGTAATGAGCCATTGATCCGCGAGCGGAGGAACACACCTCCTGCCATTCTCCACCCTGACCGCCGCCGGCCCCATAAGGAAGCTTATCACCCTGTTATCCGCCTGGGCGATCGTGATCATCGTCGGTATCTTCGCCGGTTCCCCGCCCTCTCCTCCTTTCTTTCTGCCAAAGCATTTCCACTATTCCATGGCCAGAACGGCCATTTCCTCCCGATCGGGACCGGCCAGGACAGGCCGGAGAGTTTTTTCTTTCACTTCCGGATATTCCAAAACTGCGCCCGACGATCGCGTAATTGAACCTGGGCCGGGGGATCTCCGCCTTCTCGACGACGTCCCTGGTGTCCATGTGGTAATGAAAAATACGATATACCGCCAAAAGATTCTATCGACTATATACCTGGAACTTTAGAAGACGTGACAGCTATAGATATATTAAGTGATCTAAAGAAATTGAATGATGACGGGAAAAAAGAAGCAAAAAAAGGGTCAATGAGCTGACCCAATGCTTTTGCTGTGTACTGGCTCCCCCCGTTCTCTGTGCAGGATCAGCCCTTCCCCAACTCCCGGCTGTGAATCCAGGGGCCTACGCAGGGGTGCGGACTGCAAGATCGCCGGGCTTGTTTTCAAATACTTTGTAGGGCTTTTTTAATCCATTTATTATTTCCGGCATAACATAATCTGGACTAATACTTTCTTTGCTCCATGATCGCATCCAGATCCATAAACGCGTCAAAGCACTGCTCCTCCACATACTGGATCTTCTCCACCGTCTCCCCCCGCTCCAGTCTTCCTATGATCTCATCCACCTTGGGAGCAAGGAACGGATTGCATTCCACATCCGCGTGGAGCTTCCCTTCCTTCATGGCGGTAAAAGATGCTTCTGATACGGCATCGAATGAGATCATAATGATCTCGCCCTTCGGACCGCAGGTTTTTCCGGCTTCCTCAATGGCTTCAATGGCGCCGAAGGTCATGTTGTCATTTTCACTGATGACCACATCGATATCCGGATAAGTGTCAAGGAACCTGGCCATGACCTCCTGGCCTTTGCTCTGGGTAAAATCTCCGGAAGCATATTCCAGCATATTCCAACGGTCATGCAGCCGTAAAACCTCCGCAAAACCGTTCATCCGGCCGATCTGGGCCGACGACCCGAGAGTTCCCTGAAGGGTTACCAGACGGATCTCTTCTTCTTCCCGCCCTTCTGACTTCAGATAATCCTCCAGCCATCTGCCCGCTTTCCGGCCTTCTTCCTCGAAATCGCTCCCTACCCAGCAGGTGTAAAGCCCCTCGTCCTCCACGGTCACGGAGCGATCCGACAGGATCACCGGGATCCCGGCCGCCTTCGCCTCCTGTAGAACCTCGTCCCATCCGGTCTCCACGACAGGATCCAGGACAATGTAATCCACCTCCTGGAGGATAAAATTCCGAAGCGCCTTGATCTGATTCTCCTGCTTCTGCTGTCCGTCCTCAAAAAGCAGATAATAGCCGTTTTCCTCACAGAAGGTCTCCCTGAAAGAAGCACTGTTGGCAATCCGGTAATCGGATTCCGAACCGATCTGCGCAAATCCGACAACAATATATTCCTCTTTTTCCGAAGTTACATCATCTTCATAAAAACGCTCGTCCTTCGGTTTCTCTCCCTGCCCGCTGCAGCCGGCCGAAAAAAAAGCCAGCAGGATAAGCAGCCGAAGCTTCCATTTCCGATCTGATTTTCCCCTATTCACCACTGCCGCCCTCCTTTCCGGCTTTTTCACCATTGTAATACATTTACCCTTTTACGCCCAACTGTCTTTTCTTCCGGATACCCATGACCACACTCTGAATGATCAAAAACAGGCAGAGCATGGCAGCCGTCGTGATTCCCGTCCACCAGGCTTCTCCGAAGCCTGCAGAAGAAACGATGTTTTTGATGGTGCTTAAGGACAGCACGCCGAACATGGTGCCGACGATATTGCCGACGCCGCCGGTAAGCAGGGTGCCGCCGATGATGGACGAAGCGATGGCATTCATTTCCGCGCCCGCCGCATGGGAAGGAGCGCAGGAGCCTACATGCAGGAAATATACGAAACCTCCTACGCCTGCCAAGAGCCCGCAGAGCAGATGGGACATGAATTTCGTCCGCTTAACATTAATTCCGAGCATCAGCGCGCTCTGGTTGTTGCCGCCCACCGCATAGAAGTTCCGTCCGAATTTCGTCCAGCGCAGCATACAGAACATGACGACCACCACCACCAAGGCAACCAGCACGCCGATCTCCACATAGGCGTTTACATATTCCCCCAGTTTATTGACCGTGCCCATTCCGGGAACGCTGACGCGAGTATTCTTTAAAGCTACAAATCCCTCATGGGCCACATTGAAAGGCTCCGAGTTTACAATGGTGGTCATGCCCTTGGCAAAGAACATGCCTGCCAGCGTAACGATAAAGGGCTGGATCTCCAGGTAAGCTACCAGGAAGCCCTGCACCAGTCCAAAGGCAAGACCGATCCCGAGAGCGATAAGCGCTGACATGGCCACATTACCGCCCTGTCTGTCCAGGTACACGGCACAGCACATGCAGACCAGGGTAGTCACGCCGCCCACGGAAATATCAATGCCGCCGGTAATCATGACCAGGCTCATTCCACAGGAAAGAATGATCAGCGAAGCATTGTCATTGAACAGATTGAAAAATGCCTGCGGCTTCAAAAATCCGCTTTTTAAGATCAGCATAGCCCCCAGATACATGACCACGAACACCACGATGGTGATCAGCATCAAAAGATTCGTGTCATTGAGGCTGATTTTTTTTCTGCCCGCCTGCTTTGCGGACGCTTCCGATGACTTTGACATATTAAGCAGCCTCCTTTCTTCCGGCCTTCGACGTAAGGGCGGAAAGCTTCTCTCTCACGATCGGCGCGCTTAATACAACCAGCAGAATGACCACCACGGCCTTGTAAGCCGGAAGCGCGTCGGAACGGACATTAAATTTGTAAAGAGTTGTTGTCAGGCACTGGATCACATAGGCGCCCACAACAGAAGCGGCCATGTTGAATTTGCCGCCGCTGAGGGCATTTCCGCCAAGGGCGACCGCCAGGATCGCGTCCATCTCGATATCCTTGGCTATAACGCCATAGTTGATGGTAGAAAGACGGCTGACCTTGATCAGTCCGGTCACGCCCACACAAAGCCCCAGGATCACAAAAGCCAGGATCTTGATAAATGTCGGATTCAGGCCGTTTAATCTGGAAGAATTCTCATTGATGCCGACAGACTGGGTATACAGCCTAAGGTTTGTGAATTTAAGCACCAGCCAGATTAAGATCATACAGGCAATGGCGATAAATACCGGCGTGGGGATCGGGATCCCCGGAATGAAATTCCCGAAGTAGCCGAAGGAGGGCTCACCGATGATGGGAAGCTCATTGTTGTTGACCCAGGAGGCAATGGAACGGCCCGCCGTATAGAGGATCAGCGTCGCCACCATGGGCTGGATCTTAAATACCGCTACTAAAACACCGTTGAAAGCTCCAAACAGCATGGCTACCACGCATGCCACCAGAAATGCCACGATAATGGGCGCCTGAAGGGTATCCGGACGGGTGTTGGAGCCGCAGAGCACCCGAAGAAGCACACTGCCGCTGATGGCAATGGCCGCGCCCACGCTGATATCCTGTCCTCCGGAAGCGGCCGTCACCAGGGTCATGCCGATAGCCAGAATCGCAAGCTCAGATCCGTTATCCAGAATATTGATCAGGAAGCCGGAAAGCACCGGGTTTCCCGCGCTGTTATGGTCCATTGTGATCCGGAAGGAAGAAGGATCCAGGATCAGGTTAAACAAAAGCAAAAGCACAAGGGCGGCCAGGGGAATGAACAGCTGGTTCCTGGTTATTCTCATCAGCAGGCTCCCCTCATTGGATTTTTTCACTGTATTCGTACCCATCGTTATCTGTCACCTCCGGCAATGGTATTCATGACCACACTCTGTTTCAGTTCATCTCCGGAAAGCTCTCCTACCATTTTACTGTCCCTCATGACAAGCAGTCTGGAGCAGGTCCTCAACATCTCGTCCAGCTCAGAGGAGATGAATGTCACGCTCATTCCCTCGGACGCAAGCTTGAGCACCAGCTTCTGGATATCCACCTTCGTTCCCACGTCGATTCCTCTGGTCGGCTCATCCAGGATCAGGTATTCCGGGTGGGTAAGAAGCCAACGGGCCAAGATCACCTTCTGCTGATTGCCGCCGGATAAGGACTTTATGGGCGTGTCTGCAGATGCCGTCTTAATGCTCAAAAGCTTAATATACTCATCGGCGATCTCATAAGCCTCGGATTTCTTATAAGGTTTTAAGAACCCCTTTAATACCTGATTGGCCAGAATGATATTATCCCGGACAGACAGATCTCCCACGATGCCGTCTCTCTTTCTGTCCTCCGGCAGGTAGGCGATCCCGTTTTTCATGGCGTCGATGGGCTTCGCGATCTTCACCTGTTTTCCGTTCACCTTTACTTTTCCGCCGAGAACCCGGTCCGCCCCGAAGATCGCGCGGACGCTCTCGCTTCTTCCGGAGCCAAGAAGCCCGGTAAAGCCGTTGACCTCGCCCTTCTTGATATGGAAGTCAAAAGGCTTGATCCCTGCGTCACTGTAAAGGCCTTCCGCCTCGAATACGGGAGCCTCGCCCTCCTTCGCCTCATAAGTCGAATACTCGCCCTGGATATCTGAAAGATCGTCAAGCTCTTTTCCGAGCATTTTGGAAACGAGCTCCACCCTCGGAAGCTCTTCCGTCACAAATTCTCCCACTAACTGCCCGTCTCTCATGACCGTGATCCGGTCACAGATCTCATAGACCTGATCCAGGAAATGGGTAACGAAGATGATCCCCACGCCCTTCTCCTTCAGATCCCGCATCAGCTTAAACAGCTTCTCCACTTCCTGCTCATCTAAGGAAGAGGTCGGCTCATCCAAGATCAGCACCTTGCAGTCCGTATCCACCGCCCGGGCGATGGCTACCATCTGCTGCACTGCCAGGGAACAGCTGGAAAGCTGCTGGTTCCCCCTTGCGGGAATTCCAAGTGATGTGAGGAGCCTATCCGCGTCGGCGTTCATTTTCTTCCAGTTCCTTCCGACGCCGGTCCCCCGGCCTATGTACATATTTTCCGCCACGGAAAGGTTGGGGCATAGGGTGATCTCCTGATACACCGTGCTGATGCCTGATTTCTGGGCATCCTGCGGCGAATGGATCGCCACTTCTTTCCCATCCAGGCTGATCTGTCCTTCATCCTTGCCGTATACACCGGTCAGCACCTTAATCAGCGTTGATTTCCCGGCGCCGTTCTCCCCCATTAACGCATGGACTTCACTGCGACGAAGCGTAAAGTCCACTCCCTGAAGAGCGCGTACCCCGGGAAAGCTTTTATGGATATTCCGCATTTTTAATACCGTATTTTCTTCCACTTAACGCTCACCTCCTAAAAAAAACATCTTTGCAGAAAAACGCGGCGTGGTCCATTTCGTTCTGCCTCACCGCGCCGCGTCCTTCCCAGGTACCTTTTATTTCAATCAGATTCCGAACTTGTCAATTACTTCCTGGGTGACATTGCTCTGATCAAAACCTGCTTCTTCCATGATGATGGTCTTCTCCGCAGGCTCGCTGCCGCTCTCAAGGGTCTTGATGACTTCATCTATCATCTCCGCCTGATAAGGGTTGCACTGTCCGTCGTAGTTCCAGGTTCCGTTCATGACGTTCTCCAGCGCAAAGGTATTGCAGTCAAAGCCCATGATCACAACCTTTTCGCCTACGCCGTGCTTGATGCCGGCTTTGTCAAGAGCCTTCACGGCCCCGTCTGCCATGTTGTCGTTCTCCGCATAGATTACGTTGAAATCTTTTCCGGAATCAATCACGGACTGTACGATCTGCTGTGCCGTCTCCGCGTTCCAGTCTGCGCACTGCTGAGTCACAATGTTCCAGCCTTCCGCATCTGCCATATTGATGAGCGCTTCGCTGCGGCCCACCTGCGCTGCGGAACCCATCTGGCCCTGAAGGTGAATGATGTTGTAAGCGTCCAGCTTCTGATCCTTCAGCCAGTTTGCGGCAGTCTCGCCTTCCTTCGCCATATCGGAAACGATGGAAGCTGCGTAGAAACTCTCGTCTGCATCGATGACACGGTCATAAAGGATCACACGGATACCGGCATCCTTTGCATCCTGCAGCACGCTGTCCCAGCCGGAAGTGTTCGCAGCCGCAATGGCCAGATAATCTACGCCGTCCTGGATCATCTTGTTGGCGGCAGCAACCTGCTCGTCGTTGGTCTTGCCGTATGCGAAGGTCGCTTCATAACCGTTCTCTTCCGTGAAATGTTCCCGAAGGTCTCTGTCATTGGCCACACGGTAACCGGACTCGCTGGTGTCGTTGTTGATGATGCCGATCTTGATCATCTCGCCGGAAGCCGCCGGCGCCGCAGCCTGAGTCTCTCCGTCAGCCGCCTTGGTGCCTTCGTCCGCTTTAGTTCCTTCTGTTGCCGCCGCAGGAGCATCCGTCTCTTTCTTTGTATCGGAACCTCCTCCGCAGCCTGCCAGAAGTACGGCTGTCATTGCCGCACATAACAGGAAACCAACAAATTTCTTTCTCATTTTGTAATTCCTCCCTCATAGTATTTTTGCCGGTTCTCGCCGACTGTTGTGATATCATTCTAACCCGGGAAGAAAAAAATAGATACGGACATCCTTCGGAAGAAAGTTGGTTTTTTTATGAATCTGACAAAAATTTCAGGGAAAAGTTGATTTTTTTATGAAAAAGGTTCAATTTTTTACGACGGGAATTTCCACAGAAAATTCCGTCCACTCTCCCTCCTCACTGTTTACAAAAAGACCGTACTCGGCGCCGTAATTCAGATAAATACGCTGGGCCACATTAAAAAGACCGAAGCCGGAGGGCCCGTCCTCTCCGCTCTGTCCGCCTTTTATCAATTTTCTCGCTCTTGCAAGCTCTGCCTCATCCATTCCTTTGCCGTTATCCCACACGCAAAAGACAAGACGATCTTCTTTATGCTCTCCGGTCACCCGAATCCTTCCCATGCCCCGCTTATTCTTGATCCCATGATAAAGAGCATTTTCCACCAGCGGCTGCAGGGTCAGCTTCAGAATCCGGTACTGGTAAAGCTCCTCCGGGATCCGTATCTCATATTCCAGGATATCCCGGTAACGGAACTGCTGGATCTTTAAATAGCTCCGGACATGGGCTTCTTCCTCCCGTACCGTGATATAATCCCGTCCTTTGCTCAAGGTGGTCCGGAAAAAATCCGACAAGGAGGAAACCAAGGTTACCACCTGTTTGCTGTCTCCCGCCTCCGCCAGCCAGATAATCGTATCCAGCGTATTATACAGAAAATGAGGATTGATCTGAGCCTGCAGAAGCTTAAGTTCCGTAGCCCGCAGGTTTAACTGCTCGATCCGGATATCCTCCACCAGTTTCCCCACTTCTTCCACCATATGGTTGAAGCTGGTGTTGAGGACGTCCAACTCATCGTCGCTCCCTTCCTGGGCGCGGACGGCAAAATCGCCCTGCCCGGCCTGGCCGGCCATTTCACAGAGCTTTCGGATCGGCTCCGTGATATTGGTCATGATCCTGCGGCTGATCAGAAGCGCCCCCGCCAGGATCAGCACATATCCGATACCGACCGTGCGGATCGCCCGGTCCACGTCGGTCCGGATCCCTTCCCGCAGGCTTTCCAGGTTAGTAGTCTCATAATAAATATATTTCTGTATCTGCTCTTGGATAAGCTCTGTCAGGATCCGGATATTGAGATCCAGACGTTCCATATTGCGGTCATAGGAGCCGCTCACCAGGGCGTCCGCCTCGATCTCCTCTACCCGGTCCTCCAGGGTATTTAAGCTTTTTAAGATCCCGTTCAGCCGGTTTTTCGCATATTCCTCATCGGCTGTTTCATAAAGACTCCGGAACACTCTTCTGGCATCCTCAATCAGCAGATGAGGCTCTTCCGTATCCACCAGTTCCCCCGCCCGCTCCGCATTGACTACGATGATATACATCAGGTAATCCATGTCTTCTTTAAATTCGATGTTGTAGGCGTTGGCCTTCGTGATCTTTTCCACGATCACGTCGTAGCGTCCGGAAAACCGGTCCACCATAATCAGCATATAAAGAAGCAGGGCCGCCAGAGGGATCAGGCACACCAGGAGAAGCGTATTCAGACGTTTTTTCAGGGTCGATCCTTTTTTCCACATACCGCCTCCCTATTCTCCGGAACGGAACTCCCTCGGAGTACATCCCTGTGTTTTTTTGAAGATATAGCTGAAATAATGAGGATCCTTGTAACCCACGGAAAAGGCGACCTCCGCCGTTTTAAGCGCCGTTCCCCGAAGCAGTTCCTTTGCCTTATCCATCCGTACAGATGTCAAAAACTCAATAAATGTCTGCCCCGTTTCCTGGCTGAAGATCGTGCTGAAATGGTTGGGGCTTAAATTTACGCTGGCCGCCACCGTATTGAGGGAGATCCCCTCATTGTCATAATTTTTCTCAATATAGGCTCTGGCTTTCTCCAGCAGGGAATGATAGGTGGTCTGTGAGGATTCCTCCCGCATGGAAATCGCCGCTTCCAGTACCTTGTTCAGATATCCTTTAGCCTGTGCGACCGTCGCAAAAACCGACGACATGTCCTGTACATTGCCGCACCGCGCCGCCAGTTCCCCGGGATCATAGCCAAGCTGTTCCGTCATAGCCACCGCCGCAAAATACATGTCCATGGTCACATACTGACGGAACAGAAGCGACTGAACATTTTTGCCGAAGCTCCGAAAATAATCATTTAAGAAATCTTCCGTCTGGCTTTTCAGTCCTGTTTTCAAAAATTGCTCGATGGCCCTCCTGTCCAGACCTCCCGCATTTAAAGAGCCAAATTCCATCTCTTCGTCATTCCCCATGGGTTCTTCCCCGCTCAAGATAATCCGGTTTCTCTTTTTTAAATACCGGTAGGCAAAGGCGCTGTTCGCCTCTTCAAAGCATTTTCCAAGCTCGCTGATCCGCTCCGTCTCCTTTCCCACGCCTCCGAAGTATTCCAGATTGGAGTCAGCAGTCTCCACAGTTTTTCTAAGCTTTTCCAAAAACTCAAAAAGTATCTGCTCCAGAGATCTTTCACCGATTTCTTTCAGGATAAAGGCCCAGCCCTCCAGGCCAAGCTCCACACTCAGAACCTCCGGCATTTTTTCCGCCATCTCTTCCACGGCCCGCCCGGCTTCATTCTGTGCCTCTGAATATCCTTCCGTTTCACCTCCGGCAAAAATCTGGAACAGGACGATCCGGTAACGGTTGGCGGCCAGATCCATTCCAAGCTCCCGTCCCTCTTTCAGCAGAGAAGAGACCGTCCGGCTCCCCGATACCAGCCGCCGGAAAAACTTCTGCTTTTCCAGTTCCACGTTTTCCCGCCTCTCCCGTTCAAAGGTCTCTAAAAATTCCTTCTGCTGCCGCTCTTCCTCCACCATGCGGCCTACCTTTTTCACCACTTCCAGAAGCTGCGCGCCGGAAACCGGTTTCACCAGATAATCCGTAATACCGATATTAATCCCTTCTTTTGCGTATTCAAACTCATCATACCCGCTTAAAACAATACATTTGATCTCCGGCATCTCCTGCCTCACCAGGCGGCAGAGCTCCAGCCCGTCCATAAAGGGCATCCGGATATCCGTGATCAGAATATCCGGCTTCGTTTTCTGGATCAGAGGATACGCCAGTTCTCCGTCTCCGGCTTCTCCCGCAAAAAGAAAGCCCTCCCGCTCCCAGTCAATGTTGTTTTTGATGCCTTCGCGTATGATGATCTCGTCCTCTACCAAAAATACTTTCAGCATTTTCCCTCCCCATTTTTGAAAAATCACGGAAGGGAATCGGTTCTTTCAGTCGGAAACACGCTTCCCCTCTCAAAAGCCCGCAGCGGTACATAAGAGACTTCCTCTTGCGTTCCGCTCTGAACGCCCTAAGCACCGGCGGCTTTTGAACGGTTTCCTCCTCGAAGGAACCGATTTCCTTCCCGGCTTTTCAGACATATACATAACCCGGCCAAACGGACTCGTCACGCGGCCTGCGCACAAAAAATGCCGCATCCCCCATATTTAAATACTCGGTCTGCGGCATCTTTCGATCCTTTCTTATACAGAAGGACTGCCGGCAGCGGACTTTCTGTATACCAAATAAAATTTACTGTAGAACGCCCTCAGGTTGTCAGCGCAGGTTATCCACAGCCGCCCGCTCAATGGCAAGCCCTCCGGCGTAGCGGCGGATAAAGGCATCGAACCCTTTTACGTCCTCCGGATCCGGCGAGAGCTTTACGGCCTTTGCATCAGCGAACACCTTTTCTGCCAGGTAGCTGCCAAGGCTCTCGTCCTTATTTTTGTCTTTCATATAAGCCGCCAGCAGAGCCGCCCCCCAGGCTCCGCCCTCCCCTGCCGTTTCCATCACGGATACAGGTGCGTTCACGGCTGCCGCCAGAAGCTTCTGGCCGACGCCCTTTGTCTTAAAGAGGCCGCCGTGTCCCAAAACCTCGTCCGCCTGCACGCCTTCCTCCCGGAAAAGGAGATCCAGTCCGGTCTTTAAAGCACCTAAAGAGGTCATCAGATGCACCCGCATGAAATTGGCCAGGTTGAATTTGGCATCGGGAGTCCGGACGAACAGGGGTCGTCCCTCTTCAAATCCGGTCAGATGCTCTCCGGAGAAATAATTGTAAGCCAGAAGGCCGCCGCAGTCTGCATCGCCCTCCAGCGCTTTATTGTATAAGGTGCCGAATAACCGGTTCATATCCGCCTTCACGCCGAATGCCTCTGAAAATTCCTTAAACAGATTTACCCAGGCATTTAAATCGGAAGTACAGTTGTTGCAGTGCACCATTCCCACCAGGCTGCCGTCAGGCGTCGTCACCATGTCGATCTCCGGGTGTACCCTGGATAATTCCTTTTCCAGAACGATCATGGCAAAGACGGATGTCCCGGCAGAAACATTTCCCGTCCGCTTCTTTACGCTGTTGGTGGCCGTCATGCCGGTGCCCGCGTCGCCCTCCGGCGGACATAAGGGAATCCCCGCCTTCAGATCTCCGGAAGGATCCAGAAGCTTCGCGCCCTCCTCCGTCAGTGTCCCGGCAGGCTCGCCGGCGGAGAGCACCTCCGGAAGGAGCCCGGAAAGCGTCCAGGGATACTTTTTCTCTGCGATCCGTTCATTAAACTGACCGATCATCCGCTCATTGAACTGTTTCGTCTCCGTGTCAATGGGAAACATGCCGGAGGCCTCTCCCACGCCAAGAACCTTTCTGCCTGTCAGCTTCCAGTGGACATAGCCGGCCAGAGTCGTCATATGGGCGAGCCTCGGAAGATGGTCTTCTCCGTTTAAAACCGCCTGATACAGATGAGCGATGCTCCACCTTTGAGGAATGTTATACTGGAACAGCTTTGTAAGCTCCTCTGACGCCTGACCGGTAATGGTATTCCTCCAGGTGCGGAAAGGCACCAGAAGCTCTCCGTCCCTGTCAAAAGCCAGGTATCCGTGCATCATCGCGCTGAAGCCCATGGAGCCGATAGCCGTAAGCGTTACCCCGTACTGCTTTTTCACGTCTTCCTTCAGCGCCAGATAACTTTCTCTGACGCCTTTCCAGACCTCCTCCAGAGAATAAGTCCATATCCCGTTCTCCAGCTTATTTTCCCAGTCATAGCTCCCGGAAGCGACCACTTCATACTTCTCATCGATCAGAACCGCCTTGATTCTGGTGGAGCCAAGCTCCATTCCAAGAGCCGTCCGTCCCTCTGCGATCATGTCCTTTACATTTCCCATATCTGCCCTCTCCTTTCTCTGTTTCCCAGAGATTTCCTTTAGCGGAATGCCACAAAATTCCAGCGCAGCTCATTTTTCAGGCTGCGGATCGTGGTATCCTTGTCAATATACACCACTTCAATGCCCATGGCGGCTCCCCAGTCTCCCATCTGCTCTGCAGTCAGGTCATAAGAGAATGCCGTATGATGGGCGCCTCCTGCCAGAATCCAGCTCTCTGCTCCGGTTGCCAGATCGGGCTGCGGCGTCCAGAAGGCCGTCGCCACAGGAAGCTTCGGCATGGGCTTCTCCACCTTCTTGCAGTCCACCGTGTTGACGATCAGGCGGAACCGGTTCCCAAGGTCGATTAAAGATGTCGCCACCGCCGGGCCGGTCTTGGAGGTAAACACCAGGCGGGCCGGATCCTCTCTGTCACCCATACTCAAAGGATTGACCTTGATTCCAATTTTTCCCTCTGCAATGGTCGGACACACCTCCAGCATATGGGCCTGCAGGATCCCTTCCTTACCCGGAACCAGATTGTAGGTGTAATCCTCCATGAAAGAGGTTCCTTTCGCGTCCTTCATGCCTTCGGTCATTAACTTCATCAGGCGCACCATAGCAGCCGTCTTCCAGTCGCCCTCTCCGCCGAAGCCGTAACCCTTTTCCATCAGCCTCTGGATCGCCAGGCCGGGAAGCTGCTTCAGCGAACCAAGGTCGCCGAAATGGGTCACGATCGCATGGTAATCCTTTTCTTTTAAGAACCGCTCGAAGCCGATCTCAATCCCCGCCTGCACCGCCACATGCTTCCTGAATTCTTCCGGATCTCTGCCTTCCAGCAGGATTTCATATTTATCATAATACTCTTCCACCAGCGCGTCAATATCGCCCTTGGAAACGTCTTTCACATAATCTGCGATTTCATTGACCGGGTAAGCATCGACCTCCCAGCCGAATTTGATCTGGGCCTCTACTTTATCGCCTTCTGTCACAGCCACGTTTCTCATGTTGTCCGCTACCCGCACCACGCGGATGTGGCTGCTTTCCATAATGCCGACAGCCGTGCGCATCCAGGAAGCGATCCGTCCGATCACCTTCGCATCCGCCCAATGGCCCACGATCACCTTCCGCTCGATCCCCATGCGGCTCACGATATGTCCGTACTCCCTGTCGCCGTGGGCAGACTGGTTCTCGTTCATGAAATCCATGTCGATGGTGTCATAAGGGATCTCCTCGTTGAACTGGGTATGCAGATGAAGGAGCGGCTTTCTGTACTCCTGGAGCCCCAATATCCAGGACTTGGCCGGAGAAAAGGTATGCATCCAGGTGATCACACCGGCGCAGTTTTCCTCTTCATTCGCTTCGTTAAAGGTCTTCCTGATCAGCTCATTGGTGATCAGGGTCGGTTTCCAGACCACTTCAAAGGGAAGCAGGCCGGACTGATTCAAATGCTCCACAATGATTCTGGAATGCTCCGCCACATGGGCCAGACATTCGTCGCCATAAAGATCCTGGGAACCGGTTGCAAACCAAAACTGATATTTTTTCATGTTCTTCATCCTCCTACATAAATACGAAATAAACTATAAAAGCTTCTTCACCGAATCCCGCTCCGCCAAGCGGGCCTCAAATTCATAATCCTTCTCCGGAAGGCCGTTTCTGATCATAGAAAGCAGTACTTTTGCCGCTTTCTCGCCCAGACGTCCCTTCGGATGCCGGACAGAAGTCAGCCCCACGTTTCCTCTGAGGGCCAGCTCCGTATCGTCTACGCTCACGATGGAAATATCCTCCGGCACCAGGATTCCGTGTCTCTTGAACAATTCCATGGCTGCAATAGCCGCGCTGTCATTATAGCAGAGAATCCCGCTGCAGCTTCCCAGGTATTTCACCAGCTTTCCTTCCATCCCGGAAAAATCAGATGCGTCCTCCGTATCAAACCACAGGATATATCTCTCCCGGTCATAGATCCCGGCCTCCCAAAGCCCTCTCATGAACCCCTGATAACGCCGTATCCCCTGTCCGTCGTCAGATTTAAACAGCCCCCCCAGCTTCCTGTGGCCGCATGCGGTCAAATGCTTCGCCGCCAGATACCCGGCCTCCTCATCCTGCAGGGCAACCATGGGGCATCCTTCAAGCTCCGGATACCTGCTGTTCAGAAATACAATCGGAATTCCCCGTCCCACAAGCTCCCGGTACAGGGGAAGGTTGGGATTTGGCAGGGCACTCTTGGTGGTTTCAATGATCACTCCTCTGAGATCCTGGGACATCAGATCCTTCAGGACCTCTGCCTCCCGCCAGAGCCCGTTGCCCGTAAAAGCGATCTGCACCTGAAAGCCCTGTTCGGAGAGCGTGCTTTCGATTCCCCGGATAATTCCGGGAAAAATGTAATTGTCCACATAGGTGGTGACCACGGCAATGCGCCTGCTTCTTTGCCGCTCCTCCGCCTCCTTGTCCACCACAAAGGTCCCGCTTCCCTGACGGCTGCGGAGAATCCCCGCCTCCTCAAGCACGGAAAGAGCTTTCCGTACTGTCTGGCGGCTCACCTCAAACTGCTCCTGAAGCCTTTGTTCTGATGGAAGCCTCTCTCCGGGTCCAAAGGTCCCTGTTTCAATACTCTGCTTAATCCAATCTGCCAATACCTGATACTTTGCCATCGTCCTGTCTCTTTCCTGTTCTTCTATCCCGTCTTGTCTGACCAGTCATTTTTCCTTTTCTGTCTGTTCTTTATTGTAATACCATTTTGTACAGGATACAAGAAAAATTTGTATTGTTTTATCGCCCTCCCTCTTCCTATTTGTATTTTTTGTGGTTCGCCTGTATGTTTTCTTTGTTTCTAGTTTATTTATATATCATTCCTTACAATGTGTCAATATCTGTTTTAAATTTATCTTTCTTTTTTCAATGCTAATTAAATATCTTTTTGCAAATTTGTATTTCATTATTTTTGTAACAACTTGCAATCAAGATCGAGACTGCTGAAACAGAAAAACTGATAACAGAAAATAAAAGCGGCGGCATCCGCTCCCCCGCGGATACCGCCCTGTTGACACATCAGATATTCATAGTGAACGACAAATTATTTTGTCGATGACTATAGCATCCATGGGCTACAGCTCCACCCATTTCCCCTCTCTGTCCGACCGCTCCAGAGCCGCCGCAAGGCGCACCGATTCCACCCCGTCCGCCGCCGTCACAGGCGGCATTGTCCCCTCTTCCACACAGAGACAAAACTGCTCGTGGATATCCGTAAGTTCCAGTTCTTTCTGGTCTAATCCGTCCGGAAAGTCATAAAATGCCTTTTGCCCGTCTTTCTTTTCCAGAATCAGGCCATGTCCGTCCCGGTAGGTAGTCATCCGTCCCTCCGTTCCGAAAAGCTCTGTGGAGCGGTCCTCACCGCCATAGGAACACCTGGAGGAAATGAGGGTTCCGACCACACCGTTTTTATACCGGAAGACGCCGATCATATGGTCCTCCGCCAAAGTCTCTTCCCCGGAGCCTCTAAGTCCCAGCAGGCTGCTCCTGTGACAGAAGACCTGTTTCGCCTCCGCCCCCACAAGATAACGCAGAAGGTCGATCCGATGGATCCCTACGTCAAAAAGCGTATCCTGCCAGGAGGGCGGCAAGTTCTCTGCCCGGTGCACATTCCCGTTTCCAAGGAAAGTCCGGCAGGACAAAAGACGGCCGATCTCCCCCCGCTCCAGAAGCTCCTTCGCCTTCCTGTGAGGCCCGTAAAAGCGCTGTACATGGAGCATCATAAGCTTTGCTTCCGAGCGCCTGGAGGCCTCCAGAATCTGCTCCGCCTCTTCTGCCCGAAGCGTCATGGGCTTTTCCAAAAGGACATGCTTTCCCGCCTCCAGAGCCCTCACCGCCAGCTCTTCATGGGAAGCCGGAGGCGTAGAGATCAGAACGGCATCCACCGAAGGATCCGCCCATATTTCTTCCGGGCTCTCATAACACTTCACCTGATACTGCTCCGCCAGCCTGCCTGTCCGCTCCATATTCCTGTTATAGAACCCGAAAAGCCGTCCGTGCTCCGCCTTCATGATCCCCGGAATGTGGCGCTTGCGGGCAATATCGCCCGCGCCGATGATCACAAAGTTAACCATAGAGCTCCTCCACCACTTCCTTCAAGACATTGAACCGGAATTCCGGCACGTCGTTGGGAAGGGCGCAGCCGGGAGCCAGGATCAGCCGGTTCTTAGGCACGGCTGCAGCAGCCGCTTTTACCTTGTTCAAAACCGACTCCTTCAGCTGATCCCTGTCCGCAATGCGGAAATCATATTCCCGCTCCAGCCCGCCGATCAGGATCTTGTCTGTTTTCGCCGCCGCATCCGCCAGGGACACATTGGAAATCGTGGACTGCCAGTTAAAAGCTTCAAAAGGATAATCCAGGAACTGGTCAAAAAACAGATCGTCATCCCCATGAATATGGAGAATATTAAACCAGGTCTTCCCCACTGCGGGCGCAAAGCCCTCCAGATCCGACGGCCTGCCGAATTCCTCATAAAGCTCCGGCGTCATCTGAAGCCCGTTTCCGAACTGCGTGGAATAAAAGAAGCCGTCCACCCCCGCTTTCACAAACTCTTCGATAATATTTCTGGTAAGCTCTGTCAAAACCTTGAGGCCTTCCTTCAGGTCCTCCCCGTAATAGCGCACCAGATCCACGAAGGGATAGGGATTCTGGAAGCCGTTATACAATTCCTGCGCATAGGTCAGAGGCGTAAATACCGTCGCTGTCACGGGAACCTTTCCGCCGTAATGCTCCATCAGACGTTTCACAACCTCTACCTCTCTGTGAACCGGCCCCGTGGTCACATCCACGAGACTGAGCTCTCTGAATCCTCTGGGACTGTTGATGACCCTCCTAAGGGTCGTCGGAAACTCCACACCGTCTCTGGACCACCGAATGTCGGCCCCGTACTGCTCCTGGACATAGACGCCATTCGCCATGACCTTCACAAAATCCCATTCGTTCTGTTCCTCAAAGGCAATGGTCTTCTTCACCAGGTCGGAAACCACCCGGTCCTCCTCATGGAAATGTTTCCATGCACTGGCGCCGGGCCGATCCACCGGCTCTCCCTTTACCATCGCTTTGATTCTCTCATAAGGTGTCATCATATCTCCTCCTTTACAAAAGCCTTTTGGCTTCTATCTCTCCATTCTCTGGCGCACCGCCTCATAGGCCAGCACCCCGGCTGCCACCGACGCATTGAGGGAATCGATATCCCCCTTCATGGGAATCGCTGCCGTCATATCGCACTGCTCTCTGAGCAGGCGGCTCACACCCTCCCCCTCATTCCCGATTATAATCCCGAGAGGGCCTTTCAGATTCAAATCATACATCAGCGTTCCGCCCATATCGGCACAGACGAACCACAGCCCTTCTTTTTTCAGTTCTTCCATCGCCGCCTTCAGGTTCGTCACCTTCGCTACCGGCGTATAGTTAAGAGCCCCGGCCGAAGCCTTTGCCACGGCCGCCGTAAGCCCCGCCGCCCGCCGTTTCGGAATGATTACCCCGTGGGCTCCGGAAAGGTTGGCGGTCCGGATGATGGCCCCCAGGTTGTGGGGATCCTCAATCCCGTCCAGCAAAAACAAAAATGGAGGCTCCCCCTTCTCTCCCGCCAGGGCAAGCATATCCTCCACAGAGGCGTATTCATAAGCTGCCGCCCAGGCAATAACCCCCTGATGCTTCCCCGTATCGGAGAGCTGGTCCAGGCGGACTTTCGGCACATACTGGATCAGCGTATCCTGCTTTCTCGCCATTCTCGCAATGCTTAAGACGGGCCCGTCCTGGCAGCCCTTTAACAGAAACAGCCGGTCGATGGTCTTTCCCGAACGAAACGCCTCCAGCACGGCGTTTCGCCCCTCAATCACGGATTCCTCGTATCTCATAACTCTCCCTCATAACATTTCAGACACAACTCCACAAGCTCCTCCATCCGCGCCTCCTTCCCGGTCAGGTACAGATAGCCGAACAACGCCTCCAGGCCCGTGGCGTGGCGATATTCCGACATGGAGGCATGCTTGGCCCGGCTGGGCGCCTGAGCATTTCGTCCCCGTCTGTAAACGCTTCTTTCCTCCTCGGAAAGCTCTCCCAGAATCCCCCGGATCATCCGGGACTGGGTCCTCGCCTGCACCAGCTCACTGCAGGCTTCGTGAAGCCTTCCGGGAGCCGCATTTCCCTTTTTCACCACATTCGCACGGATATAAAGGCTAAACACAGCGTCCCCGATAAAGGCCAGGGTCAGCGGAGAATACGTGCGGATATCCGGCATATGCCCGTTTACGCTCTCGTCCATTTGACTCCTTCTCTGGTATCTTTCAGAAGGATCCCCTTTGCAGCCAGCTCATTCCGGATCTCGTCGGCCCTGGCGAAATTCTTATCTTTTCTCGCCTGCTGCCGCTCTGCAATCAACGCCTCGATGTCGGCGTCCAAAAGCTCCTCCCTCTTCTCCGTAATGATTCCCAGCACGCCGCAGAGAGTCTCCACCGTGCTCTTCACATATTCCACAAGGACCTTGCCGCTTGTCTCATCCACAGACGTATTGGCCAGTTTCACCATCTCAAACACGGCAGAAACAGCGTCCGCCGTATTAAAGTCATCCTCCATGGCCGCCTCATACTTCTCCACCAGTTCTTTCATCTGATTCCGGACTGCCGTCTCTTTTTCCGCCGGCTCTCCGTCGGCCGCCGAGGACAGAAGCTCGCCCAGCCGTTCCACCGCCGTCAGAATCCGGACCAGGCCGTTTTTGGAGGCCTCCATCAGCTCTGCGCTGAAATTTAAGGGACTTCTGTAATGGGCGCTCAGCATAAAGAACCGAAGCACCTGCAGATCATACTTCTCGCTGATCTCCCGCACCGTAAAGAAATTCCCCAGGGATTTGGACATCTTCCTGTTGTCAATGTTCAAAAACGCATTGTGCATCCAATATTTGGAAAACTGCCTGCCGTTGGCCGCCTCGCTCTGGGCGATTTCATTCTCGTGGTGGGGGAATATCAAATCTTCGCCGCCGGCATGAATGTCAATCTCATCCCCCAGGTAATGCTTCGCCATGACGGAGCACTCAATATGCCAGCCCGGACGTCCGTCACACCAAGGAGACTCCCAGTAAGGTTCCCCGTCCTTTTTCGGCTTCCAGAGTACGAAATCCAGATCGTCCTCCTTCTCTCCCACCACCTTGATCTCCCGGTGGCCCGCCTGCAGATCCTCCAGATTTTTGTGAGACAGCTTCCCGTAATCCTTGAATTTCCTGGTTCGGTAATACACGGTCCCGTCCTCCGCCCGATAAGCGTAGCCCTTCTCGATCAAGGTCTCGATCATGGCAATCATGCCGTGGATCTCCTCCGTTGCCAGCGGATGGGTGGTGGCCGGCTTCACATTCATCCCTTTCATGTCCTTTTTGCACTCGGCGATGTAGCGCTCGGAAATCACGGATGAATCCACGCCCTCCTCTATGGCCTTGTTGATGATTTTATCGTCCACATCGGTAAAGTTGGAGACATAATTTACATCATAGCCCTTGTACTCAAAATATCTCCTCACCGTATCAAAGACGATCATGGGACGGGCATTCCCGATATGGATAAAATTGTAAACGGTGGGACCGCATACATACATCCGCACCTTTCCCGGCTCCAAGGGGACAAACTCTTCCTTCTTTCTGGAAAGTGTGTTGAAAACCTTCATGCTCTTCTTCCTCCTGATTTTTCGTCCGGCAGGCCGTGCTGCCGTCACGTTTTTCGGCCAACTGCGGAGCAATCTCCTGTACTTCCATGTGCGCCCCCGTACAATCGAGTAGTGGAGTGCTCCTTTCCCCTACTCGCCGCGCGGGGCGCATGCCGCGGAGCGTCCAACTTCCCTTTGCGCCCCTGCGCAAAAAAAAACTCCGTCTCCAAAGAGACGAAGCCTATATCACTCCGCGGTTCCACTCTTTATAAGGACGCCCAAAGGCGCACCTCACTCCAAATCCGTAACGGGGATCAAGCGTGCAGGACTACTGCCGATGCCATCGCCCTGCCGGCTCCGGAATGCACTTCCTTCCGATTTCCACAAGGCCCGCTTTCAGCCGGCGGCGGCCCCTCTCTGCTGCTTCCGTCGAAACTACTCTTTCCTTCTCAGCCTTTGACTTCTTCTCTCAGTCTATGCAGTTTTCCCGGTTTTGTCAAGCCCTAAATTCCTGAAGCTCCCTCACTCTTCCCCGAGAGACTCCAGCAGAGCCGCCGCCTGGGCGCAGATCCCCTCGCCTCTTCCGGTAAATCCAAGCCCCTCCTCTGTGGTCGCTTTCACATTGACCCTGGAGACTTCAATGCCCAGAGCCTCTGCAATATTTTTCCGCATCTCCTCCCTGTAGGGGGAAATCTTGGGCTTCTGGGCAATCACCGTCGCGTCAATGTTTCCTACCCCATATCGATTTTCCGCCAGAAGCCCTCCTACCTTTTCCAAAAGCTTCATGCTGGAGATCCCCCTATAGGCCTCGTCCGTATCCGGAAAGTGCCGTCCGATATCCCCCAGACCCGCCGCCCCCAACAGGGCATCCATCACCGCATGAAGCAGCACATCGGCATCCGAGTGGCCGAGAAGCCCTTTTTCATGAGGGATCCTCACCCCTCCCAGCACCAGCTCCCGCCCCTCCGCCAGCCGATGGACGTCATATCCCATTCCGATCCTCATCAATCTCCCTGCTCCCTTCCACTGTCTGTTTTTTCAAAATGAACATATTGTTTCTATTATAACAGACGTTTCCTCCGTCCGGCAATCCCTTTCTGTCTCCCAGGTTCCGTTCTGCCGGAAACGTCCGAAAATCCTGTTGCTTTCTCTTCTGTTTCTGATATAATGGATTTACAGGTAATCATATCAGTGGAGGGTACAACAGTCCACGTTTTGAAAGGAGTATTTCTTATGACAAAGAAAGAACAGGTATTGGCAGTGCTTCGCGGCGAGACTCCCGACCAGATCCCCTGCGGCTTCTGGCTTCATTTCCCCAAAGGTTATGAATACGGAAAGCCGGCCGTCGACATCCATCTGAAATTTTTCAAAGAGAGCGGCACCTCTCTCTGCAAGATCATGAACGAAAACACAGTGCCCAGGCAGGAGCCGATTCAGTCCCCCGCCGACCTTGACAAGATGCAGCCCATCTCCCATGACGATCCGATCATCCTCCGGGAGGTGGAACTGGTAAAGGATATCTGTGCACAGATGAAGGGCGAGGCCGTGATGCTCGTCACCATCCACGGAATCATTGCCTCCGCATTCCATGCCCTAGTCGGTGTGGAGAAAAATTTTGAAGAGAACCGGAAGCTTCTGGTCGATTACCTCCGGGAAAACCCCGAAGGCATGAAGCATGTATTCGGCATCCTGGCCGATTACCTGGAATACCTCTCCGCCGAATGCCTGAAGGCCGGCTGCGACGGCATCTACTATGCCGCTCTGGGCGCAGAGGACTTCCTCTTTACCGACGAAGAGTACGAGACCTATATCAAACCCTTCGAGCTGCAGATCCTGAACGCCGCAAAGGGCGCCCCCTGCAACGTCCTCCATATGTGCAAGGATCACCTGAACCTGAACCGTTACAGGGATTATGACGCCCATATCTACAACTGGGGCGTATTTTCCGACAATCCGGATCTGAACGAGGGCCGCAAAATCTTTGGCGCGGACAAGGTATATCTGGGCGGCCTGGACGACCGGGACGGCGTTCTGGTAGACGGCACCGACGAGGAGATTGCCGCCGCCGTCCACCAGGTCATGGATTCCTTTGGTTCCAAAAACTGGATCCTGGGCGCCGACTGTACCCTTCCCACAGATGTGGAGCTGCACCGGCTCCATGTGGCCGTCGAAGCTGCTTCCTCGTACCAAAAATAGCAAAAACAAAGAGAAACTTAACCGGGCAGAGGAGAATTTTTCTCCCCCTCCCCGTGGTGCTGTGTGCCACACCGAAGGCATACTCTGTGTAGTGGCACACATTCGGCACCAACCGAAGCGGAGCGGAGACTCCGTCAGCTTTACCGGCATTTTTCCTTTGTGCATTCATGTGCACAAAAAAAGCCAGGAATGCTCAGTTCTTTTCGTGCATTCCCTGGCTTTTTTACTGTCCTTTTATCTAAGTCATTCCGTTCGGCCGCCTATTCTTCTCCGGCCAGCTTAAACTCATCAACCAGCTGCTTAAGCCCGGAAGCCTCCGCAGACAGCTCCTCGCTGGCCGCCGCACTCTCCTGGGCTGTGGCGCTGTTGGTCTGTACCACGCTGGAAATCTGATCAATGCCCTCAGTGACCTGAACAATGGCCTCTCTCTGATCCTCGACATCCTTGACCACCACATTCATCTGAGCAGTTACGCCTCCGGCATAGACACTGGTCTGCTCCAAAGCCTCCGTAACATGCTTTACTGCCGTTCCCCCCGCAGTAACCGCAGTAATGGAACCCTCAATCAATTCCTTGGTAGCCTTAGCCGCCTCATCGGACTTCTGAGCCAGATTGCGCACCTCGTCGGCCACCACTGCGAATCCCTTGCCGGCGGATCCCGCCCTGGCCGCTTCCACGGCCGCATTCAGCGCCAAAATATTCGTCTGAAAGGCAATGTCCTCGATAGTTGCAATAATTTTGGAGATCTCCCTTGAGGAATCGGAGACTTTCTCCATGGCCGCGTTAAGCTCTCCCACATACCCTACGCTGATTCCCAGCTGGGCCCCCGCCTGTTCCACAGCCTCTCCTGCCTTCGCCGCCGCCTCTGCCGTTCTCTTTGCGTTACTGGAAATCTCATTGATGGTAGCGGCCAATTCCTCCACGGCGCTGGCCTGTTCCACAGAACCCTGGCTCAGACTCTGCGCGCCGGTGGAAACCTGACTGCTGGCAGAGGAAACCTGGCCCGCGGAAGTATTGATCCGACGTATGGTGTCACTCAGCGCCATCTTCAGATGGCGCATCGTCAGGAGGATACTCTGGAACTCTCCCACGTAGGACTCCCGCTTGTCGGAATAAACGTCAAAATTCTTGTTCGCCAGCTCCGTCAGCAGATAGCCGATATCGCTGATAATAATATTCAGCCCATCCACCATATCCGCCGTGGCCCGGGTTAACTCCGCCGTCTCATCCTGGCCGATGACCTGCGGAACAGGCGATTTCAAATCTCCCTGCACCAGCTGCTTCATCCGCTCTACACAGGCCTGCATGGGTTTACTGATACTGCCGGACAGCCTCACGGCCACCGCAACAGAGGCCAAAATGGACAAAACCACAATCACAACGGTTATCAGCATACTGAAATAAGTATCTGCCAGATAATTTTTCTTGGGTGATTCCACGGCCACAGACCAGCCGTCCGTCCCGGCTACAGGAGCATATGCCAGGTAGCAGGGACCTTCCGAACTCCTTACGCTCCCGAATCCGTTCTCTCCGCGGCGCATGGCCTCATGGAGGGCGGCCCTGCCTTTTAAGGATTTATCACTTCCCGCCTCTTTCTCGACATTCTGGGTGGTGATGGTGTCCAGGGTAACGTCGGCAATGGTATCGCCGTTCTTATTGATCATGTAAGCCCGGCATCCCTCTCCAATTTTGATAGAAGATACGATATCGTTCAAAAAGGTTTCCGGCGGCACAAAGTAAACGACCCCCGCGACACCGCCCTCCTGGTTCCCGCCGTTGTAGATGGGGGCGGCCACCATGATGGACAGCTCCCCGGTAATTTTGCTGATCAGGGGCTCGGAAACATAGACATACCCCTGCATGGCCTGGCGGACATACTCCCTGTCGGAATAGTCGTTTCCGTCAAAAACACTGATCCCGTCGGCCCCAATGACATTCGCTCTCTGGAAACCGTGCATGGACACCCGCTCGTCGATAATGGCGCGCTTTTCTTCAACCGGCACGTCATCGTCAGAAAGCTGTGCAATACGGCCGGTATCCATGGCCACGTTTTTGTATGCCATCAGCTCCTGCTCAATGCGCTCTGCCGCCAGGACGGCAGTCTCGCTCATCATCTGATCCACCGTGGCCACCGTACTTCGGTAACTAAGCGCGGCACTGGCGCCTCCAACCAACAGCAGAGCGATCAGGACAGTGGCCACCAGACAGACTCTGATTTTCTTCCGGATACTGCTCTTTTTCATCATTATCCCCCTTCTCCAACTTTTCTGCCTTTTGTCGTATTTGGATGTTGATAATTCCATTATATAGGCCGCAATAAACTCTTGTCAATGGTTTCTACGGCAGCATTTTAAATTATGCCCGTCTGCTCTCTGTCCGCCTGCCCCGGCAGCCAATCCGCCTTCCTGTAATAAACGAAGAAGGTGACAGAGCTTAAGAACCATGTCAGAGGATACACCCAGTATACGGCCTGAATACTCTTTGTGAGCGGAACCATAACGCTCAGGAAGGCCACACGGACCACGCACCAGAAAAGCACCATAATTCCCATGGGAAATATAGCTTTTCCCGCGCCGCGGAGAACTGCGGATGTGGAATGGGAGTAGGCTAACAGGCAATAAAACAGGGCTGCCGTACGGGCCTTTTCCACGCCGAAACGAACCACCTCCAAAGAAGGGTCAAAGGCGGCAATCAGATAGGGCGCAAAAAGAAAGATCAAAGCACCGATCAGTTCCGCCAGAATGACCGATACCCAAATGCCGAAACGGGCTCCCTTCCTGGTCCGTTCGTACTCTTTCGCCCCAAGATTTTGTCCCACAAAGGTGGTTAAAGCCATCATAAAGCTTGTGATCGGCAAAAAGCCAAACCCCTCGATTTTCGTATAGGCGCCGTAGCCTGCCATTACCGTTTCCCCAAAGGAATTGATATGGGACTGGACAATGATATTGGCAAAAGAAATGATCGAATTCTGCGCGCCTGCCGGAAAGCCGATCCGGACAATCTGTGCGAGAATCCTCCGGTCAAAGCGGATCTTCCTTATTTCCACGCGGTAGCTCTCCTCCGCCTTTCCGAGCAGGAGAAAACAGAGGCCGGCACTGAGAGCCTGGGAGATCACGGTGGCGACAGCCGCACCTCCCACCCCTGTGCGAAACACCCCGATAAACAAAAGATCCAGCACCAGATTTACGAACGAAGAAAAGATAAGATAGTACAGCGGATGCCGGCTGTCCCCGACCGCATGCAGAATCCCAACAAAAATATTGTACATCACGAACCCGAAAGAACCGGAAAAATAGATCTGCAGATAAGCGACCGCCTCTTCCATCACGCTCTCCGGCGTATCCATCCAGTTTAAAATCTGAGGAGAAAAAACCACCCCGAAGAAAGTCATAAGCAGGCCGAAAACCAGGCCGAAAGCCACCATTGTATGGACCGTCCGATGAAGATTCCCTCTGTCCCCGGCCCCGAAAAAAGACGCCACCACTACCCCGGCCCCGGAAGAGATTCCGTTTAAAAATCCCACCAACATAAAAATCAAGCTCCCGGAAGAGGTAACGGCCGCCAACGCGCGGCTCCCCAGAAAATTTCCGACGATCAGTGAATCCACGGTATTATACAGCTGCTGAAACAAATTCCCCAGCAAAACCGGCAGCGCAAAAAAAAGCATTCTTTTCCAGATCGAACCACTCGTCATCGGTCCGATATCTTTTCTCATGTATCCCCCTCCAACATTCCGATTGTCTGATTTTATCAGCCCAGGTTCCTGATCTTAAACTCCTTCTCGGCCTCCCGCCTCTGATCCTTCTTCGCGATATCCTGCCGTTTGTCATAAAGCTTTTTGCCCCTGGCCAATCCCACTTCCACTTTAACCAGGCTTCCTTTGAAATACACTTTAAGAGGAACCAGTGTGAAGCCCTTCTGCTGGATTTTCCCCAAAAGGCGGTTGATCTCATAGCCGTGCATCAGAAGCTTTCGCACCCGGAGCGGATCCTTGTTGAAAATATTCCCCTTCTCATAGGGGCTGATATGCATCCCATACACAAAGACCTCCCCCCGGTCGATCTTGACAAAAGCTTCCTTGATGCTGCATTTCCCCATGCGGACAGATTTTACCTCCGTCCCCGAAAGAGAAATCCCCGCCTCATAGGTGTCGTCGATAAAGTAATCGTGGTAGGCCTTTTTATTATTGGCCACCAATTTATAGCTGTCTTTGCCCATTATCCTTCCTCCTCCGGTATAAAATCGATGGTGCCGCCTGCCGGATCCACAGAAGCCACCCGCACCTTAAGCCTCTGCCCCAAACCATAGACCCGCCCTGTGGAAGCGCCCGCCAGCCGATAGTTTGCCTGGTCATATTCGTAATAATCTCCCTCCAGGGAAGACAGGGAAACCATGCCTTCCACCGTATTGGGGAGCTCCACATACATGCCCCAGCCGGTCACGCCGGATACCACGCCCTCAAATAGCTCTCCGATATGCCCTTCCATATACTGGCACTTTTTCATCTTCTCCACTTCCCTCTCCGCCTCGTCCGCCTTCCGTTCCTTCAGCGAACACTGACGACACACGCCCGGAAGCCGTTCCTCATAATACTCTTTCCGGCTCTCGGACATTCCTCCCGCCAGACATTCCGTCATGATCCGGTGAATCTGCAGATCCGGATACCGGCGGATCGGCGACGTAAAATGGCAATAATACCGGGCCGCCAGACCAAAATGTCCCACGCACTGTGTCTGATACTCGGCCCGCCTCATGGAACGCAGGGTCAGGCGGCTGATCAATGCCTCCTCCGGCGAATCCTGGATCCTCGCCAGGAGCTTCTGGAGCTCCTTGGGATGAATCTCCTCCCGCCCCGTCTTCAGATGATAGCCGAAATTGCTGATAAGGAGCGCCAGTTCTTTCACCTTGTCCCCATCCGGCTTCTCATGAGTCCGATAGACAAAGGGACTGCCCTGCCAGAAGAAATCCTCCGCCACGGTCTCGTTGGCAAGGAGCATGAAATCCTCGATCAGCATGGTGGCCGCATTCCGCTCATAAGGCCTCACATCCACGGCCCGCCCGTTTTCATCCAAAATGATCTTGCTCTCCGGGAAATCAAAGTCGATGGATCCCCTGGCCCGCCTCCGCTCGCGGAGAGCCTCAGACAATTCCCGCATCATGCAAAACATGGGCACAAAATCCTCATATTCCCGGGAGAGCGCTTCATCACCGGAAAGGATCCCGTCCACCGCCGTATAAGTCATCCGCCGGTCCACGCAGATCACCGACTTCACAAACTCATGGTTTAACAGATGTCCCGCCTGATCCAGTTCCATCAGGCAGCTGAAAACCAGCCTCGGCACTCCCGCATTGAGGGAACAGATCCCGTTGCTGAGCTCCTTCGGCAGCATGGGAATCACCCGGTCGGTGAGATAAACGCTGGTTCCTCTGGAAAGGGCTTCCCGGTCAAGGGCCGTCCCCTCCTTCACATAATGGGACACGTCCGCGATGTGGACCCCCAGCCGGTAGACCCCGTTTTCCACGGAAAGCGTAATGGCGTCGTCCAGATCCTTGGCATCCTCCCCGTCAATGGTCACCGTAGGGAGTCCCGTCAGATCCCTCCGGCCTGCCCGTTCTTCCTGCGAAACCTCCCCTGGAATCCGCCTTACCTCCGCCAGAACCTCAGGAGAAAATTCACTTTCAAAGCCGTAGGCCTTTGCCACCGACAACACATCCACTCCCGGCGCATCCGCCGCCCCCAGGATCTCCGTCACCCGCCCCTCCGGGTTCTTCCTCCCGCTCCCGTAATCGGTAATCGCAACCAGCACCCTTTCTCCCGTCCGAGCCTCCATGGAGGCCTCCTCCGGAATAAAAACATCCTTTCCCAGCTTTCCGTTTATGGGAACGGCAAAGCCAAAGTGCCGGCACCGTTCGTAAGTAGCCACGACCTCTCTGTGGGCCCGCTCCAGGATCCGCACGATCTTCCCCTCCGGATTCTGGTTCTTTCCCCACCGTCTTCCGTAAAGGATCGCCGCCTGAACCGTATCCCCGTCCATGGCCCCCAGCGTATCCCGCTCTCCGATATAGATATCCGGCTCCCGCCTGGTTCCCGCCCCCCCCTCCGGCTCCCTCTCCTGCTCCGGCGCAACAAATCCAAAGCCCTTCCGATTCCCGATGAAGCGCCCTTTTACCAGAAACTGTTCCACCAAGGCATATTTCCCCCGTCTGGAAAGCCCCAGCTTCCCCTCCGAGAGCAGAGCGTCCAGCGCTTCCTGGAGACCGGGCCGCTCCTCCCTGGCAATCCCCAAAAGGATCGCCAGCTCCTTCACCTTCATGGGCTTATAATCCCTGTGCCCCATCAGCTCTAAAAGCCGCCTCTTCCTCTCTTCCAGGAAAAAGCGAGATTCCGCGTCTTCCGCTTCCACATTTTTCCCCGGCCTTTTCCTCTCTGAGACACGTTCTCTTCCGTCAGCCGCCCCGGGCGCCTTTCCCCTGCCGCGGCCCTCCTGCCCCTTCTCCCAGGCTCCCCCTGCGCCTCTCCTCACACTCTTTCTATTTCCTTTTCTTCTCTTCTTCTCCATAAATTCCTCAATCCTGTCTGCTCCCATATAATCGAGTAGGGGAAGATTCTTCTTCCCCTACTCGCCGTGCCGAGCGCATGCTGCGTAAGCAGCTGATCTCCCTGTGCGCCCCTGTAATCAAGCAGGGAAGATTTATCTTCCCCTACTCGCCGTGCCGAGCCCCGCCGGCTCTGCCGGCAATCCTCCTCTGGGGCTCGTGTACATAAAAGGGATTCATCCACCCCCCAAAGCCTGTCCTCTTTCGCCTCGGCAAGTCAATGAATCCCGTCTTCTCTGCTATAAATCCTGATCGTCAAAACATATTCAGAACAAGAGCCAACACCATAAACAAAATCACACCATACTTGGTATATTTCTCCAGCTTTCCTTCTGCGGAACGTCCCTTATTCTTCCCCCAGTAAGTCTCCGAGGCACCGCTGATTGACCCGGTCAGCCCCGCGGATTTCCCCTCCTGGAGCAATACGATTACCATCAGCACCAAACATATAATCAAAAATACTACGGTTAAAACCACTTTCATAGCAGCCATTTTCACACCTCCTAGGCCAAACATAGATAGTCTACCACAAATGGGGAGGATTGGCAACTGTTTTTTACGGAATTTTAAAAGGACGCAAAGGGATTCTCATACACTGCTGTCTTCCCCAGCATCTCCTCAATGCGAAGGAGCTGGTTGTACTTCGCGTTCCGGTCGGAACGGCAGGGAGCGCCGGTCTTGATCTGCCCCGCGCCTGTGGCCACGGCGATATCCGCGATGATGGCATCCTCCGTCTCGCCGGACCGATGGGAGATCACCGCGTGATAGCCGGCCTTCTGGGCCATCCTGGTGGCCGCAAAGGCTTCCGTGAGGGTGCCGATCTGGTTGACCTTCACCAAAATCGCATTGGCGATTCTCTGGTCGATCCCCCGGCCAAGACGCTCTGTGTTGGTGACGAAGAGATCGTCTCCCACCAGCTGAATCCGCTCACCAAGACGCCCGGTGAGAAGCTTCCAGCCGCACCAGTCCTCCTCGTGGAGGCCGTCTTCGATGGACACGATAGGAAAGCGGTTCACCAGATTTTCATAATAATCCACCATCTCCTCCCGAAGCCGCAACACTTCCTTTCCGCTCATCTGACTCTCTCCCGGGAAATAATAGACGTCCCGTTCCTCATCATAAAGCTCGCTGGAAGCCGCATCCATGGCAATCGCCATGTCCACACCGGGCCTGAGGCCGCATTTCTCCATGGCTTCCACCAGAAGCGAAAGTACCGACTCCGTATCCGGCAGGTTCGGCGCAAAGCCACCCTCGTCTCCCACTGCCGTGGAAAGTCCCTTTCCCTTTAAAATATCCTTTAAGGTGTGATACACCTCCGCACAGGATCTGAGCGCCTCACAAAAACAGCAGGCCCCCACGGGCATGATCATAAACTCCTGCAGATCCACCGTATTGTCGGCATGCTTTCCGCCGTTTAAGACATTCATCATGGGAACCGGCATCCGATCCGTGTAAATTCCGCCCAGATAAGAAAACAGCGGAATCCCAAACGCCGCGGCAGCCGCCCTGGACACTGCCATGGACACGCCCAGAATGGCATTGGCCCCCAGATTCGCCTTGTTCTCCGTTCCATCCGCCTCCAAAAGAAGCCGGTCAACCTCTCCCTGGCAGGCGGCATTCTTCGATAAGACCGCATGGGCCAGAACCGTGTTCACATGCTCCACGGCCCTCTTTACGCCAAGACCTCTATAGCGGTCCCCGCCGTCCCTAAGCTCCACCGCCTCAAATTTTCCGGTGGAAGCGCCGGAAGGCACGCTCGCCCTCCCGGTCACGCCTCCCTCCAGCGTCACCTCCGCCTCCACCGTGGGATTTCCTCGGGAATCCAGAATCTCCCGGCCCCGTACGCCTGCAATTTTCAAATATTTCTCCATAGTTTTCTCCTTCTCCGAATCAAAATTGCGCCGCCATACATACTATTCTATGGCGCCTACGCATTATTATTTGAAGAAGGAAAAAACTTATACATTTGTAGTTTCTGTGCTTTGATTTCTTCCAAAACATGAGGGTCATCCCCGAAGCTCGATCCCCATCTCCTTCAGTTCCGCCAGAATCTTTTCCATGATCTCGTTCACATCTTTATCCTCCAGGGTTCGGTCCTTCGCCCGGAAGGTGATGGAGTACGCTACCGACTTGCAGCCCTCGGCAATCTGTGCGCCTTCGTACAGGTCAAACAGATGGTACGATTCCAGAAGCTTTCCGCCCTTCTTTTCGATGACGGATTCCACCTCTCCCACCATAATTGTTTTGTCCATAACCATGCTGATGTCCCTGGTCACTGCCGGGAATTTGGCAACGCCGGTATACTTCCGGTCAAAGGAGGCAAGTTTCACCACTTCCGGCATATCAAGAACTGCCACATAGGCCCGGTCGCCGATGTCGTAGTTGTCCAGCACCTCCGGATGAACCTCTCCCAGGTATCCCATGATTGTTCCCCGGTAAGAAATTTCCGCCTGCCGCCCCGGGTGGAGGAAGCTCTTTCCCGCCTCCGGGTTATAAGCGATCCGTTTTGTCATTCCCAGCCTGTCGAAGATCTCCTCAATGACACCCTTCAAAGCAAAGAAGTCCCCCTCCCCATAAAAGCCCAGGGTAAGCTGCATACGTTCATCGGGAAGCTCCGTCAGAGGCAGCGCCTTCGGAAGGTAAATATTGCCCAGCTCGTAAAGTCTTACGTTCTTGTTTCTTCTATTATAATTAGTGGCCAGTGAGGACAGCATGCCGTTCAGGGAAACGGTCCGCATAATGCTGTAGTCCTCCCCCAGAGGATTCATGATCGTCACCGCACTGCGAAGAGGAGAATCCACCGGAATCAGCAGCTTGTCAAACACCTTCGGACTCTCAAAGGAATAGCTCATGCCCTGGGAATAACCGCAAAACTCCGCGACTTCCCGGACGGCTTCCTCCACCCGCAGCTTGAAGGAGAGTTTTCCCGTGGTGGCCTCCCCAGTGGGCAGGGTCGTGGGAATCTTATCGTATCCGTAGAACCTTGCTACCTCCTCGGCAATGTCCGCCTCACAGACAAGATCCTGTCTGAAGGTGGGGACAATCACCTCTCCCGCCGCCTCGTCCACCTGGATCTCCAGGGGGCCGAAATAGGAGACCATGTCTTCTCCGGAAATATCCGTCCCCAGGAACCGGTTGATCTTCTCCGGCCTAAAAGGAATCCGCTTCGGCGCAGGGAGCTCTCCCCGCACGTCAATCATCCCTCCGACCACCTCCCCGCAGCCAAGCTCCTCAATCAGCTGGCAGGCCCGGTTGATGGCCGCCTCCGCATTGTTGGGATCCAAGCCCTTCTCGTATTTCCCGGAAGCGTCGGTCCGAAGCCCAAGCCTCCTGGCAGAGAGACGGTTGTTGGTACCGTCAAAGCAGGCCGATTCGAAGAGCACCGTTTTCACCTGATCGGTGATCTTGGAATTCTCCCCGCCCATGATTCCGGCAATGCCGATCTCCTTTTCGGCATCGTTGATCATCAGCACATCCTTATCCAGCCTGCGCATCTGGCCGTCCAGAGTCTGGAACTCGTCTCCGTCCTTAGCCCGCTTCACGATGATCTTGTGGCCCGCCACCATGTCCAGGTCAAAGGCGTGCATGGGCTGTCCGTATTCCTCCATGACATAGTTGGTAATGTCCACCAGGTTGTTGATTGGGCGGATCCCGCTGGCCGCGAGCCGCCTCTGCATCCACTCCGGCGAAGGCCCGATCTTGATATTTTTCACCACCCGGCCGCAGTAACGGGGACAGAGATCCGTATCCACCACCTCCACGGAGGCGTAGTTGCGGACATCCTCGCCGTTTCCCTTTACCACAGGCACCGGCGGCACGAATTTCTTTCCGAAGGTGGCCGCCGCCTCCCTGGCAATCCCCAGGACACTGTAGCAGTCCACCCGGTTGGAGGTGATCTCATACTCGAATACCACATCCCGAAGACCGAGGAGTTCCACTGCGTCGGCCCCCACAGGCGCATCCTCTTTCATAATATAAATGCCTGTCTCCGGAGCATCCGGATACATGTCTCTCGAGGAACCAAGCTCCTCAATGGAACACATCATGCCGTCCGACCAGGCCCCCCGGAGCTTCCCCTTCTTGATCTTTATGCCGTTTTCCGGCAGAGGGCCGCCGTCATGTCCGCCCGCCACCTTGCCCCCGTCTAAAACCACGGGAACCTTGTCGCCCACACTGACGTTGGGCGCCCCGGTGACAATCTGGAGCTGTCTCTCCCCAATATCCACCTGGCAGACAATCAGTTTGTCGGCATCCGGATGCTTTTCGATGGATAAAATCTTTCCCACCACAATTTTTTCCAAATTTTTATCGAGACACTCATACCCTTCCACCTTGGTCCCGGAAAGAGTCATGGCATCCGTATATTCCTGCGCCGTCACCTGAAGATCCGGCACATATGCTTTAATCCAGGATAATGCTGTATTCATAATCTGTTCTTTTCCTTTCTTCGATTTAAAAGCCCCGTGTTCTTAAAACTGCTTCAGGAAACGGATGTCGTTTTCATACAGCAGGCGCATGTCGTCGATTTCGTATTTGAGAAGGGCGATCCGCTCCAGCCCCACACCGAAGGCAAAGCCGGAATACTCCTCCGGGTCAATGCCCGACATCCGAAGGACATTGGGATGAACCATGCCGCAGCCTAAGATCTCGATCCAGCCGCTGCCCTTGCAGAACCGGCAGCCCTTGCCGTGACATTTGAAGCAGCTCACATCCACCTCGGCGCTGGGCTCTGTGAAAGGGAAGTGATGGGGGCGGAACTTCACCCTCGTATCCTCCCCGAACAGTTCCCTGGCAAACTCCTCCAGGGTTCCCTTCAGATCGGCAAAGGTAATGTTCTTGTCGATGACAAGGCCCTCGATTTGATGAAAGGACGGAGAGTGAGTCGCATCCACCTCGTCGGAGCGGAATACCCTGCCGGGCGCGATCATGCGGATGGGCAGTTTCCCGTTTTCCATGGTGCGCACCTGCACCGGAGAGGTCTGGCTCCGGAGCAGAATGCTGTCGTTAATGTAGAAGGTATCCTGCTCGTCCCTGGCCGGATGGCCCTTGGGAATATTGAGCGCTTCGAAGTTGTAATAGTCGTACTCCACCTCAGGCCCCTCTACCACCTCATAGCCCATGCCCACGAAAATCCGCTCCACCTCTTCCAGCGCGATCATGTTGGGGTGCTTGTGCCCCACGTGATTCTTCTTTGCCGGAAGAGTCACGTCAATGACCTCCCGCTTCAGCTGTTCCTCCCTGGCCCTCTTCGCCAGTCTATCCTTCCGCTCCTCCAGCTTTGCCTCGATAACGGCGCGGGTATCGTTGACCATCTGCCCCACTCTGGGCCGGTCCTGCGCACTTACGTCCCTCATTCCCTTTAACACGCTGGTCAGCTCGCCCTTTTTTCCCAGATATGCCACCCGGATCTCATTCAGGGCTTCCAGCGCATCGGAAGCGGCGATCCTCTCAAGGGCCGTCTGCCTGATCTGTTCCAATTTTTCCTTCATAATGTTCTCCTTCACAAAGTTTTTTCCAATGAAAAATCCCCTTGCCGTCTTACGACAAAGGGACGAATTGCTCGCGGTACCACCCTGATTCCTGCATACTTGCAGACACTCATTTCCTGCCTAACGCGCAGGCCCACGTCACATCCTACTATCCGGAAAAGCAATGCCAAAACAGCAGGAATACATGGCTGCTCCCCAAAATTCAGATATGCGGCTCCGGTGGGAAATTCGGCGTTCGTCTGAACTTAAGGAAGCTTCCAGCCGGCGGCCTCCTCTCTCTGCAAGAAAACAAACGTCTACTGACACCTTCTATGCCTTTTCCTCATAACATTACATTGTTTGAAACTGAAACCTATGACATATTTTAACATAAAACATTCTCTTGTCAAGGATTAATTTCATTTCCTCATCTGCCCTCCCTTGCAATCCCCTCCGTATCATGCTATACTTTGGAGAAACATCGATAAGCCATGTTTCCCGGAAACAGCGGGAAATATCACAGGAGCAGCGTATGAAACGGTTTCGGCTTTTTCTCGGAAAGGTTCTCAATCTGATTATCGAAGACAAAATCTCTGTGTATGCGGCACAGGTTTCTTTTTTTGTCATTATTTCGGCGATCCCTATCGTGATGCTGGCGATCCCCCTGATTCAGTTTTTGATTCCTTTTTCCCAGGAATCCCTGACACAGACTATCCTCTCGGTCCTGCCGAATACTCCGGAGGTACAGAGTTTTATCGCAAGTATTTTAAACGACGTCTACACCAATTCGGCCGGCACCATCATTTCCGTCTCCATCATCACCACTCTGTGGTCTGCCTCCAAGGGAATCTATTCCCTACAGCAGGGATTAAACAACATCGCCTCTTTAAAAGAGACCAGAAATATTGTCGCCCAGAGACTGCTGTCCATCGTCTACACCATCGGCTTCGTGTTCGTCCTCATTTTCACCATCGGCGTCCTGCTCTTCGGCAATCGGATCCAGATTCTTTTAGAATCCTGGTTTCCCAGGCTTGCCCACTTTTCCAGCCTGGTCATTTTGTTCCGTACCGGGCTCTCCATCGCTCTATTTATGCTGTTTTTTGTGCTGCTCTACTCCATCCTGCCCAACAAGCATCTTTCCTTTCAAAAGCAGATTCCGGGGGCTGCTTTCACCACCTTCGGATGGCTGATCTTTTCCTACGTGTACTCTCTCTACATTGACCATGTCGCCAACTTTTCTTATATCTATGGCAGCCTGACCGCCATCATCTTTCTCATGCTGTGGCTCTACATCTGCATGAACATTGTCCTCCTGGGCGCCGAGGTCAACAAACTGTTTGAGGAGTATAAGAAAAAACAAGCCGATTCCCGGTAACCGGAAAGTCCCGCGCACCTGTATCTCCGGGCAGGCCTCCCCACGCATTTTAATAACCCCGCGGTTTTTTTTACTTGTGTCATAATCGTTAAATATGCTTTTGAACACAGCGAAGTCGTTTTCGCCCTTTTCACTGTCTGCATCATCGTTGATGGAAAACGACTGAGAGCAACTCGAGGGAACCATCGCCCCGGGAAAGAATCGGTGCCTTTTCGCCGGATAGCTACCGGTATGCGTATTCCACCAGCATATCTTGCAGCAGCATCCCTTTCATCTTATCCATGCATAACGTCGCGCCCCGCTGCCTGGCCTCCTGTTCGTAGTCCTCTTTATCATGGCAGGACACCAGAATAAAAGGCA
>CAJUQY010000013.1 GCA_910588815.1 uncultured Lachnospiraceae bacterium | reverse complement strand
GGGAGGCTTGCGGGGAGAAACATAATCTGATAGTCTTATGACATAACAGACAGGCCCATTCAGAAAACCTTAAATATAATACTGCATCAAGTCAGAGGAAGCTCGGGAGACCGGGCTTCTTTTGATGATACAAATAAAGGAAATTAAAGTTAATAACAAAAAATAACCCCCAGAGAGGCTTGTAGACGGAAAATTCTGCAAGTATAATAAAGGCATCACACGAGAGGGGAAGAGAGTAATGAGAAAACAAATCAGAATGCCGGCGGCATTTTTTTGCGCAGTGTTTTTGCTTGCCGGCTGCAAAGGAGGGGGCTCCGGAACCGAGTTGGCAAAAACGCAGGGAGAGCCGGCGGCAGAAGCTTTGACGGAGGCAGGGACGGAGACGGATGCGGGAGGCGTGCAGGAGAAGACGCAGGTGGTTATCGGATTTTCCGGCGAGGGGGATTCCTTTGACCCCTGCAGCGGCTTTGGTTATACGGGCTCTCCGCTGTATTCCGGTCTGGTAAGGGTAAACGGCGACAATCGTCTGGAGAATGATCTGGCGACAGAATACGGCGTCAGTGAGGATGCGCGGATCTGGACCTTTAAGCTCCGCGGCGACGTGGTCTTTACCAACGGGGAGCCGCTTACGGCCTCGGATGTGGCGTTTACCTTTCAGACCGCAAAGGAAAAGGCGACTTACCTGGATCTGACCATGCTGGAGAGCTGCAGGGCGGTTGACGATGTGACAGTGGAATTTACACTGACAAAGCCTTGCGTGACCTTCCTCTATACGGCGGCCCAGATGGGAATCGTCCCGGAGAAAGCCTATGGCGACGATTTTGGCCTGTCCGCGGAGCGGACCATTGGCTCCGGCCCCTATAAAATGGTGCAGTGGGACAAGGGGCAGCAGTTTATCCTGGAGGCAAATGAGAATTATTACGGGAGGCAGCCGAAGATCAGGCGGGCGGTAGTCCTGGTGCAGGATGAGAACACAAGGCTGGCGGCGGCCCGGGCAGGGGAGGTGGATATCGCTTTAACCTCAGCAACCCTGGCAACCGTGGAAATCGAGGGCATGCATGTGGAGCAGGTTGCCTCTGTGGACAACAGGGGAATTACCCTGCCGACTGTTCCCGACGAGGGGAAGGTTACAGAGGACGGATATCGGATCGGCAACAATATTACCTGCGATGTCCGCGTGCGGAAAGCATTAAGTTATGGGATAGACCGTGAGCAGGTGATCGAAGAGGCCTTAAACGGCTTTGCGGAGCCGGCCTATTCGGAGTGTGACGGGATGCTTTGGTGGAATCCGGAGAACGTCATTGAAACGGATGTGGAATATGCTGTCAGGCTCCTGGAAGAGTCCGGCTGGACAGATCAGGACGGAGACGGAATCAGGGAGAAGGACGGAGAAAGGCTGGCTTTCCATCTGATGTATTTTGCGGGGGATTCCATGCGCCAGGCCGTGGCCATGTCTGTGGCGAATCAGGCGAAGGAAAAACTGGGGATGGAAATAACTGTGGAGGGTGTCAGTGCGGAGGATACCGTGAAGAGGATGTTCTCCGAGCCCATGATTATGGGCTGGGGCTCAGACAGCCCCATGACTTCCTATATGCTCTTTCACAGCAGCAATGCCGGAAAGACGGACTTTTATAACCCGGAGTTTTATACCAGTGAGAAGACGGACGAATACCTGGACAGAGCGATGAACTCTCTGTCTCTGGAGGATTCCATAGAATGGTGGCAGAAAGCCCAGTGGGACGGCGAGACCGGCACATCCATGCGGGGGGAGGCCCCCTGGGCCTTCTATGTGAATATGACACATCTGTATTATCAGAGGGATGATTTGGACATCGGAAAGCAGAGAATCCATGCCCACGGCCAGGCATGGCCGCTGATTGCCAATCTGGAGGAGTGGTCCTGGAAATAGGGGCAGCTTCGCAATGGAGACGACCACATGAAAAAAAACTATTATCTGAAATTTGCAGGAAAATACCTTCTGCGGATGGTGACACTTTTGATCGCGGTCAGTATCGTCAGCTTTGTCCTGGTCAGCTTTTCGCCGGTGGATCCGGTGCAGCAGTATGTGGGCTCCGTCCCCAATGTCAGCGCAGAGCAGAGGGAGAAGATTGCCGAGTACTGGGGGCTGAACGATCCGCCTGTGGAGCGGTTTCTGGCCTGGGGCAGTTCGATTCTTAAGGGGGATTTCGGTGTGTCCCTCCTCTATCGGAGGCCGGTTTTAGACATCGTCCGAGAAAAATTCGCCGTGTCTTTGGCGTTGATGCTTACCTCCTGGCTGCTCTCCGGTATCCTAGGCTTCACTCTCGGATGTCTGATGGGAGTCTTTAACGGGAGATGGACGGATAAAATCTTAAAAAAGCTTTGTCTGACCATGTGCTCCATTCCGACCTTCTGGATTGGAATCGTATTTTTGATATTGTTTTCCGTGAAGCTGGGCTGGTTTCCCATGGGAATGAGTGTTCCTATGGGGGTGCCCACGGCTGAGGTTACCATCTGGCAGCGGATTCATCATCTGATTTTGCCGGCGCTCACCCTGAGCTTTCTGTCCTTTGCGGGGGTTGCGCTGCACACCAGGGAAAAGCTGGTGGATGTATTGGAAAGCGATTATGTACTCTTTGCAAGGGCCAGAGGGGAGTCTCAGTGGAGTATTTTAAAACGACATGGACTGCGCAATATACTGCTTCCCGCCGTGACCATGCAGTTCGGTTCCTTCAGCGAGCTTTTCGGCGGATCCGTGCTGGCGGAAAATGTATTTTCCTATCCCGGCCTGGGAGCGGCGGCCTCGGCGGCCGGAATGAGCTCAGACGTCCCCCTGCTTTTGGGAATTACCCTGTTCAGCGCACTCTTTGTATTTATTGGAAATATGCTGGCGGACATCATTTACCGGATTGTGGATCCGCAGATTGGAGAGGGGGAGCGGAATGAATCCTACGGCAAGTGAAAAGGGCGGTTTTTACATAGGGAGAGCGAGGATGGGACGGCGTTTTTGGAACCGCAGGATGAGACTGATCGTCTTAACCTTTCTGATGTTCGCGGTAATCTTTGGGGTATACCTGGCCGGCGCAGTACTTGGGGAGGAGGCGATTGCCGCGGATTTTTCCAGGAAGGGCCTGGCGCCCTCCTGGGAGCACCCCTTCGGCACGGATATGCTGGGAAGGGATATGCTGGCCCGGACAGTCAAAGGCTTGTCTGTCAGCATCCTGGTGGGCACGGTGGCTTCCGGCGTCAGTGCGGTGATCGCTCTGATTGTGGGGGTTGTCGCTGCCATGGGTATTTCCTGGCTGGACCATCTCATGAACTGGCTGATTGATCTGGTGATGGGGATCCCCCACATGGTGCTGTTGATCCTGATTTCGTTTTCCTGCGGAAAGGGGCTTCGGGGAGTCCTGGCCGGCGTGGCGGTCACCCACTGGACGGGCCTTGCCCGCCTGATTCGCAGTGAGGTGTTTAAAATCCGGTCGGAGCAGTACGTCGAGGTGTCTAAAAAGCTGGGGCATTCCGGCAGATGGATTACGATCCACCATATTTTGCCCCACATGGTGCCGCAGTTCCTTATCGGCCTGATTCTTTTGTTTCCCCACGCAATTATGCATGAATCCGGTCTGACTTTTTTAGGCTTTGGCCTGCCGCCGGAACAGCCTGCCATCGGGATTATCCTGTCGGAATCCATGAAATACATTGCCGCGGGGAATTGGTGGCTGGCATTTTTTCCGGGGCTTATGTTGGTGATGACCGTGTTTTTGTTTGACCGCCTGGGGGAGAATTTAAAGAAGATTCTGGACCCATACAGTGTCCACGAATAGGAGAGTATATGGAGAAAGAAGGAATTTTGGTTGTAAAGGAGCTTTCTGTATCCTTTCGCATGTATGATAAAGGGTTGGAGCAGTATGAGCTTGAGGTGATTTCTAATCTGAATCTTGATTTGAAGCCGGGGGAAATTGTGGCGGTGGCAGGGGCCAGCGGTTCCGGAAAAAGCCTTTTGGCCCACGCGGTGATGGGGCTGCTTCCGGGAAACGCCACAGTCGGAGGGGAGATCCGCTACCGGGGAGAGGTTTTGACTCAGAAGAGAAAGGAAGCGTTGAGAGGGCGGGAAATTGCGCTGGTGCCTCAGTCGGTGGCTTATCTGGATCCGCTTATGCGGGTGGGAAACCAGGTGCGGGGAAACCGGCCGGACGAGGGCAGGAGGAAGGCGCAAAAGGAGATCTTTCGCCGGTTCCAGTTGCAGGAGCGGGCGGAAAAACTCTATCCCTTCCAGCTGTCCGGCGGAATGGCCAGGAGGGTTTTGGTCTCCACGGCAGTCATAAGCGGCGCCCGGGTGATTTTGGCGGACGAGCCGACGCCGGGACTGGATCTGGAAATGGCAGTGGAAGCCTTAAAAGTATTCCGGGAGCTGGCGGACGAAGGAAAAGCCGTCATTTTGATTACTCATGACATTGACCTGGCCGTCCACGTGGCAGACCGGATTGCCGTGTTTTATGCGGGGACTACCCTGGAGCTTATGAAGGCTTCCGACTTTCAGGAGGGAAAGGCGCGGCATCCCTATACAAGGGCGCTGTGGGAGGCGCTTCCCCAGAATGGATTCCGTCCCATCCCCGGTTTCCAGCCCTATGCAAAGGCTCTTCCTGTGGGATGCCTCTTTGGACCCAGGTGTCCCCGCAAAACAAAAGCGTGTGAGGCGGAAATTCCTATGAGGAAGCTTTGCGGAGGATATGTGAGGTGTATTTATGGGGATTGAGGCGAAGAATGTAAGTTTCCGCTACAGTAACAGAGAGCCATGGATTTTTCGGAATATGAACATCTGCGTGGAGGAGGGGGAGCGGGTCGGGCTGACGGGCCCAAGCGGATATGGGAAGAGCACCCTGGCTCGATTGCTGGCGGGATATTTAAAGCCCACGGAGGGCGAGATTTTGTTGGACGGAGGACCCTTGCCGAAAAAGGGCGTTTCCCCGATACAGCTTATTTACCAGCATCCGGAAAAAGCCATCAATCCCAGGTGGAAGATGAAAAAGGTCCTGCAGGAATCCGGGATGTGCCGGCAGGAGGTCATGGAGGCGCTGGGGATTGAAAGAGACTGGCTGGAACGGTATCCGAGGGAGCTCTCGGGCGGCGAGCTGCAGCGGTTTTGTGTGGCCAGATCCCTGTTTTGCGAGACCAGGTTTTTGCTGGCGGACGAGATGAGTACCATGCTGGACGTTATCACACAGGCACAGATTTGGAATGTGATGCTAAAAGAAATCGAAGGGCGGAGGCTGGGGCTGCTCCTGATTACCCACAACAAAGAGCTGGCGAAGCGGGTCTGCAGCCGGGTGATTTGCCTGGGGTATATTTGAAGCGAACGATTGACGGAGCCCTGCGCTCATGGATGGGGTCTATACGTCTCCGTATTTTTGTGCATTCCTGTTGAAGCGTTATTTGAAATCCGAAATCTGAAAATCCATTTCTCATGCATTGCTTTTATGTGCAAACTTCGATATAATCATAGAGGGCAGCAAAGACGGCTGCTCCCGGAGACTGGTAGGAAACGGAGATTGTGCAATGAAGGAAGACTGGCGGGAGCTGGGAAATCATATCTGCGATATCGTGCAGGATGCAGTCAATTCTCAGGATTTCAGAAAATTGAATCAGACCATAAAAAATACCATTAGCGGTGCAGTGGATGATGTGACGGGGAGCCTGCGGTTTCAGGACGGCCGGTATGGCCCGCAGGCCGGACAGATGGGATTCGGATCCCGGATGGAGGCGGGCAGGCAGGTTCCGGCGCCTTCCGGGAGCACGGCCCTCTATGCAGGGCGCCAGGCATCCGTCACCCGCGCCGGAGGCATAGCGCTTTCCGTCTGTGGAGGGATTCTCGGGGTGGGGACAGGTCTGGCCATGGCAGTGCTGGGGGTTTTGGATTTGTACATCGGCCATTTTCTGGGCTTTACCATTGCGGGAGGGATTTTGTTTCCGCTGTTTGGGGCGGGCCTTGTGATGGCTGCGGTCGGATCCGGGAAATCTTCCATGGCAAAGCGGTTCCGCAGTTACATAGCAAGATTCAGAGGGCGGACCTACTGTGACATTAAGGAGCTTTCAAAGGCGGTGGGGAAAAGCAGAGCCTATGTGGTGAAAGACCTTAAGCGGATGATGAAGCGGGGATGGTTTTTGCAGGGCCATTTTGACGACGGGGAGACCTGTTTTATCGCCGATGACGCCACCTACGCCCAGTACCGGGAGACCATGAAGCAGGCAGAAACACTGGAGGAGGATAAAGCGCGCAGGGCAGAGCTGGCTGCATGGACGGCCAGGGCTGACGAGGCCGCGCAGGAAGCAGACAGCCTGAGGGAGGAAGAACGGGGAGCGGCGGCAGGCGGGGGAACTTGTCTGACACCGGAGGCAGAGGCCATTGTGAGGGCCGGCCGGTCCTATGTACAGAAGATCCGCTCCTGCAACGATGCGATTCCCGGAGAAGAGATTTCGGCCAAGATTTCCCGCATGGAGCTGGTCATAGCCAGGATTTTTGAGCGGGTGGAAAAGCACCCGGAGAGTATAGAGGACATTGAAAAGCTGATGGAATATTATCTTCCGACAACGGTGAAGCTTCTGGAAGCCTATGCGGAGCTTTCGGCCCAGCCGGTCCAGGGAGAAAATATAAAGAATTCTCAGAAAGAGATTGAAGCGACTCTGGATACCCTGAACGAGGCCTTTGAGCGGTTGTTTGACAGCATGTTCCAGGATACCATGTGGGATGTTTCGACAGATATATCTGTGCTGAAGACGCTGCTCGCCCAGGAAGGGCTTTCAGAGAACGGACTTGGCAGGAAGGGCTGAGAACAGGGTTCCTTAATTAAAAATAATTCTTATTTAAGAAGAAATGGGAGGAAGGATCATGGGAAACGAGTTGGATATGCCGGTGGAAGGACCGGTGCTGACCTTAAATCCGTTTGAAGAGGCGCCGGCAGTGCCCGAGGCGCCGGCGGCTCCTGAGGCGCCAAAGTGGGATGACAGTATGCTTTCCGACGCGGAGAAAAAGATGGTAGATGATTTTGCCGGAAAGATTGATCTGTCGGACTCTGCGGCTGTTCTTCAGTATGGGGCAGGCGCACAGAAGAAAATGGCGGACTTTTCCGAGTCGGCGCTGAACAATGTGAGGACGAAGGATCTGGGAGAGGTCGGAGAGCTGCTTTCCGGCGTGGTGACGGAGCTTAAGAGCTTTGACGCCGAGGAGGAGAAGGGCTTTCTGGGATTTTTTAAGAAGTCTTCCAATAAGATGACAGCGATGAAAGCGAAATATGCAAAGGCGGAGGTCAATGTAGACCGGATCTGCAAGGTGCTGGAGGGGCATCAGGTGCAGCTTCTCAAGGATGCGGCTATGTTGGATAAAATGTATGAGTTAAACCTCACCTATTTCAAGGAATTGTCCATGTATATTTTGGCGGGCAAGAAGAAACTTCACACGGTAGAGCATGAGGAGCTTCCGGCGCTGTTAAAGAAGGCGGAACAGAGCGGGCTTCCGGAGGATGCCCAGGCGGCCAGGGATCTGGATGCCCGCTGTAAGCGGTTCGAGAAGAAGCTTCATGACCTGGAGCTTACCAGGATGATTTCCATGCAGACGGCCCCTCAGATCCGTCTGGTGCAGGACAATGACACGGTCATGGTGGAGAAGATCCAGTCCACCATTGTCAATACGATTCCTCTCTGGAAAAATCAGATGGTACTGGCGCTGGGCGCAGCCCACTCCGCCCAGGCGGCAGAGGCGCAGCGAAAGGTGTCGGATATGACCAATGAGCTGCTCAAGAAAAATGCGGAGGCGTTAAAGACTGCTTCTTCCGAGGTGGCGAGAGAATCCGAGCGGGGAATTGTGGACATGGAGACTTTGCGCTCGACCAATGAGACTTTGATCTCTACGCTGGACGAGGTATTGCAGATTCAGGCAGAAGGCCGCAGAGCCAGAGCCGAGGCTGAGGTTGAGATGGGACGGCTGGAAAATGAATTGAAGGCAAAGCTTTTGGAGATCGCGGGAGGCAGACCATAATAAGTCTGCCGGTATTGCCGATTCCGCGGGAAAGTGTCCGCATTCTGTCCGGCCGGAGACAGGAGCGCTAGTCTTTCATCAAGTGCTGCATGATAATGGAATAAAGGGGCTGGCTCTCCTGGGGCCAGCGGCTGCACATATGCTCCGCCTGCTCCTTGTCCGGAACAGAGATGTTGATTTCCAGAAGCTGGCCTTTTCCTTCCAGGATGGCACAGTGCACCAGGTAATCCTGATTGGAAGAACGGTCATAGTCTGCAACCAGACTGATTTCGTCGCGGAGGCGGACCTTGTTGTCCTGGAGGTAAGCATCGATATCCTCAATGATGGCAGGTGAAATCTGCTTGCCGAAAAAGGACAGGGTCTGTTCCCCCTCCCTGGTGATCTCATAGCGTGATGTTTTTCTTCCGGATTCCAACTTCACCAGATGGGATTCCTCCAGTTCAGCCAGAGCCTGCTGAAGCGTGAAATAGGTGGTGTAGTCTTTGCTCAGAAAGAAATCAGAAATCTGAGAGCCGGCCAGGGGAAACTTCACCTGCTTCAACATGTATAAAATCATCAGTTTATATAGAGTCAACGGTTCGGACATGGTTGCTACCCTCCCAAAAATCGTTTTTTGACGAAAATTGTTCCTTTCCATCATACCAAGATTGGAAGGTGAAATCAAGTTGTAAATTTTTCTTGGGTTTGTATAGTGAATTCTTCTGAGGAGGTGCGGTTATGGAAAAAATGTATCATATCGGGCTTGACGACAGCCACGGCGCCAGATACGCGATCCTTCCGGGGGATCCGGGGCGGGTGGAGAAGATTGCCGCTTATCTGGAGAATGCCCGGTTTCTTGGACAGAACAGGGAGTACACCACCTGGATTGGCGAGGCTTTGGGGGAGAAGGTACTTGTGATGTCCACGGGGATGGGAGGTCCGTCCACGGCTATCGGCGTGGAGGAACTTTATCAAACGGGGGTTCGGACTATGCTCCGGGTGGGAACCTGCGGCGGCATGGCGGAGAAGGTCATGGGCGGAGACCTGGTCATCGCGAGCGGGGCCATCCGTATGGAAGGGACTTCCAAAGAATATGTGGACATCGCCTTTCCGGCGGTGGCGGATTTTGAGGTGACGGGGGCGCTTCGCCAGGCGGCAAAGGAACTGGGGGCGAACTTCCATCTGGGGGTTGTCCAGTGCAAGGACAGCTTTTACGGCCAGCACAGTCCGGGGCGGATGCCCTGTGGGAAGGAGCTTCTGGATAAATGGGATATGTGGATAAAGGCCGGCTGTCTGGCTTCGGAGATGGAGAGCGCGGCCCTCTATATCGTGGCCCAGGTGCTCGGTGTCCGCGCGGGCTGTGTGTTAAACGTTATATGGAACCAGGAGCGGAAAAAGGGGGGGCTTTCTGATCCTCACTGCCACGACACGGCACTGGCGGTCCGTGCAGCCGTCCGGGCCGTGGAGCTTTTAATTAAAGAAGAGCAGGGAGCGTAAACTGTCCAACTGCCATTGAGACTTTGGGAAAACAGACGGAGATATCGGGCAGGAAAAGAGAGAAAAAAGAAGAGGGGAAAAGCAGGGCTACGGCTGCTTTTCCTCCTCTTCTTTTTTTCTGCGGTTCAACTGCCTGGTGATCAGAAGAAATGCATATAAAAGAACAGGTATGGCCACGGTGGCATAGAGGGAGGCGCTCACCCAGGATTTTGCCTGGGTCTGATCCGTGACGGCAAAGACCAGGGTGCAGACGTAGATCCCGGCCAGCAAAACGGCGCCGAGAAGGCAGGCGATCTGTTTGATTTTTTTCATGGAAAACTCCTTTCGTCGGATATAGTAATATTTGCCCCTGCGCCTGTTCGGGCAGTTTTGGGCGGTATCGCTTTTTTGGCATCAAGTGCTGCTCTGTTTTTACTGCAATTTGCGAGAGCTGTCGGGCAGGGCATTCACCGGCACAATTGCTGCCGCGGGTACTGCCTTCATTTTCGCTTGGTCATCACCCTCCATTTCTACCATACCACGAAAGCCGGTGATTTTTCAAGACTCAGCGCATCAAATAGCGGGAAGTTTATAATAAGGGCGGCAGGAGCCGGAGGCATTGTGGGCAAAGGGGTATTTGGTCTCGAAGGGTTACTGCAATTACAAGAAGTAGTTCATATTGCCATCCGGAAAAAAATAAGCTATACTCTTTCTTGAGGAGGAGTCACGGGAAAAGAGTTCCGAAGGAGTGGCGGAAATGGAGCGGAAACGGGAAGCGAATCCCGGCAGCAGAGGCCGTTCGGGGCTATTATGTTCTTATGGCTCACTCCATCTTTGATTTGATCGACAAGAAGGAGCAGACATGAAAGTATTGATTCTTTCCTGCAATACCGGGCAGGGACATAATGCCGCCGGGAAGGCGCTCAAGGAGGAATTTTTAAAAAGGGGGGCAGAATGCAAAATGCTGGATGCCCTCCGGTTCGCAAGGCCGAAGGCTTCGAGGCGGGCTTCCGGCGTATATGTAAAGACGGCGACAAATTTTCCGGACGTGTTCGGTGCTGTTTACCGGGTGGCCGGGAAGATCAGTTCCAGCAAGAGAAAATCGCCGGTTTATTATGCAAACACATTATATGGAAGAAAGCTGTACCGTTACATAGAAAAAGGAGGCTATGACTGCGTGGTCATGCCCCACCTGTTCCCGGCGGAGGCCATTACCTATATTAAAAAGCATTATCCCCTGAAGGCGGCCTGCTTTTTTGTGGCGACGGACTATACCTGTATTCCTTTTACGGAGGAGACCGGGATGGACGCTTACTTCATTCCGAGCGACGAGTTGGTTTCGGAGTATGCGGAGAGGGGGATTCCGGAAGAACGGCTGGTGCCTCTGGGGATTCCCGTATCCGGCCGGTTCCGGGAAAAAAAGGATCAGAAGGAGACCAGGATGGGCCTTGGGATCGGAGCGGCCGGCCCGGTGGTCCTTGTTATGACGGGCAGCATGGGGTTTGGGAATGTATGCGCCATGGCATCGGTTATTGAAGCGGGGCTTCCGGAGGATGGCCGGGTGGTGATCCTTGGAGGAAACAACCAGAAGCTCAAGGCGCGGCTGCGGAAAGAGTTCCGGGGGAACAGGAAGGTGATGGTGCTTGACTTTACCACTCAGGCCGATCTCTACATGGATATCTGTGACGTGCTTGTGACGAAGCCGGGAGGGCTCACCAGCACAGAGGCGGCGGCCAAGGGGATTCCCATGGTGCATTCGGCGCCGATTCCCGGCTGTGAGACGAAGAATGCGGCATTTTTTTCTTGCCACGGCATGTCGGTGCTGGGGAAAAATGAGAAAGAGGCAGGGGCGAGGGCGCTGGAACTCCTTAAAAACAAGGCGGCGGCCCGGAACATGACAGAGACCCAGAAGCACTATATTAATGCCGGGGCGGCGGCGGATATCTGCGATTATATAGAAGGTTACTGCAGCCGTAGGGAGGCAGAAAGGTGAGACTATGAACCGTGAACTATGGGAAGTGCTTTTTTTCATGGCAGTGGGATATCTGATGGGAAGCGTGCTGTTTGGGCGTATTCTGCCGAAGCATTTTAAGGATATGGACATCGAGAAGGTCAGCGCGGACCACAATCCGGGGACGGCCAATGTGATGAAGTACGCAGGAATCCCGCTGGGGCTTCTTTGTCTGGTGTTAGATATCGGGAAGGGATATCTTCCTGTTTTGTGGGCGGCCAGCGTGGTGGGGCCGGTGCGGCTTCTGTTTGCCGGGGTCATGGTGGCCCCCGTCTTAGGCCATGCGTTCCCTTTCTGGAGAGACGGCCGTGGGGGCAAGGCCATTGCGGTCAGCTTCGGCGTGCTCCTCGGCGTGCTCCGATACAGCGAAAGCGTCTGGCTTTTGGCCGCCCTCTATCTTTTTTTCTCGCTGGTGTTTGTCATAAGGCCCAATGAGCGCAGGAGCGTGTATGTGTTTGTGCTGTTCGGCGTCGTTTCCGCGGTATTTCTATTCTTCGGCGGCCTGCCGGGGGTCTGTGTGGGAAATATGCTGATTGCCGGAGTGGTAGCCAGACGGAACTGGGCGGATGCACGGTTCGGGCAGGAGAAAGAGTGGGAGAGAGAAAGGACGGGAGACGCATGATTTACGCAGGAAGCCACATCTCCTCTGCCAAGGGTTACGAGGCCATGGGGAGGCAGATCCGGAAGCTTGGCGGAGACACTTTTGCTTTCTTCACCAGAAGTCCCAGGGGAGGACGGGCAAAAGCGCTCAATCAGCCGGATATGGAACGATTTTATGCCATGGCAGTGGAAATGGGATTAGGCCCCGTGGCAGCTCATGCTTCCTATACCCTGAACCCCTGTGCGGCCAGGGAGGAACTCCGCGACTTTGCCAGAGAGACCATGGCCGACGATCTTTCGAGGATGGAACATATACCGGGAAACTATTACAATTTTCATCCGGGCTGCCACGTGGGCCAGGGAAAAGAGAAGGGGATCGGGCTGGTTACGGATATTCTCAACACAATTATCCGGCCGGAGCAGCATACGACGGTGCTTCTGGAAACCATGGCCGGGAAGGGCAGTGAGATCGGTGGATGCTTTGAGGAACTCAGGGAGATTCTTGACAGGCTCCGCCTCCCGGAGAAGGCCGGAATCTGCCTGGATACCTGCCATGTCTGGGACGCAGGCTACGATATTGTGGATAAACTGGACGAGGTTTTTGCCGAATTCGACCGGGTCATCGGCCTGGGGCGGTTAAAGGCGATTCACGTCAATGACAGCAAAGGAGAACGGGGCTGCCGGAAGGACCGCCATGCAAAGCTCGGCGAAGGGCACATCGGCCGTGAAGCTTTTAAAAGGCTGGTGAACCATCCGGCGGTGCAGGGGCTTCCCTGTATTTTGGAGACACCCAACGATGATGCGGGGTGGGCGGAGGAGATCGCGTTTTTAAAAAGTGCGCAAGGACAGGCATGAATCTGCTGTGAGGGAACGGCCAGCCGTTCCGGGTGCGTTTGCGGCGGGGACGGAGGAGCTTAAGCGGTATGGAGAGAGGGGAAGAATGCCATGAAGGGACAAAGAGTGAACAATTATGTGAAGGTGATGGAGAAGTGGCGGCAGGATTTTCTGACCTGGGATCAGGAGGCGCTCTGCAAGAAAGTGGGGCTCAGGACTTACGACGGGGATGTGATCCGTTTGGATTATTTTGGAATTCCCCATGAGATCAACCGAAGGACAGGGCGGATTGTGTGTCCGGGAAAACCAGGTCATGAGCCGGGATTCGACGAGGCCATGGCCATTTATAATTTCCTTTATTACGCAAAGGAAGGCGCAGTGAATTCCGGGGAATGGGTGCATTTTCGGGACGTGAAGGACGCGGGAGTTTTTGAGGGGGCTTTCGAGCGGCAGGTGCTGAAACCTTTCGCAGAATATTTTGCCGGACGGCCGGAGGCGTTTAAAGAAGCCGGGGAGCGGCTGGGCTATACACCGCTTTCCTATGGGGATGCGTCTTTTCAGGTTCCGGCGTTTTTCTGCATTCCTCTCAGGGTCATTTTTTGGGACGGGGAAGAAGAGTTCCCGGCAAAGGTGAATCTTCTGTTTGACAAAAATATCACTTCTTTCATCCACCCGGAAAGCGTGGTCATGCTGGGTTCGGAATGTATGGAGTATTTTCTGTCTGCATAGCCGAGATGCCGCTGATCAGACCAGTTTTTTTGAGCCCTGGGGCTGGAAATGAAGGGGGGTTATAGGGATTTCTGGAAAATCAGCTAAAATTAACAAAAACAGGAATGAAATAGCTGAAAAAAAAGGGAAAATGACAAAATATGTGTTGACAAAGCAGGATAGTACTGATATGATTACTTCTAAGGAAATCTGCATATAGAATTTAGTTTCTGCAGAGGGAGTATATTGTAATTATAATTTTACAGGGAGGAAGTTGTACATGGCAATCAAGAATGTATCGCTTGTTTATGACGAAAAGGTAAACATCAACCGGAAAGCGATCGAGCACCGCGCGACTTGGATGGGCCTTACATATGAAGAGGGCGTGAAGGCTGGCGCGGATGCGGAAGCCATCGCGAGAAAGGCGATCAAAAGGACGGGGAATTTCCACGGCTCAGGTTTTAAGGCGGCCTGTGAGGATCCCGGCGATCTGAGGCAGTTTGAGGCGGCTTTCCTGGATGATCTTGGAAAATCCACTTTCCAGATGGATGTTACCGAGTGTACGAAGGATGATCTTAAGATCGAGTTTCATTACTGCCCGCTGCTTGCCGCATGGAAGAAGCAGGGGTTTGATGATGCGACATGCGCAAAACTCTGCGACATGGCTATGGACGGTGACAGAGGCATTGCCGAGGCTATGGGCCTTACCCTTGACCTGACTGACACCATTGCACAGGGATGTCCCGTATGCAAGCTTCACTTCCACAAATAAAATAAGGAAGCTTGCGTGTGGCATTTAATAAAGTAGGAGGAAAAGAAATGAAAAAAAGAGTTTTAGCACTGACTCTGACTTTCGCGCTGGCGGCGTCCGTACTGGCAGGCTGCGGCGGCGACAAGGCAGAGGAAACAAAAGCACCTGAGACGAAGGCCGAGGAGAACAAGGAAGAGACCCAGGCGAGCGAAGGCGGAGAGACCCAGGCGAGCGAAGGCGGAGAGACCCAGGCAGCCGCGAGCGGTGAGAGCAAAGGCGTGATCAAATTAGGCGGACTGGCTCCTTTGACCGGGCAGTACGCAGAGTACGGCACAGGCTTCGATATCGGTTTTCACAAAGCCATCGAAGAGATCAATGCGGCCGGCGGCGTGAACGGCTACACCTTTGAGATTGAAATCGAAGACACGCAGAGTGATCCGGTAAACTCCTCCACCATGGCGACGAAGTTCGCAGAGGATGACGAAGTCATGGCCCTCCTGGGCGACTTCTCCTCCAGTGCGGCCAAGTCCACGGTGCAGATCTGCGACAGCTACGGCATCCTGCAGTTGAGCCCCACCGCATCCGCGTCCGACTATGCCGCCATGAGCCCTTATTTCTTCGGCATCATGGGACGTCAGGACGTGGAGGCTCCCTTCCTTGCGAAGTACGTGCTGAAGGAGTATTTGGGCGTACAGAAGATCGCCGTCATCCGCGTGGACAGCGACTGGGGAAAATCCTGCTATGACAACTTCATCGCCCAGGCCGACAAGGAAGATCTGGAAGTGACGGTTGAGACCTATGCGACCGGCGAGAAGGACTTCAGCTCCCTGATCACCAAGATGCAGGCGGAAAATCCCGACGTTCTGGTCGTGATGGACCAGGGTGATCCCGTCGCCGACATCTTCAATCAGGCAGATGCGGCAGGCTGGAAGATCAAGCACGTGGCACTTGGGCCCGGAACCAGCGAGCAGGTGGTGAAAAGACTGAACGACAAGGACAACCTGATCGTGACCTCTCCGTTCTTCTTTGATCCCGATGATGCGGAGCTTACCGCATGGGCGGAGTGGTTCCAGAGCGAGGCCGGGTTTGCTCCCACGATCCATCCCGCATGCGCATACGACTGCGTGTATCTGATTGCGGAGGCCGTGAAGACCATCGACGGCGAGGTGACCCGTGAGAATCTTCGGGACGCTCTGGCGAACCTGCCGGAGTACACCGGCGTGACCGGCGCCATCAAGTTCGAGGCGGACGGCGATATCAAGAGAAATTACATGATCTGCGGTATCGAAGGCGGCGAGTGGAAGGTTCTGGAAGGCTTTGAGTTCGGCGCAGCCGGATTCTAAGGAATCATTGACAAATTGAAGAATGAGTAGGAGGCGGGGCAGCGTGAGTCTTTGTCGCTGCCCCGCCGTTCATGTACAGGGGCGAGGAAAGGAAGCTCCCCTGTCGGCTTAATTTGGAGGAAGGGTATGGAATATATTCTCAATCAGCTCATTAACGGAATTTGTCAGGGTTCGATCTATGCCTTGATGGCAATCGGCTATTCCGTTATTGTGGGTGTAGTGGGTATGGTTACGTTTACATACGGCGAGATCATGATGATTGGGGCGTTTTCGTCGTATTACATTTTTACGGGACTGAGCAACAATCTCCCGCTGGCGATTCTGGGTGCCTTTGCAGGCTCCTTTATCATCGGCAGTATTGTCTACAAGCTTTGTTATGAGCGTTTCTTCAACGCTCCCAGACACATTTCTCTTTTGTGTACCATCGGTATCAGCATGCTGATCAAGAATCTGGCGCAGATCGTGTTCGGCCCTGATACGAAACCGGTTCTCAACGTTATCGACAATACGACATTCACTTTGAACCTTTTTGGTGCAAACTTAAATATCAGGCTGCTGCAGATCGTGGTAATTGTTTTGGTGATCGTGTTTGCGGTCGCCCTGACCCTGTTCTTTAACAAGACGAAATGGGGCGTTATGTTGCGGGCGGTCAGCCAGAACAAGGATGCATCCTACCTGATGGGCATCAGCGTGAAGCGGACGGCCCTCCTCGGAAACTGCATCGGCTGCGGCTTCGGCGGCATCGCCGGCATCCTGCTGGCTCTCTACTACGGTTCCGTGTCGGCGACCATGGGTGCCTCCTACTCGACGAAGGCCTTTGCGGCGTCCGTGCTTGGCGGCCTGGTGGATATCCGCTTCTCGGCCCTGGGCGGCCTTTGCATCGGCATCATCGAGAACATGGGCATCATCTTCACCTCGGCGACCTTCCGTGACGTGTTCGCCTTTGCCTTCCTGATTCTGATCCTTATTATCCGGCCTCAGGGCTTTGTCAGCAAGAAGGGGGCGAGAGTATGATGCAGCAGGCAAAAGCATTTTATGAGAAATACAAGGTGATCATTTTGATCGTTCTGGCGGCGGTGCTGGCCATTCTGCCCTTCGTCATCAAGAAGACGCTGTACATCCGTTATCTGTGCAACATTATGATGTATGCGACGCTGGCGGGCTCCTTGAACGCCATCAACGGCTACAGCGGACAGTTCTGTCTGGGCCAGGCGGGTTTCTTCGCCATCGGCGCCTATACCGGTGCGGCTCTGGCCAAGAACTTCGGCATCAGCTTCTGGCCCCTTTTGATCGTGGGCGGCCTCATGGCCGCACTGGTGGGCTTTATCGTAAGCCTTCCGACCTTAAGGCTTTCCGGTATCTACCTGTCCATCGTCACCCTGGGCGCCTCGGAGATTATCCGCATCATCGCCCAGACCTGGGAGCCGGTGACGGGCGGCTCCATGGGAATCAAGCAGATCCCCTATCCGGAGTTTTTTGGGGTGGATATGTTCAAGCCTCAGAATTATTACTATATTTTCCTGGGACTTTTGATTTTGTTCCTGTTCGTGACGAACCGGGTATTAAAATCCCGTGTGGGACGTGCCTGGATGTCCATCCGTGAGGATGAGATTGCATCCAAGTCCCTGGGCGTGGAGACCAGCCGTTATAAGTCCACCAACTTCATGTACGGCGCCTTCTGGGCGGGTGTCATCGGCGTGGCCTACGCACCTTTCGTGAACTACATCGAGGCTTCCCAGTTCACGACGGACACCGGCTTCAACGTGCTGGCCATGGTGGTTCTCGGCGGCCAGGGTACTCTGGCGGGCCCGATCCTTGGTTCCGTGGTGGTCACGGTGCTGACGGAGGCCCTCCGTTTCCTGGAGAGCTGGAGATACGTGATCTATGCGCTGCTCATCATCTTCATGATGTGGGTACGGCCCCAGGGTCTCATGGGTGCATCCAACTCCATGCTGGCCGGCGGCAAGATAAAGGTGAAGGAAGAGAAGAAGAAAGGGGGAGAAGCGAAATGAGTGAAGTTCCCGTATTGGAAGCAAAAGGCATCTGCAAGTATTTCGGCGGTTTGAAGGCTGTGGAAGCCGTGGATATGCAGGTCCAGAAGGGCGACATTTTCGGCATCATCGGCCCCAACGGAGCCGGTAAGACCACTTTCTTCAATATGTGTACCGGTGTGTACGCGCCCACCAAGGGAGAGATTTTCCTTCAGGGAGAGAATATCACAAAGATGGCTCCCGATAAGATCGCCAGGAAGAAGATGGCGAGAACCTTCCAGAACCTTCAGTTATTTAAGTTCATGAGCGTTTTGGACAATGTAAAGATCGGCTGCCACACCAAGACCAAGACCAACATGGCGGATGCGATTCTTCATACCAAGAGGTATAAAGAAGACGAGAAATATGCGGTGGAGAAGAGCCTGGAGATTTTGGAGTCCATCGGACTGGCGGATTTCAAAGACACCATGGCCGGAAACCTGGCCTACGGCATGCAGCGGAAGGTGGAAATCGCCCGCGCACTGGCCCTTGATCCGGTGATCCTTCTTCTCGACGAGCCGGCGGCCGGCATGAACCCCAACGAGACGGCGTCTCTGATGGAGTTTATCAAGATGCTTAACAGCAAGGGCTACACCATTGCGGTAATCGAGCATGATATGAAATTCATTATGAATTCCTGCAACAGGATCCTGGTCTTAAACTTCGGCCAGAAGCTCTGCGAGGGAACTCCCGATGAGATCAAGTCCAACCAGCAAGTGCAGGAAGCCTACTTTGGCAAGGGCATCGTGGCAGGAGAGGCGGTGAAGGTAAATGGCTGAGACGATTTTGAAGGTGGAAAACCTGGCTGTAAACTACGGATACATTATCGCACTGAGCAACATCAATCTGGAGATCAATAAAGGCGAGATCGTGACCCTGATCGGATCCAACGGAGCCGGCAAGACGACGACCCTGATGGCCATCTCCGGACTGGTGGAGAAGCGCCCCGGAAGCAAGATCACCTTCAAGGGGCAGGACATCACCAAGACGGCGCCCAACAAGATCGTGCACATGGGCATGTGCCATGTGCCGGAGGGCCGGAAGATTTTCCCCGCCCTGACGGTATATGAAAATCTCCGGGCGGGAGCGCTCGGCAATAAGAGCCTGACCAAGGCCCGTTTTGACGAACTGGTGGAGGAGCAGTACACCCTGTTCCCCAGGCTTAAGGAGCGTTACAAGCAGGCCGGCGGAAGCCTGTCCGGCGGCGAGCAGCAGATGCTTGCCATCGCCAGGGGCCTCATGATGGATCCGGATATTGTTATGCTTGACGAGCCGTCCCTGGGCCTTGCTCCCATCGTGATTGAGGACATTTTTGAGCTGATCAAAAAAGTCCGCGACATGGGTAAGACGATCCTTCTGATTGAGCAGAACGCTTCGGTGGCCCTTTCAATCGCAGACCGCGGTTATGTATTGGAAACCGGAAATATTACTCTCCAGGGCACAGGACAGGAGCTTCTTGTGAATCCTGAGGTGAAGAAAGCCTATCTCGGTGCATAAAGACAAAGAAGATGAAAGGAAAGAAAAGGAATTAAAGGATGGAAAGGAAAATTTACGACAACTATCTGACGATCTTGAAGGCAGAGCTGTTGCCGGCCATGGGGTGTACGGAGCCCATTGCCGTGGCGTTTGCAGCAGCCAAGGCAAGGGCGGTATTGGGAAAGATGCCGGAACGCATGGATATGTACTGCAGTGGAAACATTGTGAAAAATGTGAAGGGCGTTGTGGTTCCCAATTCTGGCGGCCAGCTCGGTATTGACGTGGCGGCGGTTTTAGGCGTCGTCGGCGGCAGAGAAGATCTGGAGCTGGAAGTGGTGAACAGCGTGACCGAGGAACAGATTGAAAAGACCAGGGAACTGGTGAAGTCGGGCATGTGCGACTGCCATCTGGTGGAAGGCGAGGAAAATCTTTATATCCGCGCGGAGGTGTTTGCGGGAGAGGATAAGGCGCTGGTGGAGCTTAAGACGAAGCATAACCACATTTCCAGGATCGAGAAAAACGGAGAAATCCTTTTTGCCCAGGATGATATTGAGGCAGGTTCTCAGGGCGATAAGAGCCAGTTGAATTTAAAGGACATCTATGAGTTCGCGAACACAGTGGAGCTGGAAGATGTCAGAGGCGTTCTGGAGAGACAGCTGAAATATAATAAGGCGATCTCCGAGGAAGGTCTCAAGAATCCGTGGGGAGCTCAGATCGGACGGACACTCCTTGAAGTTCACGGAGATTCGGACTGGAAGGTGAGGGCAAAAGCAGCAGCAGCAGCAGGTTCCGACGCCCGTATGAGCGGATGCGCCCTGCCGGTGGTCATCAATTCCGGCAGCGGCAATCAGGGAATTACGGTCAGCATGCCCATATTGGAATATGCGAACGAGGTGAAATGCTCCGAGGAGAAACTTCTCAGGGCCCTGACTCTGGCCAACCTTCTGTCGCTTCATCAAAAACGCTATATTGGAAATCTCTCCGCTTACTGCGGTGCGGTCAGCGCAGGCTGCTCTGCTGCGTGCGGTATCGCCTACATTGACGGAGCTTCTTTGGAGGTTATCGGACACACGATTATCAATGCCATCTGCAATGTCGGCGGCATGGTGTGCGACGGAGCGAAATCCTCCTGTGCGGCCAAGATTGCCAGCTCGGTGGAGGCCGGCCTTTTGGGGTATGAGATGGCAAAGAGAGGGCATAATTTCAAGCCCGGCGAAGGCATGGTGGTGGAGGATATGGAACAGACCATCCAGAATATCGGAAGAATGGGCCGTGTTGGGATGAAGGGAACCGACGTGGAGATCCTGAATATCATGCTGGGGAAATAAAGGTTTTTTGTAGGGTGATTGGGGAGTCACCGTACATATGGTCAACGACAAAATAATTTGTCGTTCACAATACTCTCTTTAGGGGAAGGTAATTAAAATAAGGGAAAGGGAGCTGTCTCTGCCGATGCGGCGAAACGCCGCATCGGTACGGACAGCTTTCGTGCGCTCAGTGTGTTTTGAGAACAAATATAATATGAAAACTAAGGGTAATAAGGGAGAATTTGGGATGGAAGGATGCAGACTTTGCCCCAGGGATTGTGATGTGGACAGGAAAAGGGGACAGCGAGGAGTGTGTCAGGCTTCCGGCGAGGGCGTTATGGCAGCCAGGGCGGCCCTCCATATGTGGGAGGAACCCTGCATTTCAGGAGAGACAGGTTCCGGAACGGTGTTTTTTGCCGGCTGTCCGCTGCGTTGCTGCTACTGCCAGAATTACCGCCTTTCCCGTGGGGAAGCGGGAAAACGGATTTCCACAGAACGGCTTTCGGAGATTTTCTTGGAGCTGCAGGAAAAAGCGGCGGCCAATATCAATCTGGTGACGCCCACCCACTATACATCGGAAATTATCCGGGCCGTGAAAGCAGCCAGGGAGCGGGGACTTTCCATCCCCATTGTCTATAATTGCGGCGGCTATGAAAAGGCAGAGACATTGGGGCTTTTGGAAGGAATCGTGGATATTTATCTGACGGATTTTAAATATATGGATCATGACATGGCGGCCCGCTATTCAAAGGCGTCCGATTATCCGGAGATGGCGAAGGCCGCAGTCCGGGAGATGGTCCGGCAGACAAAAGGAGAGAACGTTTTCGATGAACAGGGCATGATGACAAAAGGGGTGATTGTCCGTCATCTTCTGCTCCCGGGCCATTTAAAAAATGCGAAGGCCGTGGTAAAATATTTGTATGAGGCCTATGGAAATCAGGTGTATATGAGTCTTATGAATCAGTACACGCCCCTTCCTCAGGTGCGGAGGGCCTTTCCGGAGATTGGCCGGAGGGTGACGAAACGGGAGTACGGGCGCCTGGTGGATTATGCTCTGTCCCTGGGGGTGGAAAACGGATTTATTCAGGAAGGGGAAACGGCCGAAGAGAGCTTTATCCCTGCTTTTGACGGGGAGGGATTGTGAGCAGATGGTATCCTGGTGAAGGCATAGGGACAGTAATCAGATTGCAGGACGTGGAGGCATGAGAAAAGATGGAAAATGGGATCGTAACCTTGAAAAAGGGTGGAGGACGCGCTGTGAAGACAGGAGGTCCGTGGATTTATGATAATGAGGTGGAGAGCGTTGTCGGGAATTTTTCCGATGGAGACATAGTGCTGGTCCATGATTTTGACGGCTATCCTCTGGGCAGGGGTTTTATTAACCGGAAATCCAAACTGCTGGTGCGCATGATGACGAGGAATACGGCCCAGGAGGTGGATGAGGCGTTCATCCGCCTGCGGGTAAAAAATGCCTGGGAATACCGGAAGCGGGTCATGGATGATGTGGGAAGCTGCCGGGTCATTTTCGGAGAGGCAGACTTCCTTCCGGGCCTGGTGGTGGACAAGTTTTCCGATGTGCTGGTGGTTCAGTCTCTGGCGCTTGGGATTGACCGGTTTAAGCTTCTGATTGTTGAGGTCTTAAAAGAACTGATGGCGGAGGACGGAATCCAAATCCGCGGCGTTTATGAGAGAAGCGACGCGAAGGTGCGGGAACAGGAAGGGATGGAGCGGATCAAGGGTTTTTTGGACACCCCCTTTGATACGAAGGTGGAGATTGGGGAAAACGGCGTCCGCTATCTGGTGGACGTGGCGGAAGGGCAGAAGACGGGCTTTTTCCTGGATCAGAAATACAACCGGAGGGCGGTCAAAAAACTTTGCCCCGGCGCCAGGGTTTTGGACTGCTTTACCCACACGGGTTCTTTTGCGCTGAATGCGGGACTGGCCGGAGCTTCCCATGTGCTTGGGGTGGATGCCTCGGAGGGGGCCGTGGCGCTGGCCGGAGAGAATGCCGCCCTAAACCATCTGGAGAGGCGGGTGGAGTTTCTCTGCGCGGATGTCTTTGAATTGCTTCCGAAGCTGGAACGGGAGGGAGAACAATTTGATCTGGTGATTTTAGACCCGCCGGCCTTCACCAAGTCGAGAAATTCTGTCAGGAACGCGGTGAAGGGCTACCGGGAGATCAATCTGAGGGCCATGAAGCTTGTGAAGGACGGAGGCTATCTGGCCACCTGCTCCTGCTCTCATTTTATGGATTACGGGCTGTTCACAAAGACCATTGGCCAGGCGGCGAATAACGTCCATAAACGTCTCCGCCAGGTGGAATACCGGACTCAGGCTCCGGATCATCCGATTTTGTGGGCCGCAGAGGAGTCCTATTATCTGAAATTTTATATTTTCCAGGTGTGTGAGGAAAAGTAAAATATCATTAAGGACGGAGAACGGGCGGTCCGGACAGGCGTATGGTGATCGTCTGTAGCTTTGAACAGGATAATATGGAAGCGTATTCTTTTGATAAAGAAATCCCGGTGGGGATTTAGGAAGACTTTTTTGCCAGAATTCCTTATGATTTTTGAGAAAAAAGGAACCGTTGTCCAGACTGGCAGCGGTTCCTTTTCGGCTAATATTTCATTTAGAAACAGTTAAGAGAAATTTTATTGACAAAGCATAATGTGTCTGTTAGACTGAAACCACATTTCCAATCACATCTTTACTCTGCCGTGATCTGCGTTCCCGTTTTCCCCGCCATAGCATCCTTCGCCTTAGACAGGTCTGTGATAACGGCTTTTCGCCCTGGCCTGGAGGAGACAAACTCCACGGAGGCTTCGATTTTGGGAAGCATGGAGCCTGCTTCAAACTGGCCCTGCTCCATATAGGCGCGGGCTTCAGAGACAGTGAGCCTGTCCAGGAAGGTTTCGCCCGGCTGTCCGTAATGGATGGCGGCCTTTTCCGTTCCGGTGAGGAACAAAAGACCGTCGGCATCTGCCATGTCTGCCATACGTGCGGCCGTCAGATCCTTTTCGATCACGGCACTGGCGCCTTTCAGGCGGGTGCCTTGCTGGAGGACGGGAATCCCGCCTCCGCCTCCGGCGATCACCAACTGATCGGCATCCAGCAATGCCCGGACCGCATCGATCTCATAGATGTCAATGGGCTTCGGAGCCGCCACGATACGGCGGTAGCCCTGTTCCTCCCTGACGACATAATTTCCCTTGGCCGTCTCGGCGCGGGCCTCGTCCTCGCTCATATAACGGCCGATGACCTTGGTGGGTTCACCGAATGCTTCATCAAAAGGGTCCACCCGCACCTGGGTGATGATGGTGGATACCGGTTTGAAAATTCCGCGGTTTAACAGTTCTGTCCGGATGGCATTTTGCAGGTCATAGCCGATATACCCCTGGCTCAACGCGCCGCAAACCGACATAGGCGCCACGGTGTATTCCGGGGAAAGGCGGGCAAACTCCGTCATGGCCGTGTGAATCATGCCGACCTGGGGGCCATTGCTGAAGGTGATGGCGATCTGATATTTTTCTTCCACCAGATCGGCGATGGCGCATGCTGCCTTGGCCACGGCTTTTTTCTGCTCCGGGAACAGGATACCGAAGGCATTTCTGCCCAGGGCGACCACAATCCGTTTTTTATCCATGATCATTCCTCGTTTCTGTACAGTAATAATGGTAATTTTCAGTATATCATGGATTCTCCGGCTTTCCTAGAGTGATTTCGTTTATTTGGCACAGATTATTTCGTATAGAAACCGAATTCCGCCTGTCCTTCTTCCCATTTGGCCTCTACCAGGTAGACGTATCCGGCTTCTGCCGTCATCGTGTAGCCGGTTTCGGAATCCTGGACGGCTACGGCTTCGCCAGAACTGCCGTCCTCAGAAGAAGCTTCCTTTTTCCACAGTTCCAGAGGAAATCTGGTGACGGCGACCGACTGAGGCTTGCGGAAAGAAGAGAGGGTCAGCTCCAGCCCTTTGGGAGCGGACTCATCAATGCGGATATCGTTTAATTCCGGCCACGCCAGGATATGGGAGCCGCAGGCAGTCACGTGCTGGTTTTCTCCGTTTTCGTCCACATAGTTCCACTCGTAATTTCCTCTGGTCAGGGCGATTGTGGCGACAGCCAGCTCGGTCCGGTACTCCGCATTCATGGAAGGCGGCTCGGCAGGGTCTGCCGGTGAGGAGATTTCGTCGACCAGATATTGGTAGGGAGCGGCATCCTCCGCAGCGCCTTCCCGGACCAAAACCATTTTGGTGGTGCCCGGATACTGGCCGGGATAGCTTTCCAGCATCATGCCGTTTCCGTAAATATCCACCACGCACCCGGCTTTTACTGCGTCTGGCGTAAGGGGATTTCCCTCGGCATCCGTAAGATCCTCAGGGATGGGAGCAGTGAAGAAGGTTCCCATATTGACATCTACATAGTAAAGGTTGCCGTCCGCATCTGCCAGGGTCATGGCCCGCATGGCGCCCTCTTCCGGGGTGCCATAGTCGATGGTCTCTCCGGGGGCCAGCCGCATGGCGGCCGGGGCGGGAGTCGCGGCGGCAGATTCACCGGGGTCTGCGGGATCGGCCGAAGGTTCCGGCTCTTGCCGGGTGGACGGCTCCTGCGTCAATTCTGTAGTTTGAGTTTCCTGGCCGTCTTTGGCAGGGGGCTTTTCGCCGCAGCCGCTTAAGAGAAAGAGGCCGGCAAAGAAAAAAACCGTTGTTTGGATCATTTTACATTTTTTCATCGTATCCTCCATATCTTCTGCCCTTGGGGCAGGATGTATGTTAAAACTTCGTATATATAGTGTACGAAAAACGGAAAAATGTTGCAAGAAACTTAAGGGGCGGCTTGCCAGGAAGTCATTTCCATATTAAAATAAGAATTAGCTGAAGAAAGGCGGTGGGGGGAGAAGCGGGTATGCCGCCGGAATGGAGATGGGATCATGTGTGAGAGAATCAAAAAAGAAGAATTTTATCTGGAATCAGATGCGAAAGGGCAGAAGCTTCACTGCGTGGCCTGGCAGCCGAAGGACAGGAAGGTAAAGGCCGTGCTCCAGATTGTCCACGGTATGGTGGAATATGTGGAGCGATATGAAGAATTTGCCAGGTTTTTGGCCGGACATGGATACGGGGTGATTGGCCATGACCATCTGGGACATGGAAAAACGGCGGCCACAGAGGAGGAATTGGGGTACTTTGCCGAGAGAGACGGAGACAGGCATGTCATTGCCGATCTGTACCGGCTCACCTGTGCGGGGAGGGAGAAATGGCCCGGCGTGCCTTTGGTGATCATGGGACATAGCATGGGTTCATTCTTTACGAGAAAGTATTTAACCAGATATAGCCGTAAAGTGGATGGAGCCATTATTATGGGAACCGGGTTTATGGGGCTTCCTCTGGTGGCTTTCGGGAAATTTCTGGCAGGGATGATCTGCCGGATACGGGGAGATCGTTACCGGAGCAGGCTTCTCTACCGGCTGACGCTCGGCGGAAACAACAAGCGGATCAAAGAGCCCAGGACAGATAATGACTGGCTGAGCGGCAATGAGGAATCGGTGGATGCTTATAACCAGGATCCTTTTTGTACGTTTATTTTTACGGCCGGGGCTTACAGAGATTTCTTCACCATTCTGACAGATCTGGCGGCAAAGAAAAATTTTTCTACGATGAACCGTGACCTTCCGGTATTTTTTGTGGCGGGGGAGGAGGATCCTGTGGGGAATTACGGGAAAGGCGTGCGGGCCTGCCGGAAACAGTTTGAGAACCTTGGTTTTCAAAACCTTTCCATTAAATTGTATCCGGGGGACCGGCACGAAATCCTCAATGAGCTTGACCGCCATCAAGTATTTGAAGACCTTGCCGCCTGGCTCGCTCGGATTACAAAATGATAGATCACAAAGGGAGGAGGCGTCTGCCTCCTCCGCAAAAACCAGTCTGAAGAAAACAATAAATGGTCATATCTTTTGATCATTCTATCATAAACGGCAAAAGGAAAAATTTTGCCGCTTCCTATCATAGTATGTAAAAATCCCATGTAAAAAACAGAAAGAACGGTGCGCGAAGAGGCGGGGAGTCCGCAAAAAGAATTTACAAAAAAATGGCGAAAAGAATTGACGAAAAGAATTTGAGCAGAATTACTGTATCAGAAGAAAGGAGACTTGCGATTGTACAGCAGGGTTTACAGTGCTGCCCTCCACGGGCTGGAGGGGCAGCTGGTTACGGTGGAAGCCGACATGGGGGACGGGCTTCCCAGCTTTGACATGGTAGGGGCGCTCTCCGGAGAAACCAAGGAGGCTGCCTCCAGGGTGCGGACGGCGCTTAAAAATATGGGCTATCGGCTGCCGCCGAGGAGAGTGGTGATCAATCTGGCTCCGGCAAGTATCAAAAAATACGGGACTGCCTTTGACCTTCCCGTAGCGGCTGCAGTGCTTGCGGCCATGGGAGTTGTGCCGACAACGCATCTGAATGATGTTCTTTTGGCAGGGGAACTGGGTCTTGGAGGCGAGATACGGACCGTGCCGGGGATCATGGCGATGGCAGAGTGCGCCGGGGAGGCGGGGCTTTCCTGGCTCATGGTCCCGGAGAAAAATGCCGGGGAGGGAGCGGCCTGCGGGAGAGTCCGAGTCTGCGGCGTAGAAAATCTGGAGCAGGTGATTGCTCTCCTCAGGGAGCCGGATAGGAGGAAAGAGACGAAGCTGGATGCGGGGAAGCTTTTGACGGAAGGAAATGCCCTGGTGGATATGCATGATATCAAAGGGCAGAGAAGCGCGAAAAGGGCAATGGAGGTAGCTGCAGCCGGGATGCACAATATTTTGCTCTGCGGGCCGCCGGGAGCCGGGAAAACCATGCTGGCGGGCTGTATTCCGGGGATCTTGCCGAAACTTACCCTGGAAGAGAGCCGGGAAATCAGCCGTATTTACAGCGTCTGCGGCCAGATGCCGGAGGGACAGGCGCTGATTGGAGTAAGGCCCTTTCGCTCTCCGCATCACACGATCACGGCTGCAGCCCTGATAGGCGGGGGGAAACGGCCAAGGCCGGGGGAGGTGTCGCTGGCTGCCCATGGAGTTTTGTTTTTAGACGAGCTGCCGGAAATGTCACTCCATACCCTTGAGGCCCTTCGCCAGCCCCTGGAGGAGGGACGTGTGGTGCATTCCAGGCTTTATGGCTCCTGCGAGTTTCCGGCTCGGTTTATGCTGGCGGCGGCCATGAACCCCTGTCCGTGCGGGCATTATCCGGATAGGAATAAATGCCATTGCAGTGAATGGCAGATCAGGCGATACCAGGAGAAGATTTCCAGGCCTCTGATGGATCGGATCGATATCCGGGTGCTGGTGGAGCCCGTCGGGGTGGAGGCATTGCAGGAGAAGGCAGAGGAGGAATCCTCAGCTGTCATCCGGGAAAGAGTCGAGCGGGCCCGCTCTTTTCAGGAGAGGAGGCTGGCGGAAAGCGGCTTTCGCTATAACTGCTCCATACCGGGGAAGGAGATCCGGAAATACTGTCCCCTGGGAAATGAAGAGGAAGATTTTTTGAAAAAGGCTTTCAGGATTATGGATATCAGCGCCAGGGCCTATCACCGGATTCTGCGCGTGGCGCGGACCATCGCCGATTTGGAGGGGGAAGAACAGATCAGAGCGAGGCATTTGCAGGAAGCCATTGCGTATCGGATGGAAAATATCTATTATTAGAGGCCGATGCGGGGAGGGAAGATTTATGCTGAAGGAAGAGGAATACCGTTTTTGGTACTGCAGCCTGGTCACGGTGGGGGGTATCATACGGAATCGGCTGAAGGAGATGCTTGGATGCCCGGAGGCTGTTTACCGGGCATCCAGGGAGACTGTGGAGAACTGTCTGAAACCGTTCCATAAAAAAAATACGGTGGAGCGGGTTTGGGGAGAGATAGAGAAAAGCAGGAGGGAAGATGAGATACGCAGGGGATTGGCGTGTATGGAAGAACTGGGAATCAGGCTGATCACGGCAGAGGAGCCGGAGTTTCCGGAAGGGCTTCGGACGCTTCCTGACTGTCCGGCGGGCCTGTTTATAAAAGGGAGACTTCCGTCCGGGAAAGTTCCGTCCGCTGCCGTGATAGGTTCCAGAGAATGTAGTTATTATGGAAGAAACACAGCCAGGGCGGTGGGGAGGGTTCTGGGAGAGGCGGGGATTCAGGTGATCAGCGGCCTGGCCCGCGGGATCGATGCGGCAGGACATGAGGGAGCGCTGAAGGCAGGCGGAAAAACCTTTGGTGTTTTGGGCTGCGGGCCGGATGTGATCTATCCCAGGGAAAACAGGATTCTCTATGAGATGGTGGCAGAGGCGGGCGGACTGATTTCCGAGTATCCCCCGGGAACGGAGCCGGCCGCCTGGCATTTTCCGGCCAGGAACCGAATTATCAGCGGCCTCTCCGACTGTGTTGCCGTGGTGGAGGCCGGCATCAGGAGCGGTTCCCTGATTACTGCCTCTTTTGCCCTGGAGCAGGGAAAGGATATCTGGGCGGCTCCGGGGCGGGTGGGCGACTTTTTAAGCAGGGGAACCAATCGGCTGATTCGGGACGGGGCGATGCCTCTCACTGAGCCGGAGGATATTTTGGGCAGCTGGAGTTTTGTAAAGAAAGAATTAAGAATTTATGAGAAAACCAGATTATCTCTTGATAAATATGCGGAAAAGGTGTATAGTTACTTGGATTCCGACCCAAAATCCGGAGAACAGATTCGGATTGAAAGCGGACTGGAAAGTGAGATTGTAGCAGCCGCTTTAGTGAGGCTTGAGCTGGAAGGACTGGCGGTCCAGCCCTTTCGGCATTATTATGCGGCGAAAAGAGATAAAGGAGAGCAGTATGGCGAAGTATCTGGTTATTGTGGAGTCCCCGGCAAAGGTGAAGACCATCAAGAAATTTCTGGGAGCGAATTATGAGGTGGAAGCATCCAACGGGCATGTGAGAGATATGCCGAAGAGCCAGATGGGCATTGACATGGAGCATGATTACGAGCCGAAATATATCACGATCCGGGGCAAGGGGGATATTCTTGCGAATCTCCGGAAAAAGGTAAAAAAAGCGGATAAGATTTATCTGGCTACGGACCCGGACCGGGAGGGCGAGGCCATTTCCTGGCATTTGATGACGGCGCTTAAGCTGGAAGACAAGAAAGTACAGAGGATCAGCTTCAATGAGATTACAAAGACGGCGGTGAAAGCCTCCTTGAAGGCGCCAAGGGAGCTGGATATGAACCTTGTGGACGCCCAGCAGGCCAGAAGGGTTCTGGACCGGCTGGTGGGGTACAGTATCAGCCCTCTGCTCTGGGTGAAGGTGAAACGGGGACTTTCGGCAGGCCGGGTGCAGTCGGCGGCGCTCCGCATTATCTGCGACCGGGAAGAGGAGATTGCCGCCTTTATTCCGAAGGAATATTGGAGTCTGGAAGCAGACGTCATGTGTGCCGGGGAAAAGAAACCCATGCGGATCAAATTTTACGGGGACCAGAAGCAGAAGCTTACCATTGAAAATAAAGAGATGCTGGAGGAAATCCTCGGGGAGACGGAGAAAGCGTCTTTTCGGATTTCAGATATCCGGATGGGAGAGCGGGTGAAGAAACAGCCCCTCCCGTTTACGACCAGCACCCTCCAGCAGGAGGCGGCCAATACTTTAAATTTTTCCACCCAGAAGACCATGCGCCTGGCGCAGCAGCTCTATGAGGGCGTGGATATTAAGGGGAGCGGGACGGCGGGTGTGATTACCTATCTGCGTACCGATTCCACCCGAGTTTCTGAGGAGGCCAGAGAGACGGCGGCACAGTTTATCGCCGCTCAGTACGGGGAGGATTATGTGCTGTCCGACGAGCGGAAGGAAAAGAATGAGGGAAGGATCCAGGATGCCCATGAGGCTATCCGGCCCGCGGATATTACGCTGACTCCGACGAAGCTTAAGGATTCCTTATCCAGAGACCAGTTCCGCCTGTATCAGCTGATTTGGCGCAGATTTACGGCCAGCAGAATGAAAGCGGCTGTCTACGAAACTACAAATGTAAAGCTGGATGCGGGGAAGTACCGATTCAGCGCTTCGGCCTCCAAAGTAAAGTTTTCGGGTTTCCTGACCGTATATGATAATTCCGATGAGAAGAAGGAGCCCAATACCCTGGCGAAGAACCTGTCCATGGACACAGAGGTTTCCTTGAAGGAATTTGACTATAAGCAGCATTTTACTCAGCCGCCGGCTCACTATACGGAGGCATCTCTGGTGCGGGCGTTGGAGGAGGCGGGAATCGGCCGTCCCAGCACCTATGCCCCTACCATTACTACCATCATTGCAAGGCGGTATGTGGCAAAGGAAAATAAAAATCTGTATGTGACGGAGCTCGGTGAGATCGTCAACCATATTATGAAAGAGGCCTTTCCCAGCCTGGTGGATGTGGCCTTTACAGCCAATATGGAATCTCTGTTGGATGGAGTGGAGGACGGTGCGGTCAAGTGGAAGACGATTATCCGAAATTTTTACCCGGATCTTGCGGAGGCGGTGGCTGCGGCGCAGAAGGAATTGGAGACGGTAAAAATTGAGGATGAGGTGACGGACGAGATCTGCGAGCATTGCGGCCGGAATATGGTCGTCAAGTACGGCCCTCATGGACGCTTCCTTGCTTGTCCGGGATTTCCTGACTGCAAAAATACGAAGCCGTATCTGGAAAAAATCGGCGTGACTTGTCCCTTGTGCGGCGGTGACGTGGTGATGAAAAAGACGAAGAAGGGGCGGAAATATTATGGCTGCAGCAATCATCCGGAATGCGAGTTTATGTCCTGGCCGAAGCCGTCCAACCAGAAATGCCCGAATTGTGGAAATTATATGGTGGAAAAGGGAAATAAGCTGATTTGTTCCGAACAGACTTGTGGCTATCTGATGGAAAAAACGGAATAGGCGGGGAAATATCCTCCGATTTTTCAGGTCTTCCAAAAGAATTTATGGAATATCGCTTAAAAATTCCGAAAAGTATTGCAGAGTTTTAGAAGATATGATACGATAATTTTGAATCGAACCAATTGCCCGAAAAAAATAGGAGGACTGCAATGAGTGTACAATTATTGGACAAAACACGAAAAATCAACAAATTGCTTCATAACAACAGCACCAGCAAAGTTGTCTTCAATGATATTTGTGCAGTACTAAGCGACATCCTCGATTCAAACATCTTAGTCATCAGCAAAAAGGGTAAGGTTTTAGGCGTAGGCTTAAGCGAAGGTGTAGAGGAGATTGAGGAGCTTATTGAAGACCAGGTCGGGGGATTTGTTGACAAACTGTTAAATGAGAGACTGCTCAGCGTTCTTTCCACGAAAGAAAATGTAAATCTGGAAACGCTTGGATTTGCAGAGACGAATGTGAAAAAGTACCAGGCGATTATCACTCCCATTGATATTGCCGGAGAACGGCTGGGCACGTTGTTTATTTACAAGTCTGCCGCACAGTACGGAATTGACGATATCATTCTGAGCGAGTATGGCACGACGGTGGTAGGGTTGGAGATGATGCGCTCTGTCAACGAGGAGAACGCGGAGGAGACCAGAAAGGTCCAGATTGTGAAATCGGCGATCGGCACTCTTTCCTTTTCCGAATTGGAAGCAATCCAGCACATATTTGAAGAGCTTGAGGGAAATGAAGGCATTTTGGTGGCCAGCAAGATTGCGGACAGAGTGGGAATCACCCGTTCTGTGATTGTCAATGCCCTTCGGAAATTTGAGAGCGCCGGGGTGATAGAATCCCGTTCTTCCGGGATGAAGGGAACCTATATTAAAGTACTGAATGATGTGGTATTTGAGGAATTGAAAAAGCTTCAGGAAGCATAGTTACGGCAGGCGGTAAAATAATTGCCGTTCGCCGCAGCCCCTTCCGGGGAAGCGCACGAAGACGATAAGCTTTTTAATCAAGAAAAAGAAAAAATCCCGCTGCCGGCGAACGGTGGGCGGGATTTTGACATCCTATAGGAAATTCCTCCTGGAGCAGGATTCTGCTTTAGCACAATTTTTAAAATCTGCAGCGATTGATGCAGGCAAAGATCTCCTGGACTCTGGGGAGCGCCATGAAAGGCGGGCAGTCGTATGAGGTGATGGATTCCAGGCCCTCCGTCTGGATCTTCTTATAAAGGGCGGAAAGCTGATCGGCCATGGAGGCGCTCCCCGGGTGGGCCATCAGGTACTGGAGGATATAACCCAGGGCGCGGGTCTGCTCCTCGTCGGCGAGCTGTTCCACATAGCGGAGGTCAACGGTCTCCCTGTCATAGACGAGGGTGTCCCTGCCCTGCACTTTGATTTTCGGAGAGCGGTCATTGTCCCGGCGCTTTAACGAAAAGTGAAGCTTTCTGGGGGCGGGACCGCCGGAAAAATCAAATTCCGGACAGGACACGGGGAAACCGGCGGCACATGTTTTGGCCGGTTCGGTAATATCGACAGCATGATAGCTGTCCATCTGGATGATCCGGTCGGCCACGTGGAAAAAGGCGCCGGAGCTCCCCACCACAAGAATGGTGGAAATGCCAAGGTTTGAAAACAGCGGGCGGAGACGGCCGAGGAAAGGCGTGATCGGTTCCTTGTCCGGGGCGATGACCTTTTGCATCAGTTCGTCCCGCACCATGAAATTGGTGGCACAGGTGTCTTCGTCGATGAGGAACAGTTTTGTGCCGGCTTCAATGCCCTCCATGACTCCGGCAGCCTGGGAGGTGCTTCCGCTGGCGTCCTCGGTGGAAAAACAGCCGGTATCTTTCTTGTTGGGCAGATGGTTGATAAACGGAGAGATGTCCACATGTTTTACCGTGCGTCCCTCCTCAGCCCGCAGCTTGATGGCGGTAGAATCCGTGATGACAAATTCTCTGCCGTCTCCGGCGATATGATTGTACACGCCGGCCTCCAGGGCCTTAAGCAGGGTGGACTTTCCGTGGTAACCGCCGCCGACGATCAGAGTGATTCCCCGGCGGATGCCCATACCGGAAATTTCGCCCCGGTGAGGAAGCGTGAGAGTGAGCCGCAGGGAATCCGGGGAGCGGAAGGGGACGGCTTCCTTCAAAGGTGCATTGGAGACCCCCGTCTTTCTGGGAAGGATAGCTCCGTCAGCCACGAAAGCTGCAAGTTCATGGTCCGAAAGCAGTGTCCGCAGGGCCTGCTGATCCTCATACAGACAGATGGCTGCCTGGAGAGCCTTCTGGTTGGTGTTTTTGCTGTACAGGCTTTCCGATACTGCGGCGGGAAGGTACTCAAAGAGGATTTTCCGAAGTTCCCTGGCATTGATGGTCCGTCCGTTGGCGGGGAAGCCCGCCTCAAACCGCACGAGGATGGTGTGGCCGTCCCGGTCGATGGTACAGGCCGTGCGGCGGAGCACCTCCTGGCCTGGCTGAGTGGTAAAGAGAGCGCCGCTCTTTCCGGAGCCTTTGGCCTGGAAGGAATAATTCCGGACAGCGAAAGCAAATCTTCGCAGCAGAAAATCGCAAAAAGCAGTTTTTCTGTCCGGCGTATTCCACAGGTCCGGTGAAAAGCCGGAGGCTTTGTCCGTGATATGGATGCTCAGCCTGGACGGCGACGCAAAGGGGTCGCCCTGTACATGGTCAATGGAAAGAATATAGGGGCCGAAGCCATAGCTTCCCTTCAGGGATTTGTAAGCCGGATAGCTTTTGTGGTCGATATCCCGGAGCATGGCCTCCAGATTTGTAGATGTTTTCATAAGATCAATTCCTTTCTGTAGGGACATTATAGCACAGAATTTCCGGAAATGCTTCTATAATTTCTATTGGATGTCCGGGCAGGCTTGTATTTTTCGGCTATTTTCGCTATAATGCTTAGCGACAGAGAAGAAATGGAGTTTTGTTATCGATATGGAAAAGGTAACTATCATCATCCCCAATTATAACGGAAAGATGTTTATGGAGGGCTGCATGGAAGGACTTCGGAACCAGAGAGGGCCGGGCTTTCATGTGCTTTTCGTGGACAATGGTTCCACGGACGGAAGCGTGGAATTTGTGCGGGAGCATTACCCGGAGATAGAGATTTTGGCGCTGGATAAAAATTATGGTTTCAGCAGGGCTGTCAATGAGGGGATACGGGCGGCAAGGACCCCCTATGTGATTCTTTTAAATAATGATACGAAAGCGCGGCCGGGCTATGTGGAGGCGCTGGTCCGGACACTGGATGAAAATCCGGGGGCGTTTTCTGTCAGTGCAAAGATGATCCAGATGTATCACCCAGAACTCATCGACGATGCGGGGGACCAGTATACGGTGTTAGGCTGGGCTTTTCAGCGGGGCGTGGCCCATTCGGTGAAGCGCTACAGTAAGCCGGCGAAGGTATTTTCGGCCTGTGCCGGCGCCGCCGCTTACCGGAGGGAGGTATTTGGCCAGATCGGATATTTTGATGAAAAGCATTTTGCCTACCTGGAGGATCTGGATGTGGGTTACCGGGCCAGGCTCTATGGCTGGCAAAATCTTTACGCTCCGGACGCAAAGGTGGAGCACGTGGGGAGCGGAACCAGCGGCTCCAAATACAATGACTTCAAGGTGCGGCTGGCTGCCAGGAACAGCATTTACCTGAATTATAAGAATATGCCGCTGTTTCAGCTTTTGCTGAACGCACCGGCCCTTGCCGTCGGCTATTACGTGAAAAGCCGTTTTTTCAGGAAAATCGGTTTCGGGCAGGAATACAAGGAAGGCCTGACGGAAGGCTGGAAAACGAGGAAAAGCTGCAAAAAGGTGGACTTTTCCATGGGCAGGCTCCGGAATTATGTCTGCGTGGAGGGGCGGCTGATTGGCGGAACCTTTTCCTATGTATATGAGTTTTTGTATCGGAAGCTTAAGAAGGATGGGCAGCAGGAAGTATGAAAGCAAGCTTTCATATCTACCTATATGGCAGGTGCAAGACCTGCCATGCAGAGGAAAAAATGAAAACAATACACGTTGTATCGGCAGTCATAAAAGAGAATGACAGGATCTTTGCAACCAGGCGGGGGTATGGACCGTTCAGGGGCCTTTGGGAGTTTCCGGGAGGAAAGATTGAGCCGGGGGAAACGCCAAAGGAAGCGCTTCTTCGGGAAATCAGGGAGGAGCTTGACACGGAGATTTCTGTGGGGGAAGTGGCGGCCCGGGTGGAGTATGATTATCCGGAGTTTCATCTGTCCATGGAATGTTTTTTTGCGGAGGTTGTTTCCGGAGATCTGGTGTTAAAGGAGCATGAGGCAGCCAGATGGCTTTCCGGCGAGGAGCTCTTCCAGGTGGAATGGCTTCCGGCGGATTTGGAGCTGGTCGGGAGCTTGAGGGAGATGCTCTCAGAAAGGTGATGGCGATGAAAAGGCGGATTTTAGTGGTGGAGGACGAGGAATCGGCCCGGGAGGGGCTTTTAGAGGCTCTTTCAGCCAGCGGATATGAGGCATGTGGCGCAGCCAGCGATGAGGAGGCATGCAGGATTTTTCACCAGACCCTGCTGTTGGTGACCCATGACCTGCAGATTGCCAGGAAGGCGGACGTGCTCTTAACCCTGGAGGACGGGAGACTGGTTTTGGGGGAGTGACAGGGAACTTTCTTATACAGAACGCAAAAAAGCTGCCGCCGGCAAAGAAGCCTGCCGGGGCAGCTTTTTATGTACCGATTCTTAAGATCAGAATTTTTCCAGGGCATCCATGAATTTTTCCAGTTCGGCCTCGTCCATGTGGTAGCCGTGTTTGTCTTCTGGATAAGCTCCGCTGCGTACATCGTCGGCCCAGTCGGAATAGGCTTCTACCGCGAAGGGGAAGAATTCGCCGTAGACCTTGGCATGGGAGGCAGGCTTGGGCATCATGTTGAAGGTGTCGAAATCCACCATTTCACAGCCGTCGGCGGCGCCGCCTGCAGCGATGGAGATCACCGGGACGCGGAGTTTTTTGGCGATGGCGTTTGTCACCTCGATGGGGGTTAATTCAATGGTCATGGCCATCATGCCGTTCTCCTGGTATTCATAAGCCATCTTAAAGACTTCCATGGCACTTTCCGCAGTTTTGCCGATCCGCTTATAGCCGCCCTGCTTGCCGGTCTGCCAGCCGGACAATGCGCCCACGTGGCCGAAGACAGGCAGGTAATTGTCGGACATATATTTCAACGTTTCATTGGTGATGCCCATGGGCAGCAGGGAGTCCGCGCCGCAGTTCATATACATGGCCCCGTTTGCCACGGCAGCTTCTTTGGAAGCATAAGTAGGGGTCTGCATATAGAAATTGATATGGATATTTTTCGCTGCCTCACGGACGCATTTGATCCAGAAGGGAGCGAGCTTGATCTGCATTTCCGGGTCTTTGCCGTCGCCGGGAACGGTCAGGCGGCAGATATCGCAGCCGGCCATCTCAGCAGCCATGGTCCAGAACTGGTCCCTGGGCCCGGGGCACATCTGAACCAGCTTAGTCCCCTCGTCCTTACATTTCTGAAGGTATGCGATGGTTTTGCGTCCTTTGAACACCCGTGAAGTGTGGACTTCTTTTTTGATATCGTCTGTCATGATGTTGTTCTCCTTTCCCTTGCGGTTGGCGGTCTTTTTTTCAGTCAGCCGGAAACCGCATTCTCATATAAAAATTTCATTGCCTTTTTTTCGAGAAGTTCCTGTCTCAGCATTCCGTAATCTTCTCCAAAGAAGCCTTTGACCATTTCAAGAGGGAGGTTCTGCCTTTCTGCCATGGCGGCGGCTTCTGCTTCCAATTCCTCCGGACTTACCATAAGCCCCTCCCCGGCGATCACGGTTTGGAGGATCTGCTCTGTCTGAAGCTCCAACCTGGCCTCTTTCCGGAACTGCTTAAGGAGCTTTTCCGTATCTTCCTTCATCTTGTCATAAGGGATCCCAAAGCACATACTTTCATACTGGAGCCTGTGCCGGTATTCCAGCATTTTTCTGTCTGCTGCTTCTTCTTCCTGCGCCTGGGGTATCTGGATCTCATTGGCGGCCAGGATCGCTTCTATGATGCGGCTGAGGACCGCCTGCTCCCGTTCTTCCTGAGGGATTCCGGAGGGAAGCGGATCTGCCGCCCGGATGCCTTTGTAGATCATGTCTTTCTGGATCACTGCAGTGCCCTCTTATCTGTCCAATGCATCCAGCTGTTCAATGATCTCCTTCTGTGCCTCTTCCGGCACGCTTACCTGAGGGAATTTGAGCAGAGTGCTCATCCTCATGCCCATGCAGGGACCCAGCATGGGATTTTCCTTCAGGCCAGGCACATGCTTTTCCACGATCGCAACTGCCCGCTCGTCTTCCAGAATGTCTCTTAATTTGCTTTTGGAACTGATAGCCATAAAATTCTGTACCTCCTGAGATTTTCAGCCTGTACGGCTGAGAGTTTTTAAAAAACAAGAAATCAGTTTTTTCATATCTTGTTATAAACTTTATGTAATCATAAAACCCGGCATCTATTCTTTTCTGGGGCCGGGAATCCCGCCTTCCATGGTGTAGCTCCAGGGCTTCTCCTGGAAGGACAGTTCGCTGCCGCCGCAGACCTCGATCACCTGGCCGTACATGAAATTTGACAGATCGGTGCACATGGCCGCGATCATCAGCGCAACCTCGTCAGGCGTGGAGCATACCGGCGTCAAATGACCGTTTTCCGTGACGGTGTCACTCCATTCCTGTCCGTAAAGCGCGGCCGGTCCCGCCAGATTGTCCAGGGCGCCCGGAGTCAGCATGCCGCCGGGCGCTACGCAGTTGACATTGATGCCGTACTGCTTAAGCTCTTTGGCAATACCCTTTGTCATGCCCACGACGCCGCCCTTGGCGGCATTATAGGCGGTCATCATCGCCATCTTCGGCTGGTCGTCTCCCCGGTAAGCCACGGAAGAGATGGTGACGATTTTCCCTCCTTTCCCGCCTCTGATCATGCTCCTTGCGGATGCCTGTACGGTGAAATACTGTCCTACCAGATCCACGTTGAGGCATTTCATCAGTTCCTCATGCTTCATGTCCACAAAGGCTCTGGCGCTCCAGGTGGCGGCAACGGGAACTGCAATATCCACAAAACCATATGTTTTTTCTGCGAACTCCACCAGTGCGTAGCAGTCCTCCACCCTGGAAACGTCGGTTTTGCAGAAAGAAACCTCATATCCCTTCTCCCGCATGGTCTCGACCGTCAGATTGCCCCATTCCTCGCTCCGCCCCGCACATACGACCTTTGCGCCCATTTCCGCCAGCCGGTGGATCACATGGAGCGCCAGGCCGACGGTTCCGGTGACGACGGCCACCTTGCCGGCCAGGCTGCAGACCTCCGCCAGTGGTTTTACATCGTCAAGCTGATCGGCGGACATGTAGAACAAAGATTCTTTGTCCAGTGCCATAATTTTCGCCTCCCTTCATTTTTATACAATGATATTTGTGCAATAAGCTGATATTTTTCTTTTTATCACACAATTTTTGGATATTATGATTATATATTGCGGAGGAAAACTTTCCTATTGGCAAAAATATGCATAAAAAATACTTATTTTTACCCATATTCGCAGTCCGTATTTCTGTGATATAATAATGACCGAAGGTCTGTTCCCGGGGCAGAGCTTTCCGGGTTTTTACTATACTTATAGACTTATAGCGAACGATAAAAAAATTTGTTTTTGGCGTTCTGTGCGCCGATTTTTGCTGCGGCGAAGCGCAGAATTTACCTTACAAAAATCGTGCGCATCTCCCAAAGGGCTTATAGTCAACGACAAATTATTTTGCCGTTGACTATAGAAAGTATGAAGGGACGATCATGCCGAAGAATGTATATACACAGAAGGAAATTCAGAAGGAATTGCTGAAGGGAGCTGCGCTGCTGGCAGATTCCGTAAAAATAACTCTGGGGCCAAAGGGGAGAAATGCGGTTCTTGACCGTTCGCCTGCCGGTCCCCTCGTCACCAATGACGGCGCAGCCATTGCAAAAGAGATGGAACCGGAAGGCGCCGCGGCTGCAATGGGAGTCCGGATCCTTAAGGAGGCGTCTTTGAGAACCGGGGAGCTGTCCGGCGGCGGAGCAACGACGACAGTGGTACTGGCGGCCGCCATGATCCGGGAAGGATACCGGAACCTTGCCGCCGGAGCCAGTCCGGTGGAGCTTCGGAAGGGGATCCAGGGGGCGGCCGGACTTGCCGCCGAATCGATCCGGAGACTGGCAAGGCCGGTAAAAACAAGGGAAGTCGTGGAACGGGCGGCGGTTTCTTCTTCGGATCCGGAGACCGGAAGGCTGGTGGCGGAGGCTTTGGAGCGAGTGGGAGCGGACGGCGTCATTACGGTGGAGGAATCCGGGACGCTTCACACGGTTCTGGATGTTTCAGAAGGAATAGAGTTTAACAGAGGATATCTTTCTGCGGAAATGATCACTGACAAAGAAGCGGGGATCGTAGAATTGACTGATCCTTACATTCTCATTACAGATGAAAAGATTACTGACGCCAGAAGACTGTTTCCCCTGCTGGAACAGCTTGCGGCAGGGAAGAGGCCCCTGCTTCTCATTGCCGACGGCCTGGAAGGGGAGGCCAGGGCTCTGCTTCTTACAAATATCATGAGAGGGACCATAAAGGCGGCCGCAGTAAACGCGCCTGCATACGGAGACGGACGGCAGGCGAGGCTTTCCGACCTGGCCGTTCTTACCGGAGCCGTATTTGTCAGCGAAGAGATGGGCGTTTCGCTTCCGCGGGTCACTCTGGATATGCTGGGAAGGGCCGCTTATGTGAGGGCGGATCGGAATTCGACGGCGATCTTTGGAGGCCGGGGAGATCAGGAAGCCATACGGATCCATACGGAAGCGCTGAAAAAAAGGATCGGGGAAACGGATTATGATTTTGAACGGGACCAGTTAAAGGAGCGGCTGTCGAAGCTTTCCGGCGCTGCGGCCTCCATTCGCGTGGGAGCGGCCACGGAGACAGAAATGAAAGAATGGAAGCTTCGCGTGGAGGCGGCCCTTCGCAGTGCGAGAGCCGCCATGGAGGAAGGGATCGTTCCGGGAGGCGGTGCGGCCTACATTCACGTCCAGCCTGCCATAAGAGCTTATATGGAAACACTTTCCGGCGACCGGAGAACCGGAGCAGGGATCGTGCTTCGGGCCCTGGAAGAACCTTTGAGACAGATCGCGGAAAATGCCGGCTTTTTTGGCGGAACGATCCTGGAGCAGATACGGGAGCAGTCTGCGGGAACCGGTTTTGACGTCCTGCACGGCCGCTTCGTCCCTATGATAGAGGCGGGGATCATGGACCCGGCAAAGGTCAGCCGCACGGCACTTTTAAGCGCAGCGTCGGCCAGTGCGGTTTTTCTTACGGCCAGTGCCGGGGTAACGGAAGTCTGAGGAATTGCAGAGATTTGAAGCGTCCAGGAAGGGAAGGGACCGGGGAAGGAGGAAGCCATGCGCCAGAGCCAGCCGGATACGGCCGCTTTTTGGAAACAGATTTATGATATGGTACTGGCATGCGGGATAGAAAATAATCCCAAAAGCTTTGCGATCCGGGTTCTTGTGCAGCTCCGGGAGCTTTTTCGGTTTGACGAGGCTCTGGTGTATTTTCTGGATGCGAACGGGAGAGTGCAGGATCAGTATCTGCTGGACGTGAAGGAGAGCTGCAGCGATATTTATCTGAAATACTATGCGAACATCGAAAACAAACAATTCAGCTGCTTTCGGAAGATCGACGAGGATCCCTGCCGGATCAATTTCCATTACCGCGACTGGAACAAGGAAGATTCCAGGGAGTTCATCCCCGATTTCATCCGTCCCCGCGGGATCAGCAGCTCCTGCGGCTTCGCATTTTATGATGCCGGGGGCAGATACCGGATGATCTTTGCCCTTGACTGGATGAAGGGGAATTCCTGCCGGAAGGAGGAACTCCATGCACTGACTTTTTTGCTGCCGCAGCTTAACAATCTGGCAAAGAACTTTTACTATGACGGCCCCGGGCAGTGTATCAATAAATCCAGGCTTTGGACAAAGCATACGCTGACCAGGCGGGAGATCGAGGTGGTGGAGCTTTTGTGCCAGGGGATATCCCCGTCCAACATCAGCAGAGCGCTGCATATTTCCGTCTCGACCACGAACAAGCACATTGCTCATATTTACGGGAAAATGCATGTCTCCAGCCAGCAGGAACTGCTGGTGAGGCTGTTGAATCAGCTATGAGCCGCCCGGCATTGTCTTTTGGTCCGGCAAATTTTTGTCATCATCAATGGAGAGGGATAATGGAACTATGCTAACCAATGAATACTATAACGACTTTTTTTGATTTTGGGCAACAGAAAATCAACTTCAGCAGACATGCGCGTGATGCTTTTTACGATTTTATTGTAAATATTCTCGTATTTAGAAAATCCTATAAAAATGAATGAAACATGTCCCGTAATTGCGGGACATGTTTATCTTCACAACTATGCGTATATAATTTCTTTCTCCACAATCTCCCCTGCACAAGTCCTTATGTTATTGAGTCGCACTGTCCATTCTAAGGCATTTTCTTCCTAGGCATTCTCGCTTTTTCATTCCCTCTATAAGCTTTTCAAAGCGTTTCTGTGCCTGCCTGCTGATGCTGACAAGGTAGATATTCAGCATGCCGCTTGTGAGAAGATTGGTGTATGTAATTTTGCGGTACTGCTTCAGATAATCCAAATGTCGCTGTCACCATATGCCTATCGACTGTTCTTCTTCAGTAGGTAATCTTAAATCTGGAATCAGATACCCATTTTTCTTCGTGATATGTGCCGTCTAACTGTTCAAATAATGATTTTGCCAATTTCTTTTTTCTCCAAAAATAAGATATTCACTCCATATTATGGTGTCTGTTGTCTCAAACACAATTTTTAATTTTCCCCCTATCTGGTTTCACTCATTGATTATATCTCGAATCCTTGAGAATGGGTTGTCAACTTTTTTTATTCCACATCATATTAGCTATTGAAACAATCGGAGGATATTAACTGGACGTGACTGACAAGTAGCATAAAGAGCTGAGCTTGGTATGCGTAAACTTCAAAATCGTTTTCAGTATTTTTTCGACAAAAACTGTTGAAAAAATACTCCAAATCAAAACGGAAGCAAATGGGACAGGTATCGGCTAAAATATGTGTAAATCGACAGGGGAGAAGGAAGGAAACTAAAATTATGGGAAAAGTACTGGTATCTGCCTCGCATTTCGATACGTTATGCAAAGAAGCGTGGAAACTTTTGGAGGAAAATGGACACGAGGTGATTTTTGACGCGTCCCGGTCCTTTCCGGCTTACAGCACGGAGGAACTGATTCGGATTCTTCCGGACGTGGACGCGGCGATCATCGGGATGGACGTCTATGACAGAAGGGTGTTCGCCCATGCGCCGAGGTTAAAGTGCGTCTGCAAGTTCGGCGTCGGGGTGGACAATATTAATTTGAAGGACGCTTCCGAGTATGGGGTGAAGGCGTGCAATTGTCCCGGACAGAATTCCAATGCGGTGGCGGAGTTGACGGTGGGCTTCATCATCGGGATTCTCCGGGGAATCCTGCCGCTCCATAAGGCCATGGAGAAGAGCGGGTGGCCCCGCCATATCGGGGAGGAGCTGGCCGGGAAGACCGTGGGCCTTTTGGGTTTCGGGGCGATCGCCCGCATGGTGGCGAAAAAGCTGTCCGTCTTTGACGTGACGGTGAAGGCCTATGACCTGTATCCCAACGAGGCGGCGGCGAAGGAGCTTGGCGTCGCCATGGTGAGCCAGGACGAGATCATTGAGACCTGCGACGTCGTGAGTCTTCATGCGCCGGCCACGGAGGAAAATTATCATCTCTTCGGGGAGGAGACCTTTAAGCGGATGCGGGACGGCGCATTCCTGGTCAATGCGGCCAGGGGAGCCTTGGTGGACCTTCCGGCCCTGGCGGCGGCCCTTGAGTCGGGGAAGCTTGCGGGGGCGGCGCTGGACGCCTTCGAGGAGGAACCGCTCCCGGCTGATTCGCCGATCCTTGCATGTGAGAACGTGATCCTGACTCCCCACACGGGGGCGGAGAGCCGCCAGGCCTATCAAAGGGTGAGCATGACGGCGGCGCAGAACGTGATCGACGCACTGGCGGGGCGGGAGCCGAAATTCTGGGTGAACAGGTAGATGCAGGAGTGACGGAAGCAAAGCGGTTCTTTTCACACCAGAACACGCTTCCGCTCATGAAAGCTCGTAGCGGTACGTAAGAGCCTTCCGTCGCTTAGGCTCGGAATGCTCTAAGTACCGACGGCTTTCATACGGTTCTGGCTTAGAAAAAACCGCTTTGCTTCCTGTCTTTTGTGAAAAATCAAAAGGAGAGATAGTCATGAAAGCGCAATGTGGGTTGAAGAAAGTGATAGATCGGATGCGGGAGAAGGGGATGGACGTGGCGGTCCTCGTGAACAGCTCGAACGTTCGGTACGTAAGCGGGTTTGACATGCCTGCGGCTGCGGGATGGATGGGGGACGTGTCGGAGGGCCTGCCCATGGCGGCGGCGGTGGTGAGCGCTTCCCTGGGCGAGGTGTTTCTGGCGGCTTCGGATTTGTACCGGAACATGGTGTTCCGGGCGGGGATCATGGACGGGGAGTTTTACCGTTCGTTCACCCATCTGGAGGTGAATGACCCGGAGGAGAATTTTGCCGAAGTGTTCCGGAGGACCCTCGGGAAGGCGGCGGACGGGAAGGAAAGGCCGGTGGTCGGGATTGAGCCCAATGATACGACGCTCGTGGTGGCGGAGCTGATTAGGAAGGCGTTCCCGGAGTGTTCGCTTGAGAATGCGTCCCAGATTTTGAGGGACAGCCGCTACATTAAGACACTGGAGGACATCCGGGGGCTTAAGGAGGCGGCGAGGGCGGCGGACGCATCCCAGGTAAGGCTGTATGAGATTTCCAGGTCGGAGGGGGCTTACACGGAGCTCGACATCTGGTACGAGGTGCAGAAGGCCGCTTCCCAGGCCGTGGGGGCTCTGGTTCCCTTCGTGGGCGAGCTGGTGACGGGGCCCAGGACGGGACTCAGTGACTATCCGCTGGGGCCCACCACGAGAAGGGTGGAGAAGGGCGACATCGCCATCATGGACATCAGTCCCAGGGTCGACGGGTACTGGGGGGACTGCTCCAACTCGGTGGTCTTTTGGGCGGAGCCGGACGAGGAGCAGAGACGGTATTTCGGGGCGGTCCGGGACGCCTATGAGGCGGGGCTGGCGGCCATCCGGCCCGGCGTGAGGTTCAACGAGGTCAACCGGGCCATGGAGGAGCAGTATGAGAAGCATGGGCTTGCCTTCTGCAGCTACCAGGGCCATCAGATCGGCTGTAATGTCAATGAAAAGCCCAGGTTCACCTATGTGGACGATTCTGTCCTGGAGGAGAACATGGTGGTCTGCATTGAGCCGCAGATGTATACCGGGAAGGCGGGGAAGACTGGGGTGCGGCTGGAGCGGATGCTCCACGTGACCGGTAACGGGGCCGTGGAACTGAATCATTTCCCCTGGGGGCTGTGAGGGGGCTTATGGACGATGACGGAATCGTTTGTCGTTCCCCCGTATGGATATGGGTATTTGCCGAATGGCTTACCAAATAGAGTGCTGATTCCGTTACTAGAAGGCATCGCTCGGATGTAACGGGAAAAGGCGACAAGTAGAACCAATCAAAAAAGGAGGAAGAACATGAGAAAGAAAGCAGTGAGTATCTTGCTGACGCTGGCGATGGCATTCTCCCTTGCGGCGTGTGGCCAAGATGCGGGGGAGACCACGGAGGCACCGAAGGAGACGGAGAAGGCTACGGAGACGGCGACGGAGGCACCGGCGGAAACGGAGGCTACGACGGAGACCGCCGGGGAAACCGGGGCGGAGGAGTCCAAGGCAGAAGAGAAGGGGACGGACGGCCAGACGGAGACGGACAAAATCAACCCTACCGGGACCAAGTACAAGATCGCCCTGAGCAATTCCTTTATGGGGAATGACTGGAGACAGCAGATGGAGCGGGTGGTGGAGTACGTGGCTACCCAGGAGCCCTACGCCAGCAGATGTGAGCTGACCATCGTGAACTGTGAGAATGACGCAGAGTCCCAGTCTGCTTCCATCGACGCTCTGGTACAGCAGGGTTACGATGCGATCCTGGTGGACCCGGCTTCGGAGACGGGTGTCAATCAGGCCATCCAGCGTGCCTGTGACGCCGGAATCACTGTGGTGGTCTTCGACCAGCCCGCATCTGTTTCCACGGACGGCTGCTGGCACATCCGCTTTGACGGTGCAAGGAACTACAGCATTCTGGCGAAGTGGATGGCGGAGGCCATCGGCGGCGAGGGTAACGTGGTTCTGGACCAGGGGCTCCAGGGCGCAGCCGAGGCGGAGCTTGAGTACAACGCTTCCAAGGAAATGTTTGAGTCTTATCCCGGAATCAATATCGTGTCCGACTATCAGAGCAACTACGGCCTGTCCGAGGGCGAGCAGGCGCTGGCCAGCGTGATCGCCGCCAATCCGGACGTGGACGCCGTGACGACCCAGGGCTACTGTGGTTCCGTCATCAATGCCTTTAAGAAGGCGGGACTTGACATTCCCGTGAGCTGCGGCGGCGGATACAACGGCAACATGAAGGCGCTTCTGGCGAACGATGCGGAGGGCATCATCGACGTCTACTACGTGGGTCTCAGCGCAGACGCCCTGAACTATGCGATCCGCATTCTGGACGGGGAGGAAATTCCCGAGGAGACCGTGCTGGACGTGGCCTTCGTGGCGACCAACGTGGACTATGACATGGGCGAGTACTCTGACGTGAAGATCGAGCTTGCCGAGGAGGGCGTGAACTTCTTCGAGGACCAGCCGGACGAGCTGATCTATCCGGCGGTGGGCAGCAACTTCGGCATCGACATTCCGCTGGAGGTCATTACCGGGGAATGAGTTTGAACTGTTGACTGGCGGGGGCTGTACACGCATACAGCCCCCGTTTTGCGGAAATTCCGGCAAGGTGCTCTATTTTGCCGGGGTGTGAGAGGTAACGGTATGCCTGATTTTGTAATGAAGAATATCTGTAAATCCTTTCCGGGCGTGAAGGCCCTTGACAACGCCAATTTCAATGCGAACAGGGGGGACATCGTCGCCCTTCTCGGCGAAAACGGCGCAGGAAAGAGCACGCTGATCAAGGTGCTGTGCGGGGAGCACAAGCCGGACTCGGGGGAGATTTTTTTCGAGGGGAGGAAGCTGTCCATCCACAGTACCAGGGACGCCATTGAGCAGAAGATCTGTGCGGTGTACCAGGAGCTTTCCCTGGTCCCGGAGCTGACCATTGCGGAAAACATGTTTCTGGGATTTTACGAGGTGGACGGGCTTCGGAGGGTGAATTACCGGAAGCTGGAGGAGAGGACGGCCGAGCTGTTTAAGAAGTATGATGCGGACTACCTGAATCCCGGGATGAAGGTGAAGGAGCTTTCCCTGGCCCAGAAGCAGGTGCTGGAGATTTTGAAGGCTTTGAACCGGGACGGCGACATCATTGTCTTTGACGAGGCCACCTCGGCCCTGTCCGACAAGAATGCCAGATGGCTGATGAACATCATCCGCAGGCTGGCGGAGGAGGGGAAGGTCATTATTTTCATCTCCCACAGGCTGGACGAGATCCGCTCTCTGTGCAGCCGGGTGATCGTCTACCGGGCGGGGACCGACGTGGCGGACCTTAAGATCGAGGAAGCGGACTCGGACCAGCTTGTGGCGCTGATGCTGGGCCGGGAGATCGGCGGCTATTACCCGGAGAAGGAGAATTTCGTGCGGGAGGACGAGGTGCTGGTGTCCCTGAAGAATGTCTGCAGCGGCCACGCTCTAAGGAATGTCAATCTGGATCTGCGGGCGGGGGAGATTCTGGGGGTGGGCGGCCTGGCGGGCCAGGGCCAGTCGGAGCTGTTCAAGTGTCTCTTCGGGCTTTTGCCTTATTCCGGGGAGATCGCCATCAAGGGGAAGGTGATCCGCATGAACAACACGGCCACGGCCATGAAACAGAGCATCGCACTGATTCCGGAGGAGCGGGGCCTCCAGGGGGTGGTCCTCAAGCAGAGCGTCCGGGAGAACATCGTGCTCGCCAGCCTGGACAAGATTGCGAACGGGCTGTTTTTGTCGAAGGCGAAGGAGAGCGCCGTGGTGGACGAGAGCATGAAGGCGTTGTCTGTCAAGGCGGAGTCCCCGGAGACGCTGGTGGGAACTCTTAGCGGAGGCAACCAGCAGAAGGTGGTGCTTGCCAAGGCGCTGGCGACGGAGCCGGACATCATCCTGATGTATGACATCACCAGGGGCGTGGACGTGGGAACCAAGAAGGAGATGTTCAACATGACGAAGCAGTATGCGAAGGAGGGGAAGGCGATCCTCTTCTATTCCACGGATTCGGAGGAGCTGGTGAACGTCTGTGGCAGTGTCGTCGTCATGAACGGCGGCATGATCGCCGGAAGGCTGGACGGGGACATGTCCACCCGGGAAAATATTATTCGTCTCTCCGTCGGCGAGGATGCAAAGGAGGAGAATGATGATGAAAATTAAAGAGCGGGGATTCTTTAAATCTCCGGCGAAGGTGTCCATCCTTTTGTTTATCGTCGTGGAATTGATCACGTTCGCACTGCAGCCCAATGTCCTTTCCATGTCCTGGATCAGCCTGAAGGCGGAGTCGGCGATCACGCTGATGTTTGCCGCCATCGGGGAGACGTTCGTGCTGCTCATCGGCGGAATCGACCTTTCCATTGCGGGCGTGATCAGCATTTCCAGCAGCTTTGCGGCCGTTTACATGAAGGACAATCTGTTTTCCATGATCGTGATCAGTCTGCTCACCATTCTGATCGGGATCGTGATCGGGCTTTTCAACGGGTTCGTGATCCAGAAGTTCAGGGTTCAGCCCTTCATCGTGACCTTCGCCACCTGGTACATTTTCGGCGGCATCGCCTACCTGGTCCTTCCCAAGGACGGCGGGGACGTGCCCCAGCGCTTCGTGAAGGCGCTCACCTGGCGGATCGGCGGCAAGTTTTCCGTGGCCCTGGTCATCATCATCGTCTGCCTGCTTCTCTGGGTCTGGCTCAAGAAGACCAGGATCGGGATTTCGCTGTTTGCGGTGGGAAACAACGCCCATGCGGCTTCTCTTAACGGCATCAACGTCATGCGGACGACGCTCTTCGCCTACGCCGCTTCCGGGATGTTTGCGGCCCTCTGCGGCCTGTACCGGGTGGCCGTGACGGCGACGGGCTCGCCGACGGCCGGGGAGAGTTTCTTCAACCAGGCGATCTCGGCGGCGGTCATCGGCGGAACGCTCCTCACGGGCGGGATCGGCGGACAGCTGGGGACGATCATCGGTGTTTTGGTGTTCAAGGCGATCACGGACCTTTTGGTGTTTGCGGGGGCGTCTTCTTACTGGTCGACGCTGTTCCAGGGGGCGCTTTTGGTCATTGCCGTGCTGTTCTCAACAGTGTCGGAAATTCTTCGTGAGAGAAAGGGGCTGGCGGAATAATGGATAGGAAAAGAGCTTTGAAGAAACATCAGTCGGTTATTTTCTGTTATTTGATCGCATTCCTCCTGTTTGCGGCCTTCTCGATTTACACGCCGGGCTTTGCCAGCGTGTCCCACATCCGGACGATCTTCATTGAGTCGGCCCTGATCGGGGTGGTGGCCATCGGGCAGACGCTGGTTATCATCACCGGGGGCATCGACCTTTCCGTGGCCTGGATGATGACTTTGGCGGCCTACATGGTGACGAACATGATCGACTCCAACCCGGGGAGTCTCGTCTGGGCCGTTCCCTTCATGATGGTGGTGACTTTTGCCCTGGGTGCCCTCAATGGCTTTTGCATCGCTTACCTGCGGGTGCCGGCCATCGTCATGACCCTCGGCATGAACATCATCCTGCAGGGGGCGCTGGTGGGCATCACCCAGGGGCGGCCGGGGCAGGCGGCTTCGGACCCGCTGATCTTCATCGGCCAGAGGTCGCTCTTTGGCATTCCCTGGCTGGTCATCATCTGGATCGTCCTGACGGTCGTCGTGACGCTGATGCTCTTTAAGATGAAGTTCGGAAGGAAGCTGTTCGCCATCGGCAACAATGCGGTGGTGGCCAATTATTCGGGAATCCGGGTCGGCAGGACCGTGGTGCTCGCCTATGCCATCAGCGGCCTTGCGGCCGGTCTTGCGGGCATGCTGATGGTGGGAAAGGTCGGCTCTTATTATCTGGCCATGGGGGACACTTACCAGTTCCAGTCCATCGCCGCCGTCGCCATCGGGGGGACCTCCCTTCTGGGCGGAAACGGGAATTATCTAGGAACGGTCGCCGGCTCCCTCACCATCACGATTCTTCTTGGCATCCTGGTGGCGCTGAATCTGCCCTGGGGTGTCCAGAAGATGGCCTACGGGCTGATCGTGCTGGTGTCCGTCATCATTTCGGTAAGGCGCAGCCAGAAGGTTTCTTGAGGTTCTGCATGTTGCGCCGCAAGGAACACGGAAGAAAAAGCGGTTCTTTTCACACCAGAACACGCTTCCGCGCATGAAAGCTCGTAGCGGTACGTAAGAGCCTTCCTTCGCTTAGGCTCGGAACGCTCTAAGTACCGACGGCTTTCATACGGTTCTGGCTTAGAAAAAACCGTTTTTCTTCCTGGGTTTTCTGGTGGAAGGCAACATGCAGAAGCTCAAGCAGTATGTTTAAGTTTGGAGGATAAGGATATGCAGAAGTTATTTGGAACCGTGGTCCCCATCGTGACGCCGCTCACGGACGAGGATGCGGTCGACGAAGGGTCTTTGCGGAATCTGGTGGACCATGTGATCGAGGGCGGGCTCCAGTGCCTGTACCCTTGCGGGACCACCGGGGAGATGATGTATCTGACCGTAAAGGAGCGGAAGGAGGTGGCCGAGATCACCGTGAACCACACGGCGGGACGGATTCCCGTGTTTGTCCACGTGGGCGGCTGGAATCTGAAGGACACCGTCGAGCTGGCCCGCCATGCCGTAGGGATCGGTGCGGACGGGATCGGCGTGGTGACGCCCGCTTTTTATAAGTTGAGCGACAGGGGGCTGGTGGACTATTATGAGGCCGTGGCCCGCAGCGTGCCGGAGGATTTCCCGGTTTACCTGTATGGAATCCCGCAGAATGCGGTCAACGACCTCAACGTGGCCGTCTGCGAGGAGGTGGCGAAGCGGTGTCCCAACGTGCTGGGCATCAAGTACAGCTATCCGGATTTCACGAAGCTGCAGCAGTTCATGATGGTCCGTGACCAGAAGTTCAGCGTCCTGGTGGGGCCGGACCATCTGTTCGAGGCCCTGTGCGCCGTGGGCGGGGACGGGGTGGTCTCCGGCAACGCCATGATCGTGAGGGAGCATTATGCGGCCGTCTGGGACGCCGTCCAAAAAAAGGATTTCGATGCGGCCACCAGGTATCAGCGCCGGACCAACGTTCTGAACGCCGTCATGTGTGAGAAGAACAATATTGCGGCTTACAAGGTCATCCTGAAGGACGAGGGGGTCATTAAGACCAGCAACATGAGAAGGCCCATGGAGAATCTGTCCGCCCAGGAGGAAGCGGACCTGCTTCGGACCATGAAGGGACTGGATTATAAGCACGTGATTGTGTAGGGACATAAGGGCGGAGGTCTTTGACCGCAGAGGGATTCCCGCAGAATGAGAGAAAGGGCTGCCGCAGGAAAGGTTTCTGTCGGCGGCCCTTTTTTAAATGGTGTTTTTCATGCTGGGGGTGTATGTCTTTCGATATGCCTGGGGCGTGCAGGTGGCGAGACGGCGGAAGACGGAGCTGAAATAGCCGGAGGAGGAGAAGCCCAGGGAGTAGGCGATGTCGGTGATGCTCTGGTTGGTCTCGGTCAGGAGTTTTTTGGCCGCCTCAAATTTTTGCAGGTTGATGTACTCGGCGGGGGTGATGCCCACCTCTTTCTTGAATTTGACTTTGAAGAAGGAGAGGGAGTACCCGGCGATGTCGGCCAGTTCGGAGAGCTGGAGTTTTTCGGATATGTGGGTGCGCATGTATTCCATGGAGGCCCGGATGTGGGGGTCGATGACCATGGTCTTGCTTTTCTGGGCGGGGGTCAGAAATTGCAGGCAGAACAGGAAGCAGGTGAGGAACTGGACGCCGGCCATGCGGGTGTCGGGGGTGTCTTCGGATACCAGGTTGAAGGCGCTGCGCAGTTCTTCGATGTGGGTGGTGCCGAGGACGAGCTGGTGGTGGCGAAGGCTCGTCAGCTTTTGGTGGAGGGCGAAGGAAAAGTGCCGGTTCAGGCCGAACAGGTGGTAGGGGTCGGTCAGGTCGATCTGGAGGGAATAGAACTCGCAGGGGTAGCGGGGGGTGTCCCCGGTTCCGTGGATTTCGAAGGGGAAGGTGAGGAACGCCTGGTTGCTCATGGTGGAGTAGTCGGAAATCTTGCCGTCCTTGGCGATCTGGTTCTGTCTGGTTCCCTTGATCATGCAATGCATTTCCAGCATGTTGGAGTGGTAATGCATGGGGACGGGGGGCAGGGAGGACGTGAGGTTCCAGTGGGCGAAGTTGCCCAGCCCCCGGATGCCGTGCTTGTCCCGGGTGATGGTCTTTTGTTCTTTGGTCCAGCAGAATTCATCAAAAATTTCGTACATAGATCCTCCTGAATCCGGCCGGGGCCGGAAGTGAAATGGGGGAATTTACAAGGTTTCCAGAATGTGTTTCAGGGTTTTTGCGGGAAGCTGCCCGGGGGCGGACTCCTCCCCCGCAGTGCCGAAGGTCATGCAGGAGCCGGTGAGCCGCCCGCTTATGCGGCTCCCTGTTTCCTCAGGACTGCCAGAACCGCGGCGGAGGCGTTTTCGTCCAGCTCGTCCAGGTAGGGGATCACGTCTTTCTTGTAGGGGATCGTCACGTTGATGGCCCGAAACGCCCGCCGTTCCATAAAGACGGGAAATTCTTCTCTCGTGAGGGGAATGAGGCCGTAAGTGTAGGGCGCAAGTTTTTCGTGTATCTGCTTGGAGTAGCAGTGTCCCAGCTTTTCTCCGATCAAACCGTATTCCATGGATGTCTCCTCGCTGTTTTTTCAGATCATTGCGAAACCACACAATCTGGGAAGGATTCTGGCGATGGTTTCCAGGAAAAGCCCTCTGCGCCATGGAAACGAGACCATGGAAGGCGGGAGGGCCGGAGCCCTCCTGCTTTCTGTGCTTATGGGCTCGTTGGAATGGTTGGCACAGCAGGCTTTGGATGGAATCCATCGTCAGAATCCACTCTGCAATTTCTGGTTTCGCAATGATCTGTGGGATTTTTTATATCATAGCAGACTGGAGGGCAGATGGCAAGCGGGAGAGGTTTTACCTGAGTTTCCATATTTTCGGGGAGAGTGTCAAATGCCCGCGCATGTCTGATCTGGTATGCCATGAACGGATTTTTTTGACGCATATATCATTTTGCACTATGTTATACATATGATTAAGCCGAATGGTTACGTATAGAGTTTTTGCGGGAGGGACAGGGGAAATGACGGAAAATCCGGGTCATTTGAAGAGTCTGAAAAAGGAGTCGGTGGTTCAAAGTGTGATCAACTGCCTGACGGATGCCATGCGGAATTAGGAATTAAAGCCAGGAGACCGCGTTCCTCCGGAACCGAATCTGGCGGCTTCCATGGGAGTCGCCAGAAGTTCTGTGCGTGAGGCGATCAAAATCCTGACGTATCTGGGTGTGTTGGAGAGCAAGCGCTCGGAGGGAACTTTTGTCGGTGATGGCTTTAAGGAGAGCATGATCGATCCGATGATCTACGGGATCATTTTGAATCAGGATTCTTTTGAGAATCTTATGGAACTTCGAGAGATGACAGAGACAGGGATCATGCGGATGACGATTCAGGAAGCATGTTCGCGCGGAAACGGGTACGGAAAGAAGAGGGCTTGACTTTTCTTTCTTCAATATTTATAATATTACCCATACGAAAAAAGCTGTGAAGGAGACAGTAGGGCGGCAGGAAAGGCACAGAGACCCGGCGGCGGTGGGAAGCCGGGGCGAGTAGGGCCGCATCGAAGATCACTCCCAAGCTGCAGGCTGAAGGATGTCATGGGATCGTCAGGCGGGGATCTGCCCGGCGGATGGTTCCGGTATCTGGTAGGCTGTGCCGGGATCCGCCGTTACAGGGAGCGTGTATGACCGCAGGGAGCGGCGTACGCAGAATGGGTGGTATAGCGAAGACAATCGGGCTTCGTCCTTTTCTGAGGACGGGGCTTCTTTTATCGTATAGGAAAGTTCTTCGAATTTCCTATACGATAAAAGCCCTCCGGGGGATGTGCAGGGTCTGCCCCGGCGAAGCGAGGGCACGCAAATGCAGAGATGATATGCCGCAAATGCCTTTGAATGTAAGAGGTGGACAGAGAATATTATATGATGCCAGGAGGAATGACATGTACGAGAAAGTATCTACAAACCTGAATTTTGTAGAACGGGAAAAGAAGACCCTTCAGTTCTGGAAGGACAACGATATCTTCGAAAAGAGTATGGAAAACAGAAAGGACGGGGAGACCTACACCTTCTACGACGGGCCGCCCACGGCCAACGGGAAGCCCCACATCGGTCACGTGCTGACCCGTGTCATCAAGGACATGATCCCCCGTTACCGGACCATGAAGGGCTACATGGTGCCCAGGAAGGCCGGCTGGGACACCCACGGGCTTCCGGTGGAGCTTGAGGTGGAGCGGATGCTGGGGCTTGACGGCAAGGAGCAGATCGAGGAATATGGTCTGGAGCCCTTCATCGGCCACTGTAAGGAAAGCGTTTGGAAGTATAAGGGCATGTGGGAGGATTTTTCCGGTACGGTGGGCTTCTGGGCCGATATGGACGATCCTTACGTGACTTATCATGACGACTTTATCGAGTCCGAATGGTGGGCGCTCAAGAAGATCTGGGACAGGGGACTTTTATACAAGGGTTTTAAGATCGTGCCTTACTGCCCCCGCTGCGGCACCCCTCTTTCCAGCCATGAGGTGGCTCAGGGCTACAAGGATATCAAGGAGCGTTCGGCGGTGGTCCGGTTCAAAGTCAAAGATGAGGACGCCTATATTCTGGCATGGACCACGACTCCCTGGACCCTGCCTTCCAACATTGCCCTCTGCGTAAATCCGGACGAAGAATATGCGAAGGTAAAGGCCGCTGACGGAAAGGTTTATTATATGGCGTCGGCGCTTCTGGATACGGTTCTCGGACGGCTGGCGGAAGAAGGAAAGCCTGCTTACGAGGTTTTGGAGACTTACAGGGGTAAGGATCTGGAGTATAAGGAGTACGAGCCGTTATTTGACTGCGCGAAGCAGGTGGCCGATAAGCAGAACAAGAAAGCCTTTTTTGTGGTCTGCGACAACTATGTTACCCTGACCGACGGTACCGGCGTGGTGCATATTGCCCCGGCTTTCGGTGAGGACGACGCCAGAGTCTGCCGCAAATACGGAAATATGCCGTTCGTGCAGATGGTGGACGGCAAGGGAAATATGACAGAGGAAACGCCTTTTGCGGGACTGTTTGTGAAGGATGCCGACCCGAAGGTGCTTGTCTGGCTGGATGAGCGGGGACTGCTTTACGACGCCCCCAAGTTCGAGCACAGCTATCCCCATTGCTGGCGCTGCGACACGCCTCTCATTTATTACGCCCGTGAGTCCTGGTTCATCAAGATGACCGAGGTGAAGGAGGATCTGATCCGCAACAACAATACCATCAACTGGATTCCGGAGAGCATCGGCAAGGGACGTTTCGGGGACTGGCTGGAGAATATCCAGGACTGGGGCCTTTCCAGGAACCGTTACTGGGGAACGCCTCTTAATATCTGGGAATGCGAGTGCGGCCATCAGCATGCCATCGGAAGCGTTGCGGAGCTCAAGGAAATGTCTGACAACTGTCCCGACGACATCGAGCTGCACCGACCCTTCATTGACGCAGTGACCATCACCTGCCCCAAGTGCGGGAAGCAGATGAAGCGGGTGCCGGAGGTCATCGACTGCTGGTTTGATTCCGGGGCCATGCCCTTTGCCCAGCATCATTATCCTTTTGAGAATGAGGAGCTTTTCAAGGCTCAGTTCCCGGCTCAGTTTATTTCTGAGGCGGTGGACCAGACCAGAGGCTGGTTCTACTCCCTGCTGGCGATCTCGACTCTGATCTTCAACAAGGCCCCTTACGAGAATGTCATCGTGCTGGGCCATGTGCAGGATGAGAACGGCCAGAAGATGAGTAAGTCCAAGGGAAATGCGGTGGATCCCTTTGAAGCCCTTGCCACCTACGGCGCCGACGCCATCCGCTGGTATTTCTACGTCAACAGCGCCCCCTGGCTGCCCAACCGGTTCCACGGAAAGGCTGTGATGGAGGGCCAGAGGAAGTTCATGGGGACTCTCTGGAATACCTACGCATTCTTTGTGCTTTATGCGAATATCGACGACTTTGACGCGACAAAATATCAGTTAGATTACAGTGCGCTTTCCGTCATGGACAAATGGATCCTGTCCAAGATGAACACCATGGTGAAGGCCGTGGATACAAATCTGGAGAATTACCGGATCCCGGAGGCGGGCAAGGCGCTGCAGGATTTTGTGGATGATCTTTCCAACTGGTATGTGAGACGGAGCAGGGAGCGGTTCTGGGCCAAGGGAATGCCCCAGGATAAGATCAACGCTTATATGACGCTCTATACGGCCCTTGTGACGGTGAGCAAGGCCGCCGCGCCGATGATTCCCTTTATGACGGAGGATATTTACCGGAATCTGGTCTGCAGCATTGATAAAAATGCGCCGGAGAGCGTCCATCTGTGCGATTTCCCTGTGGCCGAGGAAAGCCACATTGATAAAGAGCTGGAAGAGAACATGGACCACGTGCTGAAGGTGGTGGTCCTGGGCCGGGCCTGCCGGAATACGGCTAACATCAAGAACCGCCAGCCCATCGGGAAGATGTTTGTGAAGGCGCCCTTCACCCTGCCGGAATTTTACACAGAGATCGTGGAGGATGAGCTGAATGTGAAGGAAGCGGTGTTCACCGACGATGTGCGGGAGTTTACAACTTATACCTTCAAGCCTCAGATGAGGACGGTAGGGCCCAAGTATGGCAAGCTCCTTGGACAGATCAAGCAGGCGCTTTCAGAGATGGATGGAAATGCCGCCATGGATGAGCTGCGGGAAAAAGGGGTTCTTACCATGTCCATGGCCGGGACAGAAGTATCTCTTTCGGAGGAGGATCTCCTGATCGATATGGTTCAGAAGGAGCGCTATGTGACGGAGGTTTCCGGAGAGGTGACGGTGGTGCTGGATACCAATCTGACTAAGGAGCTTCTGGAAGAAGGATTTGTCCGGGAGATCATCAGCAAGGTGCAGACCATGCGCAAGGAGGCCGGCTTCGAGGTGATGGACCATATTCATCTGTATCAGGACGAGAATGATAAGATTGCGGAAATTTTGAAGAACCACACGGATGAGATCAAAAACGAGGTCTTGGCCGAGGAAATTTATATCGGAAAGATCGCCGGATACGAAAAAGACTGGAATATTAACGGCGAACGTGTTATGCTTGGTGTGGAGAAAGCGACCGTATAGGAAAACGGCGTCCGAAAGGGGCGGCGCAGGCGAAGACGGCAACGCAAGTTTGTAACAGGAGGTATTTTTATGTCAAATTACCAGTTTGATAAGGCACAGTTTAAACGGGAAGTGGAGAGCCACGTCAAGAGTCTTTACCGGAAGACCATTGCCGAGGCGACGCCCAAGCAGGTGTTTCAGGCGGTGGCTTACGCGGTGAAGGACGTTATCATCGACGAATGGATCGCTACCCACAAGCAGTATGATAAACAGGATGCGAAGATGGTTTATTATATGTCCATGGAATTCCTCATGGGCCGCGCCCTTGGAAACAACATCATCAATATCTGCGTCAGAGATGAGATCAGGGAGGCTCTTGACGAGCTGGGCTTTGACCTGAATGTGATCGAGGATCAGGAGAGGGACTATGCCCTTGGAAACGGCGGCCTGGGCCGTCTGGCGGCGTGCTTCTTGGATTCTCTGGCGACTCTCGGCTATGCGGCTTATGGCTGCGGGATCCGTTATAAATACGGCATGTTCAAGCAGGAGATCCGGGACGGCTATCAGATGGAGGTCCCGGACGACTGGCTGAAGGACGGGAATCCCTTCGAGGTGCGCAGGGACGAATATGCGGTCGAGGTGAAATTCGGCGGCTATGTCCGTACGGAATGGAAGGACGGACGGAATCATTTTATCCAGGAGGGCTATCAGTCTGTCCGCGCCGTGCCCTATGACCTTCCCATCGTGGGCTATGGCAACAATGTGGTAAATACCCTCCGGATCTGGGATGCGGAGCCCATCAACACCTTCAGCCTGGATTCCTTTGACAAGGGAGATTACCGGATGGCGGTGGAGCAGGAAAATCTGGCGAAGAATATTGTCGAGGTCCTTTATCCCAATGACAACCATTACGCGGGCAAGGAGCTTCGCTTAAAACAGCAGTATTTCTTCATTTCCGCCAGTGTACAGCGTGCGGTGCAGAAGTTTAAGATGCTCCATGACGATATTCACATGCTGCCGGAGAAGGTGGTGTTCCAGATGAACGACACCCATCCCACGGTGGCGGTTCCGGAGCTTATGAGAGTCCTTCTGGACGTAGAGGGCCTTGACTGGGATGAGGCGTGGGAGATCACGACCAAGACCTGCGCCTATACCAACCATACGATCATGGCCGAGGCGTTGGAAAAGTGGCCGCTGGAGCTGTTCTCCAGACTGCTTCCCCGTATCTATCAGATCGTGGAGGAGATCAACCGCAGATTTGTAGAGAAGATCCGCAAGGCGTTCCCCGGCGATGAAAACCGGGTGCGGAAGATGGCCATCATCTATGACGGACAGGTGAAGATGGCTCATCTGGCCATTGCCGGAAGCTTTTCAGTCAACGGCGTGGCGGCGCTTCATACAGAGATCTTAAAGACCAAGGTCCTGAAGGATTTCTACGAGATGGAGCCCTGGAAGTACAACAACAAGACCAACGGCATTACTCAGCGCCGGTTCCTGCTTCACGGCAACGAGCTTCTGGCCAACTGGGTCACGGATAAGATCGGCGACGAGTGGATCACCAACCTGCCTCACATCAAGAAGCTGGCGGTTTATGCGGACGATCCCAAGTGCCAGCAGGAGTTTATGAACATTAAATATCAGAATAAGCTCCGTCTGGCGAAATATATCAAGGAGAACAATGGCATTGACGTGGATCCCCGTTCCATTTTCGACGTGCAGGTGAAGCGTCTCCATGAGTACAAGAGACAGCTCCTCAATATCCTTCATGTGATGTATCTGTACAATGGGCTCAAGGATAATCCGGAGCTGGATATGGTACCCAGGACCTTTATCTTCGGCGCCAAGGCCGCGGCCGGCTACAAGATTGCGAAGCTGACCATCAAGCTGATCAACGCCGTGGCGGACGTGGTCAACAACGACAAGTCCATTAACGGAAAGATCAAGGTGGTATTCATTGAGGACTACCGGGTGTCCAACGCCGAGTGGATCTTTGCGGCCGCTGACGTCAGCGAGCAGATCTCTACCGCCAGCAAGGAAGCCTCCGGTACGGGCAATATGAAGTTTATGTTAAACGGCGCACTGACTCTCGGTACCATGGACGGCGCCAATGTGGAGATCGTGGAAGAGGTCGGCAAGGAATATGCGTTCATCTTCGGCATGTCTTCGGATGAGGTCATCAATTATGAGACGAACGGCGGCTACAACCCCATGGATATCTTCAACAATGACCAGGATATCCGCCGGGTGCTGATGCAGCTGATCAATGGGTTCTACGCGCCCAACAACACGGAGCTGTTCCGCGACCTGTACAACTCTCTGCTCAACACCCAGAGCACGGACAAGGCGGACACTTATTTCAACCTGAAGGATTTCCGTTCTTATGCCGAGGCCCAGAAGCGTGTGGACGCGGCGTACCGGGATGAGAAATGGTGGGCGAAGGCGGCCATTATGAACGTGGCCTGCTCCGGCAAGTTCACCTCTGACCGGACCATTCAGCAGTACGTGGATGAGATCTGGCATCTGGATAAGGTGACGGTGGAGATGGACTAGGAGATCATGTACCTGTGCGGCTGGCTGTTTCATGTGCCTTGGCAGGGCAAAAATTCAATTGCACAGGAGGAAAAAAGTTTCCCAAACAGGTTGACAGGGAAATGTGAAATATAGTATAAATGAGGTAAGCGGAAAGGCACGTCACCATGTCACTGACGTGTCTTTTCTTTCATCATACGGGATTTCCTGTATGAGGAAAAGAACTTCAGGGATTCCCCTGTTTTACGGAAAGGTGGTGAGTTTATGGATCCAGACGGTAGTAACAGTTGCAGGCAAAGCATGATGGATGAGGTCTGTAGACTCGCCGCGGAAGCGGGAGATCTGCGGTCTGGAGATCCCCTTGGCGGGGTCCTCTTGTAAAAGCAGACCGGTTTTCTTTTCATGTTTTGCGTATAGTAAGGATGCACAGGTTTTCAGCATCAGGAAAAGGAGGCAGAACATGACAGAGAGAGATGTTTGTGAGCTGCTTGAGGCCAAGCAGTATAAAAAGATCAAAGAAATTTTTGCCGATATGAACCAGGTGGATCTGGCGGAGCTTCTGGAGGAGCTCCCGGAGCGCCAGATGATCAAGGCTTTCCGCCTGATCGGCAAGGAAGAGGCGGCAGAAACCTTCAGCTGCATGGAGTCCAGGGAACAGCAGATTCTGGTGGAGGCTCTTACGGAGAGAGAGCTTCGGGCGGTCCTTGACGATATGTTCCTTGACGATACGGCGGACCTTCTGGAAGAGATGCCGGCTAATGTGGTGGAGCGGATCCTGGCAAATACGGATCTGGAGACCAGGAGGCAGCTTAATCAGCTTTTAAGTTACCCGGAGGACAGCGTCGGCAGCATTATGACGGTGGAATACGTGGATCTAAAGCCCCATATGACGGTGAAGGCGTCTCTGGAAAAAATCCGCCGGGTCGGCATTGACAGCGAGACGATTTACACCTGTTATGTGATCCAGAATAAAAAGCTCCTTGGAATCGTGACGGCAAAGGCGCTTCTGATTTCGGATGAGAGAAAAAGTGTTCAGGAAATTATGGAGTCCAATATTATTACGGTTAAGACCCATGACGACCAGGAAACGGCGGCCAAGCTGGTCAGGAAATACGGCCTCATTGCCCTTCCTGTGGTGGATCAGGAAGGCTGCATGGTCGGGATCGTGACCGTGGACGACGCCATGGAGGTCCTGCAGGACGAAGCCACGGAGGACATTACCCTTATGGCGGCGGTGGCGCCCAGTGAGGATTCTTATTTCAGCACCTCGGTATTCCGCCACGCAGGAAACCGTATTCCCTGGCTGCTGATCCTGATGCTTTCGGCGACGGTGACAGGGATGATCATCACGAAATATGAGGTGGCGTTTGAGGCGATTCCGGTACTGGTTTCCTTTATCCCCATGTTAATGGATACCAGCGGCAACTGCGGCTCTCAAAGCTCCGCGCTGATTATCCGCGGTATGGCCATTGACGATATTCATTTAAAAGATGCCTTCCGGGTCATCTGGAAGGAGATCCGGGTGGCGGCGCTGGTGAGCAGCACCCTGGCAGTCGTTAACGGAATCCGGATTTATATTATGTATCAGCAGAACCTGAAACTGGCGGCCCTTATCGGAATGACGCTGGTCTGCACGGTGACTCTGGCGGAGCTTATCGGCTGCAGCCTGCCCATGCTGGCAAAACGCTGCAGGCTGGATCCGGCCCTCATGGCCGCGCCTCTTATCACGACCTTCGTGGATGCCGCCGCCATCACCATCTATTTTTCCATTGCGACAGCGCTGTTTCATCTGTAGGGAAGGGGATTTTAGGATCTTGTAATAGGACCAGTTGCCAATGATAATACGATGCCGGTTATCGGCGATTATGTCTCGGGAAATATTGCAGACAGCCGTGGAATATCGAAGATGGATGTACTGCGTTTATTTTTAAGTTCCGAAACCCATGAGATGCTTACAGATGATGAATTGAAGATGCGGCATTTCAGTCCGTGCGTATTGTTTGATCTGTGGGAACATGAAGCGGCGACGGGCGATCCCCGCAATTCTTTGTATTTGAGGGGGATGAAATTGGATAAGGAATTTGAGTTTTTTGCATATCTGTTGGAAAGTTATGCAAATTACAAAAATACTACGGCCCATGATGTTTTACAAATATTGGACGAAAAAAATTAACGGATTTTGTGTATGACATGTATCATTCCGAGGCCATAGAAAATGCGTTTTTGGATCTTGAAAGTCTGATAAGTACAGGAAAACCTGCGTGGTGAGCGCAGGCTTACTCGGACGGATGTATATAATATTCCGAGTGAGGGCCGTCAGGGCTTTTGTTCCAGAGCAGACGGCAGGAAGAGTTTGTAAATTTCATGAGCATAGCGCAGACAATTTTCGCTGCCTGCTTCTATAGCAGTAAAATTGTCTGCAAATAAGCGGCGCAGTGAAATTTACAAACTCGACGTGTCTGCGAGGAACAAAAGCCCTGACGGCCCGGATCTGGAATGAACAGGAGTATGGATATGAGAAATCAGGAAGAATTTAAAGCCGCCCTTGGCGAGCTTCTTCTTCATGCGAAAGCCTCCGGTCTCAAAGTGACGGAAGGCGAGATCCGGGAGTGTTTTCCGGGATGGGAGCTTACAGAAGAACAATGGTGTCTGATCTGCAGCTATCTGGAGCTGAATCAGATAGCTGTGGAGGGACATGAGAGCCATGCGGAAAGCCTTTCTTATTTAAAAGGCGGTGACAGCGGACAGGAGTGTCCTGTAAAAAAGGCCAGACATGTTTCTTCTGAAAAGCGGCTGACTGGAGAGGATTCCAGATGCTACCGGATGTATCTGGAGGAGATCAAGTCTATGGAAGCGCTTTCCATTACGGAGCTTTCCGGGCTTCTTGCGGCTGTGAAGGCGGGAGACCGCGGGGCCAGAAACCGTCTGGCAGAAGCGCACCTTAAGCGGGTCGTGGAGCTGGCGAAGGAATATGCGGGGAGAGGGGTCCTTATGGCAGACCTTGTCCAGGAGGGGAATATGGCTCTTCTGACAGCTATGGAAGAGTTTGAGGACGGCGATTTCGGCGTGTATATTACGAGAGAGATCTGCAGCGCCATGGATGCCGCTCTTGCGGAGCAGACCGGAGAGCAGGATACGGGAAGCTATCTGGCGGCCCAGGCCAATGCGATTATGGAAGCGACGGAAGATCTGGTGAAGGAGCTTGGACGGGAAGCGACTCTTTCTGAGGTGGCCCGGAGAATGAATCTGAGTGAGGACATGACGAAGGATATCATGAAAATTTCCATGGACGCCCTGGCGGTGGTGGAGGCCCACGGCTCCGGGGAGAGGTTTGGAAGAAGAGAGTAACCTCGCAGATTCGGAAAGGAAGTTTTATCATGCCGGGTTCTGTCATTATTATTTTGGATTTTATTGTACCTTGTTTCAAAAACGGGCGGCGCGCATTTTGATGCCGCAGGGGTAAGACGCAGCAGGCAGAAATCCGGTGCTACCGCCCCAGCCAGCCGCCGTCCACCGGGATGGTGACGCCGTTTACATAGTCGGAAGCGCTGCTGGCCAGGTAGATGGCCGTGCCCACCAGATCTTCCGGCCTTCCCCAGTGGCCGGCCGGGATGCGGACGGAGATCTGTTCGCGGCGGACCGGGTCGTTTATGAGGGCCGTATTCATTTCCGTATCAAAATAGCCGGGGGCGATGCAGTTGACATTGACACCGCAGGCGGCCCATTCGTTGGCAAGGCTTTTGGTGAACTGCATGACGGCTCCTTTGCTGGCGGCATAGGCGGGAACCCGGAATCCCCCCTGGAAGGAGAGCAGGGAAGCGAAATTGATGATCTTGCCGCCTTGTTTTGCCACCATGTGACGGCCGATCTCCCGGCAGAGAACAAAGACGCTCTTTTGATTGACCGTGCAGACGAAATCCCAGTCTTCATTGGTGAAATTCACGGAATCGTTCCGGCGCTGGGCGCCGGCATTGTTGACGAGAATGTGGATCCGGCCCCACTCGTCCAGAATCTGCCCCACGAGGGCGGGAATCCCTTCCGGCTCTGCGAGGTCGAAGGCGTAAGAGCGGACTTTTGTTCCGAAGCTTTCCAGACGGGCAAGGGTTTCCTCCTGCATATGGCGGGAGATCAGGATCAGATTGGCCCCGGCTTTTGCGAAGCCTTCGGCGATCCCCAGGCCGAGGCCGCGGCTGGCCCCGGTTATGACAGCGTTTTTTCCTGAAATATCAAATAACATGGCAGCCTCCTGTGCTTGATTTATTGGTGAAACCGGTACATGACCTTTACCGCGTCGGTGGGCGTGGTCAGAAGTTCAAAGCCCTTTTCTGCATCCTCCGGAGCAAGTTCGTAGTTGATGAGTTTTTCATAGTCCGGATCTTTTGCCGCCAGCCTGGCGGCGATCTCGAAATCCTTCATCCGGTAGACTCTTGTGAACTGGATAGAGAATTCACGGAACATTCCCTTTTGGAAATCCATGGAGGGCGGAGCCTTGTAGCCGGCGACGATCTCGATCTTCCCGCGGATTTTTACCACATCGGGAAGGATGTCGGCGACGGACTGGTGGCCGGCACAGTCAAATACATAATCGTAACCCTCGCCGTTGGTTTCTTCAAGGAGCTCATCCAGAAGCCCGTTGCCGCTTTGGATCCCGTGGAAGCCAAGAGACTCGGCAAGCTTTAAGCGGATGGGATTGGATTCGCAGATGGTGACGGAAGAAGCTCCGAATTTCCGGAGGGTGAGGGCCGTTGCCAGGCCGATGGTGCCCGCACCGAAGACAAGGGTGCTGTCGCCGGGGAGATACGAGGCCATGCGGACAGCATGGACGGTGACGGCCACAGGCTCGATAAAAGCGCCGAGCTTTAAGGAGATATCTTCGGGGAGGGGCAGGATCATTGAGATCGGGGCGGCCGCGTATTCGGCCATCCCTCCGTCGCAGTCGATTCCGAGAAGCCCCAGAGTCCGGCAGACATGGCTGTTCCCTTCCAGGCAGGGGGTACAGTGCCCGCAGGAAAGGAGCGGGTTCACCGTCACGGGGGTTCCCGCGGGAAGGCCGGGGATGTCCTGCGCAAGCCAGCCGGAAAATTCGTGGCCCATGACAAGGGGCGCTTTGGCCCTGGGGTGATGGCCGGAAAAGATGGTCAGGTCGCTGCCGCAGATTCCGGCATGGGAAACCTTGATCAGCGTCCATCCGTCTTTTACTTTTGGTTTCGGCACCTGGAGGAGCTTTGCCTGCCCGGGTCCCGTGAAGACAATTGCTTTCATCATATCCATATTCCTTTCTTGGCAGCAGTGTTTTTCACAGATTATTTCAAAAGCAGTTGACCTGATTTTTTAAGGGCCTGCCGGTGAGATACCGGGCGGCTTCTTCGGCGGCTTTTGTTTTCAGATCCGAGGAAGCTTCTTCAGAATACCAGGCCATGTGGGGAGTCAGGATGATATTTTTTGCGGTGCGCAGGGGAGAGCCGGCCGGAAGCGGCTCTGTTTCCGTCACGTCGATTCCGGCTCCGGCGAGGGCTCCCCGGTTCAGGGCGTCTGCGAGGGCGGCCTCGTCGATGATTCCGCCGCGGGATACGTTGACGAGGCAGGCGGTCGGTTTCATGTCTGCCAGCTGGGCTTTGCCGATCAGGTGCCTGGAGGTTTCCAGGTTGCTGTGGATGGAAATGACGTCGCTTTCCTTTATCAGGGCGCCAAAATCCACAGATTCCACAAAGTTCGGCCCGCATACTCCGTCTGCGATGTCGAAGCCGAGGATCCGGCAGCCCAGGGGCCGGACAAGCTCTGCGAAGAAAGAGCCGATCCGCCCCAGGCCGATGATTCCCACCGTCATTTCCCGATAGCGGAAAAGGGGGATGCTTTCGGCATAGTCCCACCGGCCCGCTTTTACTGCTTCGTCCATGGGGAGAAGCTTTCTGGTCAGGGCCATCATCAGGGCGAAGGCATGGCCGGCCACCTCCTGGATTCCATAGTCCGGGACGCTGCATACGGAGACCTTGTGCCGGGAGGCCGCATCCAGGTCGATGTTGTTGACGCCGACGCCGTAGCGGACAATGAGCTTCAGATCCGGCAGAGCGGCGAATACCTTTTCCGTAAAGGGCGCGTATTGATTTAAGACTGCCGGATAACCGGGCAGGGTATCCATCAGTTCTTGCTCTGTCTTACACTGGAACAAGTCCAGGTTCAGGCCGCAGCGTGCGAAGACGGCCTCTTCTTCTTTCATGTCCTTATGGTCGCAGTCTGTCACTGCGACAGTCTTATCCTTTATCATGGGCATTTTCCTCATTCCTCAGTTGTCCGGCTGTTTTACATCCTGTACCATCCTGTTCAGGGCGTTTACATAGACGCAGGCATCCACGGAAACCGTGACGCTGTCATAGCCGCTCTGAAGCCGCCTGATACCGATTTTTGGGGTATCCACATAGATCATCAGGAACTTTCCGGCCTTATGGACAGCTTTTTCGATCCGCTCCAGGGCGGCGAGGAAGTCCGGACTGTCAAATTCTCCGGGGATGCCCATGGCGATGCTCAAGTCGTTGGGGCCGACGAAGAAACCGTCGATCCCCTCCACGAGGGCGAATTCCTCAATATGCTCCAGGCATTCGACGGTTTCACACTGGGGGATCAGAAGCTGTTTTTCATTGCAGTGGGCGCACCAGGCTTTCATTCCTGCGTCCGCCCCTTCGGCGCGGCCAAACAGGTTATTTCTGGACCAGGCGTATCCCCGGTCCCCCACCGGGAAATACTTCCCCCACCGGACGATATTTTGAAGCTCTTCCAGGGTCTTTACCTGGGGAATGATCAAGCCTTTGGCGCCGATGTCCAGAAGCTTCAGGATCGCATCCCTCTGGATGCCTTTTGCCCTTGCGAGGGCAGTCACACTTCCGTTTCCGCTGTTTTCCGCGGCGCGGATGATCTCGGCCGTGGTTTCGATGTCATAGGGTCCGTGTTCGCAGTCGATGATGAAATAATCCAGGCTGGTCGTACCGATGACCTCTCCGACAGCCCCGCTGCCCATCTCAAAAAAGGTGCCGACGGTCTTTTCCCCCGCCCTTATTTTGTCTAAAAATGTATTCTTCATGGGTAATCCTCTCAGGAATCTGTAATAAAATCATGCTCTGTTATCTCTGTACTCTGGCGCCTGCGCCGCCCATGAGGGCCTCCACCTCTTTTTTGCTGGCCATGGTGGTGTCGCCGG